>JAJECX010000014.1 GCA_022821805.1 Anaerolineae bacterium
GCGACGGGTCAGCCAAGGCTGACCCCTACACGGTTCATTTATGGCGAAAATCGTAGGGGCGACCCTTGGGTCGCCCGAAAATTGCCGCGGAATGATCAGATTTTGTAACGAAATCCTGCGAAATGAAAAGGTGTCCGCTCTTCAGCCCCATAAAGAGGGAAGGGGAGAAAGACGTATCTTGCCGCGTGGTTAAGTCCCTCCCTCATTTTGGGGGAGGGATTTAGGTTGGGGGAAAACGAGCAAAGGACGCCTCACTTGAGCCAATACATCCTGCGCCGGATTGCGATTGCCTTTCCGCTGATCCTGGCGGTGACGACGGTCGTCTTTGTCATGCTGCGGGTGGCGCTGCCGGGTGATCCGGCGCAGATTATGGCTGGTGATCGGGCGTCGCCGGAGCAGATTGAGATAATCCGGCGGAAGCTGGGTTTGGATCGTCCGGTTATCGAACAGTATCTGATCTTTCTGCGCGACTTTGCGCAGGGAGATTTGGGTCGCTCGGTCAAGTTTCGAGAACCGGTCATGGGTGTGATCGCGAGAGCGTTTCCCTTCACGGCGACGCTCACCTTCCTCAGCGTGACCGTTGGCACCTCTATCGGGCTGGTCATTGGCGTTATCACTGCGGTAAATCAGCGCACCTGGATTGATAGAGTCGGCATCGTGCTGACGGTGTTTTTCTTTTCCATCCCGACCTTTTGGCTGGGGTTGATGCTGATTCTGATTTTCTCGGTGGGCTTGCGGGTGCTGCCAGTGCAAGGGACGGGCAGCTGGCGGCATTTTGTCTTGCCGGTGGCGACCTTGGCGGTGGGGCAGAGCGCGCTGATCGCTCGACTGACACGCTCAAGCATGATTGAAGTGTTGAGCACGGATTATGTGCGGACGGCGCGGGCGAAGGGTTTGGCGAGGCGACAGGTACTGGTGCGACATGCGCTGCGCAATACGCTGATTCCGGTGATCACCGTAGTTGGCTTGTCCGTCGGCGGGCTGCTGGGCGGCGCGGTGATCACAGAGAGCATATTCGGTTTGCCGGGACTTGGGCGGCTGGCGATTGACGCCATCAGCAATCGCGATTATCCGATGATCCAGGGCGCTGTGATCGTGGTGGCGGCCTCCTTCGTCTTCGTCAATTTGATCGTCGACATCATCTACGCCTTTGTCGATCCGCGGATACGTTATGCCTAGCGCCGATCTTGCATGGGAGCGCGGGCGTCCCGACGGTTTATATCAGCGGGCGCTGCTCAAGTTTGTTCGCAACCGGGTGGCGCTGTTTGGGCTGTTTTGCCTGCTATTGATGCTGCTGGCGATATTGTTCGCGCCGCAGGTGACGCCCTACGACCCGATCGGCAAGAATACGCCGGAGCGGAATCAAGCGCCGTCGCTGGTTCATCCTTTCGGCACGGACAAGCTGGGCCGCGATATTATGAGCCGTGTGCTTTATGGGGGACGCGTCTCGCTGATGGTGGGATTCTTGTCCGTTGGTCTGGCTGTCGTCGTCAGTACGCCGCTCGGTTTGATCGCTGGATTCTTCGGCGGCCTGGCGGACAATGTGATCATGCGTGTGATGGATCTGATTTTGGCATTTCCCGGGCTGATTTTGGCTATTTTTCTGGTGAGCCTGCTTGGTTCCAACATTATCATTGTCATTATCGCGATCGCGTTTTTCTCGCTGCCGACTTTTTCACGTTTGATCCGCGGGATTACGCTGTCGATCCGCGAGATGGAGTACGTGATGGCGGCGCGCGGCATGGGCGCTGGTTCAATGCGCATCATGTTTTTTCATATATTGCCTGGCGTATTGGGACCGATGATCGTCTTGACGACCTTGGGCGTATCGGGCGCGATTGTGGCGGGCGCAAGCTTGAGCTTCCTCGGTTTGGGAGTGCGGCCGCCGACGCCTGAGTGGGGGGCGATGCTGGCGGACGGGCGGAATTATTTGCGGACGCAGTGGTGGATCGCGGTTTTTCCGGGGATGACGATTACCTTGGTGGTGTTGATACTGAATATTATTGGGGATGCGCTGCGCGACGCCCTAGATCCGAATGTGCGGGCATAGGAGATGGCGGTGGCGGAGGGCTACCCAATGCCGCGCGTAGGTCGCGTAGACACTGACCGCCGACACAGCGGTTCGGTCGCCCCTACACTTTTAGTATTTGGTCAGTCGCCCTTGAGGGTGAGCAGGTTGAATTGCGTATAGAGTTCTTCGAGGCTTTCGAGCCGTTCGCGCGTTTTCTCCGGATAGCGCAAGGAGAGGGCGCCGAGGAGAGCATCAAGCAAGGCGAAGTGCACCACCGTGTTGCTGTAGAGGCGGAGGCGGAAGGGCACGATCAGAGCGAGATCGGAGCGGGTGGCGGCCGGCGAAACGTGGCTGTCGGTGACAGTCAGCACGGCAGCGCCGCGCTGCGAGCCAACTTCCATTACGGTCAGGGTCTCGCGGGTATAACGGGCGAAGCAGAGCGAGAAAATCAGGTCGCCCTCTTTTAGTGGCGTCAACTGGGCTGGGATGGGATCAATGCCCGGCGTCAGCACGGTGGTATGGGGACGGATGTAGCGCAGGACGATGCCGAAGTTGAGCGCGAGCGGGAAAGACGCGCCCAAGCCGATGATGTAGACGTGCCCGGCGCGATCGATCATGTCAACGGCTTCATCAAAGATATGGGTGGGGACATGTTGCGGCAGGTCGAGCAGGGTTTGCACTTCGTCGCGCAGGACGGTGTTTAGCAAGTGGGCGTCTTCTTGACGGGCTGTTGAGAGTTCTTCCAGCAGCTGCTGCGAGCCGATTTGCATGCGTTGGGCGATCTTGGCTTGATTGAGGAATTGTTTGCGCAGCATGGATTGCAGCTCGGGGAAGCCCTCGAAGCCGAGCGCCTGCGCCGTGCGCACGACCGTCGAAGAGTTGACGCTGACGGCTTCGGCGATTTCGGTGATGGTCAAGTGTATGACGTTGATGCCGCCTTCAAGCAGGAACTGCGCGACCTTTCGCTGGCTGGGCGAGAGGGATTCGTGGTGGTGGCGGATCCAGCGGACGATGTCTTCTTGACTTGGCATGTCGCTCATGATTCAGGTCCAGAGATCTGTGCTGAGGTATTTCAAGCCGGAGTCGGGGAGCAGGATGGCGATGCGCTCGCCCTGGTGCGCGCCTTGAAGGAGTTGCAGTGCGGCGGCGAGGTTTGCGCCTGACGAAAAGCCGGCGAATAGACCTTCTTCTTTTGCCAGGCGGCGCGCCATATCGGCAGCGTCGGCATCGGTAACTTGCAGGAAGCCATCGACCAGCGCGCGATCGATCAGCGCCAAATCGGGCATGGCGTAACCGCCGCCCTGGATTTTGTGATTGGGACGCGTCACCGTCTCGCCGGCGAAGGCGGCCGCACGCTTTGGTTCGACGACATAGCATTGTATTGTCGGGTCGCGTTCTTTGAAATACTGGGCGCAGCCGGCGAAGGAGCCGCCGCTGCCGATGAAATCGCAGAAGGCATTGATGCCGCCGGATTGCGCCATGATTTCGGGGGCTGTATGCCGATAGTGGGCGCGCGAGTTGCCAGCGAGCTGGAATTGATCGGCGCGAAAGGCGCCCCGTTGACGCACGATCTCACGGGCTTTGTCTTCGACAAGCGCCAGGTCTGCGCCGGAGACTTCGCCCGGCTTTGAATCGGGACATTGATCGACGAGCACGACTTCAGCGCCGAGCGCGGTCATCATGCGGGCGCGTTCGATCGAGTTGCCGCGGGACATCACTGCGACAAAGCGGTAGCCTTTGGCGGCGCAGACGATCGCAAAGCCGGTACCGGTATTGCCGCTGGTGAGCTCAACGACGGTGTCACCGGGGCGGAGCGCGCCTTCCGCTTCGGCGTCTTCAATCATTTGTCGGGCGATACGATCTTTCTTGGAGTAGCCGGGGTTGAGGAATTCGATCTTGGCGAAGATGCGCCCATGGTGGCTTCGGGTGATACGCGACAGTTCGACCAGGGGCGTATTGCCGATGGCATCTAGTATTGACGGGTAAAGCCGCTGGTGTGGCAAGTTCTCGCTCCTAAGGCGTAAGGCGATGCGAAGCAATTGACGCCGCTCCGATTATAAGACGGCAGGGAAGGATTGCAAAATGACCCGCGCTTTGCGGTCATGACGCGCTCGCGCTATTATCACCGGCGTTCAATCAGCAGCGAACGGGTTGCGTATGGTCCGCGACATTGTGATTCGACAATTGATCGATATGGACGATCTATTGGCGACCGTCGACCTGCAGAAGGCGGTCTGGAGGATGCGCGATGTGGAAGTCAGCTCGCCGCATACGCTGCGGGCGATAGCGCATAGCGGCGGGGCGGTGATCGGGGCGGTGGCGCGTAGACACAGCCACGTCGTGGCGCGTAGAAACAGCCAGGTGCTGGCGGGGGAGCAGCTCGTTGGTTTTTGTTTTGGTTTCGGGACGCTGCGCGATGGCGAGCTTTGGCTGTGGTCGCATATGGCGGGCGTTCATCCGGATTTCCAGGGACAGGGCATCGGCCTCCAATTGAAGCTGGCGCAGCGCGAGTGGGCGCTGGCGCAGGGATATCGTTGGATGGCTTGGACTTTTGACCCGATGCAGGCTGGCAACGCGAATTTTAATTTTAATCGACTTGGCGTGACGGCGCGGGGATACTCGGTCGATCATTATGGCGTCATGCAGGACGGCATTAACGCGGGGTTGGCGAGCGATCGGCTGGAGGCGCAATGGGAGTTGGAGGCGACACATGTGATTGCGCTGGCTGCTGGCAGCTATGCCTCACCCCCAACCCCCAGCCCCTTCCCCCATCCAGAGGGAAGGGGAGTTAGCCCATTCAATAATGTAGACTTTAGAAAATTGGTGTTTGTGGATGAGGACGGCGCATTGCGGCGCGAGCGGCTGAAATCGCGGAGTAACGAGATGTATGGCATTGAGATTCCAGCGAATATCGCTGAATTAAAGGAGGTGGATATTCAGCGAGCCATGCGATGGCAGCAGCATCTGCGCGCGGCGATGACAGATTTGCTGGAAGCGGGTTTTATCGTCAGCGGTTTCGTGCGGGTGAGCGATAGAGGCTGGTACATTCTAAGGCAACCCCTCCCCTAAGCATTACTGACGGCAGGACAGTTTTCGTTCGGCGAATGTTCGAGCCCAAAGCAGTACATTTTCACGGGCTTTTGGGCGACTCACAGAGTCGCCCCTACAGCTTTCGTCTATTTTGAGGCTTGAAATTGCTGCACTGTCGCTTTCACATCCTATCCGATGAAACCTGTCCTGTCCTCGCTAAGCAGTAGGGAGGGGGAGCAGTCTAAGGACATTGTCGTAATATTGATAGAGATACGCTTGGAACCCCGGATTCCTCAGGCGGCGACGGGCGCCGCGGCGGCGCATAGATGGGTCAGGTCGCTGATGCGGTCGAGTGATTCCAGATTATTGCAGATGGCATAGATGGCATCGGCTTGTTGCTGTGGGAAAAGGTCGCGGGTGAGCATGTGGAATTTCTCGCGCATTTCGCCGTCAGTCATGCGGAATTCCGGTTCGCCCTTCATATTGGGAACGTAGCTCTCGCGCAAGGCGCCATCCGCCAGTGAAATTTGCAGGCGACAACCGTTCAATTCGGGATAGCGCGCTTCGATATCGCTGTCGACTTGTACATCAATTAGATTGCGAAGGCGGCGTACTTCAGGATCGTCCCAGTGGGCGAAGTCGTGACGCCAGGCGGTTCCCTGTTTGAGGGCGACGGCGGTGGAGACGCGGATGCTCAAGCCGGCGACTTCGCGCGAAGGCGGGTTGGGATCGACGCGGAAGATGGGGCGGGTGGCGTAGCCGTAGGTCGATAGTCGGATCGATTCGATCTCGCTGGTATCGAGGGGACCCTGTGCCTGGATGGCTTGCACGGCGTCGATGGCTTGGTGCGTGTGGCGGCAGCCGCCATGTGGTTTGAAGCCGGCGCCGAGGATGGCGAAGTCCTTGCCCAAGTCGGCAAAGGTATCGCGATCGAATCCGTCCCCGAAGGCGCTGAAAAAGCCGTATTCGCCATCGAGGGCGCCGCGGGGACCGTCGAAGCCGGCTTGCGCCAGGCGCAGGGCGAAGACCGCATTGCGCGAGGCGAAGCCTGAAATCAAGTCTTTGGTATCGCAGGGACCGCCTTCATAGACATATTGCTCGGTGCCGGAAGCCAGATCGGCGGCGAGGGCGACGGTGTTGATTGTGCGTTCGCGATTGAAGCCGGCGCAGCGGGCGGCGGCGAGAGCGGAAGAAATCGCGCCAAGCGTGCCCTTGAGATCGAGGCCGCGGGCGCGCTGCATCGGGCGGACCTGCCGACCGACGCGAACGGCGAAGTCATAGGCGGCGACGATGGCGACCAGCATGTCGGCGCCGGATGCGCCATAGGCTTCCGCAGTCGCCAGCACAACGGGAACAACCTGGGAGGCGATGTGCCCCGCGGAGCGGTGCGAGTCGTCCATGCCGAGTATCTTGACCATGACGCCGTTGGCGAAGGCGGCGCCTTCCAACGATGCGCGATCGCCGGCGCCAAGCAGGGAGGCTTCATCGCCGGGCATCATGGTGGTGGCGTAGCGCAGGGCTTTCTGGCCGAGATCGCGCTGATAGCCGCCGAGGCCGGTTCCGATCGAGTCGAAGAGAATTGTCTTGGCGAGATCGCGGGCATCTTCGGGGATGTCGCCCAAGCGGAGGTTGAGGGAGTAGTCGGTGATTTGTTCGAGCAGGGTCATAAGTAAGCTCCTTATAATTCGTGGGCGACCCTTGGGTCGCCCCTACAATTTAGCTCATGGGCGAGCGGCGAGCGTGCCGGTCGCCCCTACGTTTTCTCTAGTAAGTCTTTAGTTGTTTCGATCATATACTCAACGTCGCTGTCGCTGAACTCAGGCGTGATTGGCAGGTTGACCAGCTCTTTCGCCAGTCGGTCAGTGACCTTAAGCTCATTCGAATTGGGAAATGCGCCCGCATATACGGAATATTGGTATATCGGCGGGGCATAACTGAAGGCAGCTTCGATACCAGCGGCTCGCAAACCCTGATAGATCTCGAATTGTCGGTCGACGCAGATCATGTAAGACCGAAATGTCGGGGCGGATTCGGGGCGGAAGCTGGGCAATCTCGCCGGGGCGCCGGCCAAGCCATCTTGCAGCGCAGCCACTATCGCGCGGCGCTTTGCGGTCCATTCTTTCAGGTAGGGGAGTTTTACGGAAAGCACAGCCGCTTCAAGGGCATCAAGCGGGACGTTATAACCTTCCGCTGTGTAGTTCTGGTAACCGTCTTTGACGCCGTGACGTAGCGGATCATGCCCGTAGCCCACCAGGAGGCGCAGTTTGTCGCATATCTCTTCATCGTTGGTGACGAGCATTGCGCCATTGCCGGAACTGCCAAGCGGCTTGAAGGGAGAAAAGCTAAATACTGTGACATCGGCGAAGGCGCCAACAGGCAGTCCGTAGTCGCAGGCGCCCGCAGCCAAGGCAGCGTCTTCGACAATTCTTAGATTGTAGTGATCGGCGAGGGGACGCAATGCTTTTACATTGGCGGGATGGCCGTGCATATCCACGGGCATGATGGCGCGGGTCTTGTCGGTAATCGAACGTTCGACCAGATCGGTATTGATCGTATAGTCGTTGGCGAGAACGTCGCAGAGGACGGGAATGGCGCCGCATTGGCTGATTGCGCCGGTGGTAGAAATATCGGAATTGGCGACAGTGATCACTTCGTCGCCGGGTCCAATGTCGCAGGCGCGCAGGGCGAGGAAGAGGCTCATCGTGCCGGAGTGCGCGGCGACAGCAAACTTCGATTGGACTTCGGCGGCGAAAGCCACTTCCAGATCAGCCCGGATGGTAAAGCTGTTGTGGTATGACTCAAAGATTATCGATTCCAGCGCTGCCAGGATTTCTTCTCGCAGGTTATTGTGCGTCTCGGTTGCGCGCGAGCGCAGGACTCGAAATTGTGGGGATGCGTTCATCGTCGCCACCTATGCGCGGCCGCGGACGTTGGGATCGAGGAAGTCGCGCAGCCAATCGCCGAGGAAGACGACGCCGAGCACGGTGATGGTGATGGCGATGCCGGGGTAGAGGGTCATCCACCAGGCGCTGTTGATATATTGACGGCCGTCGGAGAGCATCAAGCCCCAGGTGACGGTTGGCGGCTTGACGCCCAAGCCGAGGAAGCTGAGCGAGGATTCGGCCAGGATGGTTACGCCGACCTGCACGGCCGCGAGGACGATAGCGGAGGCGACCACATTGGGCAAGATGTGCATAAACATGACCTTAGGTCGGCTCTGCCCGAGGGCGTAAGCGGCCATGACATAATCCATTTCGCGGACTTTCAGCACCTCGCCGCGGATGACGCGGGCGTAGGTGATCCAGCCGGTGAAGCCGAGGATGAGGATAAGGGTAGAGAGGCCGGCGCCGACGACGCCGGATATGGCGATGACGAGGATGATGAAAGGGATGGAGAGCAAGCCGTCGACGATGCGCATGAGGACGCTATCGAGGATGCCGCCGACGAAGCCGCTGATAAGGCCATAGATGACGCCGATCGTGCCGGAGATGAGGACGGAAATGACGCCGACGAGCACGGAAACGCGGCTGCCGGCGATGATGCGGCTGAGGATATCGCGACCGAGTTGGTCGTTTCCAAGCGAATATACCTTTCCGCTCTGGTCAACAAAACCCGGTGGTTTGAAGCGGGAGCGGATGTTGCGGTTCAAAGGATCGTGCGGCGAAATCAGTGGTCCGACAAAAGCCAATAGCACGACAGCGGTCACGATGAGGCTGCCGGCGACGCCGACAGGGCTTTTAAGCAAGATGGACAGAAGCTGCAGGGGAAGGCTGCGGCGGGCGGGCAGGTCGGCAATGGCAATGTCTTTTGCTTGTTGGGCGCTTTGAGTGGTAGCCATCGTCATAAGCTATTGGAACTTGATTCGCGGGTCAAGGATGATATAGATCACGTCAATCGCGTAGTTGATCAGAATAAATGACAAAGAAAAGAACAATAGACCGGCTTGCACAACGGTATTATCGCGGACGCTGATCGAGTCGATCATAAGCCTTCCCAGGCCGGGCCAGGAGAAGACGCTCTCGACGACGACGGAGCCGCCCAAGAGCCAGCCGAGTTGCAAGCCAAAAACGGTGACGATCGGGATGAGGGCGTTGCGCAGGGCGTGGCGCATGACGACGGTTTTGTGCATCAAGCCTTTGCTGTGGGCGGTGCGCACGTAATCCTGATTGAGCACCTCGAGCATGGCGGAGCGGGTCATGCGAGAAAGGCGGGCAGCCATGCCGACGCCGAGCGTGGCCGAGGGCAGGATTATGGCTTTTGGTTCCAGGGCGCCAAAGACTGGCAGCAGCCCTAAATGAACTGAAAAGACGATAATCAGCATGAGCCCCAGCCAAAAGCTGGGCATGGCTGTGCCCAGTGAGGAGAGAGAAGTGATGATCAAGTCCACAAAGCTGTTGCGCTTGAGCGCCGAGAGGATACCAAGCGGGATGGCGATGGTCAAGCCGATGGCGGCGGCAGCTGCGGCAAGCATCCAGGAGTAGCCCAGGCGTTCAAAGACGAGCTCCATGGCCGGACGTTTGGCGAGATACGACGTGCCGAAATTACCGGTGATCGCTTTGGCGACAAAGTTGAGGTACTGCTCGCCAATCGGTCGGTCAAAGCCCCAGAATTTGCGCATTTGCTCGATTTGTTCTTCGCTGAAGAAATCGGGCGCGACTACCAGGATGGGGTCGCCGCTGAGGCGCAGGATGAAGAAGACAACAACGGAGACGATGAACATCGTCACGACCAATTGGATCATTCGGCTGATGAAGAATCCGCGCAAGGAAACCCCCATCCCCCAACCCCTTCCCCCATATAGAGGGAAGGGGAGCTAGTTCCGTTGTCGCTAGCCTAGAGGGGTGGATTACATATCCGCGAGTCTGAGGTCGCGGAAGATCATCCAGCCGTCTTTGCGCGGCGTGAAGTCGAACTCGGCCGTATTCAGCGCCATCACGCCGGTGACTTCGAAGACGGTGATCGTCTGGGTGAGGTCGATGTAGAATTCCCACCACTGTTCCCAGAGGGCGAGGCGTTCATCCATATCGATGGTCACCTGGATCGCTTCGGCTACCGCATCCCAGTCTTCGTCGCAAATGCTGTAAGCGACCGCATTCCAGTCGCATTGATAGAAGAGCGGCAGCAGTGCGGGACCGCAGCCCAGGGTCGCCAGCATCAGATCGCGGTTGTTTCCGCTGCGCTGAACTTCTACCGCAAAGGCGGAGGCGTCGCGGACAGTCAAGTCGACGGTGAAGCCGACCTCCTCGAGCAGGGCGGCGGCAACTTCGGCTACTTCTTTGGCGCCACCACCACGCCCAACGGCGGGGGTATCGAGGTAAAGGGTGGGCCCTTCGCCCTCGGCGTAGCCAGCTTCAGCCAGGTATTCCTTCGCCAGATCGGGGTTGTACCATTCGGAGATGATATCGGGATCGGCGTATTTTTCGGCGAAGCCTTCCGGATAGTAGGAGCAGACGCGCGCCAGGCGAGCCTCAGCGGCGCCGTGCACTTCAGCCAGCAGGTGACGGTCGAGGGCGTGGGTGATGGCTTTGCGCACATTGATATCCAGGGTGGCCGGCTGATAGTCGGGGAAGGTCTCGGGGAAGGCGCCGCTCTCGGTATCGACGCGAGCGTAATAGTGGTACATGACGTTCGCGCTCTCGCGGAGCAGGGAAATGCCTTCGGCGGCTTCGAGGTTTTCACGGTCGGGCACGGGCACGCCGGTCATCATGTCAATTTGCCCAGCGAGCAAGGCGGCGACCTGCGCCGATGGTTCAGGAATTACCTGGAAGACAACACGGTCGACTTCGGGCCGGCCGCTGTGGTAGTCGTCCCAAGCTTGGAAGACGTAGCGATCGTTCTCGCTGAGTTCGACCAGAGTGAAAGGACCGGAGCCGACGGGGTTGCGGTTGAATTCTTCTTGGCCAACTTCTTCAAAGTAGGCGGGCGGGATCAACTCACAGCCGTTGTAGCTGACGTCATACTCGAAGTAGGCATGGGGCTCTTCGGTGGTGATATCGACAGTGAGGTCATCGACGACGATGACTTCTTTGACGAAAGCCCATTGCTGATAGAGCGGGATATCGCCGATTGGGTGGCGTACGCGGTCGATATTCCATTTGACGGCATTGGCGTCGAGTGGCTCGCCATTGTGGAAGGTATTGCCTTCGCGCAGGTGGAAGCGCCAGGTGGTGTCGTCGACGGCTTCCCAGCTGTGCGCGGCTTCGGCGTCGTAACCGTCGCCATCGGCGGCGCGCCCGATCAGGCAATCGTAGTAGATTCTGAGCATCCAGTGAGTGGAGCCATACCAATGCGAGTGGGCGTCCATTGGACGGATGGGCCCGCTGTGGGCGAAGACGAATTCGGTCATGTCGTCCTGCGCCGTCGCCGGAACAATAGCCAAGGCGCCGATGAGGGCGACAAGGCTGACGAGTAAAAGAAGTCTTACTGCTTTCACGGTTATCTCCTTCTTGTGTTAGCGTGAAACGATATTAGCAGACGATTCATGCACGATTATTGGCTATAGCTACCTCCTTATCGCTCTCTCGCTTGTGAACTCTCGCTAAATGATTCACTGTTGGGCTGCGTAGTAAGCGAGTTTGTCCTCATCAATTGAAACGCCAAGTCCCGGTTTCTGCAGTGGTTTCATGATCTGACCGTCCGGTTCATAGGGCTCGGCGAGGATGGTATCGGTCATATCGGAGAAACCGGCGGGCCATTTGGCGATGGGAGTCGCGGCGGCCAGGTGGGCGGCGGCGGCGGCGATGATATCGAAATAAGGCGCGACCGAGATTTCCAAGCCGGCTGCTTCGGCGATTGCCGACATGCGCTGACAGGGCAGCAAACCGCCATAGCGATGAATCTTGTAATGCAAGACATGAGCCGCTCTTTCCTTTGCGATTTCGTATGCGCTGCGTGGACCGCCGCCCGTCGATTCGTCGGCTTGCAGCGGCGTCTCAAGGCGCGTTGCCAAATGCGCCATCTCATCGAGATAACGCACGGGCTGCTCAAACAGAGCGACGCCGCCCATCCGTTCCAAAGATGTCAATGCTTGCACGGCATCGCCGAGAGTATACCCCGTATTGCCGTCAAGCTGAAACCGAATTTCGTCGCCGACCAGATCGCGCAGTTGACGATACCAAGCCAGGTCTTCTTTGATGGTGAAGCCGATCTTGGTCTTGTACCAGGTCCAGCCGTCTTCGGCGGACATCTCTTGAATCCGCGCCGCCATCGCCTGTGGCTCTTCGCGTTCGACGAAGCCGTGGCAGACGGCGCCGGGCATGCAAGCGCCGCCGAGCAATTCATAGACTGGCACTCCAAGCGCTTTGCCCTTGATGTCCCAACAGGCGAAGTCGAGGGCGGTTCGCGCGTTGACGGCGGAGCGGTGCGCCTCATGCATGCGCTGATGCAAGCCTTCGATATTGAAGGGATCGTTTCCCAGCAATGCTGGCGCCAGGCGATCGTCGATATGGTGTTTGACGGTCTCGACGGTGTCCCCGCCCCAAGCGCCGCCCGAGACTGTTTGGCCGATGCCGGTGATGCCGTCATCGGTCTCCACCTGTACAACGACGGTGTTGGTCGCCGTCGAGACGCCGTAGGCGGTCGCCAGGTCGCGGCTTCGGTTGATATTGACGATTGTGGATGTGATTTTGGTGATTTTCATGGTTCACCTCTCAGGTATCGCGAGAGTCTGCGGGCGACCTGATAGGTCGCGCCTGCAATTGCCATTGTAGCGAGGATCAAATGTTGTCATTTGAGCGCCATTTCATGTTGTGGGACGGTGAGATGGACGAGTTCGCCGACATCGGCGAGATGTTCCAGTTGCGCGCAGCGATCGAGAATATGAGCAATTTGATCGGGCGGCAGCATATCGCCAACCAGGTAGCGGAATTTCTCTTCGAATTCAGCATCGGCGAGCATATTCTCCGGCTCGCCTTTGGCGTATTCGACGCGGCCTTTGTACAGCGTGCCGTCATCGGTCGTGATACGGACTTCGCAGCCATTGGTCAAGGGGTGGCCCGCCTGGATTTCTTCATCGAGACCGACTTTGACCAACTGGCGCAAACGCTTTTGTTCCGGCTCGTCAAAGGTTTCGATATCTTCGCGGAACCAGTTGCCGCGGGTCAGGATGACGGATACAGTGACCGGCAAGCTGAAGCCGGCTTGACCGATTACCTGTGGCTCGTAGTTGACGCGGAACTCGGGCGTGATCGCTTCGAGGTAGGTATTGACTTCGATTGAGGTGATGGCGTCAAGATTGGGGCGGCCGGATTTCAGGAGTTCCTGTGTGGCATCGACGCAGGAGTGGACGTGGCGGCAGCCGGCGTGTGGCTTGAAGCCGGTGCGCGCCAGCGCCTCGCCGTCCAGCGCGTCGAGGAAGGCTTCGTCATAGCCGGGACCGAAGGCGTGGAAGTAGCCGTATTCGCCGTCGAGGGCGCCGGGAGGACCGCGGAAGCCGAAATCGGCCAGCTTGGCGGCGTAGATGCCGTTGCGCGCGCCGTAGCCAGCGAGCAGGTCTTTGGTATCGCAGCTGCCGGCGTCCCAGACGTATTGTTCGGTGCCGCAAGCCATATCCATCGCCAGCGCCAGCGCGTTCTTGATTTTGTCGGCGGGCAAGCCCATCGCCTTGGCGGCGGTGGCGGCGCTGCCGAAGGTGCCGGCTTGGCTCTTGTGATCCATCCCGCGTTCGCGCTGCCAGCTGTCGACGGCCGAATGAACCATGTCCATGACGTCATAGCCGACCGCCAGCGCGAGTATGTACTGCTCGCCGGTGAGCCTCAAGCGCTCGCCGAGCGCAAGCGCGACCGGCGCCAGCTGGGAGGCGACATGGCCCGCGGTGCGATGAGAATCATCCATGCCGAGGTATTTGCCCATGGTGGCGTTGGCCCAGGCGGCGCCTTCGAGCGTGCTGCGCCGTCCGTCGCCGACGATTGCCGCATCGTCGCCCGGCTGCATCTGCGCGGCGTAATCAGCGGCTAAAGCGCCGAGCCGGGTTTGGTAGCCGCCGAGCATCGTGCCGATGAAGTCGAGCGTGACCTGGCGGGCGCGGGTGATGGCGAGGTCGCTGAGGTCGTCGTAGTGGCGATTCGCGACGAATTCGCCGACGATTGAGATGGCTGTATTATCAATCATAATTCTACTCCTTGTTTGCGTTGCGAGCGGCAAACCCCATCCCCCGGCCCCTTCCCCAGCGAGCTAGGGAAGGGAAGTTATGACGCAGCGGGACGCAAGGTATTTTGCGTGGGGGCGGCGGCATTGTCGCGCGGGGGGCTACATGGCCTGACGAATGGCTGATTACGCCTCCAATTGCATGTAGTAGCGGTCGGCGTGGTGTGGCGAGAGACGGAAGGCGCCTTCGGGCGTGACCAGAAAATTATCCGAGATCAGGAAGCCGCGGTCGTTCTCCAGCACCGTGCCTGGATGGTAGGAGAGTACCATATTTGATTTCAGGACGAAATCAGGTCCGCTCATTGAATTGGGTCCGTCGCTGCCATCGAGGCCAGTGCTATGGCAGTCAGGCGTGTGCTTGCCGTCCACGGGGAAGCCGCGATCGCGCAGCGCCTTGTCGTTGGCTTCGGAGATATCGCGGAAAGTGGCGCCGGTTTTTGCCACCGCCGATGACGATTCGACCGCCGCCAGATAACCGTCTAGGAGCGCCTGCACATCGTCAGGCAGGGGATCGAAAGAGAATACGGTCGTCATCTCCAGCCAGTAGCCGTAGGGCGATTCATAGACGATCTCGAAGTTGATGATGTCGTCGCGTCCCATGCGAAGGTCTTTGGGTGTGGGCACGGTGTAGGGCGTGCCGTCGATAGCGAGCTTGGTGCGGCCCCAGAAGGCGCCGAAGGATTTGATGTAGCCTTCGACGGCGGCGCAGGCATCCCAATAGCGGACGCCGACGCCGGCGACATCCTTGAATACATCCATCGCTGAATCGAGGATGGCGCCGTTCTGTTGGATCGCTTCCAGCTCGAAGGGCGATTTGATCTGACGGATTTCGTTGAACTCGTTGGTGACTTCGACCAGTTCGTAACCGGCGAGTTCCTTGACGAAGGCGTTATAGGTGCCCAAGCCCATGAGCTTGCTCATATTGACCATGCCGATGCGTTTGCTGCCGGTGGCGTATTCCTTGGCGTTGTCGGCGGTGGCGGCGACGATGTCTTCGTAGGGCGAGAGCACGCGCTCGGGCAGGGTAGTGGTTTCGTTGCGGCTCCAGACGGCTTGGTACGAACTCCAGACTTGCAGCCAGGGGTAGGGGTCATCGGCGCCGAGGACGGCATAGGCGACGCCGCCCCATAGGTGAGCGTGGGTGATATAGCGGATCCCGCCCATGCCGCCGGGCATAGCTTGGCCGGTGATGATCATGACGTCGAGGTCCATCTCCTTCATCATGGCTTGCACGCGTTTGACGCGGCGGGCGGTGTCTCGTTTCAGCGCTTCGTGTGTGAGCATGTAGGTCTTCTCCTTACAATTCGTATTCGTACGGTTGATTAAACTGAATTTCGGTACCGATGCCGCGCGCGACCGCTTTGTCGTAGAGTCGTCTGGCGACGGCGACATCTTCAATGCCGGTACCGCCGGAGAGAAAGAGCGTCCAGCGCGTTTCGGCTTCGCGTCCGTCTAGTTTACCAGCTGCCAGCGCGCCGAGGTCGCCTATGACATGGTTTTGGTCGATTGCGCCGGAATCCAGGGGCATGATGATTTCGCCTTCTTCCTTCCAGCCTTGCTGCAGCTCATCGACGAAGACGCGGCTGTTGACGACCGTGTATTGATCGATTTCGCGCACCCAGGGATAGTGGGCGCCCATGGCGTTGATGTGCAGGGGCTTATCGGGCAGGTCAGCGCCAGCGAAGACGGGCTCGTGCGATGTAGTGATGGTGGTGACGATATCGGCATCGGACAAGGCCGCGGCCGGCGTTTTAACCGGGACGATGTCGATGCTGAGTTCGGCAGTCATCTTGTCGCAGAAGGCGCGGCGTTTTGCGGCGTCTCGGCTGTAAACTTGCGCGCGCTTGATGCTCGCCACCTGCGTCAGGGCGTGGAGTTGTGAACGGGCGTGGCGTCCGGCGCCAAAGAGGGCGATGATTGCGCTGCCCGCTGGCGCAAGGTAGCGTGTAGCCAGCGCGGATACGGCGGCGGTCTTGAGCCAGTCGAAGTAAAGGACTTCCATGACGGCGGCGAGGGCGCCAGTATCGGTGTCGAACAAGAAGAAGAGGGTCTCCAAGCCGCCGGGCAAGCCAGCGGTGTAGGCGTTCAGGCCGGCGCCGCCGAGACGGGGCAAGAGCGCGCCTTTGAATTTGAAGGAGGCTTTGCTGCCGGCTGGCAGATGGCCGCCGCGTTGACTTTCAGCGTTGTCACCTTTGATCCATAGGTTTTCGCGCGGGAAGGCAGCGCCCAGGCCTGCTCCGAATTCGCGGTAGCCGTCTTCGACGGCGTCGATGTATTCGGAGGGCGCCATCAGGCCGCGGAGTTCGTGATTGCGCAGGAAGAGAGCCACTACAACCCGATCCTCCGGCCCCTTCCCGCCATCTCTAGCGGCGCGTAGACACAGCCACTTCTGGCGGGCATCCAGCAAGCTAGGGAAGGGGAGTTAGACATCAGCGTTGTTGTCAAAGGCGCAAGCGGATCTTCGCGGCTGCCTAGCTCATGCGCGAAATGGTCACCTTGATGTTGAACTTCGTGATGTCGCGTCAGCATAGTTATAGCTCAAATTCATAAGATTGATTGAATTCGAATTCAGTACCAACGCCACGTTCCAGCGCGCGCTGATAGAGACGGGTGGCGACGGCGATATCGTCAATGCCGGTTCCGCCGGAGAGAAAGAGTGTCCATTTGGTGTCAGGCAAGCGAGCGGCGACGGCGCGGGCCGCAAGCGCGCCGAGGTCGCCGGCGACATGCGTTTCGTCGATGACGCCTTCTTCGATTGGAATAACGATTTCGCCATTCTCGCTGATGCCCTGTCGCAAGACATCGACGAAGACGCGGCTATTAACGACCGTATGGGTGTCGATTTCCCGTACCCAGGGATAATGGGCGCCTAAGCCGTTGATATGCAGCGGCTTGTCGGGCAGGTCGGCGCCGTCGAATACAGGCTCGGACGAGGTGGTGATGGCGGTGACAATGTCAGCGTCTTCAAGGGCGGCGGCGGGTGAAGCTACCGGGGCGACGTCAATGCCGAGTTCGGCGTTCATCCTCTCACAGAATGCGTGGCGATTGTCTGCGCTGCGGCTGTAGACTTGCACGCGTTGGATATCGGCGACGTGGGTCAGGCCGTAGAGTTGCGAGCGGGCGTGGCGTCCGCTGCCGATGAGCGCCAGCACATGGCTGTTGGGCGGCGCCAGATGACGCGTCGCCAGCGCGGAAACGGCGGCGGTTTTGAGCCAGCTAAGGTACATGACTTCCATGATGGCGGCGAGCGCGCCGGTGTCAGTGTTGAAGAGGAACATGAAGGTCTTGAGCCCACCCGGTAAGCCGGCGGTGTAGGCGTTGACGCCTGCGCCGCTCAAGCCGGGCAGCAGACCGGCTTTGAACTTGAAGGAAGCTTTGCTGCCCCCGGGCAGATGACCGCCGTAGGTATCGCTTTTGTCCCCTTTGATCCAGAGATTTTTGCGCGGGAAAGCAGCGCCGTTGCCATTGCCGTATTCGCGGTAGCCGGCGTCGACGGCGTCGATGTAATCGGAGATATCCATTAGTCCGCGGATTTCGTGATTGTGCAGAATCAGGACCATGGGGGCGCGCTCTCCTAGAGATCGAGCAAGGGCGAGCGGGTCGCCACCATGAAGGCGCAGGTGACGGCGACGGTTGCGCCACCGGCGATGTAAACGATTGAGATGCCCCAGACTTCGGCGATTGTGCCGCCAATCAGGGTCGTTAGCGGAATCAGCCCCCAGACCATGCCCCAGAGGCTCATCATGCGGCCGCGCATATCGTCCGGCATCATGGTGACCAGCAGGGCGTTTATCACCGTCAGGAACAAGCCGGAAAAAACGCCGACGATAAAGATAACCGCCAGGGCGATATTCGAATTGCTCACAAAGGCGTAGAAAACCAAACCGATGCCAAAGAGGCTGGAAAATAACAGAATCGCTTTGCCCTTGGGGTAGACATCGGGGATGATGGCGATGGCGAAGCCGGAAATCGCCGAGCCCAGGCTGGCGCTGCCGACGAGCAGGCCGAGCATAGCCGGACCTTCCGCCAGCACATCGCGTACGAAGATCGGCATCAGCTTCTGGTATGGCATGCCGAAGGGCACAAAGACGAGCGCGAGCAGGGTCAAGGCAAAAAGCGCTTGATTCTGTTGCAGGTAGCGTATGACCGCCTTAAGGCCGCCGAAGATGCCGAATTGCTCTTTTTTCTTGCGTTTGGGCCGGGGCAGGAAATGAGTCGCTTTGATATAGATCAGGGCGCCGACCGCAAAGAGCGCCGCTTGCACGGTCAAGGTCACCCCGATGTTGGTGAGATCAAGCAGGAAGCCGGCGAGCACGGGACCGAAGAATCCCATGAGGCGGGTGCCGGAATAACTGAGCGTGGCGCCGTTGAAAGCCATGTCATCAGGAAGCAGATTGGGCAGCAGCGCCATGCGGGCGGGCGCGTAAAAGGAAAAGGTCGTGCCCAGGACGAGCGATGTCGTCAGGATGTGCAGGGGCGAGGTGGCGCCGTTTGCCGCCACCAGCGCGAGCGCGGCTGAAGCGAGGACGGCGACGACGAGCGCGCCTTGCACGACCCACTGTCGCTTTAGGCGATCGGCGACGACGCCGGCAAATGGAGCGACCACCAGGAGGGGAAGGCCGTAGCTGAAGGCGACCAAGCCGACCTGGAAAGGCGAGCCGGTCACGTCCAGCATGTGCCAGCCGAGGGCGACCGCTTGCAGCAGATAGGTGATATGCACCAGCACGTTGGCCGCCCAATACCAGCGAAAGACGCCGATGCGGAAACTGCTGCGGTTCCAGATGGCGAGGATCATTTAACCCCCATCCCCCGGCCCCTTCCCCCAAAATGAGGGAAGGGGAGCGCGTTTCCGCGTACTGGAGAATTCAAGTCCCTCCCTCTTCATGGGGGAGGGATTTAGGGTGGGGGTAAGCGTAGTGACGATGTTAGCCAATCTCAATTTCCTCGACCAGGTCGCCGATAATGGCGAGGATTTCGCCTTCGGGCGGGACGGGCCAGGAGGCGCCGGCGTGCACCATGATGCCGCCGCGGGGCGCTGTGATCTGCTCGATTGTTTCGCCGGAGAAGGGATGCCGCACGTAACCAAGCGCATCGCCTTCATTCACTGCTTGGCCGCGCAGGCTCTTGTCCATGAAGGTGAAGCCGCGTTCGCCGGTCGGGGTTATCACCGAGCGCTCCTGGATGACCGCGACGCTTTCGACATCGGATTCGGGGTCGCCAGCGATCATGCCCAAGTGGCGCATGGCGTTGAGCACGGCTTTGCGCATCCTGCCGAGGTCTTGATCGCGATAGTCGCGCAGGCCCGGTCCGCCGCCGATGAAGGCGACGGCGACGGCTTTGCCATCGCGGGCCGCTTCTTGCGCCATCGAGTTAAGTTCATCTTTGCCGATGACAACGTGGGGCAATCCCAGCGCGATCGCAAGCGCTTTTGATGCCGCGACATCGCCCTCGTCGTTGACGCCGACGAAGTGGTGGTAGCTCCATTGCGAGCCGGTGCGGATATCGAGCAGGGCGTCGGCATTTGCAATCGCCGCATGATAATAAGCGTCGACAAGTTGTTCGCTGACGCTGCCGGTTGCGTCTCCGCGTCCGATTTGGTTGAGGTGCTTGTCGTCGTAGACGCTGTTGACCCGGGCGAATTCGAAGCCGGAGGTATTCATCAGCGGCGCCATGATCAGCGTGCCGCTGATCGCGGCCGGGTCAAGTTCGTTCACGACATGCGGGAGGATGAGCGAGGGTTCAATTTCGAGCCCGCTGGCGCCGGCTTGCACGACGAGGGTGGGACCGTCCTTGGCGCCATTGACGATGTGCAGCGGGATATGGACGGGGAAGCGCCCGTGTGTTTCGCCGGTTTTGAAGAAGCCGTAGGTTTTTTCGCCCGGCGCTGCTTCTAGGTTGCCTAGTTTCATTTTTGGGTTTTCTCCTTGTCGGGCGACTCACAGAGGCGCCCCTACACGTTCTGACGTAGTCATCGGTACGAATTAATCGAAAGAGACGGACATGTCCATCGCGCGGCGGTCTTCGATGCGGTCGATGTTGCCCAGGATGCCGATGGAGGTGGCGCCGACGGTGGGCCATTCTTGACCGCTAGGGATGACGATGCCGTCTTTGGGCGTCGGCATTTCAGCCAGCAATTCGCCGGTATAGGGATCGACCAGGCGGCCGTAGACATCGCCTTCTTTTAGTTCGTCTTTGAATTTGGCATCGCGGATGAAGAGGCCGTCGACCTTCGGTTTCCAGATGACGACGCCGGCTTCGTAGACGGTGCAGAGGGGCCCATCGGATTCCAATTCGCCGTCCGCCATGCCCATGGCTTTCAGGATATTCCAGATGCCGCGGTTGGCATCGCGCACGTTGTCTTCGCCGTTGTGGTGCCAGCCGGTGCCGCCGCCGAATTCAAGGGTGATTTGCAGGGTGTTCGCCTCTTCGATAGCGACTTTGGAGGCGCCGCTGCCGAAGGTGCCGGGCGGGAAGAAGGCGGCTTGATCGAGCCCGAAGGCGACCACCAGTTTGCGCCGCCGTTTCTCCATCAGCGTGAGATTGTTCGAGTCGTATTCGGCGGTGAACAAGACGTAACGCTCATAGGCGGTGCGGGCGCCGGCGTGAAAGTCGATCAGCACGTCGGCTTGGGCGATGCATTCATTGAAGTAGGTATAGGCGATCTGGTCGGAGACGCTGCCGTCTTTATTGCCGGGGAAGAGGCGGCTGATGTCCTTTTCATCGACAAGGGAGCCGCGCGTGCCCATTTCGAAGCCGGCGCGGTTGACGACGGGTACAGCGATGACGTTGCCGCGGATAGCGCCCGGATCTGCGGCAGCGACGAAGTCGAGTATGGCGATGGAGCCGATGATTTCGGCGCCGTGGATGGCGCCCTGGAGCATCAGGGTTGGTCCGGGTTGGGCGCCGGCGATGAGGTGGATAGGGATATCCAACTGCAAGCCAGAGCGCGATTGCGCCGTTTCCAGGTAGCCGAAGGTTTTTTCTCCGGGTTTGGCGGACAGGTTGCCTACTTGTAACATAGAGTTTCTCCTTTGCTTATGGGCGGCCCGATTGATCGCCCCTACGTTTTCGATTTTCATGCGGACGACTCACAGAGTCGCCCCTACAACTATCGTCTTTGGTGGGCGACCCAATGAATTGCCCCTACGTTTTCGATTTTCATGCGGACGACTCGCAGAGTCGCCCCTACAACTATCGTCTTTGGTGGGCGACCCAATGAATTGCCCCTACGTTTTCGATTTTCATGCGGACGACAAAATATGTCGCGCTTATACAGATTCGAGTTCGATAGCATACGCGCCCAGGTGTTTTTTGAACCAGCCGAGGATGCGGTGTTGGCGTTCGATGCGATTGCCGGGGCGTCCGCCGCGCGAGAGGCCGTGGTCTTCGCCTTCAAAGATGACCAGCTCGACCGGTTTGCCGCGCCAGCGCAGGGCGGCGAACATCTGCTCGGCTTGCTCGAGGGCGCAGCGGTGATCTTGGTCGCTGTGGATGATGAGCAGGGGCGTATTGACATTGTCGATGTAAGCGACGGGCGATTGCGCCCAACTGCTCTGCAAGTCGCGCCAGGGATCGGTGCGCGTCTCTCCACCGGTGCATTCGGGTCCGATATCGGAAGTGCCGAAGAAGCTGATCTGATTGACGATCGAGCGTTGCGTGACGGCAGCGGCAAAGCGATCGGTGTGGCCCACGACCCAGTTGGTCATGAAGCCGCCGCAGCTGCCGCCGGTGACGCCCATACGCGCGCTGTCGATGTAGGGACGGGCGACCAACTCGTCCATGCCGAGCATGATCTCATCGAATTCGGCGCCGCCTTGATCGCCCTCGCTGGCTTTGGTCCAGGCTTGGCCGTAGCCGGCGGTGGTGCCGCGCTGGTTGAAATAAGCGACTGTATAACCGGCGTTCGCGTAGACTTGGAACTCATGATTGAAATCCCAGCCGAACATCGAGCAGTGCACGTATTGCACATGTGGGTAGGCTTTGCCCTCCTCGTAGTTGAGCGGCTTGATAAGCCAGGCATGGACCTTGGCGCCGTCGACGCCGTCATACCAGTAGCTCTCAGGCGGCGAGAGCTGATGGTCGCGCAGCCAGGGATTGAGGTTGGTCAGCTTTTGCGATTCGCCATCTCGCCAGATATAGAGATCGCCGGGGTTTGCAGGATTAGATTGGCCGTAGGCGGCGATACTGCCGCAGGCCGGGCTGTAGTCGAAGGTGATGCTGTCACCGCTGATGAGGCGCTCGTATTCGCCGTCGGTGTTGATGCGGAAGAGATTGGCGGCGCCCTGCTCGGTGAGCAGGAAGTAGATCCATTCGTCGCCAGGCGCCCACTTCATGGTGACGTTGGACAGGCTCACACGCTGATCGGCGACCGAATAATTGCCGACTTCTTCGTCGATATCGGCGCCGAGTTTCCAGCCTTTGCGGGCGGCGACATCAGCCAGATGCGGCTGCCAGAAGTTGCGGCGGTTGACCGGCGGCGGCTTGTTATGGCCCGCGAAGGCGATGTATTTGTCATCGGTGCCCCAGACCGGACTGGCGGCAGTGCCTTGCCAATCGGGGATGAGCAGCTCCGGCTCGCCCGTGGGATAATCGCAGGTGAGAATCTGACCGTAGCCTAGCGGCGTATTCTGCTCGCGCGCCATGCCGATAAAGGCGATTCGCGCGCCATTATTGCTCCAGCTCGGTTCCGAGTAGTCACATTCGCTGTGGGTGACTTGGGCGAAATCGCCCGTTTCCAGCTCAAGGACCCAGATCTGTTTGAATTTGTCGTGCACCCAGCCGACGCCATCTTGCTTGTAACGCAGGCGGCGCACGACTTTGATGCTGGGTTTGGGAATGCCGGGGGCGGGACCGCGGTCATCGGCGGAGCGCATCGGCGTCCAGCGAACGCCGACGAGCTTGCCGCCATCGGCCGACCAATCGAGCCCGGACATGGGCATGCCGTCGGTCGAAAAGATTGCTTCAAAGTCGTCTTCAATCTCGATCACGCGAACGGAATCGCCGTCTGCGTCGCTGTGCGCATAAGCCAGGCGGCTGCTGTCGCGGCTCCAGGCGATGGAAGTGACCTGGCAGTCGCCATCGGTGAGACGACTGGCGGAATCGCTGCGCAGATCGTGCAAATAAAGCTGGGTGACGTAGCCGTTGGAGGGACCGTGCGGCCGGCGGACGGTGTAGGCGATCTGCGAGGCATCGGGGGCGATGGCGATTTCGGCGAGCCAGCTGAACTTCATCAAGTCTTCGGGGATGAGCCCGCGGCGGCGGTTGACCGGTGTGCTGGGGAAATTGTCCATAGATTGTGTCCTCTAAGGTCTGTTCCAAAGTTGATGCAGACTATTGTAACCACTGAGGGCGCGGATAGCATAGAGATGAACGAGGGTAATCGGCGCAGGAACGAAATTGCCTAAATCGTATGCGCATAGGGGCGGCGCCCTGCGCTGTCGCTTAACCTGACGTATGCTTGCGGACGTTTCGGCGAAACGCCCCTACCACTCGCTACGAAGTTAGGATCAGAAACGATTGATAAAAACTCTCTGTGCCGCAGAGCCGTGTCTACGCGCCCCTCGGTGTTGCCTCTTTTCCTCTGCGGTGAATCCACCGCTATAACGAAAACCCCACGCCGATATCGGCAGCCAAATTGCGCAGTTGGTCGACGGTCTCGCGGGAAACGGGGATGCCGGTTTGCGCCCGTTCGGACATGCGGCGGAATTCGACTTCGCCCGGCAGCATGACCGGGCTCGCGGGATCGATCGGCTCGGCGCCTTTGACCTGCCCGATCAGCTCTTCAAGGCGGCGGTCGAAGTCGGCGGCCGGCATGAGGGCGGCCGGGTCGATGGCGATCATCATGTGGCCGACATCAAAGTTTTGATCGTCCTGGAATACATCCAGCCCGAAGAGCGCGCCGGTCATGACGCCGGCGAGCGCATCGGTGAAGAGGCTCAAGCCGTAACCTTTGTATTCGCCGATGGGCAAGAGCGGTCCGGTCATCGCCGCCGACGGGTCAGTTGTGGTCTTGCCGGCGGGTGTCAGCGCCCAATTATCGGGCATGGGGCGATTTTCGCGCTCATACCAGCGCATCATGCCCTTGCCGGACATGGTAAGCGCCATATCAAGCACGATGGCGTGGTCGCTGCTGCGCGGGATGGCGATGCCCCAGGGATTGGTGCCGAGGACGACCTGCGCCGAGCCCCAGGGCGCCATTTCGGCGGCGGCGTTGGTGCTGGACCAGCCGATCAGTCCCGATTTGGCTGCGGTGAGGGCGTGGTACCCGGCGATGCCGAAGTGGTTGCTGTGGCGCACGCCGACCATGGCGATGCCGCTGGTTTTGGCTTTATCGACGGCGCGGGTCATGGCGCGGTGGGCGGCGACATAGCCGAAGCCCTTGGCGGCGTCGAGCAGCGCGTAGGCGGGCGCGTCGACGAGCCAGGTCATGGGCGCGTCGGGCAGGATGCCGCCGTTCTTCACGCGCCGGGTGTAGCGGAAGAGTTTCTCCAAGCCTTGTCCCTGGCCTGGATGCCACCATTGCGATGCCGTCATCAAGCCATCGCTGATAATCGCGGCTTCGTCCGCGGTGGCGCCCAGTCCGCGCATATAGTTGATGGCGAAGGCGCTCAGCGTCTCCAGGCTATAGAGGTTGACCAGCGATGAATCTTGTACTTCGTATGCCATTGGCGCGGCCTCACATGAAGGGGTAATCGAGCGGGTTGAGCACCGCTTCGTTGACGACAAATTCGGGCGGGCTCGTCACGAGGTGAGCGATCATGTCAGCGACGGTGTCGGGGTCCATGGATTCGCTGCGGGACGCGACGCCGATGGGCGCGCCGCGCCAGCCGGTGTCCATGCCGCCGGGGTAGAGAATCGTTGAGCGGATGTTGTGATCCGCGCCGGCATTGGCGATGGCGTAGTTTAAGCCGGTCAAGCCGAATTTTGAACTGCCGTAAGCTGGGCTGCCGCCGCCGCGCAAGCCGGCTGTGCCTGAGATATTGATGACGCAGGCGGAATCGGCGCTTTTGAGCGAATCCCACAAGGAGCGTGTGAGATAGAAGACGCCGGAGAGATTGACGCCGATGACCTGGTCCCAATCGTCGAAGCCGGTCTCTTCGAACTGGCGCGGGGCGGGAATGCCGGCGTTGTTGATGAGGATATGGATTGCGCCGAAAGCGTTCTGGATTTGGACGGCGGTTTCCCGCGCTTGAGACGAATCCGAGACATCGCAGGGATAGACGGAAGCTTCGCCGCCTTGTTCTCGTATAGCGGCCGCGGTTTGCTTCAGCGGGTCGGGGCGGCGGGCGATCAAGGCGGCGCGGGCGCCGAGCGCGGCGAGCTTGAAGGCGACTGCGCGTCCCAAACCGTGGCTGGCGCCGGTGATGACGGCTGTTTTATTGCTGAGATCTTCGTTCATGCTGCTCCGAGCCGAATCTAGCTTTTACGAATAGTAGCAAATTCCAGCGCGCGATCAAACCGGGCGCCGCTGTCGCTGACTGTACCGGGTACGCTTTTGCCAGTAGAGTAGCGGTAAAAGATGAGTTTGAACACATAGTCGCCCGGCGGCAGGGCTGATAAATCGACAATATGCCGGGTAATCGATCGGCTGCCGACTACGGAATCCTGCCCGTGGACTTTGTTTCCGGCGCCGTCGAAGAGTTGCACGGATAGGGAATGCGTCTCGTCAGGCAAGTTACGCCAATAGATTTGAAGGTCAAAGACGTCTTGATTGTATTCGTAGAGCAGGTTCTCGATCAGGGCGCCGTTCTCGTATTCGACGCGCAGCGAGCTGTCTGAATCTAGGAGCGCGCAGGAAAAGCGGGGATTGAAATAGAGTTCTATGACGGCGCCGTCTTCGTAGGCTTCGCGCCGGCATAAGTTAAATTCGTCGCGGAATTCGATGTTTTCGGGCAGCCTTGGGGGACCATCGCTATTGTTGTAGATGAGATGAACAATCCGCCTATTCCGCGCCGCATCGTCTCCATGGGCATCGGACTGAGTGGCGCTCTGCTTCATCCACTCGCCATCATGCTGGTACAAGTGATGAAAGCTTTCCCAATCGGAAAAGAGCAAGCTGAGGTAGGCGAGGGTGTCCGGGTCAATGTTTTTGCTGGGATGATAGCTGAAGATATAAGAGCCATCTCCTGGAAGAACCCAGGGCGACCGCGCGAAACGATCAAAGGCGGGAGGCAGCGGCGGCGGGTCGCAATTGCGGCGCATATCGGCTAAGCGATACACGCTGACGTATCCATCGTCGTAAGCGGGCTGGACTTTGGCGAAGCTGGGCTGTAAATCCGCATCATAGGGGCGCCAGTTATGCAGAACAATGTGGCTGAAGCCATCTTGCAGCAGCACATTGAGCGCGGCGATATATTCAGACGAGTTTTGCAAAGGCAAGCAGACTGCCGGCTGGTGGTTTCTCCAGGCGCGCAAGAGGTAGTTGCTGTTACTGTAATTTCGGGCGGCATGTCTGTTGCGATGCGCCTCGCCGTAAGCGGTGACGTAACCGGATAATGATTGCGTGTACTGATAGTAGAACATAAGCGATCTGCCCTGGGGCAGGTCAATGATTTTGATCGGGCTTTCATTTTCTGTGCTTAGCCAGTCGATATAAGCGATCTTTTCCCTCTCGAGCACAAAGGCCTCGCGCGGGAGATAGTATTCTACGGCTACCGTCAGAACCGACAACAGCGAGACCGCAGCGCGTAACTTGACTCGCGTTGAACGCAATATTACGGAGAGACCGAAGCAAGGCAATACCGCGAGGGGCGTTATAAGGCCAGTGATATAGTAGTTTGATTCGCCGATCTGCCCTAATGTTGTGGGAAACAAATTGCCCAAGAAATGTTCAGGCAGGACAATGTTGACGTGGGCTTGACCATTGACTAACAGATGATCGCCTTGGCGCAAAATAGCGAATACAGCGAAAAGCGCCAGCCAGGGCAAAAGCCTTCGTCGGATGGGTCTATAGAGAATGCCAATGACGCAAAAGAAAATGTTGATGTAGCCCAGGTAAGCGAACCTGTAGGTTGCATCGGGCGCTGCATTCCACAGAGAGCGCAAGAAATCGCCGGTGACCGGATTTCGTGAAAGCAGCAAGTAATCCAGGACGTCCTTGCCTGGTTGCCACCGTGGATACCGTCCCAATCCTTCTTCAAGCACTGCCGTGTCCGCGATGATGGGATAGATGCGGAATATGGAAATCGCGGCGCACATCCCCAAGAGTAAAAGAATCTTTTTCCAGAACCTGGACTGCCTCCAAAATGACACCGCAAGACAGAGAGCGTAAATCCCGACCGTCATCAGCAAAATCAAGAATGTATAGAGGCCGATGAAAGCAGTGACGCCGGCGCAAAATCCTGCCATTGCCGCCAAACTGTCGCCCCCCCCCGCAGTGATCGCTTTGTCAAGCAAATAGACTGTGAGTGGCAAGGTTCCCATCATCAAAATGTCGGGCGCGGTGTGAACGTCGATAAACCAAACATGTACTCCCGCGACGACCGCCCCGAACAGCGCAATCCATCTGTCTTTCAGCAAATGATGAACAAGAAGATAAGCGCAAAAGGCATTGAAACCGAGCATAAGCAGATAGAGTAGACTATAGGCGTCGTCTGCCGGCAGCGCTTGTTTAACTGCAAACATGATAAGCGAGTGAGGTGTCGATTGCGCGCGGAAAGCGAGGGATATGCCAGGAGGGTGAAACATGGCATCGGTGAAGAAATAGTCGGACTGCCCGGCAAGGACTCGCTCAACATGCCAGGCGTCCCAAAACTTTAGCCATGCGTCATCGGCGCGCGTGGTATGCAGCCAAAACTCGTCCTGGTCGAAAATGCGCGCGAAGGCAGGCCAGGTCATCGCGATGACGACCAGCGGCACGATTAGCAGGGCATGCCAATGATTGCGCAGCAGCTTGGCGCCGGGAACGCGCATCCGGCGCCTTTACCGCTCGGCCATCATGTCCCGCATCGCGACTTTCATGCGTTCGAGACCTTCGATCAACTGTTCTTCCGGCTGCAGGAAGGTCATGCGCAGGTAGTCTTTCCGATCTTTGGAAAAGGCGGAACCGGGGTAGGCGAGCACGTGCTGCTCGGTGAGGATGCGCTGGGCGACTTCGCCGCTGTCCATGCCGGTGAAGCCGATGTCGGCGAAGACGAATTGCCCGCCTTGGGGCAGGCCGTATTTCATGCCCATGGCATCGAGGGCGTCGAGGACGAGACGCCGCCGCCGCCGGTAGGCTTCCGCCATCATTTCGACGGCGTCTTGCGGACCGGTGAGGGCGGCGATGCCGGCATGCTGCGAAATGATTGAGGCGCCGCCGCTGATGGCCGCCTTTAGTTCCTTCACGCGCGCCATCAGATCGGCCGGACCGACGATCCAGCCGAGGCGCCAGCCGGTCATGGAGTAGGCTTTGGAGAGCGCGTTTAATGTTAGCGCGCGCTCTTTTCCGCCGGGCAGGGAGGCCGGGCTGACGTGCTCAAAATCGTCATAGACAAATAAGTCGTAGATGTCGTCGGCCAGGATCATCAGGTCCTTCGAAATGGCGATATCGAGCATCGCCTGCATATCGGGCGGGGAGATGACGCTGGCGGCGGGGTTATTGGGCGAGACGAGCAGGAGGGCGCGGGATTTGTCGGTTATGGCGGCGGCGACATCGGCGGGGTCGGCGCGGAAGTCGTTCTCCGCATAGGTTTGCACTTCGACCTTGACGCCGCCGGCGAAAGCAAGCGAATCGGCGTAGGTATTGTAATTGGGCTCGGGCACGATCATCTCGTCGCCGGGGGAGAGGACTGCCAGCACCATCAGGAAGAGCGCTTCCTGCCCGCCGTTGGCGACGACGACTTCGGTCGCTGGATCGACATCGATATTGTTGACGCGCTTGACCCGTTCGGCGATGGCTTCGCGCAGGGCGAGCAGACCCTCGGGTGGACTGTAATCGGCGTGGTGGTTGATCATGGCATTCTTGGCGGCGGCGACGATATGGGCTGGCGTATCAAAGTCGGGATCGCCGCGGCCCATGATGATGACGTCATCATAGTTGCGCGCCTCGCCGATCAATTGATAAAGCAGATTGGTGCCCTGGGCTTTTTTCTTGCTCATGCCTTTCCCTCGCATTCGATCAGCGGAGCGCCTGAAGCGCGTCGGCGGTTGTAGTGTTGATATTAAGGCGGATGACTTCGGACGCGCCAAAGTCACCGCCGTCGGCGCAGTCGAAACCGGCGGCGCGCAGCTTGGCGGCGCTGTCATTGGATGTCCGCAGCGCGATGACGTTCAGCGCATCGCCGGCGATGACATTGAGGTTCAATTCTTGCGCCGACTCGGTAGCGTCGCTTTTGGCACTGCGCAATCGCGCCAAACGCGGAGGATGGGCGGTTGGGAAAAGGCTGCTGGCTTCCAGCGCGGCGTACTGGGCGGCGGTGCTGGTGCAGATCGCCATGATTTGCTTCTGCGATTGCATCGCCGGTATCTGATTTTCGGGCGCGGCGATATAGCCGATGAACCAACTGGCGAGTCCCATGCCGGGAAAAGCTTCGCCGATGGTCGTGACTTGGGCCGGCGCATCTTCAGTCGAGGCGAGCGAGCGGCAGCCGCCGTCCACCCAAGGGGCGAGACCCTGGTCCCAGATTACCGTCGCCCCGCTTTCGCCCAGGAGTTGACCGATGGCGTCGACTTCGTCGCTGGTGTAGGCGGCGCCACTGAGGCGAGATGGCGATTCGAGATAGATCAGTTGGCAGCCGCCGGCGACCGCGTCGGCGATCGCGCCCAAGGTGGGGAGATAGCCGCGGTCTGCGTCTACGGCTATAGAAACGACATTTCGCGTTCGTACGCCGAGCGCTTTTTGCACGCCTGGATGCACGACGTCCGGAATGCCGATGCTATCGAAGGTCTCGCCGATCTTTTGGATGGTGAGAAAGCGCGATTCTTGCAGGCCGGCGGTGACGATGATGTTGCTGGATTGGCAAGGCGCGGAGAAGGATGTGTTGAGGTATTCGGCGATGGCTTCGCGCAGGGGCGCGATGCCGGGGACATCGACGTAATGCGTTTGCCCCGCTTCCAATGCCTCGGAGGCGGCGGCGATGATTCGCTCGTCCAGCGGGCTGAGCATGCCATCGGCGCCCAGGTCTTTCGCGTGCCGCGTGATTTGCCCCGGCGCGGGGGTTTTCAACGCTGCGTTGGTTTCGTGCTGTGCCAGGATATCTGCCTTTGTTTGCGATGCCAAGCTGCTTTCTCCCTTGCTTTTCCTTAGTGAAATGCCCGCCTTGAATGTGAGCGAGCAACCCTGATCGTGCCGATATCAATTTCGCGCGTGATGAATGGCAACTGCGGCGGAAGACTCGAGCGCTCTGCCGCGCTAGGCGCAATTGACGCAAGCCAATTCGGTCACAAGCGGCAAATTGCGCTATTGTCGGCAATTCTGTTACTATGCGCGAATGTCGAGAATAGTCGCGCGAATGCGCCGGATTATAGACTTGCGGCGGCGGGACTGTCAAGCTACTGCGCTTTTCGTCCGCCTAGACTATGTGCAGGATCGTGTGGACACTGACCGTCGGCAGGCGAACTTTCCATGGTGGATATGCTGAACTATCATTGACAAGCCGCCGGCTCGCCCGTACACAAATTCGATTTTTTTGCAAACCGCATACAGAGGGCGGTCATTTTCAACATGAATATGGATTTCCATACTAAGTAGGATGTGATGAAAAGTGGATTCAGCCGGAGGAAGCGCGCTCTGCACAGCGGCTCTGTACCTGGGTTGAACGGGCGGGTGCTGCTGTTCTTGTGCCACAGCCTGCTGTTTCATATCGCCTTGCTGGGCATCGCCGATATATTGCTGAACTTCTATCTGGTCAGCATCGGGTATGACACGGGGACGATCAGCCTCTTGCAGTCGCTGCCGCGGCTAAGCGGCTTTCTGATTGGGCTGCCGATCGGTCTGATCGCGAATCGGGTTGGCAATCGCCGGCTGATCTTGCTGTCTACGGCGGGATTGGCGCTGGCGGTTGCGGCGACGGCGCTGACACAGCATTTGGCGATCATTGCCGCGAGCCGCTTCCTTTGGGGCGCATGTTTTGGCGCCAACCAGGTGGTCAAGCCGCCCTTCATGGTTACCCTAACCGACCGCAGCGAGCATACGGCGCAGTTCTCATATCACAATTTGGTGGCAATGCTTGCGGTGGCGCTGGGCAGCGCTTTGGGCGGCGCCCTGCCGCTATTTGCCAGCCAGACACTGGGAATTGTCGGCACTGTCTACTTGCGGCCGGAAGAGATGCCGCTGGCTTATCGCGTTTCTATTATGTGCGCGGCGCTTCTGCTGCTTCTGAGCAACCTTCCCATTCTCGCGCTGCGGTCAGCGTCGGCGAAAGGGAAGAACGCTGGATCTGCGGGATACCGAATGTGGCGGAACGCGCCTTGGCGCAGTCTGCTGCGGCTGACCTTTCCGCTGTTTGTCTTCGGCATCTCCGGTGGATTGACCTTCCCGTTTTTCAACCTCATCTTTCGCGAGCTTTTTGGCATCGCTGATAGCGCGGTGGGTAGCGTGATCGGTTTGGGCTGGCTGGTGATGGGATTGATGCCGCTGTTCAATCCCGCCTGGGAAGCGCGATTGGGCAGAGCGGGCGCGTTGACCGCATTGATGCTGGTGAGCGCCGCTGCTTTTGTCGGTTTGAGCCAGGCGCGGGGCTTGGCGATTGCGATCATTTTCTACGTGCTGGCGATCGGCATACGCAATACGATGCAGCCGCTTTTTCAACCGCTGCTGATGGATTCGCTGGATGCCGCCTATCACAATATCGCCAGCAGCCTGGGCCTGGTGATGTGGAATATCGGCTGGTTTATTTCAACATTCAGCTTCGGCGCTTTGCAGCTGGCGATCGGTTATCGCAATATCATGCTGGCGGTGGCGTTTTTCGTCGTGTTAAATGGCTTCACGATCCATATCACGGCAAAGCGGCGCTGAGAAAATTGGCGAATTTGTTGAAGGAGAGGGCGATATGGCGGAGGACAATCAATCGAAGTTTGACGGAATCGCTGCGCAGGTCGAACGCTGGCGCGAAGAATTGGCGGTCCCGGGCGCGACCTTCGGCTTGAGCATCGGCGGCGAGATCTACACTGGGGGCGTCGGCGCGACCCACGCGGAGCATCCGCTGCCGGTCACAGATGAGACCCTGTTTCAGATTGGCTCGATCACCAAGACGGCGACGGCGACGGCGATGATGCGGCTGGTCGAACGGGGCGCGCTGGATCTGCATTCGCCGCTGCGGGACCATTTGCCCGATTTCCGCGTTGCAGACGAAGATGTGTCAGCGCGTGTTACGCCTTGGCATTTGCTGACGCACTTGTCCGGCTGGACGGGGGACGTCTTCACCGATACCGGCATTGGCGATGACGCGGCGGCGAAGTACGTGGAAGGCATGGCGGACTTCGAGCAGTTGGCGCCCATGGGCAGCCACTTCTCTTACAACAATGCCGCGTTCTGCGTCGCCGGGCGGGTCATCGAAATACTGACCGGCGCGACCTACGAAGCCGCCCTTCAGGAGTTGGTGTTTGAGCCGCTGGGCATGGCGCGCAGCTTTTTCTTTCCGCATCAGGTGATGCTGCATCGATTTGCCGTTGGGCATGAGGCAGGCGGCCGCGTTCTGAGTCCCTGGGCGATTCCGCGCGGGATGAACGCCGCTGGCGGCATCAGCTGCCATATTCACGACCTGCTGCTTTATGGCGCTTATCACCTCGGCGATGGGTCGCCGCTGCTGCGTCCGGAGAGCCTGGCGGAGATGCGCAAGCGTCAGACGCCGAGCCTGCCTTATTTGGGATGGTGCGGTCTGGCTTGGATGATCAGCGGGGAGGACGGAGAGACGCGCCTCTGGCACACGGGCGGCACCAACGGACAGAACGCTGTATTGACCGTTGTGCCCGGACATCAATTGACGCTGGGCATGATGACAAACGGGGACAAGGGGACGGCGCTGCACGATCGCTTCAATAAGGCGGTATTGCGGGAGTTCTGTGGCATCGTGATCGCGGAACCGCAGGTGATTGAAACTTCGGCTGATGAGCTGGCGCAATATGCCGGGATCTACAAGGGCGCCATGCGAGAGATTGATTTGCGGACGGAGAACGACGCGCTGCTTGCAGATATACGCATGGTCCGTCCTTGGCCAGCGGACCATGCGGCGACCGATCAGCCACCGGCGACGGCGGCGCGCTGCGGCGACGATCAGCTATTGATTCTTGACGGCGATCACAAAAACACCAGAGCCGACATCATCCGCGACGACTGCAACGAGATTCGGTATTTGCGATTTGGCTCACGCCTTCATATTCGGCAGTGACCGCTCGTTCAGTCGAGCATCTCGCCGAGCAGCTTCCAGCAGAGCCAGAGGGCGCGTGGCGTATGGAAGAAGCCCTTCCACATGCCGCCTTTTAGCGGGGTGGAGACGCTCCCGTCGCGATGCAGGTAGCCGTGCCAACCGCCATATTTCGGGTCGGGAAAGTGGTGAAAAGTCCACTCGTGCATCCGCTCAAACCAGCGCGCGTACTTCTCATCGCCGCTCAGATGGTATGCCAGCAGCAGGGCGTATAGCGCCTCGGCATGGGGCCACCAAAGCTTCATATCCCATTCGAGGCGGGTCGGCGGTTTGCCGGCGAAATCGACGAAATAGAGCAAGCCGCCATATTTTTTGTCCCAGCCGCGCGCCAGCGAATAATCGATCATCTTCAGCGCCGGCGGGATCAGCGAATCGTCAGGCCGTTCGATAGCTTCCTGCATGACGAAGGCGGCTGACTCCATAGCGTGCCCGGGGGTGATGCGCCGCCCATCGTCGGTGTCAAGTTGCTTGCCATCAGCGCCTAGGACTTCGAAGACGGCTTCCGCTTCTTCATCCAGGAAGCGGTTGACGATTTGATCAAGAGCTTCATCGACTATCTCGGTGTATAGGGGGTCAGGCGGGGAAGCCAGGCGCAGCTCCTGCGTGGTCGCGAGCATGATCATGGAGACGTTATGCGCTTTGGCGCGGCGCGTTTGCGGGTAGATTTTGGGCTTGAGTTTGCCCGGCTGCCGCAGATGATCAACCACGAGCCGATAGGCGCCGATCGCGCGGTTGAGAGCGGCGGCGTCTCCGGTAGCGCGGGCGTACTCGGCTAAGCCGATGACGGCGAAGGTCTCGGTGAAGAGGTAGCGCCGTTTGCGCAGCGGCGCGCCGTCGGCGGTGACGGCGAAGAACATGCGGCCGTCGTCATCAAAGCCGCAACGCATGATGAAGTCATAGATGTGGCGGGCGGCATTGAGCCAGGCGGGGCGCCGCTCCACTTCGTTGTAGAGCTTGGCGAACATCCAAAGCGCGCGACCTTGCAGCCACATCGATTTGTCGCTGTCGAAGACGCTGCCGTCGCGATCGAGGGAATTGAATTGGCCGCCGCGTTCGCGGTCCAGCGAGTGATTCAGCCAAAAGGGGATGACGCGCTCAAAGAGTTCCTGGCGATAGATTTCGCGCAGCTCAAGCAGACGGTCGCGCTTCATCCCTTAATGCCGGAAACCATCATGCCTTCGATGAAGTAGCGCTGGAAGAAGACGAAGAGCAGAATGACCGGGATAGTCGCCATCGTGGAGACAGCCATGGCGACCGCCCATAGCGGCTCTCGGTCGAGCGACTGGGAGAAGTAGGTGAGACCGACTGGCAAGGTGACTAGGTCACGATCCTGCGCGATCACCAGGGGCCAAAGGAAATTATTCCAACTGAATAGAAAGGTGATGATCGCCAAGCTGGCGGCGGCCGGCTTCAGCATTGGCAAGGCGATGCGACGGAAAATGGAGAACTCGCTGGCGCCGTCAATGCGGGCGGCATCGAGCAATTCGTCGGGGATGTTGTAGGCAAACTGCCGCATCATGAAGACACCGAAGGCGCTGATGAGACCAGGCATGATGATGCCTTCGTATGTATTGTGCCAGCCCAATTGGTGCACGAGCACGAACATGGGAATCACCAAGATCTGGAAGGGCACCGTCATGATGCTCAAGATGAAGAGGAACAGAATGTTTCGCCCGGGAAAGCGATACTTGGCGAAACCGTAACCGGCCAGCGCGCCGAAGAAAACCGTCGCAATAGTCTGGACAGCCGCGATGAACAGGCTGTTTATGTACCAGCGCTCGATCCGCGTATTCTCGAAGGCGAACTCATACTGACGAAAGCCCTGGAACTCATGCGGCAGCCAGTGCATGGGAATGGCGAAGATCTCGCCCTCGGACTTAAAACTGGAACTGAACATCAGGTAGACGGGGAAGAAGAAGAGCAACGAGATCAGCAAGCCGATCGAGACAAGGATCAGGTTTCGGATGCGCCTCCGCAGGCGCGCCTCAAAAGCCCAGTCGCTTTCGTATGCTTTAGCGGAGGCCATGCTGCCGCCCCTGGCCGTTGGCAATGCCAGCCAAATCAACTGAGAGAGAAGTCATCGCTGCGTCCCAGGCGCAATTGGAACAAGGTAAAGATAAGAATAAAGGCGAAGAGCACGACGGAAATGGCGGCCGCGTCGCCCATGCGGAAGAATTGAAAGCCATATTTCCAGATGACGATGCCCAGCGTCGTGTTGACATCGAGTGGTCCCCCTTGAGACGGCGACATTACGAACTGGATGGAAAAGCCCTGAAAGGCGCGGATGGTGGAAATGGCGGCCACGAAGACAGCGGTTGGCTTCAGCAAGGGCAGCTCGACGCGAAGGAAAGATTGCAGCGCGTTGGCGCCGTCCACCCGCGCCGCGTCGCGCAATTCCGGCGGAATCGCTGTCAGACCCGAGAGCCAGATGATCATATAGAAGGGCGCGATGTGCCAGTCATGCACCACGACCGACATGATCGGCGACAGCTGCAGATCGAATAGCCATTTGATCGGCATCTGCCCCACTATGGGACCAATGACTGTGGACAAGATCCCGGACGGATGCAGCAGCAGCTTCCATATCACCGAAACGACCACGACCGAAGGCAGCAGCGGCGTGAAGAAGAGCACCTTCATCAATTCGCGCCCGGGGAAACGCTGGAAAAATAGTACTGCCATAGCCAGCGAAATCACCCAGACCGGCACGGTGCTGCCCAGTACAAAGCCAATTGTCACGTTCAGCGATTTTAGAAAGAGGCGGTCGTTGAGCAGGTCCTGGTAATTCTGCAAGCCGACCCAGACCGGCGGTTTCAGCAGGGTAAAATCGGTCAGGCTGAGGCCGAAGCCGATGACGATGGGATAGAGAAAGAAGATCGCGAAAAAGATAACAGCCGGGGCGACAAAAAGCAGCCCATAGTATTGGCGCTTCCGCACCAGCCCCATGGTCCGCCAAGCGGTGAAAAGCCGTGTATTACGCATGTTCTTCGTCAAGATGGTTTACGATACGCCACCGCCCCGGCAGTCTTATGCCAGGGCGGAGGATACATGATTCGACGGAAGCGGGAGACTTAGAATTCGGTCTTTACCCGCTGCAGGATTGCGTTGACTTCCTCGTCGGTTTCCGCCAGCACGGTATCGATGTCTTCACCGGCGATGACGACGCGATCGCGCATGCGCATGATGGCGTCAATCACCTCGTTGAACCCGGCGAAACGCGGGTGGAAGTAGCTGGACGCGATCTCGTCGAGGAAGACCGGCATGATCTCATTGTTCTTGAATTCTTCGCTCTCCAGGTAGGCGGCTTTTGGCTGGAACAAACCCGCCTCGTTGAGATAGCGATCGGGCCGGCTCGAGAGCCAGGCGATCAGCTTCCAGGCGGCCGCCTGCTCCGCCTCGGAAGAGTTGGCGTTGACCATCCAGTAGAAGCCGTAGTTAGCGAAGCCATTGGGGTTAACCGCGTCTGCCCAGCGCAACTGCGGATAGATGGCGTAGTTGGGCGCGAAGCTGTCTTCAGCTTCCAAGCCCGGCACGGCCCAATTGCCCATCGTGCATTCAGTCGCCATCCGCTCCTCGCCGCGGAAACCAGTGCGCGAGACGACGTATTCGGGACCGCCCAGGTTCCATTCGTTCGCCCAGTTGTTCCAGTATTCAAGCACACGCTTCACCTCGGGCGTGTTGATGTCCGCGGTGTAGTTGACCTCGTCGATCATTTCGCCGCCGAGCTGCTGCACCATCGGGACGAAGTGCAGCATCATGTAGATAGCCGCCGACCAATTGAAGTCGAATCCGCGCCGCGTGATGACGCCGTTTTCATCGCGGATGGTCAGCTTCTCGGCGACCTCCACCATGCCTTCATAGGTATAGGGGAAGTCCTCCGCCGGGTCCAAGCCCGCATCAGCCCAGGAGTCAAGGTTGACATAGCAGGCGTAGGCGCTCATTTCAGTGGGAATGCCGTAGAGCGTGCCATCGTAGGTGGCGCCGGCGAGCATGCCTTCAGCCATGTCGCTGCTGCCATATAGCGCCTTCACTTCATCAACGCTCTCGAAGCCCCAGGCAGCCGGATCCACCGGCGCCAGGATGCCCTGGAGGAAGAACTGGGCGCTGAAAGGCGTGAATTGGTTGAAGGCGTCGGGACCAGCGCCGGACGCGAGCGCGGTATTCAGCGTCGCATAGTAATCCGACGGCACGGGCTCGTACTCAACCGTGATATGCGGATTGGCCTCCATGAAGGCGGCGATCATTTCTTCATCGAGTTCGACGCGCGGCAGGTGATTGTGCCCCCAGGCGGTGATCGTCACCGGTTCGTCCTGCGCCAGCGCCTGGGGCGCAAGCAAGCCCACAATCAATAGAATGAGCAGCAATTTGACTTTCATGATCAGTCCTTTCTTTGACCAATTTCTTTTGAGGGAGCCTTCCTCAAAGCGAAACGTAACACAACAGTGGGGAATTAGCAAACGACGCTCGTCTTCGGGGGCGGGCGACCCAATGGCTCGCCCCTACGAATTCTTCTTTTCGCAGAAGCTGTCGCCGATGACGAGCAGATCCATGTGTGTGCGCAGGAAGCAGTCGATCGCTTCTTCGGGCGAGCAGACGATGGGCTCGTTCTCGTTGAAGCTGGTGTTGACGAGGACAGGTAAGCCAGTCCGCGCTTCGAATGCGCGCAGCAAGGCGTGATAACGCGGATTGTGCTGGCGGATGACGGTCTGCAAACGACCGGTCTGGTCGATATGCGCGACCGCGCAGAGCCGCTCGCGCCATTCGTCGCGAATTCGATAGACGTGCAGCATGTGGGGCGAGGGTTTTCCGCATTCGAAGATTTTCGATTGGGCTTCAGCCAGCACCGCCGGCGCGAAGGGGCGGAACCACTCGCGGCGTTTGATGCGGTCGTTGAGCGTCTGCTTCATGTTGGGCAAGCCGGGGTGGGCGAGGATGGAGCGGTTGCCGAGGGCGCGCGGTCCCCATTCCATGCGCCCCTGGAACCAGCCGACGATCTTGCCATCCTCCAGCGCGGCCGCCGTACGCGACAGCAATTCCGGCTCGGGCAGTTCGATTGCCTTGACACCGCGCTCCTTGAGGGCGCGGCGAATCTGCGCTTGCGTGAATTCGGGACCCAGTCCGGCGCTGCCCATGATATAGCGCGGAGGCGCAGCGGGCGCCGATTGAGCGGCATAGAGGGCGGCGCCAAGCGACAAGCCATCGTCGCCGGCGGCGGGATGAATCCAGGTTTCGTGGAAAGGCGTCTGCGCTGAGACCATGCCGTTGGCGACGCTGTTGAGGGCGCAGCCACCGGCCAAGACGACTCGGTCGCTTCCGGTCAATTTGTGCAGCCGTTGCAGCAGATGCATCCAGACGCGCTCGAAAGTCAACTGCAGCCCGCGAGCCAGGTCCATATCGCGCTGTGAGATCTTGTCTCCCGGCTGGCGGGGCGCGCCGAAGGTCGCCACCATGCGATCGGCGTAGTGGCGGCCGATCTCCATTTCGCCGAGTTCATTGATCGTAATGCACATGTCGGCGCCGAAGGGCTGAAACCAGCGGCTGTTGAGGCGGAAGCCGTCATCGGTGAAGTGGACCATGTCGTCGAAATGCGCGCGATAGGCATCATCGCCGTAGGGCGCGAGACCCATCACTTTGCCTTCGTCGCCGTAGCGGCCATAGCCTATGAACTGGCAGATCATGGTGTAGAGCGAGCCGAGCGAGTGCGGCACGTAGATGCGCTGGAGCACATCGATTTGACCGTCGCGGCAGTTGGCGAGCATGCAGGTGACGAAGTCGCCGGAGCCGTCGGCGCTGAAACCGGCCGCTTGGTCGTAGGGCGAGGTGAAATAGGCGCTGGCGATATGGGCTAGGTGGTGTTCGACATTGACCTGGCGAAAGCTGAATGACGCCGGGTCGCAGTCGAACGTGGCGCTCAATTGCGACCGGAGGTCGAGTTGCTTGACTTGGCCCGCGCCGGCCTGGAGCAATGCAGGAATGCGGTCTGGGTTGCGGAAAAGGAAAGCGGCTTTACGCGTGAGGTTGGCCGCCGGATCGCGCGCAATGGCAACGCAGTCGATATCGGCGGGGCTTAGGGAAGCCATGTCCAGAACGCGGCGCGCCGCCAGGTGAGGGAAGCCAGCGTAATACTTTATGCGATTGAGCCGTTCCTCGGCGATGGCTGCGACCGGGACGCCGTCGACGATCAGGGCGGCTGATGCGCCAGCGTGTTCGCTATTGATGCCGAGGATGACGGTCATATTCGCTCCTTCCTTCCTGACGCCTTCGGTCGCGTGGGTTCGTTTGCTGCGGGACAATGTACTGAAAAGGGTTACATCAGATTGTAGTCGCATTCCGCAGGCGGCATGGCGGCATAGCGAATGAGAATATGGATACATTGTGCTATAGTTCAAGCGATATGATGGTCAGGCAAGCTACCGATGTCAAAATCGAAAATGATTATTGATACCGATCTGCATCCCGTGCCCGTGCATGAGCAAGTCGCCGAATACCTCGACGAGCCCTGGCGCACCCGCTATCTGCGCGGTGACCACGGCGCCGGTCACCCAAACCTGTACAATCCCAACGGCGTGATGAAGTCTGATGCCGTGACTGAAGACGGACGCCGTATTGAACGTTCGCCGGAGACGATGGCGACGCATTTCCTGGATGCTTATGGCATTGATTACGCGGTGATGAATCCGATGGAGTCGATGGAGCATTGCGTGTCGCCGGATGCCCATTATTCGGCGGCGGCGCTAACGGCGGTGAATACGCATTTCGTCGAAGACTGGCTGCCGGTCGACGAGCGCTATTTGGCCTCGATCATGGTCGCCTTCAGCAATATCGAGTTGGCGGTAGAGGAGATACATCGCCTGGGCGCCCATCCGCGAATCTGTCAGGTGCTGATGGTCAGCGGCTCGCCCTTCCCGCTGGGCCACAGTTATTTCCATCCCATTTACGAAGCGGCTGTCGCGTATGACCTGCCGGTGGCGATTCATCCGGGTTTGGAGGGCGTCGGCATCGCTGGCTCGGGCGGGACGGCTGGGCTGGTCGGCAATTACCTGGAATGGCATACGCTGCTGGCGACATCGTATATGACGCAATTGGTGAGCATGGTGGTCGAGGGCGTATTTCAGAAGTTCCCCTCGCTCAGATTTGTGATGGTCGAAGGGGGCGTGGCCTGGCTGCCGGCTTTGATGTGGCGGCTGGACAAGAATTGGAAGGCGCTGCGCTCGACGACGCCCTGGCTGACGCGCCGCCCGAGCGAGATCATTCAGGACCATATCATGCTGACGACGCAGCCAATCGAAGAGCCGGAGGACAGCAGGCATTTTCAGCAAGTGCTGGAGATGTTCGACGCGGAGCGGATGCTGATGTTTTCCAGCGATTATCCGCATTGGGATGGCGATACGCCGGATTTCGCCCTGCGGCATTTGCGGCCCGCAATGCGCGACGCGGTGATGTATGGCAATGCGTTGGAGTTGTTCAAGTTGGAGGCGCGGGAGCATGTCGGCTAAGGCGGAAGTATTCGTCGCCGGTTTGGACGAACTCGCGGCCGGCGAGCGTCGGATCATCGTAGCGGAAGATAAATCAATCGGCGTCTTCAACACCGGTTCCCGGATTGTGGCGGTCTTGAATATCTGTCCTCATGCTTTCGCGCCGGTTTGCCTGGGCAAGCTCGGCGGCACGACCTTGCCTTCCAAGCCGGGTCAGTTTATTTGGGGGCAGGAAAACGAGATTTTGCGCTGCCCCTGGCACGGCTGGGAGTTCGATCTGCACAGCGGCGAATGCCTGACTGACCGCCGGCGGCTCAAGCGGTTCCCGGTTGTCATCCGCGATGACCGGATTTATGTAGAGGTTTAGCTACACCCCCATCCCGCTGCCCCTTCCCCCAAAAAGAGGGTCGCGTTGACACTGACCTACGGAAGGGGAGATCAAAGGGGAGATCAATTGTTGACCTGGAAGAATTCGACCACTTCGCCGCTGGGTCCCTTGAAGAATGCCAGACTTACATTTAGCGGTCCCAGATCGACCGTCTTCAGTTCGACGGTGATTTCCATGCCGGCTTCGCGGACGCGTTCAAGCGCCGCTTCGATGTCGGTGGTCTGCAGGGCGAAATGGAAGACGACATTGCCGGTTGCGTCGTTTGACGGCTGCGCGCCGGGAATGGGTCCAAACAGCTCGAGATGGCTGCCATCGCCGATGTCGAGAATGAGGGCGGGGCGTCCCGCATTTTCGAAGCCGACGACTTCGGTCATGCCCATGACTTCGGTGTAGAACTTGACCGAGGCTTCATAGTCGGTGGTTTGAATGGCGATATGGTGCGCGCCCAGCCCGGCGAGGGTCTGGTTTCTGGTTCCGATTGGCATGGCAATCTCCTTTAGGGGTTAATGCGTATGGGTCGGATTATAACCCTATTGGGGGTTAACCCAAATCGCGGCGCGGCGTCGGCGCGGGTGGAGGATGCCGGCATGGCTGTCTCTCGTCCAAGCCCAGCGGCAACTCCCGCGGCCGCAGAATATCCGCGTAGAAAATGACGCAGTCGTCTGGAACGCGGTCGCAGGCGCAAGCGGCTATCGCGCCGAGTGGGTAAGATCAGCCGCCGGATTGCGCTACTTCCTGGAAGAAGTTACTCAGAACAGCTTCGATATGAGCGAGTTCCATTACGGCGAGCTCCATTATGTGAAAGTACAAGCAGTTAAGGCGACAGCGCGGAATATCAGGACAGCGGCTGGACCAATTTCAGTGTGATAACACGCCCTTCTCCCGCCGAGACGCCGACGAACACCCCCCACCGCTACGCCAACGGCGACCCCAACTCGCGTGATTCTGCGCGGTTTGCGAACGCCGATGCTTTGGCCTGTATCGGCTTCCGCAGCCGCTGTGAGACCGCAGCCCTGGTTATTGGACGCCAGATCGCGAGTACGTCTTGTGTCTCGACTTGATGGCGCGGGGGCGCGTTCAGACGGCGCCGCTGATCACCCATCGTTATAATTGGCGTGAGTTTCCTGCCGCTTACTCGCGGCTCGCAAGTTGGGATAAAGACGTAATGGGGATGATCATCGAATGGGACTGAATCTGAATCCGCAAGAGACGCGGCGAAAGATGTGGGAATTGCTCGGGGATATACCGGCGCCGACTCTGCCACAAGCGGCGCTGATATCCCGGCGTGAGGAGGCGACATACGAGCTGGAGCATTTCTCCTTCGCCAACGGCATTGGCGACACGGTATACGGCTATTTGATATTGCCAAAGGGCATCGAGTATCCGGCGCCGGCTGTGCTTTATCACCATGAACACGGCGGCAAGTATCACTTGGGCAAGGAGGCCGCCATCCGAATCCGCGAGAACGGCTATGCGCCGGGGCTGGCGCTGGCGGCGGCCGGCTTTGTTGTCATGGCGATTGACGCATACGGCTTTGGTCAGCGGGAACATCAGGGACCGGCGGGCGAGGACGAGCGCGGCGCCGCCACCGAACTGTCGCTGTTCAAGCATTTTTTATGGCAGGGCAAGACGCTCTGGGGCATGATGGTGCACGATGATTTGAGCGCGCTCGCCTACTTGCGCAGTCGGCCCGAGGTCGACGCGGCTCGGATTGGCGCCTGTGGCATGAGCCTGGGCTCTTCGCGCACCACCTGGGTGGGCGCCCTAGATGAGTCGGTGAAGGCGGTAGTTCCGATTTCGCAGATGACCCGCTATCGAGATTTCGCTGACGCGGGCGAGTTGCGCGGGCACGGAATTTACTATTTTGTGCCGGGCGTACTGACGTCGGGCATCGATATGGAGCATATCGTCGGCCTTACGGCGCCCCGTCATCAGTTGATCTTGACCGGCGACTGCGATCCGCTTTCGCCGCTGCCCGGGATTCACAAGGTGATGGAATACGCGCGGAAAGTCTATCGCGAGCAAGGCGCTGCCGACAACTTGGAGATCGTGCTTTACGAGGGCGTCGCCCATGCCTATCTGCCGGCGATGGTCGAAGCCGCGGTCGCGTTTTTCCGGCGGACACTCTAGGGTTCCAAGGGTTCAAGTGTCCGTAAATCCCTCGAGTTGAAGCATTGTTTTTCCCTGAACGCAAAGAAGAAGAGCCGGCAAGAATTTGTCGATTCTCCCGCCATGTTGCGCGCAGATTCGCTTGTGCGCATGGTGATGAATGGGTATACTGTGGGCAGTTTTATGCGCGGAATCGTCTGGTTCCGCGGCGTGAGCGCAAAGCTCGTTTTGCGACAGTGTAATCAGATCAATTGCTGCCTACACTGCGAAGAGCGTCCGGGTTAGGGGTGTAATTCGGACGTTCTTTTTTTTCAGTAGTTATCCCCTACGTTCACATCTGGGCAATTCTCCGCGGGCGACGAACTCGGTCCATAATTCAGGACGCGGCCGGTTCTGACGCGTTGCCGGCGATTTGACACCGAAATAAAAACCGCCTAGAATTGGTAACACCACTGACCAATATGGTGATGGTCCAAGAAAGGGCAGTTGTGAAGGTTTCCTCACCAAGCATCTCCGGCTTGAAGACAATAGAAAAAGCCAGCGTCAAAGACCAAACGCTTGAGCAATTGAAGAATTACATCTTGTCCGGTGTTGTGCGATTGGGCGAGCGCTTGCCATCGGAGCGGGCGCTGGCGGATGCGCTCGGCGTGGGGCGCTACAGCGTACGCGAGGCGCTCAAGGTGCTGGAAGCTGTTGGGCTGGTGGAGTCGCGAATCGGCGAGGGCACCTTCCTGACGACCAATACCGGCGCCAGTTTCGGACGGATTCTCGGGCTGAGTTTCGCCACCTGGGGCGGCACGATCATTGAGCTGCTTGACGCGCGCAAGATGATTGAGGCGGAAGCGGCGCGGGCGGCGGCGGACCGGGCGACAGCGGAAGAAGTTGGCTTGATCGAAACGGAATTGAAGACGATGCAAGCCAATATGGATCGGGTGCAAGCTTATCTAAAGGCGGATTTCAATTTTCACCGGCGCATCGGCGAGGCGAGCCATAACGCCATCATCAGCCAGTTTGTAAGCAACCTGATCGACTTGCTGGAAGAAGTCTTGCGCGAGACGCATTCCGATAGCTTGCCAGCGCAAGCTGAGGGTGGCGGTACGCACCAGGCGATATTCGATGCCATCGCCGCCGGAGACGCGGATGCCGCAGGCCATCTAATGCGCGAGCATATTCAATTCAGCGCCGAGGTATGGCAGACGATGATTTCGCTGACTGCCAAAACCGATAGAAAGGCGACCGACGATTTGCAAGCTGGAGACTGAGGAGGTGACTAGCGCTACAGAATTTCCCGTTCGCGCTTTGGTCAAGTAGTCTTGTTAAGGAGACGACATGAATAAGAAATTCCCCTACAACACATCGGACTTGAAGCCCTCGCGCAGGGACTTCATGAGGCTGGGCGGCGCGAGCTTGGCGGCGGCGATGATGATGCGTCATGGATCCTTGCCGCTTCTGGCGCAAGGCATGGGCGGTATCCCGGCCGAGTTGCGTCCGGGCAGCCCGAACAATCCGCGTGGCTGGACGACGACGCTGCCGCCGATACCCGATGGCATGCCGGTCGATCCGCCAGTGACCATCACCGGCAGCCGGCGCGGACCATGGGAATTCGCCGATGGCGACGACATCGAAAATTCCAACTTCACCCGCCTGAACGCCGCCGTGACCGGCATCAACTGGAAGCTGGCTTTTAGCTGGACCGACAACGATGAAGAAGTATTGCAGAAATACAACCTGGCCATCGCCAGCAACGAGTTGCCGGACTTCATGGAGACCGTGCCCCTGCAGATCTACGCCGAGCTGCTGGAAAACGATTTGCTGGAGGATATCACCGATGTCTTCGATGAAGTCGCGCATCCGGTCTGGCTGAAGGATGCCATGAGCTTCGGCGATGGCGCGGCCTGGCAATACGCCGAAGTGAACGGGCGCAAGATGGGCTTGCCTTATATCGAGCAAGCGGCGCAGAATGACAAGCTGCTCTGGATCCGCCAGGATTGGCTGGACGCGGTGGGCATGAGCGCGCCGACAACGGTCGACGAATTGCATGCGGTGGCCAAAGCTTTCGTGGAAGCGGATCTGGGTCAAGGTCCCGAGGGCAGCACCATCGGCATCGCAGCCGCCAACAATTTCGTCACCTGGTACAGCTCGCTGGATCCGATCTTCGGCGCCTGGGGCGTCATGCCCGGCTACTGGACGCCGAATGAGGGCGGCGACCTGCAATACAACAGCGTCCTGCCCCAAACGAAGGAAGTGTTGGCGCTGCTGCGGCAGTGGTACGCCGAGGGCATCTTCGCCCAGGACTTCTTCACTCTACGCCCGCCGCAGACGGCTTTCGGGCAGATCGGCGGAAATACCTGCGGCATCACCATGTCGCCGGCCTTTGCCGCGCTCTTTGGCCTGCCAGACAGCGTCACCAACGATCCCAGCGCCCGCTGGACCTGGGCCGATATCCCGGCGGGACCCACCGGCATCAAGAAAAAAGCCTGGAGCAACCCCGTCGTCGACAGCGTCTTCTGCTTCCGCAAGGGCTTTGAGCATGTCGATCTTGTGCTCAAGCAGATCGGCTGGTGGGCGGAATTGCTGCAAAATCCGGAAAATCGCTTCCATGGTTTTGAAGGCACGGATTACTTCTGGAAGAACGAGGCTGGCGAAGTTGATTCCATGGGCGGCGAGCTCGACTTGGCTTCCGGCTATGACGGCACCAAGCATATCTGGGGACCGCCCGGCACCAACGGCGGCGCCCGCACCGACCCGCGCCACGAAACCAACTGGATCAAGCATCGCCGCGAAGTCTGGGCGAATGCGCCGGCGGAGGAGCAGGATGCCATGATGGAGGCTTTCCTGGGCGGCGACGAGCTTTCGGTCATGTGGGACGACGCCAATGTTTTCGCCGTCGATCGCTGGGAAGCGGACGGCATCCGCAACCATTTCACCACCTTCCCCACGCGCACGATGGAGCGCGCCGGCTCGTCGCTTAATGATTTGGAAGCCGAGACCTTCGTCAATATCGTCACCGGGGAAGCCTCGTTGGATGACTTCGACGCCTTCGTCGACGATTGGCGCGCCGGCGGCGGCGACCGCATCACGGACGAAGTCAACGAATGGTGGCACGGCGGGATGTAGGCGGTCCACCCCTAGCCCCCTCCCCATAAAGAGCTGAGGAGCGGACACGTTTGAAGTAAGGCGCTGCGATTGCGACGGGTCAGCCAAGGCTGACCCCTACAAGGTTCGTTTATG
>JAJECX010000038.1 GCA_022821805.1 Anaerolineae bacterium
GCGGCATTCAGCTTCTTTGCCAAGGTAAACATTCGACTCATTTGCCAGAAAATCCCGTATCTTCGTCCATTGTTCGTCAGATAGTCTCATGTTTGTCATGAGACTATTTTACGCATTTATGCAGATGCCAATGCCAAAATATCAACAGAACCTAACTTGCATTTACTCAGAATTACCCGTGCGTTTTGTAGGGACGACCTATCAGGTCGCCCGCTGCTCAATCCTGAAACGAGATCGGCTCTGCCGCCTCATCGATGCACTTCGGGTCGGCTTCGATGGCGTCCAGCCCCTGCAGGATATTGCCCAGCGTGGTCTCATCGCCCCCGGCCCGCGCCAGATCCAGCGAATCGCGCAGCAGCGTCCAACCGACGGCGCAATTGCCGGTGTAATAATGCGAAAGCCCCAGGCGATAGCGGCAGGACAGGTCGTAGGCGCCCTCATCATGCGCCAGGCACTGCTGGAATGCATCGCGCGATTGCTCAAAGCGGCGCTCGCGATAATAGAGCAAGCCCAGGTGGAACTGCGCCTCAGGGTCGCTGCTGTCATTGCCGACCGAGTCCTCGCAGAAGCCGAGCGCGCGCGCGAATTCGCCCACCTTGCGGTAAGCGAGGCAGAGCCGCAGCATGGCGCGGGCGTTTCGCGGGTCAATGGCGAGGATGTGGTCGTAGAGGTCGATGGCGCTCTGGTCTTCATCGCGCGCCAGGAACAAGCCCGCCAGCTCAAAGTGGGTTGGCAGGTAGCTCGGACGCAACTCAATGGCGCGCTGGAGATAGGCGATGGCGTCGCTGTAGGAGCCGACCGACTGCAAGGCGTAGGCGTAGGCGCGGTTCAGCTCGGCCTCATCGCCGCTGATGGATAAGCCGCGCTCGCCCGCCTCCAGCCCGTCCGCCCAGCGCTCTTCATCGACGTAGGCGCGCGCCAGCGAAGCGTAGAGGGGGAGGAAGCGCGGGTTCAGCTCCAAACCCGACAGCGCGATCGGGATGGCTTTGGCCGCCTCGCCCGCCCAGGTGAAGGCGGCCGCCTTCAGCGCGAAGCCGCGGACATCGCGGGCGTCGATGGCGGTGATGGCTTCGCCCAGCGCCTGCGCTTCCTCATAGCGCCCGAGCTCGATCAGGGCGCGTCCACGCTCATAGAGGAGGGCGATATTGTTCGGCTCTTGGACGACCGCCGTCGCCAGCAGCGCCTCCGCGTCGTCGCTGTCGCCGCCCTGGTAGAGCGCCGCGGCGCGCGCCGCCAATTCGCTGGCTTGCGGCGTCGGCGTCGCCGGCTCGCCGAGGAAGCTGTCGACGACGCCCTCGACCGCCTCCAATTGCCAGAGGATGGCGAGGCCCAGCACCAGCCCGAGCGCGGCGGCGATGAACATGTTGCGGATGGGGTGGCGCTTGGGCTGGCGGAAGAAGGGCTGCGTGTAATCACGCCTGATCTTCATCGCCTAGATGCCTCCGATGGGCGTCGGCGGTATGGGAGTGGGAGGTATCGGCGTTGGCAGGCGGACGTCCTCGAAGCCGGGGCAGTTGGCGCGCACGCTGGCCAAGCCGTCGTTGATGATGCTGATGATGTGGGGCTCGCGGGTGTATTGCAGCGCTTCCTGCAGCACATCCCAGGCGCGCGGACATCGGTCGAGCACATAATAGGACCAGCCGCGCATATAATAGCATTCGACGGCGGTGGAGCCGAGCGCGACGCACTTCTCCATCGCCTCGAGCGTGCCTTCGTAGTTGCGGCGCGTATAGCGCATCTGCCCCAGCCATTGCCAGGCGTCGGCGTAATTCTCATCGATTTCGGTCGCCGTCTCGCAGTATGGCGTGGCGGTCAAGAACTCGCCGACTTCGGCGTAGGTCTGGCAGATGCGCAGGTAGGCTTTGGCGCTGCCCGGCTCGAGTTCCAGGACGCGCCGATAAATGCCGACAGCCATCTCCTGATAATCTTGCTGGCGGTATTGAAGCGCGAGCTCGAAGTAAGGCGCCGTCAGGTTTGGATTGATGGCGACCGCCTGCTCCAGCGCCGCGATCGCTTCGTTGCGCCGGTCGGTGTAGATCAGCGGGATGGCGAATGCGCGATGGCTGAAGGCGTCAAGCGGGTCAAGTTGCGTGGCCAGCAGTCCGCGCTGATAGCCTTCACTGTAACGCCCGATATTGGTATAGGCGATAGCGAGCGCGGCGTGCAAGGGGGCGAAATCGGCATCCAGCTCCAAGCCCCTAACGGCGAAGGGAATGGCGGCGCCGGGATCGCTCCACATCAGCGCGCGCGCCATGATCGCATAGCCTCGCGCATCGTCGTCCGCCGCGTCGATGGCGTCTTGGCCGTATTTGAGGGCTTCGCCGAAGTTGTCCAACTCAATCAGAATGCGGCCGAATTCGTAAAGGTAGTCAATGTTGTTGGGGCGCTGCGCAACCGCTATTTCAAACTCGGCCAGCGCATCCTCGACCTTGCCCTCGGTATAGAGTGTGATGCCGCGTTGGGCGTGCTGGCTGGGGAAAAGTGTAGGCGTCGCGCGCGGCAAACCCAGCATGCCTCGCGCGGCGTAGTCGATGACGTCCCGCGAGAGGGAGGCGACGAAAAGCAGGCTACCCGTAGCGCCGATGACAGCGAGCGTAAAGATTAGTAATGGAATGCCCGACAGACCGCGCCGTCGATTGCTGAAGAAGGGCTTGCTATAGTTGCGATTTATCTTGCGGTACGGTCTCATCTTACGCAGTCTGTCATCATGCGAAACCTATTTTACCACAGGCTCCATGGCGATCCGTTTTGGGACTGCGACAGGCGACGCAAGGGTGGACCCCGCGCGTAATCGATTGGGGGCGAACCGCCGGATCGCCCGTACACCACTTGCGCGATTGCGGGCTAGATATAGTGGGAACGTATAATGGCGATACGAAGACACGAGCGGAAGGCATGACATGAGCAAGCAGGTGGAATGGGCGAAACAGATCGCGGCGCTGGCTAAGACCGGGCTGCATTACGCGAATAACCATTACGACGAAGAGCGCTATCAGCAACTGCTCGATATAGCCGCGGACATGCTGGCTAATGCGGCGGAATCAAGCGCTTCGCAGGTAAAGCTCATACTGAGGTCGGACGATGGCTATATCACGCCCAAAGTGGATGTGCGCGGCGCTGTATTTCGCGATGACAAGGTGCTGCTGGTGAGAGAAGCGGTCGATGGCCGCTGGACCCTGCCGGGCGGCTGGGCGGATATCGGCGATGCGCCGTCTCAGGCGGTTGAGCGCGAAATACGCGAAGAGAGCGGTTATGAGGCGAAGGCGGTCAAAGTGCTGGCGCTGGAAGATCGAAAAGTCCGCCATCCGCCCTCGCTGAACGAAGTGTACAAGGTGGCCTTCCTCTGCGAATTGGTCGGCGGCGCGGCGCGGACGAGCGCGGAGACGACGGCGGTCGCCTGGTATGGCGAGGACGAATTGCCGCCCTTATCACAGGGGCGGGTGACGGCGGAGCAGATCGGGCGCTGGTTTCAGCATTGGCGGCAACCCGACCTGCCGACGGAGTTTGATTAACATTGACTTGGCTCATGTTGCCGGGCTTTATACAAGACATTTCACCGTAGATGGCCGCATGAGTCGCGTAGACGCTAACCGCCAACACTGGCCGCCGCCACAAAGATTTTCATGCTGCGATGAAGCTGTCATGCAGTCGGAATCCGCCGCTCCTGTCCTGGTTAGCTTGTTGACAGTCGCGCGCGAAACCTGTAGAATTACTTTGAATATTGTAAGCGTATCGTTAATGATACATGATATCATTAGCAGGAAATGATGATGGAATCGCGTCAATTCAACATCGGCAATATGGATTGCGCCGGCTGCGCGCGCGAAGTGGAAAACGCCGTGGGGAGGCTCGATGGCGTGCGATACGCGCATGTAGACTTCCTGAGCAATACGCTGCAGGTGATCGGCGATGTGGAATTCGGTCGGCTGCGAAAGCAGGTTGAGGCGGTCGGCAAGACGATAGCTGTTGACCAGGAGACGCGCGACGAGCAAGCCGACGGCCTAAAACGGGCTGGGGTACTGGGATTCTGGGATTTTCTCGTGCTGCGGCCCGCGAGCCGTCTGGCGCTAGCCGGCGGCGCATTGCTGCTGATTGCCATTGCCGCCGATGCGCTGCGGCTGCTGCCGGTTGATATCGGCAATTTGCTCTATGTGGCGGCGATGCTGGTGGCGATGAAACCAATCGCGGAGAGCGGAATCAACGCGCTGCGCGTCAACCGCGAGTTCAACATCAATTTTCTGATGACGGTGGCGGCTCTAGGCGCGCTTTTCCTGGGCGAATATCTCGAAGCGGCGACGGTGATCTTCCTCTTCGCTATCGGCGAGGCGCTGGAAGGCTATACAGCCGACCGCGCGCGCGACAGTTTGCGTTCGCTGATCGCGCTGAAGCCGCCGACAGCGCATCGGATTGTTGGCGATCAAACTGAGGTCGTCCCGGTTGAGGAACTTCAAGTGGGCGACTTCGTCCGCGTGCTGCCCGGCGAACGGATTCCGATGGATGGGCTGGTGACAGCGGGGCAAAGCACAGTCGATCAGGCGCATATCACCGGAGAGAGCCTGCCGCTGGCCAAGGCGCCGGGCGCCGAGGCTTTTGCCGGATCGATCAATGGCGCGGCCGTGCTTGAGCTTCGCGTCAGCCGCGCGTCGGACGACTGCGCGGTCAGCCGCATCATCGAGATGCTGCAGCAGGCGCAATCACGCCGGTCGCCGAGCCAACGGCTTATCGATCGTTTTGCGCACTACTATACGCCGGCGGTGGCGCTGGCTGCTTTGGCGCTTGCCTTTATTCCGCCGCTGTTTTTTGGCGGGAGCTTCTGGAGCGCGGCTGAAGGAACCGGCTGGTTTTATCGCGCTCTTGCCATGTTAGTCATCGCCTGTCCCTGCGCCTTGGTGATCAGCACGCCGGTGACAGTGATCAGCGCGATCACGGCAGCGGCGCGGCGAGGCGTATTGGTCAAGGGCGGCGCGCCGTTGGAAACGCTGGCGGGGAGCAAGGTCATCGCCTTTGACAAGACGGGCACCTTGACGCGCGGCGTCCTGAGCGTCGAAGCGACTTACACCGATAACTGTGATGGGGGACCGGACTGCCTACCCTGCTCGGAATTGATTGGCCTAGCGGCGTCGGTGGAAGCGCAGAGCGCGCATCCCTTCGCTGGCGCGATCTTAGCTATGGCGGCGGAAGGGAATGTGAGCTATGCGCGAGCGACTGGCGTAGAAACACTTGTTGGTCAAGGTATGCGTGGCAACGTAAAGGGCCAGCGCGTCACCATCGGCAGTCACAGCTACTTTGACGATGAGTTTGGTCACAGCGCGAATCTCTGTGACCTGGCGGGGTCAATCGAGCAGGCGGGCAAAAGCGCAGTGATGGTGCACGACGGCGAGGAGGTGCGCGGCCTGATAGCGCTGGCTGACGAGGCGCGCGAGGAGAGCGCGCAGGTGGTCGCCGAGCTGGACAAGATGGGTATCGAATCCGTCATGCTCAGCGGCGACAACAAGCACGTGGCTGAGTGGATCGCCGAGCAGGTCGGCGTCGATCGCTTCTATGGCGAGTTGCTGCCGGAGGATAAGGTGACCGCCGTGGAGAAGCTGGTGACGCGGCACGACAACGTGGCGATGGTTGGCGATGGCATCAATGATGCGCCGGCGCTGGCGCGGGCTTCGGTGGGCATTGCGATGGGCGGCGCCGGCAGCGCGCAGGCGATGGAGACGGCTGATGTCGTCTTGCTGGCGCAAGGGCTGCGTCAATTGCCGCGGACGATTAAGCGGGCCCGCTTCGCTCGGCGGCTAATCCGCGAGAATATCGCGCTGGCTATTGGCTTAAAGGCGGTTTTTCTGCTGCTGGCTGCCACCGGCAATGTGACCATGCTGGCGGCGGTGTTCGCCGATATGGGCATGTCGCTGGCGGTGACGCTGAATGGGATGCGGGCGCTGAGGGATTAAGCGCCAAAGTCGCGTTCTACGACCTGTTCGAAGAACATATAGGCAAACTCTTCAACTGTACCGGTCCACTTACCTCCTGCTGTTGAAGCAATAAATTCCTGTTTCTTCATGTTGAAGCCTACCTGAAAGATGTCTAGGCGATTCGGCTGCGTCAATTCATGCATTGGAACGTAGAAGTAGTTTAGTTCCAAGTCCTTTGCGAGAATCAGTATCACTGAAGTGTGCTGGTTAATCTTATAGTCAGGATAACCAAAATACAGTAGGTACCGCGCACGTCTCTTTTCGCTGTTGAACTCAATTCCGAAAAACCATGTGCGCCTAGCCGTACCTTTTTCTCGCAACGCCACATACTTTTCAGAGCTCAGAATCCCGAAGTCTTTGAATTTCAGATTGACGCTCTCGAATGTTGTCGTCTCGTTTACATCGTCCACGAACTGCTTGAAATAGCTCTTAAGCAACTCCATAGCGTTAAACCAGACTTCATATTCGTTTTCTGCACGCACTCTTGCCGGTTTTTCAAGTCGGGCTGCAATTTGCACTCGTCGTTCCTTGTCCTTAATCTGTTGTTCCGCAGCCTGCTCCCAAACCTCTTGACTTTCAACCACGCCTTCGTAAATCAATTCAATTAGCGGGGTCAGGTTCCCGGCTTGAGATTCCTCCAAAGCGTCATAGTAACGCAGTCGCTCCTCTTGCGTCACAATGCATATAGGATAGCCGCTTCTGATCAGTATCAAATTCATCAATATCCTGGAAGTCCGTCCGTTTCCGTCTACGAATGGATGAATTCGCGCGAGCCAGGCATGTACCGCGGTGGCGGTCAGAATTGGCAATTCACGGATGTCGCCCTCTGCTGATGTTACAGTCTGTACGTAGTCTCCAAGTTCGGCCATCTTTTGCGATACTTCATAAGCCTTGGGAGGTTGATAGTCGGAACCCGAAATCTCTACTTCACCGTCGCGATAGTTTCCTGCAAAGTCATCTTGAATGTCTGTCAGAATGAGCTTGTGTAATTCTCTTATGTCTTTCAATGTAATGGGGATGTCTTTCGCGCTGGCGATTTCTTCCATCCGATCCAATGCATGAGATAGATTCTTTGCCTCCGCCTGATCTCTCAGCGATTTACCCGAAAGAGTTAGTCCTTGCTCTACTACTTTCCGCGTCTCACCTATCGACAGCGCGTTGCCTTCTATCGCATTTGAATGGTAAATGCCTTTAATCTTGAAGTGTTGTTCAATGTGGGAATGCACTTGAGTGCTAAGCCTGCCAATCTGGCTGCGGATTATCCTGACGCGCTTGTCAAGCTCATGTAGACGCGACTCTATATTTGAGTAATACATGTAGCCGGTACCCGGCAGGTCTTTGAGTTCATTCATGTTGGCATCTCAGGATTGTATGGTTAGCGTAGGAATCGTAGCCTCAAGCCATTAGACAAGGAAGAATATGATTGTGGATCAACCGCATTCACCTCCGCGGTCGCGCCTTCCAACTATAGGCATCACGAAGTTCATGCCGGTCAAGCAGATCGTCGTACAGGCCCGCGAATTGACGGCGCGTTTCTCGATCAAGCTTCACGCGCATATCCCAGGCATCTTCATTGTTGTTGCGGTAGTAGTTGCGTTTGCGTCCGCAGCGGCTGAAACCATATTTCTGATACAGCCCCTGCGCGACGGCATTGCTGACCCGCACTTCGAGCACAATGAACTCAGCGTTAAGTCGGAGCGCCTTTCCAAACATGCCAGCGAGCAGAATCTCGCCGTAACCGTTGCCGCGGAAGTCGGGATGGGTGGCGATGGTGCTGACGTGAGCTTCGCCTTCGATTTTCCATAAGCCGCCATAGCCGATGATGTTGCCGCGCCTGTTGAGCGCGCGCCCGTTCCCGCGCAGCTTCTCGCCAAGATTTGATAGCCAACCATTTTGCCGCGCTCTCGCTGGAGCTATAGGCGGCTCCACTGGGCGATCAAGCACGACCATGTGGCTGACGCGCGATTCCTTGATTTCGAAGGCGTATGAGTCACGCGACCAGGGCGGCTGGAAACATGTCTTGTCAATTGCCGCGACTTGCTGGATGTCGGGCAACTGCATGTAGCGGAGAGTTAAGGACATGACTGGCAAATGAACTCGCGACGGCTAGCGCAAAGTGTAGCTTTTGTTCGGAATGGTGGCAAATGACTGGGAGAACGTTGCCGTTGACGAGGCGCGACCGGGCGGGGAGATGCGCCTGCCGCGCTCATATAGGGGAGGCGCGGCAGGCGCGGAAAGGGCTACATGTTCATCTCGAAAATCTGTACCACATCCAGCGCGGCCACCTCGATATAGGGGCAGTTCTTTGCCATCTCAAGGGCGGCGTCCATGTCATCGGCTTCGACAATTGTCAAGCCTGTCAGTCGGTCGGCTCGTTCCTCGCTGGATACGCCATCGGCGGTTACGCGTGTCGGCGGTCCCATGGGGATGCCCCTGTTGACGATGGCATCGCCGAGTCCGTTAAGCCATTCCATATATCTCTGGGAATTTGATTGCCCCTCTTCCGGGCTGCTGAATTGGGGTTCTCCTACGTATAGCAATCCAAATTGCGCCATGAAAGCTTCTCCTGATTGGCATTGTCGATTTGATTGTTGAATGCGGCGTCAAGCATAAACGCGCCAGTTGGTTCGTCAATGGCGAAGTCCAGGCTTGATGAAAACGACGCTCTTGATTGCAGCTGCGCGTCTGTGTTACGTTTGGGCTTGCGGCGGGGGATCATTGCTAAAGATTCTGAAACGTGTCGAGCAGATAACAGACCGCCCGCCTTCATTGCTTTGGAGGGTCCACAATGCTAAGCATCGGCGATTTGAAGAAGCTGCGCCAGGCCTACAGCGTCCGCAGCCATGTCAGCGTCGATGAGGTCTTACGCCAAATCGGCGACCCGACTGATGAGGCGATAATCGATTTTGCCGTCGAGCTAATGTCCTGTTCGGATCGAAATATACGCGTGCTGGCGCTGCGCGTATTGGAGCATTATCGTGGCGATCGGGCGCTGCAAGGTCTGCTTGCGGGATTGCGCGATGAGAAGCGACGGGTCTGCGCGGCCGCGATTCAAGCTTGCCCAAACTACTTGGCGCGCGAAACGGTCGCTGAACGGTTGGAAGAAATCGTCAGAGATACAGCGCTAAAGCGAAAGCTGCGCCAGCGCGCCTTGAGCATGCTGGCCGGGAACGAAGGGCGCTTGCCAGGCGACTTGACCAAAGCGGCTGCCGCTGCCTTGCGTCGGCTGATGGCGGAGCGCGAGTACCGATTTGCCATCTTATGCGGTCTGGTAAGGCTCGATGCAGCGCCAAGGACTGTATCGTTAGTAAGCGACTTTGCCGCTTCCGCAGACGAAAGAGAGCGCCGAATGGCGGGGCGGGCCCTGCGCGGCGAGCGCGTAATTCATATCGATCGCTATGCCGGGGACGAGGCGATGCATCGGCGTATCATGCAGACTTGCGATATCGCGCACGGACGTATGTACTATTGGCTATCGCGCGAAGATATTGCGCTTCGGCAGGCGACCTGATAGGTCGTCCCTACAGACTGACATTCGGCATACGCTTTCGTTGTGATCAATCAGAAAAGCGGAATGCCCGGGATCTGCGTTCTCAGTCGGTACAGTGCCGTGGCGCCGGTCAGATATATGCCGCGCAGGTCCTCATCGCCAAAAGTGAAATTGGGAATCTGCATTGGGGCGAGCAGACGTCCAAGAAACTTTCCATCGGCGGCAAAGACATGTAAGCCGCCGGCGGCGCAACAATATAGATTGCCCTCGCTATCGATTTTCATACCGTCGGGCGCGCCAGGTCCATCGCCTCCGGTTTCCGCGAATAGACGGCCATTCGCCAGCGTGCCATCGCTTTCTACGTCAAATACGCGAATATGACTCTCAGGCGTGTCGTTGATGTAAAGGAGCGTCTCGTCCGCAGAAAAGCACAATCCGTTGGGACGATTAAAGGCGCTAGACAACAGGATTAGCGTGTTCTCTGCGGGATCAAGGCGGTAAACGCCGTTGTATTCGAGCTGACGCTCGCGCGGGATGCCGACCTTGGCTTCGCGTCCGTAGGGCGGATCAGTGAAGTAAATGGCGCCATCGCTCTTGACCACGATATCGTTGGGACTGTTCAATTCTCTGCCTTGGTAGTGAGAGGCGAGCACGGTCATTGTCTGGTCGTCGTCCATGCGCGTGACGCGACTGCTGGCGTGGTGACAGCTGAGTAAGCGGCCCTGACGGTCGTAGGTATTGCCGTTGGCCATGTGGCTGTTGGCGCGGTAGATGCTCAAGCCGGCCGATTCCGACCACTGCAAGGTGGCATTGCCCGGGATGTCGCTGAATCGCAGGTGCTTTTCATATGGGTGCCAGGCCGGTCCCTCGAGAAATCGGTGACCGGAGGAGATGGTTTCGAGTTCGGCAGCGTTGTCAAAAATGTCATAAAGGCGCTGGTCGTGGACATCAAGTTCAATCGCTGGCATTTGGAATTCCCTCCCTATTTGCGCTTGCGCTGCTGCGGTTTGAGCGTCTTGGCATAAGCGTAACTCTGTTCGAGATATGGCAGCAGCCGCTCGGGCGCCGCCAGCAAATCATCGGGCACTTCAACATATTCCTTCAGCGTCGCGCCATAGCTTGCCAGCAGCCCGCTGTCGAATTCGGCGATGAAGGCTTCGCGTTCGGCTTTACCCATGCGCAAGCCGACGGCGCCCGCTTTGGTCAATTGGCTGAACATATTGCCCTGATAAGAGGTATAGGGTAGCTTCAGTCCGCCCTTGAGTTCAATCTCGGGATGCAAGTCGAGCAGTTGTTTGTATAGTTCAAGCTTGTCCTGCGGCACTTGACCATAATTCTTGCTCATGATTTGCCTGACGATTATGGTTTCCTTATCAACATATCCTGCTTTGAAAATGAATAAGAAGCAATGGCTTGTCGAATCGGGATAAGGAAAATCCTCTGTATGCTCAAGCGCTTTCTGATTACTATGGAGGCGGACCAGTTGCATTTGACGGCAAGGGGGCGTGAATGGCGATTTACGATCTTGCAGTGATCGGCAAGGGACTTGTCGGTAGCGCGGCAATACGACACCTGACGGTGAATTGTCCGGAGTTGAATGTCTGTGTTATCGGACCCGACGAACCGAGCAACCGCAAGACGCATGATGGCGTATTCTCCAGCCACTACGACCAGGGGCGGATCACGCGCGTGCTGGATCCAAGTCCGCTTTGGGGCAATCTGGCGCGCGAATCGATCGCCCGCTATCCGCTCATCGAATCGACGAGCGGACTGCGGTTTCATCATCGCGTCGGTTGCCTGCGCGCCACCGATATCCCCGAACGCGTACTGGAGATTGATGCCTGCGCTGCGCGCTTCAAGCCGCCACATCGGCGGCTGGACGCGGCCGGCTGCCTGGAACGATATCCGTATCTTTCGTTTTCCGATAAGTTCGTCGCCTGGGATGAACAGGGGGAAGCCGGCTACATCAATCCACGCCAGCTGATTGAGGCGCAGTTGAAAGCGGCTGAGGCGAAGGGCGCGACGGTCATACGGGAAATCGTAAGCGGCTTGGCAGTCAAGCGTGACGGCGTTGAAATTACGACGCGTGTTGGGCAGCGATTTCAAGCGCGCAAGGCTTTGCTCAGCGCGGGAGGTTATAGCAATACCCTGCTTGAACGGAAGCTGGATATGCCCACCAAGTCTCATACGATCCTATTGGCGGAGACGCCGCCCGACGAGATCGAGCGCTTGCGCCGGATGCCGTCCATCATCAGCTCATTTGACAATCCCGCCGTCGATTCGCTTTATATGCTGCCGCCCTTGCCCTATCCGGACGGCAAGACATACATCAAGCTGGGACCGAGCGGCCTAGATGAGCGCTATTTCGATACGACTGAAGACGACCGCGAGCTGATTCCATGGTTCCAGAGCGACGGGAGCGCGGTCATCGCGGCAAAAATGAAAAATGCCCTGCATCGGATGGTTACAGATTTGAAGGTGATTTCGTATCAGACAGCGCCCTGTCTCATCACGTATTCGGCGCACGGGAATCCGTATATCGATGCGATCGTTGAGGATCGTCTATATGTGACGACGGCGGGCAACGGCTATGGCGCGAAATCGTCGGATGAGATTGGGCGAATCGGCGCCTTGCTATGCGCGACTAACGAATGGCATAGCGATCTGGAACGCGCTGAATTTCGCGCGATTTACGCCGACGGCGGATCGAAGTAAGTTCGAGGGTCGTCTTTCAGCGCGAGGTCGATCATCCACTGGTGGCGGGGCAACATGTTGTCAGGCAGCGCGTCGGTCTTGAAAAAGCGGATATCCCGCGATTCGTCATCGTTCACGCGCGCAGACGCGGCATCCAACGGGCGGCAGCGGAAAACGGTAGTAACGCTCGCCAATTGGTCGCCGTTGGGATAGGTCACATTGTAATCCGCGCCTGAAAGCACGGCGACGATGGCTTTTGGCTCAACTTTGATGCCGGCTTCTTCCAGCACTTCTCGCCTTATGGCTTCGGCGACGGTTTCGCCCGGGTCGACGCCGCCGCTGGGTGGCGCCCAGGTATCGGTATCACGGCGCAACTGCAGCAGCACTTCGCCGCTGCTGTTGATGACGATGGCGGTCACACCGGGCAGCAGCAGCAGGTCGCTGCCTATCTTCGCGCGGATATTCTTGACGTAATCTGATATCGGCACGGAGCGGATCCTAAGCCTGTCCGGCAAGATCTTGCGGGCAGTCGGTTCACGCACGCATCTTTGTCAGCCGTAGTTCTCCTCGATGCTGCAAAGGTGATGCAATTCATGGCCCGCGATGTCATAAACCAGAGCGCGGACGCTCGTAAGTTCCGTATTGCATCTGGCAGCGCGAGTCATTGCATTCTCGTCGAAGCTCTTGATTAAACTCAGCGTCGCCCGGCGAACCGTTTTGTACTCCGCAAGGATATCTTCTAGGGTGCGCTGATTTGCCAGAGCCGAGGCTACATACTCTTCATGCTGAAAACCGGGCAACTCGGTAGTATCGCCACGGGCGATACGCAGGGCGCGGTAGGCGAAAACGCGCTCGGTATCCATGACATGCGCCAAGATATCCTGCACCGTCCACTCATTGGGAGCATGCGGGTTAGTCAATCTGTCTAGCGGCAATGTCCTTACAAATTCCAGCATTCTGCCGCAGTTATGTCGCAAATGTTCCAAGACCATGCCGTCGTCAGGCAGGAGGCTGATATAGGCGATGGTATAGGGAGCGTACTCGCCCGCTTCCGGCTTGGCGATGAACATGCCTAGCCGACCGAAACAGAAAGATCGACCGCGTCCTTGAGCGTGTTGGCGACAATGCAGGCGCGCTCCGACATGAGGACAAGCTTCTCAAATTCGGCGCGGTCGGCATATTCGGACCTAACCACCATGTCAATTGAGGAGAAGCGGGCGGGCGCCTCTGCCAGTTTGCCGCTGACCTCGATGGCGATATCGTCAATTTGCAGGTCGCGCGCGCGGATCGCCGCCAGCAGATTGCTATTGAAGCAGCCGCCCAGCGATGCCAGCAGCAATTCGCCGCCCATGGCGCCTTTGTCATGCCCGCCTTTGGCTTCCGGGCGGTCGATGTCAATGGCGTGACTGCGAATTTGAGCGGCGGTGGTGGCTTCATTTACTTGGTTGAGGTTCACTGTGATTGTTGGCATGGGGCATTCCTTCTATTCGGGCGACCTGATGGGGCGCCCCTACAATTGTCTGCACTGAGCTTGCTGTTGGCTTAACCTTTTACGGCGCCCATAGTAAAGCCTTGCACCAGGCTGTCAAGGAAGAGGTTGTAAGCCAAGCCGACCGGTATGGCGATGATTAAGGCGGCAGCCAATAGCGGCTGCCAAAAGTAGACATCGCCCAGGATGAGCTCGGTAGGCACGCCAACGCTGAGCGTCCGCTGGGACGTGTCGGCGATGAAGACGAGACCGTATATGAATTCATGCAAGGTCAGGGTGAAGGTGAAAACGATTGTGGATATGATGCCGGGCAGCGAGAGCGGCAGGACAACGCGCAAAAAGGCCTCGACGCGGTTGTATCCGTCAACGAGGGCGGCTTCTTCCAGCTCGGGCGGTACCGCTTTGAAGAATCCGCTGAGCAGCCACATGCTAAAGGGCACGGTGAACGAGGGATAGACCACGATCAGCGACATTGGATCGTCCTTCAGCCCCAGCAGCACGACAATGCGGAACATAGGGATGAAAAGCAGAGTCGGCGGCACCAGATACACCAAAAACATGAGAATGCCGGCGCGCTCGCCCCAGCGCCCGGTCAGGCGAGCGAGGGCGTAGGCGGCTGGCAGTGAGAGCGCGAGCGTGATGATGACGACGGCGATGCCAACCACGACCGAGTTGCGGATGAACTCCAGGTAGGCGGTGTTGTTGAAGAGGGCATCCAAATGCTCAAGCGTCGGGTCTTGGCGGAAGACAAAGGGCTGGGGGCGCCGATACAGATCGCCATCCGTTTTGAAGGTGTGCATGAACATAATCAAGAAGGGCGCGGCGGCGAAGAAGCAGAAGGTCAATACGACGAGATAAAAAGGGCTGCGCCGCAAGATATAAACGAACTCCGCGCGGGTAGCGCCGAATCTGTGGATGCGCCAGGCGATGCGCAGCGCAACCAGCGCCAGAAACAGCAGAACCAGCAGCGCCCAGAAGTTCTGCAGAATCCAACTGAGCAAGCTCACTACTGCACCTCCGCCCGGCTGGCGGTGCGCAGCATGAAAATAGCCATCGCCAGCAGCAGCGGGAAGGCAAAGAGAGAGATTGCCGCGCCTTGGGCCAAGTTGCCGCCCTCAATGCCGACCTGAAATGAATACAAGCCTAATACGCGGGTGTAATCCACCGGTCCGCCGCGCGTGAGTACATAGACGACGGTCATATCGCCGAACATGGTGATCATGCTGAAGAGCAGGGCGATCACCATGATGGGCAGGATCAGCGGCAGTTTGATTTGCAGCAGCGTACGCATGAAACGGGAGCCATCGACTTCGGCTTGGTCGAGAATATCGGTGGGAATGGAGGAAAGCCCCGCCATCAGGATCACCGTCGCCAACGGAGTCATCCGCCAAACTTGCACGAAGATGACGCTGATTTGGGATAGATCGGGCGTCGCCAGCCAAAACAGATTCCTGCTGTTGCTGAGGATGCCGTTGGGACCGAGAAAGCCGGTTTGCAGCAGGAGATAATCAATGGGGCTGTATTTGGTATCGAGCATCCAGAGCCAGCCGATCATCGCCAGCGAAACCGGCGTCGCCCAAGGCAGAATAAAGATGAAGCGGGCGAACCACTTGCCGGTGAAATCCTGAGTGAAGATGATCGCCAAAATATTGGCGAAGATGAGGATGAAGATCTGCGAAACTAGGGTGAAGCGGATGGTGGTTTCGAAGACTTGTCGAAAGATATCATTTTCCCAAACGGCGAAGTAGTTGCGAAGTCCGACGAAGTTGAGATCGGTGTTGCCGACCGTGACATCGGAAAAGCCGAAGGCGATCGCCAGCAAAAAAGGAAAACCCACCAAGAGCAAGATGTAGAGCAGCGCCGGCGTCAAGAACATTATGCCGACAAGTCGCCGGTTGTCGAGCGGATAGGAGAGGCGAGCCATCAAAATGCCTGTGCCAGGCTCTGCTGTTCGATGCGCTGGCCCGAGATATTGTCGAAGTATTTGATGTCGCGGTTATGCACCGCAAATTCGTAGTCGCCTTCGATATCGAGCGAGACGCGCACGTTCGAGGGCACTTTTGCCAGCGTCAGCTCGCGTTCATGTCCCTGCACGTAGCCATATACCAGGCGGTCGGAACCGAGGTATTCGACGCGTTTGACGTAATAGTGGAAGATGCGCGAGTTTTCTGGATTATCGTGAAGCGTCTTTGGCAGAAAGTGTTCGGGCCGAAAACCGAAGCGAAAGCGTTTGGCGCTGAGGATATTCATGCTGGGCGAGCCGAGGAAGGTGGCGACAAATTCGTTGGCTGGGTCGTCGTAGATGCTTTGCGGCGTGCCGATTTGCTGGATCTTGCCCTCTGACATAACGACGATGCGATCGCCCAAGCCCATGGCTTCAATTTGATCGTGCGTGACGAATACGGCGGTTATGTTGGATGAGCGCTGAAAGTCTTTCAGTTCGTCGCGAGCGTTGGCGCGCAGCTTGGCGTCAAGGTTTGACAGCGGCTCATCAAGCAGTAGCACGGACGGCTGCGTGACCATGGCGCGGGCGATGGCGACGCGCTGACGCTGCCCGCCGGAAAGCTGGCGCGGGCGGCGGTCTAGCAGTGAATCGATTTCCAGCACGCGCGCGGTGTTTTCGACTTTTTCGCGGATCGCGCGCTTGTCAAATTTGAGTTCGCGGCGCTGCGCTCGCAGTGGGAAGGCGATGTTGTTGAAGACGTTCATATGCGGGTAAAGGGCGTAACTCTGGAAGACCATCGAAACACCGCGTTTGCGCGGCGGTAGGTCGGTGACGTCTTCGCCGCCGATTTCGATATGGCCCGCGGTGGGTTTTTCCAAGCCGGCGATCATGCGCATCAGGGTCGTCTTGCCGCAGCCGGATGGTCCTAGGATGACGAGGAATTCGCCCTGGTCGATGGCTAGATCAACGCCGTCAACGGCGCGCACCGAGTCGAAGTATTTTTTCAGGCTCGTGATTTGGACGATGGACATAGCAAACCGTGAATGTGCGAGCGGGCGACCTGATAGGTCGCCCCTACAATTCCACATATTGCGGGCGACTCACAGCCGAGCGTAGACACTACGGTTCAGTCGCCCCTACAACTAATCGCGGCAGTGCGAAACTACATCCCGCCGCCGACCAAACCTCTGGCGCGCCATTCGTTGAAGATCTCCTCGACGCGCTCATGCGCCTGCGCCACCGCTTCTTCCGCGCTCAACTCGCCCAGGGCGACCTTGGCGGTCATATTGGGAATGATGCTTTCGGCGAAGACCTGGCTGATTGCCGGGTTGGTGACACCCGGAAAGCCAAGGTGGACGGACCAGTCGTTGACGGTCTTCAGCACTTCAAACTTGTTCGGCGGCATGGATCCCCATGGATCCTCTTCCAGCCAGCCGTCCAGCTCGGGCACGGTGCTGGCGTGGCAGGGGAAATTATAGAGCTCGCTGTAGTAGGTCGCTTCGCTGTAGTTAGCGCTGTGATCAAGGATGAATTGCTTGGCGGCTGCCAACTCGTCGCCTTCGACGTACTCGGGAATCACGTAAATCTGCCAGACGTGGGACGAAGCCCAAGCGCCGGCGGGACCAGCAAGCGCGCTGGTGAATCCGATATTGGCGGCCGCTTCTTCATCAATCTTCTGCAGGCTGCGATAGGCGGAATTGGAGTTGAGAATGTAGCTAAGCTCGCCCGCGATCAGACCCTGGTTGTTGCTGGCGGCTGTCCAACCGAAGACCTCGTCGGTCATGGCTTCGTTCTGCAGTTGCGCCAGGTATTTGACGGCGGCGATGGTCTCTTCGCTATTGAGCACGACATTTTCGTCCTCGTCTTGAACGCTGCCGCCGAAGCTCCAGATAGCGGCGCGGTTCGCCATGCGGCTGTCCAATTCGGGGCTCATGCCGATGCCGACCGGGATGCCTGTCGCTTCGAAGATGGCGCGCCCGCCTTCCAGCAAATCGTCCCAGGTCTTGGGACCTTCTGGGTAGCCGGCGTCAGTCCAAAGGGCGATGTCATAGTCGCCGGGATCAGGCACATAACCATGAGTGTAAGCGTAATAGGTATCGGCGACTGGCAAGTAAGAAGCAGCCTGGCAGGTGCTTGCGCGCTCGCCCCACATTTCAGCCGCGGCTGCGTTGATGTCGCCGAGGTCATGCAAGCCGTCAATGAATGACGCGGGCGAAAATAGCACTTCAACAATCGTATGGCCGTCACCGGCGTCAATTTCGGCGGCGAGCGTAGAGAAAAGCTCGGTGAAATTGACGTGGTCGACGGTGACGCCGACGCCATTCGCTTCGCCCCATTCGGCGGCGTAGCCATCGAACCATTCATCGTAACGGGGCACGAAATGGCTCCACTGGAGCAGGCTGATTTCGGTGCCTTCGGCATAGTCGCCCTGGGCAGCAATGCCGATGCCCAGCACGGCGACGATCGTCACAACCATCAGTAAACGTATTGCCTGTTTCATGAATATCTCTCCTCAACATTTGGAATACGGTCGCAACGCTTGCGCCACGTTACGCGCGCAATTCTAACGAACAGCGCGCGGCATTTCAACTTCATTTGGGCGGCGGCGCCTGCTGGAAGGAAGTATCAATGAGCTGCGTATTTAGTCTTTGCCGCCTAGCCCTCGCCCGCGCCAGGAGACGAAAATCTCCTCAATGCGCTTGTGCGCCTGGGCAACCGCCTCTTCGGCTGTGGCTTCTTCAAGCGCAACCTGGGCTATCGCTTTAGGAATGATGTGTTCGGCATAAACTTGGGCGATTGCCGGACTGCTGAAGCCGGGATAACCAAAGTTCACCGCACGGTCAATTGCCGTCTTCAGGATGGCAAATTTGTCGGCGGGAACTGAACCAAAGGGGTCTTCGTCAAACCAATTGCTCAATTCTACGACGGTGTCGGGGTAGCAGGGGAGATTGAATAATTCGCTGTGGTAGGTGACGTCGCTATAATTGGCGGTGTAATCGAGCAGAAACTTCTTGGCTGCGCGCAGTTCATCGCCACTGACATAAGCCGGGATGACGCTGACCCATACATGTGTACCGCCGTAAGCACCGGCGGGACCCCTCAGCGCGGGCGTAAAGCCAATGTTCGCGGCGGCGGCTTCGTCGACCTTTTGCAGACTGCGGTAAGCCGAATCAGGGTTGAGAATAAAGCTGGCGGCGCCAGCGATGAGCGCCTGATTGTTGCTGGCGCCGGTCCAGCCGAAGACTTCCGCGGTCATCGCTTCAGTCTGCAGTTGCGCCAGATAGGAAATGGCGGCGACGGTCGCCGGACTATTGAAGACGACGTTTCCGTCTTTGTCCTGTACACTGCCGCCAAAGCTCCAGATCACTTCGCGATTCGCCATTTCGCTGTCGATTTCCGGGCTGATGCCGATGCCAACCGGGATGCCGGTTGATTCATAGATCGCTCTTCCTCCGGCAAGGAGTTCATCGTATGTCGCGGGACCATCGGGATAACCGACATCCGTCCACAACTCAATGTCATAATTGCCGTGATTGAGCGCATATCCGGTGACAAATCCGTAAAAGAGGTCGTTAGCAGGCAGGTACGATAAGGCAGCGCAGAAGTCATGCTGTCCGCCATAAAGCTCAGTGGCTCGAATGTTGATTTCTCGCAGATCATGCAGTCCGGCGACGAAGGATGCTGGTGAGGAAGGCAGCTCAATAATGGTATGTCCTTGGCCGGCGTCGATATCCGCCGCGAGCGCTGCAGGAAGCTCGGCGAAGTTCACGCGGTCGACATGGACTGAAACGTTGTTCGCTTCGCCCCATTCGCGGATGTACTGGTCGAACCATGTATCGTAGCTCGGCACAAAATGCTTCCACTGGAGCAGACTGATGCTTGTGCCATCGGGGAAAGCGCCTTGGGCATTAATCGCGAGAGATAGCGTGGTCAACAGGCACAATATGGACAGAATCCGAATCATCGTTTACTCCGCGAATTGTCTGGCAACAGGATGGCGCCAGCCATCTTAATGGATCGCCAAACAAATAACAACGACCCTCACATTCCGCCTGAAAGCCGGCAAGGGCTGCCAACGGCGAGCTAGAAGAGCTTGAGTTGATGAACGGGCTGCCGGCCATTCAGCAGGATGTATTTTGCCAACTTCTGCGGGGTACGGATGCCAATCTGCCTGAGGTGGATTAGTTCGCTGAGCGCGCCGCGCCGCCGCGAGCGAATGATGGCATCGGCGCCGACAGGACCAACACCCGGAATGCGCAAGAGCTGCTCGCGCTCGGCAGTCATCACTTCAATGGGCTGGCGCAGCAGATGTATATCCGCCCAGGCTTGTTTGGGGTCGACATCGGTGCGCAAGTTGCCATCGCCCAGGAAGGGCAGCTCTTCGACATCCCAAGTGTAATCGCGCAGCAGAAAGCTGGACTGATACAGGCGGAATTCGCGGATGGCTTCGGTCGCCGGCAGGTTTTCGAATGGCGTGCCCGGCACTGGACCGAAGGCGGAATAATAGACGCGGGCCAACTTGGCCAAGCTATAGAGCTTGTCGCTCATCGTCAGTAATTCGAGATCGGTATCGCCAACTGCGCCGACGACGAATTGCGTGACGCTGCTGGCCAGTTTTTCATGGCGGTTGTCACGGCGGATCTGCTCCGCCCATTGCAGCATTCGCACCAGTTCTTCGACGAAGATCTTCTTGGGCGCCAAGGCGGCCAAGCGTCCGCTGGTCGGCGCTTCGAGATTGACCGAGACGCGATCCGCCAGCTGCATGGAGCGATAGAGTTGGTCGTATTCGATGCCCGGCATGATTTTGAGGTGGATGTAGCCGCGGTATCCTTGTTTATTCCGGATGATATCGGCGGTATCAATGATTTTGTCCTGCGTGGTCACCGAGCCCTTGATGATGCCGGATGACAGGAAAAGCCCGTCCACTTTGCCGCTGCTCTCAAGCGTTTGGAAGGCGGACGCCATCTCGTCGGGCTGGAAGGTCACGCGCTTGGTTTTCGCCCGCCCGGCGCGGAAGACGCAATAGTTGCAGTTGCGCTCGCAGGCGGTGGTCATCATCGACTTCATCACCGCTTTGGGTCCGCGCGGCGTGCTGAGGTGGGCGATGCAATCGTTGAGGTTGTATTCCTGCTTGCGACTGCGGCGTTTACGCTCCGTCTGCGGGCTGTCGCCGGCGGGTTCGTGCAGGGTGACATCGCCCATCTGCGAGAGTTTGTTCAGGGTTTGGAAGACAGTTTTTCTAGCCATGCCTCCCATGATATAGAACAAATGTGTTAGTGTCAAGCGAGAGTTACGCGGATTCGCCCTAGGATTATTCTAGTAGCAACGGCTGCTGAATGCGGAGCCAGGGCGGCGCTCGTTCCTCGAGTGCGACGAGGACATTATTAATAACCTCCGGCAGCTCGCCATCGCCCTCCACTGTGATGATTTGTTGTCCCTTGCCGCGAAGCAACTCGACGCCCGCGCAGTATTTCTTGAGGCGCGTCGGCAAGTCATTCTCAAACAATTCGCGCGCGCTTTTGCTGCGCTCATCCATTCGCCGGTAAGCGATGTGGGCGGACACCTGCAGCACGATGGTCAAGTCGGGCACGCGCGCCCAGCGGTTGAGTTGGTAGACGTCCGCCATTGTAATGTCATCGCGCGTCTGATACACAAGCGACGAAAGCAGGTAGCGGTCGCAAATTACGACGGCTTTTTCTTTTTGCAAATGGCATTCGATAATATTTTTTAGGTGATTGCTTCGATTAAGGGCGAATGCCTGCGCCAGTTCGACGGGTCTAAGCTCACGCTCTCGCCTTAGCGCGCGCCGTATCTCCTCGCCCATGAACGATTCGTTGTGAGGCTCTTCAGTTAACAGGACGTTCTCGCCGAGCGTCTGACGCAAAATGTTGTTGAGCGCCCGCGCGATGCTCGTCTTTCCCGCGCCATCAATGCCCTCGATGACGACAAAGTAGCTACCATTCGCCACTGACTGAATTCATCCGTTCTTCGTAATCGGACAGATAGAATAACGTCAGTAAGTGTAGTTTACAAGCATACTCAGATGGCAATGGGGATTCGCGTAGGAATCGTAAGTCATGAGCGGGAAGTATTAAGTCTACTATACTGAAAGGGAGGTGTTGCAAACTTTTATGCGGGCGACTGGATGACAGCACGAGAAAGCGTACGCAAGCGTGGCGGATCAAGCAGACGGCAGATGCTGCGGGGGCTGGCGCTGGCCGGCGCTGCGTGTATTGGCGGCGTCGGCGTCGGATTGCTGCGCAATCGGCCGCGCTTGGTAATCGTGCCGCATGGCGATGATATGCCGGAGGCCTCGCCGGCGATCGCGCGTCCCGCCATTGTCCGCCGCGACCAATGGGGTGCGCTGCCCGTCAATCATGCGGCGCGCAACGAAAACGGATTCTATCAGCGGGATAGCAATCCCTACGGCTGGTATGTTTATCAAGGCGATCTGCGGGATAACTACCAGACGCTGATCGTGCATCATAGCTCTTTCTATGAGGCGGACGTACAGGCGACGCTGCTCGAAGTGCAGCGCCTGCACCGTGACGACCGGCATTGGGCGGACATCGGTTACCATTTTTTGATTGACATCGACGGCACGATATATGAAGGGCGGAATCTGGGCGCGCGCGGCGTACATACGATGGGTCATAACACCGGCAGCGCTGGTCTCTGCCTGTTGGGCGACTATCGTTTTGCGCTTCCGCCGCAAGCGCAGTTGGAAGCGACGGAGGCGCTGGCTCGCTGGCTCGTCGCCGAACTCGCCGTGACGCATTTGGCGGGACACAGTCAGTTCAATCCGTCGACCCTGTGCCCGGGCGGGGCCCTGTTGGAGTATTTGCCGGATATGGCAGCGCGGCTTGGTCTGGAATACGGCGCGGGCGGATACGTGCCGACGGCGATGGTCGGAGGCGGCTGCGATTGCTGCGGCTGCGTTGACCTGCTGTAGGTCGCCGGCGGGCGCCCCCTACACATGGGGCGCGCCAGTATGATAGAGTAACCCGGGAAGACGAAGAGGAGGCATGAACTATGTCCGCGGCGCTGAACGATCGAGAAATTAACGCCGGTCTCGCCAAGCTGAGCGGCTGGGCCCGCGATGGCGATGAATTGACCAAGGAATTCCGATTTGACAATTATCTTGCCGGTTTGGCTTTCGCTTCGAGCGTGGGGGTGATCGCCGAGGGTTTGAATCATCACCCGGATATGACCATTGGCTGGCGGCGGGTGAGCGTATCCTTCACGACGCATGACGCCGGCAGCAAGCTCACCGCAAAGGATTTCGCCGCGGCGGAAGCGATTGACGGGCTGGGTTATCCCTAAAGTGTTTTGCAATTTAGGACTGCTCGCTCTGTTCCAGGTAATTGGTAGTAGCGAAACTAAATTCGATTCTGCTGTGCAAGAGAATTTCGTCAACAATGGAGGCCATCCGGCCTGTATCTGACAGACGTTCTAACATAATTGCCAGTTTCGGGATATTTATGATTTCCTCTATCGAAGACATATACTTGTCCACGATTGCTTTCACGGGGTAAAGCTCTTCAGCCCTGCCTTTAATCGCTGTTCCCAGTTCATCTATTGTTAAATCCGACTTCACCACAAAAGTTATCGGATAATGCAAAACTTTGTCTATATCCAAGAAGTACTTGGAAACGTCTGTGGTCTCTGTTACTTGGAAAAACCGGCCGAGCGGCTTCATCACGAAGTCAATACCGCCATCATTGGCGTTCGTGCGGCCGGTCTTGTATAGGAGTAACGTCTCTCTCTTTATAGATTCAAGCGACCATCCCCAATAGATCGAGGTTTCGTGAAAATGTGTCTTTAGAATTGCGTAGCTGACGATTTCGAGTATTCTCGTGTCAACATTAGGGCGAAGAAGTTCGTTGATATACTCGAACGCATGCGACGAATCATTATCAGTCACATGCTTTAGATTCTCTAAATCGGCAATAAGCGACCTAATAGCACCCTGCTTAGCCTCAATGTACGCGTCAATAATGTCGATTACGGACCGACTCAAGTTAAATACTGCGTTTTCTAATTCTACTAATAGCAGTCGCTCATTGAACCAGTAACGAGAAGTTTGCGTATCCCTGAGTATTGGCATCAAATCTTGTTGTGGAAAACGACGGCTAAACTCCTGGTTCAGTCTGTGGTTAAGCGCATGGTTCTGCAATTTTGCTCCGAATGGCAACTCTCGCTGCCGATTTAACAGATCCGAAAATCGCGCGCCTTTATATTCTCCATACTCACCTGTGTCATCGAAATCATGAATTATATAGTCCTCAACCAACACGTAAATTGCGTACAGATTTGCAAAAGAAGATCTAGCCTTGGATCCTTTAGACGCGGAACTGGTTTTGACATTTAGATATTGAATCAGATCACTCTTCGAAAATAGACTGTCGGCGGCAGATCCAAAATGGGCGGCCAGAATTTCCCGAATTGTCACCGTAAATTCGTGCTCCATGTGGAATCCTATTCGTCCTCGAAAAATGACAATTGCGATTGGTCTACATTCCTAGTAAAAGTCTTCTGAGGGGCGTACAATGCCTCTCCATTGAACTGTGTCCGTATACGAAGTCTGCGAAGTCCAATTTTTATGTATTCTTCTTGAAGCTCAATTCCGATTGACCGCCTTCCTAAGCGCTGCGCTACGGCACAAGTTGTAAACGATCCCGAAAACGGATCTAGAATCGTATCCTCTTTGTTGCTACTGGCAAGAATAATGCGTTCCAATAGTCTCTCTGGCTTTTGAGATGGATGATTTTCGTATTCGGGCATCCGGTATCGTACACGCGGAAAATACCATATGTTGCCGGGAACTTTCTGTGAATTGTAAGGCTCTGGTTTTGGTTTGCGATAGTCAATAAGTTTTCGTTTTGCTCCTGTCTTGGCTTCCACCATAATCTCATGCGAATTGAAAGTATAGTTGCTGCGATCCTTTACACAGTGCAAGATTGGTTCATATAAAGAACCAAAGTAGTTTTTTGCTTGAACACCAGAACTATCGTAATGCCAGACGATTCGTGACAGAACGTGCAGTCTCTTCCTCAAATAGCAGTCAATGTAAGGCATTCCTTGCGTACTTGACATAACATACAACGTTCCGTAAGGTTTAAGCTTTTGGATACACAGGTCAAGCCATTGGTAGCACCATTCTGCGTAAGCTTCATCATTCGCCCATTTGTCTACAAACTTAGAGAATCGCTTGCCGATGTTGTATGGCGGATCAGCAAAGACAAGATTGATTGAGCAGTCAGGAATTGCTTGAGACAGGACTTCAATAGCATCGCCCCAATATATTTCTGTGTAATCGCGCTCAAATTTTTGAATCATCGCTTTTCCTATTGAAAATACGTGTAAGAATTGTACTTCAGTTTTGGAGATGTTGGTGCCGGGCGCACGGTCGACGCCATTCCGCAAGCTAAAGAACCGATTACAATGGCAACTATAGCATACTTGTGCTGTGGGCTATGCTAGTGACGAGCGGCTGATGCGCCTACTGCTCTTCAACTTAGTGACAGACGAATCCGACCCTGTGTTGGGCTTCGCGGCCAACTGGGTTCGCTGGTTGGCGGCGGAGTGCGAAAGCGTCGATGTCATCACCATGTATCGCGGCGAATATGAACTGCCGCCCAACGTCCGCGTGTATTCCGCCGGGCGCGAGCGCGGATTGAGCAAGGCGCGGCGAGTCGCCAACTTCTACTGTCATCTGCTGCGGCTGCTTGCGACGCGGCGCTATGATGCCTGCTTCGCGCATATGATGCCGCTTTTCGCCGGCTTGGCTGGACCCTTGCTCACCGCGCGCGGCATACGGACTGCCCTGTGGTATACGCATCGGCAGCGGTCGGCGCAGTTGCGGTTGGGCTTGGCGATGTCCTGGCGGGTCGTCAGCGCCGATGCCACGAGCTTCCCCTACCGGACGGACAAGCTGCGCGTCATCGGGCACGGCATCGACACCGACTTCTACGCGCCTTGCCCCCACCCTAAATCCCTCCCCCAAGATGAGGGAGGGACTTCACCGCTTTCCCTCGAGCGACGGTCTCCCTTCCCTCCTGGTGGCGGAAGGGCTGGGGATGGGGGGGAAGCCCTGGTTGTGCAAGTGGGACGGCTGGCGGCGATCAAGCATCAGGCGACGACGATCAAGGCGGTCGCGGCGACGACGGGCGCGCTGGCGCTGATCGGCGGCGCGCAAGCGGGCGCCAGCAGCGAGTATGAGCGAAGGCTCGTTGGCATGGCGCGGGAGCTTGGCTTGGCGGAGAACTGCCATTTCACAGGCGATCTGCCGGCGGCGGAGGTTCGCGACTGGTATCGGCGGGCGACGGTGGCGGTCAACATGAGTCCGGTCGGGCTGTTTGACAAAGCGGCGCTGGAGAGCATGGCTTGCGGACTGCCAACCATCGTCTGCAATCCGGCATTTGCGCCGCTGCTAGGCGAGCATGGCGACCTGCTGCTGACAGCGGGACCGGACGATGTCGCTGGACTGCGCGACCGGCTGGAGCGTCTGTTTGCGCTGCCGCCAGCAGAGCGCGCTGCAATCGGGGCGCGGCTGCGGGAAGGCGTCCTGCGCCAGCACAGCCTTGACGGATTGACCGAGCGGCTGCTGGCAGTGCTGCGGACGGGGGAGTCGGCGTGATAGCTATGACCGGAGGGCGACACAAGTGTCGCCCCTACAGGTTTCGATGGTGGCGAGCTAGCCGGCGTAGGACCAGCCGAGCTGCGTCAGCGACAGGACATCGGGCGGCGCGCCTTCTTTCATCACATCGGCGCTAATCGCTTCGCCGACGACGATATCGTGGTCGCCGCCGACATCGACGATTTGGGTCACCTTGCATTCTATATAAGCGGCGCAACCGGCCAATACCGGCACGCCGGTCTCGGGCGCCGCGGTGAATTCAGCCGCTTCCATTTTCTCCGGCTTTTTGGCGCGCCCGCTCGTGACGCCCATGATGGCGTCTGAATCGGCTTGCAGGAAGAGGTTCAGCCCGAAGGCGCCGCCGACCGCGAGCAAGCCGCGTGAATAACAGGATTTCTGTATGCCGACCGCGAGCAGGCGCGGGGCGTATGACATCTGCGAGACCCAATTGACGACCATCGCGTTTACGTCATCGCCGTTTTTGGTGGTGAAGGCGTAAAAGCCGTAGGGCATCATGCGCAGGGCATCTTTGATCTTGTCGTCGGACATGGTTATTTTCTCCTGGTCAGTTACATATTCCACGATTCACTATAACGCAATAGGGCGGGGCTGTCATGGTTTGTTCGGCGGGCTAGTTATTGGGTCACGCCTACAGCTTTTGAATATTGCGGAGGGCGAGCCAAGGCTCGCCCCTACACGGTACGTTCTTTGCGCGGGCGAGCCAAAGGCGCCCCTACGGCTTGGATGATTGATCGGCTTTGTCCAGTTGGGCGGAGATGCGTTCCAGCACTTCGAGGATCTTCTCGTCCGTTGTCGGCTCCGGCTCTGGCTCTGGTTCGGGTTCGGGCTCTGGCTCAGGTTCCGGCTCGAGGACGACTTCTTCCTCTTCGCCATCGAGCTTGTCGCCGATATCGTCCACCGCTTCATCCAGCTTGTTGACGACTTTGACCAGGAAGAAGATGGCGATGGCGGTGATGAGAAAGTCGATGACGACATTGACGAAGTTGCCGATATTGATGGTTGCCGCGGCCGCTTCGACTTCGCGCCCGAAGTTGAGCAGATCGAGCGGGATGACCCAATGCGAGAAGTCAAGCCCGCCGGTGAGCTGCCCGATCGGTGGCGTGACCACATCTTTGACCAGCGAGGTGGTGATGCCTTTGAAGGCGGTGCCGATGATGATGCCGACGGCGAGGTCGACGACATTGCCGCGCATGACAAATTTCTTGAATTCTTCGGCGACGCCGTGGGCGCTGTTTCTGAGTCCCTGGAACATGGTGCTTCTCCGTGAATTGTGGATGGTTTCATTTTAGCAGGTCAACCCCCCTCAGTCCCCCCAAAGCATTGGGGGGAAGCTGTACTCGCCGCGGCGGGGCGCAATTCTCACCACCGAGGAAGGGAGGCAACACAGAGGGCACAGAGAGACTTCTTGAACCACAGAGGGCACAGAGGGTTTATGTTCATTCGTTCGGGGATTGGGAATATTTTTTTGCCCGTAAAGCGCAAAATCCCCATAAAACGGCGCGGGCTTAAGACCGCAGAGGCGCTGAGGCGCAGCGCCATACGGGGCTGTTCGCGTGATCTTATCGGACGTCCAATTGGACGGCGAATATTTTTTTGTCCAATAAAAGCGGGTTTTACTGGACGCCGGATGATGCGGCGGGATATGGGCGCAGGCGGTCATGCGCTGAGGGTAGCGCAGCGCGGCGGGGAAGCGGTGAGTGGATGTTCGCGGTTTTTTCACCACCGGATCACCGAGGATTTTGAGATCACCGAGGGTTTTCGCCGCCTGCGTTTGACAGGTTGGCACAGCGCCATTACAATAAATGCGTACTCAAGGAGGCGGCATGGCAGCGACAACAGACATTCGATTCAAGCGCATGCAAGGCGAGTATCAGGTTTTGCACGATGCCCAAGATGAGTTGTTTGATAAAGTAGATTCATTAGAAGCAGCGGTGCTGGGTTTGACGGAGATTGTCTCGGAGAATCGGGAACTGATCCTGGCAAACACTCAACGCATCAATTTGATTGACGGCAAACTGGATGCCATCATCAAGCATCTGGACGTGCCATACAAACCGCCCGCCGGCTTCGTCAAGGAGTGAGGGACGGGATTTTGCGCTTTAGCGGGATTGTTTTGTTCCATTGCAGTTCTTGCTAATTCTCTGCCTGTTGACTATCAGCCTTTTCTTGATTATTGGATTCCCGCAGAAACCACCAATAAAGCACTACAAAATAGATAATGACGAAAGCAAAGAGAGCATTTTGAAATAGCAGGAAATTTTCTGTATTTAGACAGATTTGAACCAGAGCCGCGATCTTCATCAATGCGACTAGCACGAAGATAAGCGGAATAACCTGTTTATAAAGTATGTCGATTGCATCAAGAAACTTAGGATAGTTCTCCAAATAACTTTCTCCTTCATGCAGGAATACTTTATCTCCAAAGAGACAATTCATCTGATCTTCAAGGCGGTTAGTTGTCTTATAAGAACGCTCGACGTTAATAGAAATCTGCAGATAGCGCACAATAAGTAACATCTGCGCAAACGAAAATCCAAATTCAACAATTTGAAAACTGATTGGGATAGATTCGCTTTGTAAGATATGCTCAAGCAGTGTTGAGACGAGCTTCTCAATATCCGCGGGGAATTGGGTTTGTAGCAGAATCAACAAGGTGAGGATGAGAATATAAAAGAGATACCGATAGCGATATCTGATATTATTACGTCGAGTATCTACAATATCTCGATAGTGCGCGTACAGCAGTTCAAGTTTCTTGTCATCAGTCATATCAACTAGGTGTCATTGAGCGCTTTTAGTATCGCGTCATGCGTGAAACTCATTGCCCATTCCGCGCCGGAGTTGAGCAACTCTTCGGGGCTATCGTATTGCTTGTCTATTTTTGCCCCTACTAGCTTCTTGCCATGCTCTTTACTTCGGGCAATTTCAAAGTTGATCCAATTCCGATACCCTATCTTGGTCGAGTCTTTGTTCTTCTTGTTGGCGTTCTTTCCAACAATTACCAGGGTATGCGTCGCGCTTTTGATTCTCTTGGTTAGCGCGGCCTTGATGGTAGGTATGTCGTCTGATTGGATCTCTGGCGGAGTTCGGTCGACTATCTCGAAATCAAACTTGGGATTTTTGCTCCATGCATCAAGCAAATACCTGTAGTGCCTGTCATCCTCATAGTCGAAGCTTATGAATACCTTCTTCGCCATTTGAATTCACTCCTGTGTTTGATGGCTTCGAGTACACGGTTGAAAACTGACCCGACCAAGCATACCATCAGAGTAAAGAAGTGTACATATGTTCTCGCAATATTAACACTATTCTTATACTACGCACTCTCCACCACGCTTACCTCTACCTCACCCAGCCCGCTCCAAATTCAGCGCCAGCAGCCGCCGCAGAATCTCCTCCTCATCATCCAGCACCGCATAGCCCCAGCCATAGGCATCGCAGACGGCCTCATCCAGCGCCCGATGCAGCGCATCCAAACGCGGCGCGAAGTCACTGGCAGCGGGCTTGGTCTTCATGCTGTCGCGTCCGCGAAAGATGTTTAGGGCGTTGTAGAGGTTGGTGAGCGTGCGGTCTTTAACCCCCCTCGGTCCCCCCGTAGCAACGGGGGGAAGTTTGCTCGCGTCAGCGTCTACGGGATTGAGCCAGGCGTCGCGCTCTTTGTGCAACTGCTTGGCGGCGGCGCTGATGGCGGCATGGGCGGCGCAGGACTTGTCTTCGTTGCCGGGCGACCAGGGGAAGGGGAAGGTCTCGAATGTGGTGGTGGGCGTGTAGCGGGGACGGTCTTCGAGCGATGTGCCCATGCGAAGGGACCAGGTTTCGTGGAGTTTGGAATGGAGGACGCCGAAGAAGTAGTCATCGTCGCGGGCAGCTACAATAAGCGCGTGGTCAGGATGTGTATCGTGGTTCAGCCAAACAAATAGTCTGTGCTTTGCTACTGCGGACGTTGCAATGTATCGTCGCAATGGTTTTAGTTTCGCTCGCATCTTCGGTCGAGGATTCCAGTGCAGCCACCAATAATTGCGCGAGTGCGCCTGTTTCGTTTTCTGGCGCATCGGTTTCACGTTGTCCTCAACGTGCTTGAAAGGTAACTCGTATTGCCTCGCAACCTCGATAGGCGTATCGACTCCAAAGTCAACAATCCATTGTCCGCGGGGTCGCCTCGTAACATCCATTCCATTTGCGATGGGTTTTAACACTTCTTGGTTCTTTGGGTCAGCGTCGATCATCGACTTAGCAAGACTTCCATCCATATCGAACGGTCCGCGCTTTATGATTGCTTGAAACGAAAGGTTCTCATTTTCAGACAGTACACGCGCCCTGGTGATATCAACATCCGCAGTTAGGTCAGAGTGAATCGTCTGTACTGGTATCCCATCTAGTCGCACTAAACCGTCAACACCATTGTCAAAGCAGATCATTGATACTCGGACTGCCGCGCCATCAAGAATCCAGTTGCGGTCTGACCAAGCGTTGAAGATGCTGGCACGGTTCACAATATTTTGGAGCACAGTTCGGTTTGTACCACCGCGAATCGAATTGGTCGCTAGCAGACCCACACGGTTGACCTTATGTTGAAGCAAATGGTTTAGCGCTTTCTGATGCCAATAGCAGACCAAATCAGGTGTTAAGGCTCCGAAATCGGAGCGGAATTGTTGTACGAGTCGATCAACATACTCATCGCCTAATTCCGGCCGCATTTTACGATTGCCCAAAAAAGGCGGATTGCCGACGATGACATCGACGGGGGGCCAGTCGACCGCAGCGTTTTGCGCGTTGAGGGCGACACAAGTGTCGCCCCTACAATTTTGGAGGGCAGGCGGGGGCTTTGGCGGCAGGATGGCGTCTTTGCAGACGATATTGTCTTCCAGCTCTTCCAGAATCGGCTCTCGGAAAGCTTGCCCGTAGCCATTGTCTTGCCGCCACTGGATGTAGCCGATCCAGACGACGATGCTGGCCAGCGCGTGGGCGATGGGGTCGAGCTCGATGCCGTACATCTGGCGCGGGTGGACTTCCGGCGCCGGCAGCTGCAAGCCGGCCCAGAGCGGATGCTGGATGACCTCTTTTTCCAGGTCCATCAGCATTTGCAGCGAGACGTAGAGGAAGTTGCCGCTGCCGCAAGCGGGGTCAAGCACGGTCACGCTGCGGATGCGTTTCAAGATGCGCTCGCGCAAATCCAGCAGTTGGCGGCGGGCCTTGGTTTGCGCTTTGCCCGTGCGCGCCGCTTCGAAACGTTCGCGGATCGGCTGCGCCTCAAGCTGGATCGTATCCCATTCGTAACGCAGCGGCTGCATCAGCACCGGCTCGATGATGAGCAGAATATCCTCGCGCGAGGTGTAGTGGGCGCCGAGTTGGGCGCGTTTGTCCGGGTCGAGGCTGCGCTCAAACAGGGCGCCGAAGATGGTAGGCTCAATCGCGCCCCAATTCAGCGGCGCCGCCGTCGCCAGCGCTTCCAGCGCCTCAACCGAGAGTTCTTCCACCGTGACGACATGGAAGAGCGTGCCGTTGAAATAAGGAATATCGCGCATGAGGATATTGCCGCCTTCGTTCATGGCGACGAAGAGGTTCCGCACATATTGCTTGAAAACGGCTGGTTTGCCGCGCGCCTGCTCGATGATATGGCTGAAGATGCCGCGCGGGCTATCCACGGCACTGGGCAGCAAGCCGACATCTTCGGCGAAGAGGCAGAAGACCAGCTTGGTCAGGAAATAGGCGATGCGCGTCGGCTCGGCGTTCCAGTCGCGCATATTGTCGGCGATCAGCTGAAAGGCGTCGGCCGCTTCTTTTGTTACCTGCTCGGTATTGCGGCGCGGATGCAAGCGCATGGGATCGTGAAACATCGCTTCAAGCCAGCGCATGACCTCGCGATTGCTGCCGATTTCGCGGTGCTGGAAGGCGTAGACGCGCTTCTGGGTATTGGGGAAGTTGCTATGGATCTCCCAGTGGTTGATGTCGGTGACGACCAGCAGCGGCGGATTGTTCAGGTTTTCGCGATATTGCAATAGTTGTTGGTAGGCGGCGTTCAGGTCGGGATATTTGTCCGCGCCTTTGTATTCGATGGCGAAGTGATTTTCGTAATAGACATCGGCGCGTCCGTGCCCGCTGGCTTTTTGCAGCGGCTGCTCAAAGACGAAGGTCTCGCCCGCTTCCGTTCTGCCATCGCCCCCGGGCATCTCGACGCCAAGCAGTCGGCAGACATCAAGAAAATGCGCCTGCCCGCTCTGCAGCTCTCCAAGGGCGGTGTTCGCCCATTTGTTGAGGAATTCGATCGGCTGCATCGTCTCTCCTCAGGCTGGGAGGCATTCTACCATCATACAGACTCAGATTTACCACTGAGTACAGCGGGGCAAAGAAGGCAGGCAAGTAAATGCAAGTAAGCAATCGTAATTTGACCACCGAGTACAAAGAGTTTTAGTGAGGTCACAGAGGGGCATTCTAAACCATTAGATGTCACGCCATGCCAGCGGCCAGTTGGGGCGAGCCTTGGCTCGTCCGCGAGCGAATCTTACTTCGTCTTACTGAGATAAGCTTTTTTGATATATGAAGGCGGCAGATTTTGCGGTTAGATAGGGGCAGCTCTTTGGCTTGGGTCCCACCTGGCCAAATCCTCGGTGTCCTCAAATTAACTCGGTTTCCTCGGTGGTAAAGATAAAGTCTGGCGCCGCTGCGCTGAATACGCCGCCACTGCAACCATCCTCAAATCCGAACGATGCTATACTGCCCGTTATGGATGGCAAAACACAGCTTGTCGGCTGGATTGAAGGTGCCAAAGTCCGCGGAAGCGCGCCCCTGCTGCTGACGCTGCTGGATGCCTTTGAGCCGCTGGCGCCGGCGCTGGCGCAGGGTCTGCTGGTGGCGCAGCCGCTGGCGAAACTTTGGCGCGGCGCCGACGCGTTTGGCGCGCTCGCCGACCTGCTGGAAGAGCCGGAGGGCTTGCGGGAATTGCGGCGGCAGCTGGCTGACGACGGGGCGGAGTAAGCGGATTGGACGATACAACCCTGCAGGTCTACAGCCTCCTGTTCGTATTCGCGACGGTGGTGCTGGTCTACACCGCGCGTTTCTTCCAGGCGCGGCGCGGGCGGCGGCGCAGGCAGCGTCAAATCGCCGGCTTTGAGCGAATCCCGCAGTGGACGACGCAAAGCATCGAATCGAACAGACCGCTGCATTTGGCTTATGGCGGCGCGGCGGTCGGCGGCGACAATACGCCGGTGACGCTGGCGGGCGCTGAGTTCTTTCATCAGGTGATCGAAGGGGCGAACGCCAGCGATGCGTCGCCGCTGGTGACGATGTCGGCGCCGGAGACGATTCCGCTGGGGCAAGATACGCTGCGGCGCGCCTGGCATAAGGGCGATACGCTTTCGCGCGCGCGCTGGCTTCCGCCGGGTCTGGCTTATGCCGGCGCGGTGACGGCTTCGATGGCCGATGACGAGCCGACGGCGCATATCATGGCTGGGCAATTTGGCCCCGAGTTGGCGCTGCTGCTGGATAGCGCCAGCCGCCACGGGCAGCCTTCTCTGGCGGTCAGCGACCGGTTGGACGGGGGGGCGGTGGCGTATGCGATGGCCGATTACGTCTTGATCGGCGAAGAGCTCTATGCGGCGGCCGGCTACCTCGCCGAGGATTCGCCGGCGCGCGCCGATGCGGCCGTGCTCGATGTTTGGCGCGCTTTGATTCTCTTGGGCGTGACGGCGCTGCTGCTCTTGGAGTTTAGCAAGCAGCTTGCCGTCTTGAGTGGACCCCTGGTGGCGGTTGTCGCGGCGATTTTGGTCCTGCTGGGCCTCGTCAGCTACCGGAGGCGCTAGCGAATGGGTCTCGGGTCGCGCGCCGGCTTGTCCGCCTTTGTCGCCTTTATGGTCGGCGTCGTCACCATACTCAGCTTGCTCTTGGGTGACAATCCGGCGCTGTTTGGCGATCAGCCGGGGAGCGACGAATTGGCGCGGCGGCTGGCTTTGCCCGGCGATGTCCTGTTGCGGCTGGTTGTGATTGTCGTCGCCGTCAGCATCGTCATCGGCATCGCCAATCTCTTGTTTGTGCATATCGGTCGTCTGGCGCGCCGCAAGTTCATCAGCGCCGTATTGCTGGCGAGTTTCGGCTTCACGATTTACTGGTATGTGACCAGGCAAGGCGATACGAGCTTGTTGGAAGCGGTGCAAGTTCCGATTGAATCTTCGCTGGCGGCGCTGCTGTTTTTGTCGCTGGCCTTAGGGGGCGCGCGCGTCATGCGGAAGCGCGCCGATATCTGGGGCATGCTCTTCGTTGCGGTCGCGCTGGTTGTTCTGCTAGGCAGCCTGCCGCTGGCGGAGTTGGCGCCGGTCAAAGCCTGGAGCGACTGGCTGATGTCGGCGCCGGTCAGCGCCGGCGCGCGCGCGCTGCTGCTGGGCATTGCGCTGGGCGCGGTTGTCGCCGGTGTGCGCGCCTTGCTGGGGCAGGACCGCGCTTACCGCGCTTACCGCGGTTAGGCGATGGATATTTGCCGGACCGGCGCAAAACAGTCCGCCGTACTCGGGAAGCGCATTAAGCCCTTCGCTATTGCGCTTGATGGAGTTTGTAAAACCGATAGATGAGCGAAGAATTTAACTGGCTGGAATACGCTGAGCCGGAGGAAAGCGCCCCTGAGCTGCCGCAGCGCAGCGGTCGGCGTCGCATTCTGCCGCGCTTGCCGTCTTTGCCTCGCCCGCGGCTTCCCCGCTTGCCCGGAAAGCCGCGCAAGCCGCGCATGCCGCGCCTGCCCAAGCTGGCGCTTTTGTGGCGGCGGCGTGGGGAGGCGGCGCTAGAGCAGCCGTCTGCTACTGATCTGCTGGGCGGTCATGACGAGCGATCGCTGGACGAATTGGACGATCGCTTGCTCAGCTTGCGTGAACGCTCGGTCGCCAGTTCGCAGCCGAGCGCCGATTCGCGGCAGGCGCTTTATGATGTCGATGATGTATTGGTGACGCCGGAAATCCTGGAGAAGCCGGGCGGCGTTATCAGCGCGGTTGCGCTATCGAAAGCGCAGCAGCAGCAGGTGGAATTGCTGCGGGATATCGTCGGCGGAGCGCCGCAAGCGGATGAACCTGGCGGAGGCCGCCTGTTTCGCAGCGCCCCCGTCTTCTCGCTGAGCGCGGTTCCGCGTGTTGTCGGCACGGGCATTCTGCTATTGATGGCGTCATTGCCATTTGTCTCGTCGGATTTCTCCGAGGGCGAACTTCCGCCTTCGGATTTCGCCGAGGATCGTCCCGGTCCGACTACCGTATATAACCTGCTGGACAATTTGTCGGCCGACGATTTCGTGCTAATCGGATTCGAATATGGACCCACGTCCGCTGGCGAACTGGACCCGATCGCCGATCTCATGCTTCGTCATATCGTGGCGCAGCGTGCCGTACCGCTGATCGTCAGCAGCAACCCGATCGCGATTGCGCGCGCGCAGAATATCATCCGCGAGATCAATCGCTCGGTTGCTTCGACCGAGCTTAGTCTGGAGCGCGGCGCCGATTATCACATTCTGCGCTACTTGCCGGGCGGCTCGCTGGGGCTGCGCGAATTGAGCGAAAATTTCGCTGATGTCGTTAGGGTTTCCGCAAAGGGAGAACTGACCGGGCTGGAATTCGCATCGCTGAGTGAGATGTCGCTTATCGTGCTAATCGCAGAATATGCGGAAGATATGCGCAATTGGGCAGAGCAGGTGATTTCCGAGGCCGACGGTGCGCGCCTGCTCGCGGCCACTGGTTATGCGGCGGCGCCAATTGCCCAAGTCTACGCCGATACCATGGATGGGATCACCGGCTTGGTGGTGGGCTATCGCGATGCCTACACATACGGTGAAAAGCTGGAATTGAACTTCGGCGAGCTGCCGCAAGCCCAGCCGGAGGTCGAGCCAGCGTTGCCAGAAACCGCTCCCGTTTCGCCGGTGGAGCGCGCCCCGGCAACGGCGCAGCCGCCTCCGACCGAGACAGCGATTCCGAGCGCCACGCAGCTGACAACGGCCACGCCGGAACCGACAGTGACGTCGCCGCCAACGGCGACCCAATTGCCAACCGCAACCGCCACGCTTGAGACCATCCGCATCGTCGAAGTGACTTCGCCGCAGCAAGTGCGGATTCGGCGCGGTCCGACAACGGCGGATGACATTCTGCAGCTGGCGCGGGCGGGCGACTCCTTTGAGGTGACCGGCGCAAATGGCGATGGAAGCTGGTATAGCATTGCATTGTCGAATGGTCTCGAAGGCTGGATCGCCGCGTTTCTGGTGGAAGAACGCACCGTGACTGTAGTGGAGTTTCAGTCTGGTCAAGCGAGCGCCTCGGCAAACCTTTCAGATGAGCGCGTCTTTTTGTGGCTGGAAAGCATTGTCAGCCTGGGGAAGACGCGTCCGCGCTTCTATCAGTCCGATTCACCGGTTCCTGGCGACGAGCTGGAATATATCTGGATGCGCGACCGCTCGCGGGAGGTCCCGCGGCTTCGCGCCATGACCTTCGGAACGTTGGCGGCGACTTTGCTGATCGCCGTTGGCAATGTATTTTATGCGCTTGCAGCGCTGCGTCGGCGCGGGCGCGACGCGCAAAGCGAGTAATGGGTCCGGCTTGATGGCAGAGAACACAGTAGCGCTCGTCAGCTTCGTTTTGACCCTGATGGTCTTCAGTTATTTGTTGGGAGACCTGCCGCTGATCGGCATTCTGTATCGCGTGGCTGTCTACATTTTCGTGGGCATGACTGCCGCCTTTACCTTGGTCGTAAGCTACGAAGGCGTGATCTTGCCATACCTTCAGGATATTCAGAACGTTGAGACGAGTTGGACGACGCTGGGCAATGCGGCTGATGTAGCCATCTTCTTCACCGCGCTGCTATTTGGATTGCTGCTGCTGCTGAAGCCGATACGATCGCTGACCTGGCTGACCAACAGCGTATACGCCGTGGTGATTGTCGTTGGCGCCTCGGTTGCGGTGGTCGGCGCCTTGAACGGCACAATATTTCCCTTGCTTCAGGCGACCGCTGCAATTCCAGAGGATCTAACGGCGGACTTTAGCGCCATGGTTGATACGCTGATTATCTTCATCGGCACGATGTCGGCTTTGTTCTATTTTCATTACCAGGTACGCGCGAATGGCGCTGGGGGCGAGCAGCAGAGCCGCCTCAGCCGCGGTTTTCGCCATATTGGCAAAGTGTTTATTGTGACGGCTTTGGGCGCTATCTACGCATCTATGATCTTGAGCAGCCTGACGATTCTCACCGAGCGGATCAGCTTCCTGTTTCAGATTGGCGCCTGATTCATGAACGAGTCAGGCATCAACTCGATTCTGGCCGCGGACTTCGGCAGCGTTAACACGCGCGCCATGCTGATCGAACAGGTCGATGGCGAGTATCGGTTGGTCGGGCAGGGTATTGGACGTACTACGATGGGCAGGTCCACGGAGGATGCCTATCAAGGCTTGGCAGCGATACTTCGGAAGATGAGCGAATCGACCGGACGCCGGTTCTTCGATGAAGCTGGTCAATTGATTCGACCGGAACAAAGCGACCGCGTCGGCGTCGATTATTTCCTCACGACGACTAGCGCAGGTCAACCCTTGCGCGCCGTGTTGGTTGGCTTGTATCCGCAGGTCAGCATTGCGGCGGCGCGGCGCGCGATCGCTCCATTTTACATTGATGCCGTCGCCGAGGTTCATCTCGAAGACGGCTTGGGCGCCAAGGGCCGTCTCAACCGCATTATCCATAGCCGGCCACAGCTGATCTTCATCACCGGCGGAACCGATGGCGGCGCGCGCGCAGTTTTGCTGGAAATGCTTGCGCTAACGCGCGAGGCAGTCTTGTTGATGCCGCAGAGTAACAGACCGACGGTCCTATATGCCGGAAACAGCAGCTTGGCGATTTCTGCGCGCGAGATGCTGAGCCAGCAGGTTGAAGTCCTGATCGCGCCCAACATTCGGCAAGGCGACGGCGAGGCGCTGGATCCAGTGCAATCTGTGCTCACTGGCAACTTTGACAATGTCAAACGGCATAGCAAGAGTTTCCAGCGAATCGCGTCAATGTCTGATTCCGGCTTGACGCCGACCGCGCGCGGCGTCGAGACACTGACTGCGTTTTTCGCCCGTTCACTGGACAAGGGAGTGTTGACAATCGACTGTGGAAGCGCGCGGACGATGCTGTCACTGGCGCGACAGGGGACAGTGCAAACCGTCGTCCAAAACGATCTTGGCCTTGGGCATAGCGCTGCCGCAGCGCTCGAGCTGATTGGCGACGAAGAAATCGCGCGCTGGCTGCCGTTTCATCCGCGCAAAGGAGAGTTAGCGCAATACACGCTGAACAAAGGTTTGCGTTCGTCCAGCGCGCCGCTGGATATGCGCGAGCGCTATATCGAATACGCGCTGCTGCGAGCCGCTATCCGCCAGATGAAGCCTGAGTTAGGTCAGCTTGATGGCGCGCAGATTGGCTTGGTCTTATTGGCTGGCGCGACATTGACTGGCAGCGGGATTGGCGCGCTTGATATGCTCTTGCTGGCGGATGCGCTTGAATTTGAAGGCGTCGTCGAGGTCAAGTCGGATCGATTCGGCGTTTTGCCGACGCTGGGGACATTAGCTTCGGTTGCGCCAAAGGCGGTCATTCAGTTGATCATCGGCAATGCGCTTGAGCACGTGGGTTCTCTGGTCCGCGTATCCGGGCGGGCGGCGGCGGGAGAAACAGCGGTCAAGGTAAAAGCGATGCGGGAGAAGGGCGAGACAATTGAGCGCGAAGTCCTCGCGGGCGATGTCTGGCATTTGCCAGCGCCAGCCGCGAGCGCTATCGATCTGCGCATGCAGACGCGGCGTGGATTGTCTATCGGCGGGAAGCGGCGGCTGCGCCTTCAGGCGCGGGGCGGGCGCGGCGGCGCGCTGATCGACGCGCGGCTGGATGCGCAAGCGGGGTCGAAGACGATGACCGAGCGGGCAGTGAATATGCTGCGCTGGTACGCGGCGGTTACCGGGCAGGAAGGTCCCGTGGCGATTCCCGAAAGTTGGCTGGAGGGGGTGGATGCTTAGCGCTAGATTTGCTGGCGCGTCTTTGATGAAACTGCATACTGTTCAATAGATTTTCAACCCTGTGCGATATACTAGAATTAGGCGCTATCGTTTGATTTTGCATCGGTAATGTGCTAATTTTGCCGACGAGGTAGCGCGTAAGACTGATTTTGATCGGTAGAGGCTTTTCGTGCGAAAAGCAACAGTCCAATGCTCAGCGTTTCGCAATTGCGAACAATTCAATGGACTCGTGAAACTTCTCAGATTGATAGTATTCAAATGCTTGCTGTTGCCAATACAATGTTGATTTCTCCTCCGTTTTGGACAAACCTCAAGGAAGGTCAAATTCGTTCGGATCATGTTCTCTATGACGGTCGCTCTTACCTAATTGTTTACGTTTGTTTGACCGCCGAAGATGAAATTCTATTGGAGATTTTGCAAGTTCAATAGCTGAAATGGAATGATTTATGGTGTACGAATATACACAAGAGATTCGCGACCAGCAGGCTGTAGTAAAGCGTGAGCTCGAAAAACTGGGCAGAATGCGTCGGGAACATCTCATCGCCACCGGACAGATGCCCACGGCGCAAGACGTCGCTGCTTTTCTCAAAGAGAACGGCATTGCTCCCGAGCAGCAGCCCAGCCAGAAAGAATCCTCACCTAGCTAGCGCCTAGGTCCCTACAACATATTTGCAGTCTATAAGTTCTGCGGGAATGCGGCGGGGTTATTTCACGGCGCCCATGGTTAAGCCGTCGACCACATTCTTGCGAATGAACAGCGCCAGGAAGAAGATCGGCACCATCACGACTAGACCGGCGGCTGCCATCAACTCCCACATGATTCCCAGCGCGCCTCGCGTGGTCATGAGCGCCACTTGCATCGTGCGCATCTCGCGCCCGATGATGAGGGCGAAGAGGAATTCGTTCCAGGACATGATAAAGGCGAAAACCGACGCGACCAGCACACCCGGTCGGATCAGCGGCAATGAGATGAAGAACAAGATCTGAAAGTCGTTGCAGCCATCGACGAAGGCGGCTTCTTCAATTTCGCCGGGCAAAGCGTCGACGAAGCCCTTGATCATCCAGATGGCATAGGGCAGGACGATCGACATATTGACGATGATCAAGCCGAGCCGCGTGCCGAGAAGCGGGCTGCCAAAGACCTCCAAGGTGCGGAAGAGGGTGAAGAAGGGGATGGCGACAACGATGGCGGGGATGAATTGCGTAGTCAGGATCCAGACGAGTAAAACGCCATTGCCAAAGAAGCTGTAGCGGCTGAAGGCGTAGGCGGCGAGTGTCGCCAGCGGTATGGCAATCAGGATGGTGGCGCCGGAGACGACGACGCTGTTGACGACGCTGGGGAACATATCGCGGCCCAACTCGCCGCGCTCGCGATCGGTCCCTTCATTCATAATCACGGTATAGTCGGCGAATATCACGCGGAAATTGTCAAGCGTCGGCTGAAACACGATTTCGGTAGAATAGGCTTTTTCTCGCGGCTTGATGGAGGTAAGCGCCAACCAGATGATCGGCAGCATGATGAAGGCGATGATCAGAAGCAGCGCCAGCGTCTCAAGGACTCTAAGGCTTTGGAGGCGGAAGCTGCTTGGGTTCTGACCGATCGTGCTTGCAGTCATCAGATAATCTCAATCGCGATTCAGCACCAGCGAAACATAAAGCGCCGCGCAGACAGTAAGCACGACAACCAATATGTAGGACATGGCCGAGGCGTAACCAATATCGAGGCTGCGGACGAAGCCGATTTGATGGATGTAGTAGTTGATGGTCTGGGTGGCGCGGACGGGACCGCCGCCGGTCATGGTGACTACCTGGTCGAACATTTTGAGCGAGAAGATCGTCTTGAGCATGGTGACGATCAGGATGACCGATCGCAGCAGCGGCAGGGTGACGCGGAAGAATATCTGAAGGCGGTTGGCGCCGTCGATGCGGGCGGCTTCATATATCTGCTCGTCGATCGAACCGAGCGCGCCGACGAACATCAGGGCGATCAAGGGCGCCCAGCCCCAGGTTTCGCTCATGGCAAGCATGAAGAGCGCCCAAAACTTGTCGCCCAGCCAGACGATCGACTCGCTAATCAGCGGAATCTCGACGAGAGGCAGGGCGTTGATAATGGACAGCAGGGCATTGATGGGCGCCACAATCAACTGGTCGATGAGCAGGTCGTAGATTCCGTATTCTTCGTTGAGCATGAAGCGCCAGCTGAAGCCTTTGAGCGCGGGACTAACGGCGAAGGGGAAGATCAGCAGGACTTTGGTCAGGGTATGGAGGCGGCCGCCCTTTTGCACGATGACGGCGATGAACAAGCCAATGATGACGGACAGCGCGACGCTGATGACGGTGAACCAAAAGGTGACATAGAGACTGTTGATGAAGCGCGAGTCGTTGAAAGCCAGGGCGTAGTTGTTGAGCGAAAGCAGGTTCCAATCAATGTGGATGCCATTTTCGCCGATCTGAATGGCGAATTGGGCGGGCCTGCGCAGATTATATTTGTGAAAGCTGAAATAAAGCGCAGCCAGTAAGGGATAAATTGTAGTCAAGACTATGATCAACAGGGCGGGACCCACAAGCACCCAAGGGACCCAGCGTTTCTTGCGCATCTCTATTCTTGCCCCCCATCCCCCAGCCCCTTCCCCCACAAGGAGGAAAGGGGAGCATGTCGAGCATCAACATACAGTTGTCTTTTGTGGCATTCGACATTGGAAAATGGATACGATGCCATGTGTCTCCAGGTGAAGCTATAGCCCCTCCCTCTTGATGGGGGAGGGGATTGGGGTGGGGGTGAACCCCCGCTTTAGCCGTCGTAGTAGCCGGCCGCCTGCATCACGAAGCGCACATCTTCGGCTGTCCGATCGAGAACGTCTTGTGTATCCGCCATCGGGTCGGTCGCCAATTCATTGATCGCTTCCGCCAAGAACGGGACGATATCGGTATATTCCGGAATCAGCGGGATGGTGCGCGCGTCAGCCAATACGGCGGAGGCGACACCCTGCAATCCATTGTGGACTTCGTTGACTTCTTCATCAGCCAGCACGGATAGCCGTACGGCGACGTTGGTATCCAATCCGGGCGTATCATCGAGAACGATGCGTCGCTCGGTGATGGGATGGGTCAGCCACTTCAAGTATTCGAGCGCGGCATCGCGGTCATCGGATTGGTCGAGAATACCGACCGCCCAGAGATAGCCGTAGGAGGTGGTTTCACCGCCTTCCCAGCCGGGCGCTGGGGCAAACGAGGCATTGTCAGCCACTTCGGCGACTTCCGAGTTAATCATGTTGCTGGCCATCCACCACCAGCCGACGAACATAGCGGCGCGCCCCTGCACCAACTCGGTATTGGCTTCCTGCTCGTTCCAGGCGACCGAGGCGTCGGGGCTATTGCCGTCGCGCACATAGCTGATGTACTGCTCGGTTGCCGCTACGCCAATTTCATTGTTGAAAATGGGTTCCCAGTTTTCGTCAAAGATATCGGTGCCGGCGCCCCAAAGGTGGCTGTACCAGTTGAATAGATTCTGATCGACATTGAGCCCGTAATACATGGCGATGGGGGCGATGTCCATGCCGCTGTCGCTGATCGCCTGCCCAATAGCGGAAACATCCTGCCAGGTTGCGGGCGGGTCCATGCCAACCGCATCCAGGACATCGGCGCGGTAATGGAGCAGCAAGGGATGTCCGCGGAAGGGCAAGCCAAAGATCGTGTCCGTATTGCCGGTCGAAGCAGATTGGTACGCCGGACCGTAGTCGTCCCAGTCAATGCCGGCATCCATGACGAAGTCATTCAGCGGATGCAGGAAGTCATAGATATTGGTGCCCCAAGCGTCGACGAAAGCGACAACGTCAAATTCTGTATTGGGATTGGTGGCTTCCAGATAGAGCTGTTCCTGGAAGGAGCCGAAGGGCAGGTCGCCCCAAGACACGGAAATGCCGGTCATGGCGGTAAATTCGGCGTCGCCTTTGACAGCAGCCGAAGCGAATTGCGGCGCCGCGCTGCAGCAGATTAGGAAACTCAGCTGTGTGCCATCGTAGGGCTTGCTGGCGTCCAGGCCGAATGTAGCCGGGTCCATGATGTCCTGGGCGCTGACGGCGGCAAAGGGCAGCGCGAGAAAAACTACCAGTGTCAACAGGCAAACAATCTTGCGAAAATACATTGGGAGCTTACTCCTTAACTTGATTCGGATAGAAATGTCGTTGGCGCAATGAAAGGGTTTGACGGATTGTCGCGTAAGTTTAACACAAACCGCCGCAATCACAAAATGACGCGACAGCTGTGTGGCTCGCCCTACGTATAGATCCAGCGGACCTTTGCTTAGGCAGTTGGATTCCAGACGAAGGTCCCGTCGTCGACCGTGACTTTGCCCAAGCCGGGAAAGGGCAGGTGGTAAAAGAGGGTCAGGATGCCCTCATCGGCACAGCGCTGCAGCGTTTTCCGGCGCGTGGCGACGGCGAGCTCGGGGTTCGAGTCGAAGGAGAAATGCCAGCCCGTATTCTCGAATTGGAAGGGCTGGTGCAGGATGTCGACGACATGGAGCAGTCGGTCGCTGCCCGATTGGACCAGCAGCCCGGAATGTCCTAGCGTGTGACCCTGGAGGTCAACCACTGATACGCCGGGCGCGACTTCATCACCAGCGTTGACCAGCTTGAAACGATCTCGCAACACGGTAAAGCGCGTCAGATTCTGCTGATCGGTCGCTGCCGTTGACGCAGCCCAGCGGCCCGTCCACTCGTCCCATTCTGCCTGTGTCGTCACGTAGAGCGCATTGGAGTAAACTGGTTCGCCCGCAGCGTTGAAAAAGCCGGCGATGTGGTCGCCATGGAAATGTGTAAGGTAAACGATGTCGATATCGGCTGGCGCGACGCCCAAGCTATCGAGCCCGCGCAGCGCGCCGCCCATGCCTGGAGTGGATTCGCCGAAGCCGACATCAGCCAGGACGCGGGTCGAGCCGCTCTTGATATACAGCAAGTTGAGGCTGCCGGATGGTTTTCGTCCGGCAAGGGCGGCGTCGATTTGCGCTTTCGAAACGCCGGGATAGCGCTGGGCAAGATTGGCGGCGATAAGATCCGATTCGCCTTCTTGCAGCGCTGCGCATTCGATGTCGCCGATTTTCAGCTGATGTACCGTCATTGCGTCTTCCTTTCGTTAGCTAGCTGCTCAGTTGCTGACCAAGGCGATCGCGGTCAGCAAGAATATCAGGCCGGCGCCCATGCGGGCGATGATCACCGCGCTGGTGGAAGCGCTATACACCTTCAACAGGCAGAACGCGAGCCCGGTCAAGAACGGATAAACGATGTCGTACCAGGGATTGACGTAGATGGCGCGGTTGGCGCCGGAGAACACGACCAAGTGCAGAAGCGTGAAGCCTAGACTGGTGACGAGCACGCCCGCTCGCGGTCCAAAATGCCAGCGAAGCGACGGCATCAATACCGCATGGAAGACGAGTGATTCGGCGACAGGTTGCAGCAGCAGTAGCAGACCAGCGGCAATCAGGCTTTCGGGCCGAAGGTCATAGATGCCAACCAACTCCGGAATTGGCAGGAACTGGCCGCCAGCGAGGCTGATGACGAGGTCGATGGCAAGGGCGATGGCGATGCCGACGAGCAGCGCGAGTGGAACTGGCAGATTGCCTTGTTGCAAGTTGAGCGCGCGCCAGCTTTCCGCGCTGCTGCGGCGATTGACCAGGACGAATACGATGTTCAGCGCAAATCCCAGAATCCAGCTAAGCGTCAGTAATGAAGGCGAAATTGTCTCGCTGCCCAGCAGTAGAGAGGCCAGCGCCGGACCGACAACGATCAAGCAGATGAAGCTGACGGCGACGGTGAGCAGCGCGCCAGGCGCGCTCCAAGGCGGGGCGGCCGCTTCCGGGATGGTGAGCTTGGCCATCAGGGACATTTCACGGCGGTCTACAGGATTCTCAGACATGTTCTTTTTGGGGTTGGTCAGCTAGCCGCGCATGACTTTTTCATACACTCCGAGCGTCTCCTGCGCCGTTTTGCGCCAGGAGTAGTTGCTGGCCAGCGCCAAGCCTTGATTGATCATGGTTTCGCGCAGCGGCTGTTGAATCAACAACGCGATGATGGCGCCAGCCATCTCCCGCGCATTATTGACGATAAAGGCGGCGTCTTCCAGTACTTCTTCAAAAACGATAGCGTCCGAAGTCACCACCGGTGTGCCCGATGCCATCGCCTCCAGCGCCGTCAAGCCGAAGCCTTCGTAGAGGCTGGGGAAGACGAATACGTCAGCCAGGCGATAGAGCGAAGGCTTGTCCGCCTCGTCGACGAAACCAATCCATTGCACGTAATCGTCAATCTTGAGACGGCGGCTGTATTCGCGCAGATCCGGGAAGAGGCGGTTGTCGTATTTTGGTTCGCGCCCGGCGATGACGAGGGGAAAGGTATCGCCATCTGCTTCGCCGACGTAGGTGTAAGCCAGCATCAAGTCATTGACCTGTTTGCGCCAGTCGAAGCCGCCGAGGTAAAGCACGAAATGGTCGGGAAGGTCGTATTTTACGCGGACGGCTTCGTCGTTGTCGGCGCCGATTTGGGGATGGAAGCGCTCGGCCGGCGCCAGGTAGGTGACGATGATCTGATCTTCGGGGATTTGGAGCTGTTCTTCGATGTCAACCTTGGCTGTTTCGCTGATTGTGATGATGTGATTGCTGCCGCGCGCCGCCGAACTGACGAGCGATGTGTACATGCCCGTAAGCAGCCCCCGATTGTATATGGGGTATAGAAGGGGAATGACATCAAGGACTGTCGTAATGAGCTTAATCGGGCAAGCCAGCGGCGTTCCCCAATAGGGCACGTGGGCTATGTCGGCGCCGATATCGCATGCGATTCGCGGGAAGCTGCGCTGTTCGAAGTAGACTTTGCCCCACTTGCTCGCTTGATTGCGCGAACCTGTCTCGATGGGTTTGACTCCCGCAGGCAAATCTTTCGGCGCCCGCAAATGGGGCGGCAAGATCAAGGAGAGCTCCAGCTCTTCAGCAGCGATTGACAGATGCTTTATCAGATGGCGCAGGTATTGCCCGCTGCCGGTCGATTCCTGGTCGTAGAACCAGCCGTTTATCGCGATGTGCACGGCTACCTCCGACTGCAGGTTTCATTGTCTCAAACGCGCGCGCCAGCGGCTAGCCAGTGTACATCTCGTTCTGACAATAAGCGATGATTTGGTCAATGGTTTCGTCCAGCGAGGTTGACGGCTGCCAGCCAATGGCGGACTGAATCTTGTCGATGCTGGGCACGCGGCGGCGGAAGTCCTCGAAGCCCGGCTGCTGATAGGCTTGTTCATAGGGAATCAATGCGATTTCAGAGACGCTATCGGCGCGGTCGCGAATGCGCTCCGCCAGATTGATGATGCTGAGTTCCTCGCTGCTGCCGATATTGTAAAGTTCGCCGATTGCGGAATCGCATTCAGCAAGACCTTGAATCGCCCTGACCACATCATGGACGTTGGCGAAGCAGCGCTGCTGCCGCCCGTCGCCGTAAACTTGTATCGTTTCGTTCGCCAGCGCCCAGCGCACGAAGCGCGGCACCACCATGCCGTATTGCCCAAGCTGACGCGGACCGACCGTGTTGAAAAGCCGAAACAGGGTGACCGGCAAGCCGACCTCGTCGTGATAAGCGAATGCCAGGAATTCGTCAATTGCTTTGGAAGCGGCGTAGCTCCAGCGGCTGCGCCTTGTCGGACCCGAAAGGGTATCGTCGTCTTCGCGGAAGGGGAATTTAACGCCTTTGCCATAGACCTCGGATGTGGAAGCGATGAGAACGCGGCGACGATAGCGGCTGGCTGTTTTAAGGATCATCTCGGTGCCGCCAATGTTCACTTCAATGGTATTGATCGGGCGGTCAATGATATTGCGCACGCCGACGGCGGCCGCCAAATGGAAGATGATGTCGCATTCGCTGACGAGCCGATCGATGACGTGAATATTGCGGATATCCTCGACCGCGTAGCTGAAGTTGGGATGGGACATGACGCATTTGATGTTGCGCAGGTTTCCGGTGGACAGATTGTCGATTACCGTTACCTGGTAGCCGCTATCCAACAGCCGTTCCGCCAGATGACTGCCGACGAAGCCAGCGCCGCCGGTGATAAGCGCACGGATCATATTGAGTCCTTCCCGCTACGGGGACGCGTCACAATCATGGATTCTACACGCGAATGGCGATTGTTACTTGAGGAAGCGGCGAGAGAGTCAAATCCTTCGCGCGAGGTAAAGCAGCGCGACGGTTTCGCGGATAATGGACCCGGCAAATTCCTCATTGATTAGCTGTTCAACGCCAGCGAGCAGCTTCCGCCGCCTTGATTCGTCCAGCCTTTGGTGGTCAGAGAAGGTGCCCAACAGGTCGATATAGGCGCGCGCGCTGTACTCGGTCGCGACGTAGTGCTTGCGAATCGCAAGATCGGCAAAAAAGCCGCTAGCCGGGATGAGCCCTTCGTATTCGGTGGCGACGGCATCGGGCTGAGGCGGCTGTACATAATCGCTGATCAATTCTGGCGCAACCGCCTGGTAAATCCTTTGGACGGCGTCGAAGAAAGCGCGGCTTGCTTCGGTCTGCGCGGACCGATGCCAGAAGAGCGCGAGCGTGCTGTCCTCGGCCAATAGCTCATGCGCCTTTTGAAAGCGGATGCGCGGATCGGTCCAGTGAAACGCGGTGGCTGAAAGCAGCAGGTCATAAGTGGCTGGCGAGCAGGAGTAGGCCTCGAAGCTGGCGCATGTCACCTTGACCCGAGGGAAAGCCGCCAGCTTGGCGCGGGCGATGGAAGCCATTTGCGCGCCGGGTTCGAGGCAATCGATGGTATAGCCGCGCCGCGCCATCGGCAGGGTCGCTTGGCCGGTGCCGCAGCCGACTTCGAGGACGCGGGCATCGTCAGCGAGATTGGCGTAGCTGACAATGTCGTCAAAAAGAGCGGTGGGATAGCCGGGACGGGCGCGGTCGTAAAGTTGGGCTACCTGATTGTGGAGGAGCGTCCGTCGCCTGTTTTCGGTCATGCGCGCGTTAAAATCGATTCTGCATTGAGCTGGCATAGCCGGTTAACTCGGCGTAACCGTAGCCGCTCTTGTCGCCGCTGATCGCGACCGCGCCTTCCCAATAGACGATGTCGGCGCTGTGCAATTCCTGATCGGCTTGCAGGGGCGAAATCACGATGTTGAATTCGTCTTCGCCGCGAACCGCTATCTCCCAGCCGGCGGGATATTCCGCTTCGCTGTGGGGGCTGCGCCAGGTATCGGTGACAGCGATGGAGAAATCGGCGGCATCGAGGTAGCGCGTACTGCCGTCGCCGTAAATGTAGAGTCCGCCAAACACGGGTTCTATGCCGCCATCAATCTGTCGGATCTGCCCGACCATTAACTCGCTGTTGTCCTCGAAGATCAAGCCAAACCAATCCCAGCCGCGGGCGTTTGCGCCCAGGGCGGAGGTGCTGAATTCATGATCCATCCAACTGGTTCCGCTTACATCATAGGTCTGGTCGCCAATTGTGATGCCGCCCTCGGTGAGCAGTCTGCTTAAGCTGTAGTAGTAGCTGGCGTTGCCGATTTCGCCGCTTTTGGGGCTGAGTCCCTTATCGCCTTGCAGCGCTGGGCGTTTCATTTGGTAAAGATGAAAATCAATGGCGAAGTCGGCGCTGGCGGCGCTGATATGTGTTTTGTTCGCATTGTCGTCCAAGGCGAGGATCTGCCAGTCTTCCAGCCAAACGCGGTAAAAGGGCTCGACTGTAGCGCCAGCCAGACCAGCGCCGCCACGGGCGTAGCGCAGATCATGATAAAAGTCCGCATTGGCGATATCGCTGACGGTGAAATGCGCCAGATAGATATCGTTGGCGCGAAACTCGGATTCCGATGATTTGGCGAGCGGCGAAAGCGCGCGGCGAAATATCGTGAATTGGAAGCCGAAGCGCCTGCCCGCTGCAGTTGCCAAATTGCCGGTGTAATACCACCACTCGGTTTGAAACTCAGGATGGGCGCCATGGTCGCGCGGGAACTGCCAATCCCAGGGCTCGATGGCGCGGGCGAATCCGCTTGCCTCCTGCGGCGGCGCTTCAAGCCGGGTATGGGCGCTGAGCGCGTTGCCGCTCGGCGGCTCATAAAGGCTGATGCCGAAGAGCAGGACCAGCCCAATGAGCAGCAGGAGTATGATGATGCGCCAATTCATGCTGGATCGCCTGGATCAAGGTCGAAATTGCGAATGCGCAGCTGCAGGCGCATATTAGGCCACGCCGGCGACATCGAGTACCGCATGCAGCAGGGCATTGCAGACGGCTTCGAGGTCTTCGGGCTCGGCGCTCTCCGATTCGTGATGGCTGATGCCGTCTTTGCATGGGGCGAAAAGCATCGCCGTCGGGCAGCGCTCGGCAACATAGCAAGCGTCATGACCGGCGCCGGATGTAATGAAAGTGTGAGATATATCAAGCCGCTCACAGGCGCCTTTTACGGCGGCGACGCAGCGCTGGTCAAAGGCGACCGGCGCCGTGTATGAGATTTGCTCCAGAGACAGATCCAAGCCGATATCGTCAGCGACCTGCTCGCAGACAGCGCGAAGGGCGCTGTCCATCGCTGAAAGGGTATCGGCTGAAGGATGGCGCATATCGACAGTGAAGTCGACGCGTCCCGGAATGACATTGCGCGAGCCGGGTCCGACATCGACCTGGCTGCCGACGGTGCCGCGGGCGAGCGGGGCGTGTTCATGCGCGATGTCATCGACAGCGCTCACCACCTTGGCCGCGCCCAGCAGCGCATTGCGTCTTCCCGCCATCGGCGTCGAGCCGGTGTGCTGAGCGAAGCCTTCCAGCGTCACATCGTACCAGCGAAAACCTTGCGCCGCGTCCACGACGCCGACGGCGATGCCCTCGCTGTCGAGGATGGGACCCTGCTCGATATGGCACTCAAAGAAGGCGGAAAACACATGATCGCGCGCTGGCGCTTCGCCCAGATAGCCGATCCGCTTAAGCTCGTCGAGCACGGTCGCGCCGCTATCGACCGCGATGCGAGACTGCGCCCAATCCAGGTCGAAGACGCCGCCGTAGACGCCCGATGCCAGCATCGCCGGGGCGAAGCGAGCGCCTTCTTCATTGGTCCAATTGACGACTCCGAGCGGCGCAACCGTGGTGATGTTGTGGTCGTTTAGGCTGCGAATCACTTCCAGCCCGGCCAGCACACCGAAGACGCCATCGAATTTGCCGCCGTAGGGCTGGGTGTCAAGGTGGCTGCCCATGCCGACTGGCGCCATCTCATTTGAAGAGCCGGCTCGCAGCGCGAACATGTCGCCCATATTGTCTACGGTCATGCTCATACCGGCGTCGGCGCACCAGCTGGCGAAGAGGTCGCGGGCGACCTTGTCCTCATCGCTTAGGGTAAGCCGATGGCTGCCGCCATTGGCGGTGGCGCCGATTTTCGCCATCTCCATAATGCTGTCCCAGAGCCGTTCGCCATTGACGCGGATGTGTTTTGTCATCGTCGTTCTCCGGTGGGCGGCCTGTTAAGTCGCCCCTAGGGTCTTCGATTTGGCGGGCGACCGGATAGGTCGCTCTTACATGGCTTGTGTTAGGACGGGATCGTCGGCGCGCGCCTGTCGCTCGCGCAGCGAAGCCTTCAACTGATCGACCAAAGCGGCTTTAGCCGGATCGTCAATCAGATTCCTGGTTTCGTGGGGGTCGGCGGACAGGTCAAAGAGCTGCCAAGTGGTTTCGCCATCGACGACAGTCTGGATCAGCTTGTTTCGATCATTCTTGATGCTGCGCTGATAGGGCGCGCCCTGTGGATGACCATATACGCCCTGATAGGCGGAGAAGATCTGGCGGCGATGCATATAGGTATCTTGGCGGAGCAGGGCGGCCAGGCTGTGACCGGCGGTGCTGGCAGGCGCGGAAAGGCCGGCCGCTTCGAGCAGCGTCGGGTAAAGATCGAGCAGATACAGCAATGCGCCGCTCTGTATGCCAGCGGGCACACCCGGTCCGCGCATGATCAGCGGGATGCGCATGCTGTGGTCGTAGAGGTTCTGCTTGCCCATCAGCCCGTGCTGGCCAAGTCCCAAGCCGTGATCCGACGTGTAGATGACGATGGTATTTTCGCTCAGTCCTCGGGCTTCCAATGTATCGAGGATGCGGCCGATATCATAATCCATGTGAGATATCATTCCATAATAGTCGGCAATATGGCGCTTGATCTCGTCTTCGCCGCGCGGATAGCCAGCCAGCACCTCGTCGCGGATATCGCGAACGCCGATGTCGAAGGGATGCTCGGGAACAAAGTTGGGCGGCAATTCGATCTCGGCGGGATCGTACATCGTATCGAAGGGCGGCGGCGGCGTTCGCGGGTCGTGGGGAGAAGTGAAGGCGATATAAGCGAAGAATGGCTCGTCGTCATCGGCGCCGCGCGTATTCAAGAAGTCGATCATCTCGTCGCTGAAAACGGTTGTGGCAAATCCATCTGCGATATAGGTCTCTTCGGGCGGATATTCGCCGGCGGGGTCGAAGTCGTTGACGGGCATGGCGTATTGATCGTTCATGCCGCCGAAAAAGACCTTGCCGCTCTCGCCGAAGCAGCGGGCGTAGCTGCCGCGGCGATTATGCCATTTGCCGGCGCCGAAGGTGGTGTATCCGTTCTGCTGCAGCAGCTCGGGCAGCAATGGCACATCATCCGGCAGCGGGTCAGGCGTATGGAAGAGGCCGCAGCCGGACATCAACATGCCGCGGCTGGGCATGCAGACGGCGCCCGAGGTCGAGCCCATGATATGCGCCTGCGTGAAGCAGGTTCCGTCCGCGATAAGCTGGTCGAAAGTCGGCGTCGATACCGCCTCCGCGCCCAGCGCGCCAAGGGCGGAGTGGCGGTGATCATCCGCGATCATAAAGAGGAAGTTGGGTCGGCTCATGGCGCCTGCTTTCTTCGCTTAGCCTATACGACGATGATACAGCTTGAAGGCATGGCTGGTCAAGATAGGACGCAGTGTAAGCGCTTTCCTGCAGGCGGGCGACCTGGCAGGGCGGGTAGGACGCGTAGGTCGCGTAGGCACTGACCGCCGACACTGACCGCCGGTTATCCCGACAGAATATTTCTGATGGTGGCTTGTGGATGACTCGCGTAATAGTCCACGACTGAGCCTCTACCGAGAAATTGGGTTGCCGGCCAATCATGTTGCGCGCCGTGAGAAACTGTCGATTCTAAAAGCTTGCTTTATTCATTCCTCGCGCTATGCTCGTATGTAAAGGTGGGCTCAAGGTCGAGGAGGCGTCTATTCCAGTTAACTGAAGCAAGAGTTTCATTGTTCGGCAATTTACTTTGAGGAGATGGATTACGATGGGTAGGTTCAGATTACTTTTGGTGATTGTGCTGCTGCTGGGGGCGGCAGTCGGCGTGGCTGCGCAAGACGACGGACTGGTCAGCGAAGCCGGCACTGGCGAAATCCAGTTGCTCTTTTGGAACGGCTTGACCGGTCCCGATGGCGAGACCATGATCCCGATGATTGAGGACTTTGTCGCGCAAAACCCTGATGTGTCGGTGCGTATGGAGCGCTTGAACTGGACGCAGCAGTACTTCCCGAAATTGCTGGCCGGTCTGGCAGCGGGCAATCCGCCCGATATTTTCTTGATGCATGAGTACGAGATGACGCAATTCAACACCATGGGGGTCTTGCGCGACTTAAGCGACCTGTATTCCAACAATGGCGGTCCGATTCCGATCGACGATGTTTCTCCCGCCATCATTGACTCGCTGACGGACCCCAATGGCAGGATAATGGGCGTGCCGCTGGATTTCCATGGCTACGGCGAATGGCATAACTGCGATTTGTTTGACGCGGCCGGCGTGCCCTGCGACACGGTGGCGACCACCCCCGACGAATACCTGGATCTGGCCAAGAAACTGACGCTGGATGGCAACGGCAACAATGCGCATTCTGACGACTTTGACCCGGATAATATCGTCCAGTGGGGCACGTCAATCTTTTGGTACCGTCCCGGCTTCCTGACGGCGCTGGCGCAGAATAGCATGAGCTGGGCCGATGATATGGGCAATGCGCTGCTGGAAGATCAGGCCATCATCGATACGATGCAGTGGTTCCAGGATCTGGAGTGTGTGCACCATGTAGCGCCGCCACCGGCTGGCTTCGACCGCTATCGCGCTTTGTCCATCAACATGGCGATATTCAATCACGGCAGTTGGGCTTGGAACTTTGTGAGCCAAAACGTGCCGAACTGGATGGCTTTGCCCTATCCGGCTTTGGGCGAAGAGGGTAATCACGCCGTGTGGGCGAGCGCGCACGTTTTCTATCTGCCGATTCAAGCCGAGGGCGAGCGGCTGGAGGCATCAAAGCGCTTCTTGGCGTATATGTCGGATGCCGGTTTGGATTGGGCGCATTCGGGCATGCCGCCGGCGCGCATTTCGCAGATCGAAAACATGGATCCGGAAGTGTATCCGTCGGCCTCGGTCTTCGGCGCCAATTTGCTGGAGAATGGCGTCTTTGATCGGCAGCATCGCAACTGGCTGGAAATCGAAGCGCAATATGCCGATGCGATGGCGCGCGCTTTCGAGAGCGAATGCGAAGTCTCGATGGCGGATGTCTTCCCCGAGGCGAACGCGCGCATCCAGCGCATTTTGGATCGCTACAACTAGGCGATACCCTCAGCCCAAACCCCTCTCCGGCGGTCGGTGTCGTAGGGCGGTGTCTACGCGCCTTACGCGACCCATAAAGGGAGAGGGGCTTCAAGGACACGACGCGGGTCAGCCGCCGGCTGGCCCCTACAGGCATCGTATGTTTCGTAAATGCAGGGACGACTCCGCGAGTCGCCCACACTGGCGCTAGCGAGAAACTTGGGATGTGTGGATGATCGGCCGCTTGAAGCAATCGTTGCTTCCTGAGAAAAAGAGCGCGTCTGGAAGTTGGCGAACATGGAAGTGGTACGTCAGCAACTACGCTTTCATTCTCCCGTTCATGATTCTTTTCGCCATTTTCATCTTCCGTCCCATCATCGCCAGCCTGCAGATGAGTTTCTTCCGCTGGGAGATCTTCGGTCCCAAGCCCTTCATCGGTTTCGAAAACTATGAGGAGTTGTTGACTGATGATCTATGGTGGGTGGCGCTGCGCAATACGGTTTATTTTGCGTTTCTGACCAGCGCCTTGCTGACGACGATCCCGATTTTCATTGCTATCGCGCTTAATGTGCCCTTTCGAGGGCGGAACATCTTTCGTACGCTGTTCTTTTTCCCCTATGTGTTGAGCGCGTCGGTCGTGGGCCTGGTGATGAGGTGGCTGCTTGGGCAGCAGTTCGGCATCGTCAACTATTTGCTCGGCGCCGTCGGGGTCGGTCCTATTCCCTTTATTGCCGATTCGGATTTGGTTATTCCCTCACTGAGCGTGATTACCTTGTGGTGGGCTTTCGGCTTCCCGATGCTGATCTACCTGGCTGGGCTGAGCAATATCCCGCAAGACATTTATGAAGCGGCTCGAATAGATGGCGCGCGCGGCTGGCAGATGATCCGCTACATCACCGTTCCCTTGCTGCGGCCGATCATCTTATTTGTCGCCGTTACCCAGCTTATCTCGCACTTCCAAGTATTTGCGCAACCGTATGTGATCACGAACGGCGGACCCGGTCAAGATTCGGTCACGGTCATCTTTTACATGTTCCGCGCCGCCTGGACATATTTCCGCATGGGCTTCGCCACCACCATGGCGGTATTTCTGGCGATAATCATCATGGCTTTCACCTTGCTGCAATTCCGCTTTGGCGCAAGCCGACTGGAGTACTAAGGAGCGCGGGTGCAAGCAGAAGCGCAACCTCCGCATTTGACCGACACCAATACGCAGATATCGCGCATTGCGCTCTACGTTCTCCTGACTTTGCTTGCTATCGCGATACTCTTCCCCTTCTATTGGATGGTTGCGACATCGTTGAAGACAAATCCTGAAGCCTTCTATTACCCGCCGGACTTTTATCCGCCAGAGCCGACGCTGGAACACTACCATGAAATTATGACGCGCGGTGACATCAATGTGCCGCGCTGGGGCTGGAACAGCCTGGTTATCGCAGTCGCCACGACGGCGGTCACGCTCTTCGTGACCAGCCTGGCCGCTTATGGCTTTGCCCGGCTGGAGTTTCCCTTCAAGAATCTGATCTTCATCGTTGTCATATTCACGCTGATGATTCCATCGCAGATCTATATGATTCCCAATTATCTGCTGGTGCGCGATCTGGGCTGGCTGGACAGCTATCACGCGGTGATTTGGCCTGCCGCGCCCAATGTCTTCGGCTTATTCTTGCTGCGTCAGTTCTTTTCCACCTTTCCGCGCGAACTGGAGGAAGCCGCCACTGTCGATGGCGCGAGCCGCTTGCGCATCTATTGGCAGTTGATGATTCCGGTCAATCGCAACGCGCTAATCGCACTGGGTATTTTTGTTTTTCTGCACTCCTGGAACGATCTCTTCTGGCCCTTGATTGTGCTCAGCCGGGTTGAGAATCGGACGCTTCCGGTCGGCTTGGCGGTGCTGGCGGGGGCATACGGCGCGGGAGATTCATTTTCCGAACCCGCCCTGATCATGGCGGCCAGTTCCATGTCGAGCATTCCCGTGCTCATTGTTTATGTCATATTCCAGCGTCGGATCACACAGAGCTTCATGCTAACGGGCATGGGCGGACGCTAAACAAGGTATAATCGCACGATGCTCAAACCGATTCCCGAAGTCATGACCGTGCCCAAATTCGAGGGTGGCGGGATTATCAGCTTTCATGAGAAGGATGTGCCGACGCCGGGACTGGGCCAGTTGCTGCTGCAAGTGGGCGCCAACGCGCTCTGCGGCTCGGAGCGCGGGCAGTTTTATGAGGGCAGCGAGGTGACGCCGGGGCATGAAGGCGCTGGCATCGTCGCGGCGGCAGGACCCGGTACGAGCACGCCGGTGGGGACGCCGGGCGCGGTCTTCTTGATGGACTTTTGTGGCGAATGTCGCAGCTGCGCGCTGGGCTTCACCAATCAATGCCTGAACAAACGCGCCGATTATGGCTTTAACAGCGATGGCGGTTTCGGTGTATATGAGCTGGTCAACGAGAATGTCTTCTTCGCGGTTGACAGCGACATGACGCCGACGGAGGCGACCCTGCTTCTGGACATCATGGGCACGAATGGACACGGTGTGCGGCGGGCGCAGCTGATGCGGAAAGACATTGAATCGGCTGTAGTGACCGGCGCGGGACCGATTGGGCTGGGCATGCTGGCGATGCTCAAGGTGATGGTGGGCTTTGAGTTGCCAGTTGTCATTACTGATGTCTTTCCCTATCGGCTGAAGCTGGCGGAGCGGATGGGCGGTTTGCCGGTCAATGTGGCGGATGAGTCTTTGTCAACCGGCTTAAAACGTCATGGGCTGAGGCAAGTGGATGCGGCATTTGATACCAGCGGAAGGGGAAGCGCGCGCCGAGAAGCGCTGGACTGTCTTTCGCAACGGGGTGTTTTGGTTTGCATTGGGCACGGGCAGGGGCTGGAGCTCGCCATCTCTCCCGACTTGATCGGGCCCGAGCGGGCTGTGATCGGCAGCGAATACTTCTGTTACGACGAATTGCCGAGCAACCTCGATCATTTGCGCGAGCACAAAGATTATCTGATGCAAATCATTACCCATCGCATGCCCGTGAGCGACATTCAGCGCGCGTTTGAGCTCTTCTTCAAGGGCAACACAGGAAAGGTGGTCATCGAACAATGAGCCGAATCAAGGTTGCTCTGGTCGGCGCGGGCGGCTGGGGTTATCAGCATGCGCGGGTATTCTCGGCGCGAGAGGATGTGGAGCTTTGCGCAGTCGCTGGGCGAACCGAGGAACGGACCAAGGCGCGGGCCGAGCAATTTGGCCTGCGATTTTATCTCGATATTGAGGAAATGCTCGCTGCCGAGAAACCCGATCTGGTCAGCATCAGCTTGCCAAATATGGGGCATTATGAACCGACGCTGAAAGTGATTCGGGCGGGTTATCCGCTGCTGGTGGAGAAGCCGCTGGTATTTGATTTGACAGAAGGCGAAACCTTGCTTCGAGAGGCGCAAGCGCGCGAACTCTTCTTCGCGATCAACTTTAATCATCGCTACGCGAAGCCGGTGCAAATGACGAAGGCGGCGATTGAGGACGGTCGATTGGGAGATCTCGTATTTGTTACCTCGCGCTTCGGGGGCGAGGGCGGCTGGGGTGGACATCCCCATGCGAACTTGATCGAAACACAATGTCATGTTTTCGACATGCTGGAGCACTTTTGCGGCGCGATCGCGTCAATGCAGGCGGAAATGACCGATATCACTGGCATCGGATTCAGCACGATTGTCTTGTCGCTGAAGTTCGCCAATGGCGCCGTGGGCAGTTTGCTTGGTACCTACGATTCATCTTATGCCTACCCCGGAACTTCCCGTGTAGAGGTTAACGGGCCGGCCGGCCGCATCGTGATTGACGACACGGTGAAACGATTCACCTTTCATCGCGCAGGCGAAGAAATGGGCCAGATCTGGGAAGCCGGATTCTTCAACGACATCGAGCGCGAGTTCCACCGCACCTTTGATCGATACCTCGATCCGATGCTCGACTCTTTCAAACGAGGCGCCGAACCACCGGTTCACGCGCGCGCTGGTCAACGGGCGCTGGCGCTTGCCTGGGCGGCGATTGAATCTTACGAGACCGGGCGGCGTGTTGCTGTCGCAGATGCTGTATAGCGCGGCCGATAAAGACGGCACGCTATTTGCGCTATAGTCGATAGCGCGTCATCAGCATGTAAGAAACTTGTGCTAAGCTAGGCGCATATCCAAGGGCTTAAACAGGCAGGTGACTCCAATGGTTCGTCTTTTAGCGGCGCTGCTAGCGGTTGCGCTGTATATGATTCCCTCAATGGCGCAAAGCAACGAGGCGGAATTGCAGCTCGAACATGATTCAAGTGTGCGTATCGCGTCCTGGAACGATGACGAGACAGGCATCCTGACGGCGGAAGGCGATGGCGCGCTTCACGTCTGGTCGGCGAAGGATGGCGAGCGACTGCTCACCTTCCGTGAAGGCGAGAGTACGGCGACGCATGCGCGCTGGGTTCTGAACGCTACGGCAATCTTGTCGGCGCACGAATCCGGCGAAGCGCTACTGAGCGATGCGGCTGATGGCGCGCCCATCGCCAGTTGGACGCTGGATGGCTTGCCGATGGCGCTGGAGCTGAACTCGGGGGCGAGCGCTGCGCTGGTGTTTACGCGAAACGGTGATGGCGCGGTTCTCTCGCTTGAAGACGGCGAGCTGACGCGGCGTTTTCAGGCGCCGATGGAGATCAGCGGCGCGGTTTGGAGCGCGGATGAAAAACAGGCGCGCGCTTGGTCGGAAGCCGGTCGAATATACGCTTGGGATGTTGCCAATGGCGACGCGTTCGAGTATGGGCTGCCGCATCGGAGCATGCTGCTTGGCTTGGATTGGAGCGCCGATGAGACGCGCTTGCTCGCCTGGTTCACCAATGGCGCCGTTCAGGTGTATGAGACCGATGGGAGAAATGTACGTGGTCGCGCAATCAGCGGCGTGCGCCACCGCAGCTTCGTCAAGCGCGCGATCTGGTCGGCCGATGAATCGATGGCGATGTCCTGGGCTGGTGATGATACGGTGCATATCTGGTCAGTTGATGACGGCAGTTCACAGCGCGTTTATCGCCACGACGACTGGGTGATCGGCGCGCGTTGGGATGACGCGGAAGAGCGCGTGCTCTCCTGGTCGCATATCTACCTATATTTGTGGCAAGACGATGAGTTTCTGCGGCGCTTTCGGCACGGCAACCTCGTAAACGGCGCGGTATGGAATGACGATGGCACGCGGATTTTGTCCTGGTCCTGGGATGGAACGGCGCGGGTCTGGCGCGTGTGAAGTCCCGGCTAGAGGAACATCCCCAATGCGGCGACTGCTCCCAGCGGCGTGAGAAGGCCGATCAGGACGCCGATGAATATTTGAGCTGGCGTGTGGCGGCCCAATACCAGCCGAGCCAGCGCAACGAGCAATAGCACTGGCAGGAACAAGAGCCCCTGATTGAAGCCGAACATCAAGGTGGTGGCGCAGATTACGCTCGCCATGCCGGCCGCATGGAAGCTGATGTGGATAAAGAGCGTGCCGACCAACATGAACGCCAATTTGACGATGGTCGCCAGCGTCACCACGTACAGAATGGGGTTGGCGCCTAACTGCGGAAAGATGATCAGGCAGCACAGCCCGCCGATGATGGCGATTGAATAAGGGATGTAGCGTTCGCGACTTTCACGCAGGTTTACGTCGCTTATGCGTCCGTTGCGGACCATGAAGGTGACGAAGAATATGGGCGCGGCGCAGACAGCCACGACAAAAAGCGCTGCGTAGCGCAGGTCTGCGTGACGATGATCGGCGTTGGATGTCCAGGCAATTGCGAGAATCCAGGCTGCCCATACCACCGGCGGACTGAGCGCGAGCGAAGCGAGGGTTGCCCAAAGATGTTCTTCTGATTCGACTCGATGGCGGAGCGCGGCCGGCAGCGGCAGACGAGTGTCCATTGGTTACTCTCGATAGGCGCGTCTAGACTCTCATTATATCAGTCTATAATCCAGGAGCGCCAAAGGCAGAACTCTCATCTATGTCGCTGCCAAGTTGCCGCGGAAGATGTGAGGATACTTGGTCGCCCACATTGAGCGGCAGGGCACGTCATGAATCCAGCAGGTCTAGCAAGCCTGCGGGATACAGCGGCGGGGCGTCTTCAGCGCGGAAGAAATCGAGCGTCTTCCATGACCCTTCGTAGAGAATATCGCCGTCATCGGCGCCGATCACAGTGACATCATCGCGATTCATCGCCGGATCGCTAAAGCGGCCATCGTAAATCATGAGAATCTCATGATGCGGCTCGCCTTCGTAGGTAAATATGTTTTCCAATGAACCGAGGAATGAGAGGTCGACGACCTCAGCTTGGATCTCTTCACTGACTTCGCGTACGACTGCCTCCGCGCCTTGCTCGCCAAATTCAATACGCCCGCCGATTGGCCGGTAGAAGGTTTCGTCTTTATGCGAATCGTAGCCTCGTGAAACGAAGATCTTGTCGCCGCGGCGGAAAACGCAGAGAGCGAGCGGACGAATGCGGCGTTTTTTCTTTTTCTTTGCCATGTAGATATGCGCTTTGGCGGGCGACTCAATGGGTTGCGTAGACACTAACCGTCAGTCGCCCTTGCGATTGCTAGGTTTGTGGACAGCGGCTCATTCCATTTCGAAGCGCGCGCCCAGCGCCTTTGGCGGGTCGGAGCGGAGGAAGGCGCGCAGGCGTCGCTGCACCGCGCGCGGCATATACTGCAGCAGGCGCTCGGTAAGCCCGCCGCTGACGATGAGCAGCGTAACAATCATCAGCAGCCAGGGCAGGGTGTTGAGCAGAACAAAGGGAAAGTTAATCTCCTGACCGAATATGAAGAGGCCGTTGGTCTGAATATAACTGGCGACAGCGCGCAGGGCGGCGAAAAGATACGCGCCCAAGACGACGCGGAAGGGATGCCAGCCGCCGAAGATCACGATGGCGAGGGCGATCCAGCCATCGCCTTGCATCGCTGGCGGGCTTGACCAACCCGGCTTGACATTGAGCGAATAGGCAGCCCCCGCCAAGCCGACCAGCGCGCCGCCGAAGAAGGTATACCAGTATCGGAGGCGCTGCACTTGGGCGCCGCGGGCGTAAGCCGCTTCGGGCCGTTCGCCGATGGCGCGCAGGGTCAATCCGCCGCGAGCGCGAAAGAGCCAAAACCAGATGCCAAACATCAAAATGTAGCTGAAATAAACGAGGAGGTTCTGTTCAAAGAAGATAGTTCCCAGGATGGGAATATCTTCCAGCAGGGGAATGGCGAAGCGCTTGATCTGCGGACCGGGAATGCGCGTGAAGTCAGCGCCGAGGAAGCGCGCCAGCTCGGCCGCCAGCAGCGTCAAGACGAAGCCGACCGCGACTTGATCGCGCCGGAGCTTGATGCTGGAAAAACCGACCAGGGTGGCGATCAGCGCGCCGACCAGCATGGCGACGGCGATGCCAAGCGCGATTTGCATGGGCGCATCAATTGCGCCGGTTTCTTGGGCGGTCCGGGCGGCGGCGAAGCCCAGCACGGCGGCCAGCGCCAGGCTGCCATCCAGCGACAGATTGACCACGCCCGCGCGCTCGGTGATGGTCTCGCCCAGGCTGGCGATCACCAGTGGCGTGGCTGTCCCGACGATGCTGCTTAGCGTATTGAGGAATTCTTCGTTCATGCCCCCATCCCCCGGCCCCTTCCCCCAGAGCGAGGGAAGGGGAGTTTCGACATTTGCAGTTTCATTTTAAGCCCCTCCCTCTTTATGAGGTCGCGTAGACACTGACCCGTTGGGGAGGGGTTTGGGGTGGGGGGCTGATGATTCGTCTTCGTCTCCCAAGGTCCCCGGGAAGAAGACCTCCTGCACGCCATGGAAGAGAATCACAAAGAGGACGAGCAAGCCTTGCAGCACGCCGGCCAACGACGAATCCAGTTGGAGCGCGATCTGCAGGCGGGTGCTGCCGGTCAGGATTGCGGCGAAGGCGAAGGCGATAAGCGGCACCCAGAGCAGGCGGATGCTCAGCAGCAGCACGACCAGCAGACCGAGAAATCCGATGCCGCCCGATGCCAGGGGGCGCAAATTGTCGAAGGTGAAGAGGACGCGATAAGACCCGGCGATGCCGGCCAGCGCGCCACAGACGAGGAAGGCGCTCAAGGACGCGCGCTCGGTAGCGACGCCGAGCAGCAGCGCCGAGCGCATATTCTTGCCGACCGCTTTGAGATTCAGCCCCCAGCGCGTGGCGTTGAGCATAACCATAACGATGACAAAAGCGGCGATGACCAGCGCGATCATGAAGATATTGGTGGGAAAGCGCGAGGAGAATTCGGGCAGCAGGGCGGGCGTCGGGAAAGGCTCAGTGCCTTGCGCCGATCCGCCGATGCGCGGCTGCCAGGGTCCGGAGATCAGGTAGATCGAAATTACGTTGACCAGGGCGTTGAGCGCGACGCCGCCGAAGATCTCGTTGACGCCCAGCCGGATTTTCAGCAAGCCCACGACGCCGCCCCAGAACATGCCGCCCAGCGCCGCGAGCGCGATCAGCATCACGTGGAGCAGGGGCGACAGACTCTCGTCAAGCAGGATATATTGCGCGCCCCAGCTGGCGAAGAGCGCGCCCATCATCATTTGCCCTTCGACGCCGATATTCCACAAGCCGGCGCGGAAGGTGACGACCAGCCCGATGCTGACGAGGGTGAGCGGGATCCAGAAATTGACGACGCCGCCGATTTTGCGCGTGTCTTTGAAGGCGCCTTTCCAGAGGGCGTCGACGACTTCGAGCGGGTCGCGCCCCACGGCGATGACGAGGACGGCGCCGATCGCCAGCGAAATGGCGATGGGCAGGAGCAGGAAGGCGATTCGGATTGTGAGGGCGCGGGGGGAGTTCATGGGGCGTGTTACTGTTTTCTGATTACCGTCTCTAGGTCTTTGAAGAATACGATCTCAAACTCGCTCCATTTCATCCGACGACTTTCCTGCTCTTTACGGAAATCATCGAATAGCTGCAAAACACGATTGATAGACTCGAGAATCAGTTCCTCGGCAATTTCACCGACATCGATTCCGGCAATTAGGTTTATGGATTTTGGAAGTTGCGAGGGAGCAAGCCCAGTGTGACGAGATATCACATGGGTCATTACGTGGTATCGAATGGAGCTTCTCTGTGCCTGTTCGTACTTCTCATCTATGGAATCGTGCTTTAACAATTCATCAACAAGCTTGTAGAATCTAGCGCAGAAGAAATAGAATGCCGGATGAGTGTCATCATCAAATACGGCGCGGTACTTCTCGTCGTCCTCCGCACCCAAGTAATCGGACGGTCGTCCCCGCGCATCATCGGGCTTGCCAAGGCCAGTTGCGATTATGGCTTGTGCCAATGTCCTCAGGTCAATAATGCTTTTTGAAGGTTTGCCTTTATTTTTGTAGAAGTTTTTTCTGCGGTCGTAAAATAGAGGGAATTCCTTTTGTGCCAAGAAATACTCTTCAATGTTGCGATGTACCCTGTCGAGGGAGCGCAGAGCGTAAGTTGGAACAGCTGTTTGGCTATTGGTCGCTCGGATGATCGTTTCTCGATTCTCGTTGCCTTCGCCGACATCGATTATCCTTACCAGCAACCGTCTGTCATCTGACGACTTCTCGGGCAGCTCTCCAAAGTGACGCCAGATTGCTCGTGTCGTTTGCAATCCATTGACGATTTCCGGATTCTCTAGCTGCAGCGTTTTCCCTTTTGATGTGACTGATTTCACTAGCAAGGTTATGCCGTTGTTGAGCCACCAAAAGTCGTTTTCATCTCGTTGCTGGAGAGACTCTTGAATCTGGTTGTTAACCTTGTTATTCCCTTGCCAATCGCGGACGTTTGCTTCGAAGAGTCGCCAGTGCAAGCCGCCGTCATCCGCAGTGATGAACTCATTGTATTTGTCCAACCGCACTAAAGCCAAATAGCTAATACCTTTTTCATCTGCAGCAAGAGGTGGCTCGGCGGCAATAAGTTCTACAATATCTGGCGGTTTCGCTCGCGATAAATCCAGCAATTCGGTAGCGCCGAGAAAATGAAATTTACAGTTGCATCCGCTGATTTGACGTTCGACCTTTCTTTCAAGTTGCCCGGCCTTGTCTTTGTGCTTCTTTGTTGGACTGCCCGCTTTAATGGAATAAGAGAAAACGATGTTGATCTTTGGGGACGTGTGGCTTACGGAGTGGTATATGTCCCAAAACCACTCGAAAACCTGAATCACGCCAGAGTTATATGTCTGCACTACACGATCCAGATCTTTGCTTGCGTTCAACAGATCGCTCGCCATCGCGGAAAAAGTGTTGATCACTCCAATTTCTACACGGCTCTTGTTCTTTGCTTGGATCAAGTGCAGGTCGAGGATGACACCTTCTTTCATATCCTTGTATTTTTCTACATTTGTATCATCAATATGGTCTCCATTCACAAAGAGGTGAAGAGCATCAATTCCGCCTTCATCCGGCCCGCCTGTGTTGCCCGCAAGCAATTGCGCATCTGACAGATCCCGTTCCTTTAGAATTTGTTCGGCCACGAAATGCTCGAAATACCGATCGGGTTTCATGTTGGGAAACCGCTCTCTACGAAACCTGTCGATAATTTGCTCAAGCGTTACGATGTCGTGTTTCGGTGACATGTTTCAGTTCTCCAACTGCTTGCCAAGTTCTTTCAATGAGTCGCTTACATATTGAGCATGCTCATAATATAGCCCGTAATCGACCAGTGTTTCAATGAGCCTATGGGGTTTAAAACTCATTCTCATTGATGACAGCCTTCTAATTTCGCGCCGATGGAAATGTTTATGCAAGATTGATAGGCTAGCGCCCTCATAGAATAGATTTACGATGCCCGCGCGAAAATCAGCGTTTTCCAGGATTAGCCGCTTTATTCTCTTCCCATCCCACTTGGTGTCCGCATCATCTAAAGTCTCCTCTCTCCAGTCTTCGTATCTCACGGTTCGCCTCAGATCAAAGTCATCGCAGATACGAGCAAGATGGATAATCTCGACTAGCGTCGAAAAGGGGAAACCATTGAGCGCAAGGATGGCGCGCAATCCTTCGTGCGTGGAAATAGTGTCAATCACGGTTTCCCTGCCTATTGTTCCGCCTTCCGACTCGAAAAACACATTATAGAGAATGGTTGCTAAGCCATTGGATTCAGACAATGTGTGTCTTTTGCGAACAATTCTCGCTGATTCGATTGCCATCGCCCTGCGCCTCCCATCACCGTTTCTAGTAGCCCGATGATAGCGGTGCCACAAGTGGCGCCAAGACTTCTACTTCAACGTAATCTTCACCCGATGCCAGGCGTTATTCACATAGCCCTTGAAATTCCAGACGCTGGCGATCGTCTCCGGCTGAGAATTGGCGGCGCTGTCCCAGGCGCGCACGACAATTTCATGCTGTCCTTGCGGCAACTCAAACTCGGTCCGCCAGAGCTGCCAGGTCCATAGCTGAGGCTCATTGAGGAATTCGGCGCGCTGCCAGGTTCGTCCGCCATCGGGCGAGACGGTCACCCAGGTGATTTCGTGCTCGCCATCGCTCATGGCATAGCCTTCGACTTCGATTTTCCCGGCGGACATCAGGCTGCGGTCTTCCGGGCGCACGATGACCGAGTTGACCGGCAGCTTGGTCAGCTGCATGCCTTCATGATAATCGACATTGTACATATTGATATGGGGCGGGAAGAGCTTGTAACCGACCTGCTGAAAGTGGTTGTCGGAGGGCAGCTGCTGGACGCTGATTTCGCTGAGCCACTTGACGCTGCGCGCGCCGATATAACCGGGCACGATCACGCGCAAGGGGCAGCCATGCGCCAGCGGCAAATCTTCGCCGTTCATTTCGTACGCGAGCAGCACTTCGTATTCAAGCGCCTTTTCCATCGGAATGGAGCTGCCGAAGGCTTGGCGATTGCCATCTTGCAGCAAGGTGTCCAGCCCAAGGAAAGCCACATGAGCAGCTTCTTCGCCGCTGATGCCGGCTTTAGTGAGCACATCGCCCAAGCGGACGCCTTTCCATTCGGCGGTGCCGATGGCTTCAATGCCCCAAGCCAAGCCATCGTCGATCGGCTTGTAGCTGACCAGTTCTTTGCGCCGATTGCCAGCGCATTGCAGGGTTGCGATCAGCGTGTGACTGTCAAAGTCATTCTTGATTTCATCCATGCTGAGCGACAATTCGCGCGTGACCAATCCGCTGACGCGCAGGCGGTAGCTGTCCAACTGCAGGTGGGGAATCTGCGCGTGATTGCGCACAAAGAAGAGTTCAGTCGGCGTAACGAACTCCTTCGCCAACTGATTGAGCGGCGGACCGGCGTTGAGAATATCGTCGTAGGTTTTGGTTTCGTCGTGCTTTTCGCTGAGTGGCATGGCGTTTCCCGTATAAATTCACCTTGGTTTCGTGGGCGAGACAAGTCTCGCCCCTACAGTTTCGCGCATAAGGCGGCGAGGGGGCACGGGCCAGCTAGAACTCGCCGCCGATTAGGTGACCCAACTCGTCGATGCTCGTCTGGCTGGCGTCCGGCACCTCATGGTTGCGCCCGGCGTAGAAAACAAAAATGCGGTCGCTGAAGGTGACCAACTCCTCCAAGTCCGAGGAATTGAAGATGATCGCCGCGCCCCGCTGGCAGCGCTCCAGCAGCTGCGTCCAGATCCAGCGCGCGGAATCGACATCCAAGCCCCGCGTCGGCTGTTCCAGGATCAGCAGTTTCGGATCGTCCGGCAGCAAGCCGATGAGCACGCGCTGCTGATTGCCGCCGGAGAGCTGCTCGATCGTATCGGCGGCGCGCCCTTTGATGCGGTAGCGATCGATCCGCGAGACGGTGCGTTCCCCGACCGATTTCCAGTCGATCTGCAGCTTGTCGTCCGCCACCAGCGCCGTATGCTCGGTCAGGGTTAAGCCGGCGATCAAGCCTTCTTCCAGTCGGCCCGCCGCCCCAAAAACACAGCCGCGGCGGAACAGCTGCCGGTAGCTGGACTTGGTGACATCGGCGCTATCGAAGCGCAGCGTGCCATCGCTGATCCGCGCCAGGCGGGCGCAGGCGCGCATGAAGAGCTCCTGACCGCTGCCGCCCAGCCCGGCCAGTCCGATCACCTCGCCGGCATGAACCGTCAGTGATATTGGCTGCATATCCAGGCGCAGGTCGTGGGCGACCAGTTTGTCGGCGATGAAGACGGGCGCGCCGATTTCATAATGGGGGCGGCTTTGCGCTTCCAGCTCTTCGCCGAACATCATTGTGACCAGTCGCTGTTTGGTCTCGGCGATGACGGCGCTGGTCAAATTCTTGTCACTGACTGGCATTTCCATCTCGCCAACCATCAGCCCGGCGCGCAAGACGACGACTTCATCGCAGAGGTCGATCACATCTTCGAGCTTGTGCGAGACGAGCAGAATGACCATGCCTTCGTCGCGCGCCAGCTTGCGCAAGGCGTCAAAGAGGATGTCCTTTTGCTCGGCGGAAATGCCGGTGGTTGGTTCGTCGAGAATCAGGGTCTCGACGCCCAGCGCCAGCAAGCGGATGATTTCCAATTGCTGCCGCTGCGCGATCAAGAGGTTGTCGATCGGCTGATGGGGGTCGAGTTCAAAGCCGAAGCGCGCGCTGAATTCGCTCAGTTGCCGCTCCGCCCGCGCCCGCTGCAGCGTGAGCCCCTCGGCGCCGCCATAGATGAAGTTCTCCAATACGGTGAAGGCGCCGACATCAAGCGGATCCTGTTGCAGCATGCCGATGCCATTGGCGATGGCGGCGGTGGGACCGGTGTAATCAATTATGCGGTCATCAATCAGGATTTCGCCTTCATCAGCCGGTTGAAAGCCGGAGAGGATTTTCATCAGCGTTGACTTGCCGGCGCCATTCTCGCCCAGAATGCCGACGATGCGTCCATGGTTGAAGCGCGCGTTGATGTCGTTATTGGCGTGGACGGGTCCAAAGCGTTTGTGAATGCTGCGCAGTTCAATATCCATCGTGGCGACGCCGAACTGATTCCAGCCGGAAGACAATGTCTAATTCTAGCGCAGTCTCAACAATTGACCAATTTGCGAGAGGCGGGCATTTAATCGCCCGGGATAACTTCCAGCGCGATGATATGCGGGTGACTGGCGGTATCATCCGGTCGATAGGCGATCACGGCAAATTTATGCCAGCCTAATTCATTAGCGAACCAATTCATGGTAACGCGATAGTCTGGCGCGCTGCCGCTTTCGCTTTCGCTGGTCTGCTGCAGCTGCTCGTCTACGTAAAGCTCGACGCGCTGGATGCCAGCAGCGGGATCGGAAGCCAGAATCTCAATATCAAAGATGACGCCTTCAACGACTTGCTGGTTATGCGCGGGAAAGAGGATCTGCACCTGGGGAATCGCCGGCGTTGGCGCCGGAGTCGCCAAAAGAGCAGGCGTGACCAGGTTGCAGGCGCTGAGGCAAGCGAGGGCGGACGCTAACTGCAACAGGATTCGCGGCGAAAATACTAGCCTGGTCATATTTGCGAGTCGCCTGTGTTTGCGGCTTGCGGACGCTTCCATCTATTATTCACCACAAAGACGCAGTGGACAGAAATTAGCGCAATAAATACGACGACGCATTTTATATAGTAGCCTTTTTCTCTGTGTTCTCTGCGTGTCCTCTGCTTCCTCTGTCTATATGAAATCACATCTGGGAAGACGTGTGTACGGGCGAGCGAAGGTCTATGTCTACGTGACCCGGCGGTTCGCCGTTCAGGCGCCTGATATCGGGTTCGTTGTTTTGCGCGAGCCAAGTTGTGACATGCGATGGACCCTGCCTTACGTTTCAGCCGGGCAGTCATCCAAACGCGTGAGCTGTGAGAGCATATCATTGACGAAATCCGCTACTTCGGGGCGGATCTGCTCCGCCGTGCGAAGGTCGCAATCCGGGTTCGCGCGCCAGCGCAAAGCGCTCTCGAGGAGTTCAGCCCATTGCGGATAGCGCCGTTTTGCCCAATGAGCCGCCTTGATCTTTGAGGTCGCCCGTCGATGGCTAAGCGTGTAGATGCCGCGGACGACGGTGAGGACAATGTACGAGAGCGCAGACTTATTGTGTGGTTTCTTGACAGAATCGCGATAGTTGCGAATGTGCTCGCCGACGGCTTCTAGGTAATCAGAGGCGGGAATGTCATCAATAAGGGATTGTATCGGCGGTCCCACAAGCGATACGCCATCCTCGCGCAAGGCGTACCAACTGATCAGCCAATCGGCGCCAGCTCGCAGCAGATGAAAAGGCTCGCCCGGGCTGATGATGCCGATAGTGCTGCTCTGCTGGCGGAAGCTGCGCAGCGCCGCGCTTGAGATATAAGCCAATTCCAGGCGATCGTCCCAATCTGGAAAGCGCTCGACAACGTGCTGGTGCAGCTGATGCAGCGCTTTGAATCTGGCTTCGTCCAGTTCTCCGGTCATGACGACAACCAGATCAATGTCGCTGATGCCGCTGTCGAAATCGCCGGTGATCAGCGAGCCGTAAAGATAGACGCCAACCAGCCGTTGGCGCAGGATGACGCGCAAGCCGGCGGTCAGCTGGTCCAGAATGGCGCCGACATTGTCTTGGTCAGCCAGTGGAATTGGTCGGGTCATGGGAGAAGCGCTTTCGATGCGAGGACTCGCTGCCTCGCTTGCGGCGAGACTCGCGCGAAATCCAGGAGAATCGGCTAGACTATAGCGAATTGATTGAGCGAGTAAAAGCGCAGCCAAATGAAGATTGAACGTATCGAATCGTACGTTGTTGAACAGGAGTTGGAAACGCCCTTCTATTTCTCGCAATTTGAATTTCGCTCCCGTCAGATCTGTATGGTGAAAGTCGTTGCCGAGGATGGCAGCTATGGCTGGGGCGAGGGATATGGTCCGGCGACGGTTGTAAAAGCGGGCGTCGAGTTTCTGTCGCCGCTCGTGGTGGGGGAGGATCCCTTGCAGGTCGAGGCGGTATGGCAAAAGATGCACCTGCGCGCCCTGGATTACGCGCGGCGCGGCGTGTTGGTAGCGGCGATCAGCGCCATCGATATCGCCTTGTGGGATTTGCGCGGCAAGCTGCTGGGGCAGCCGGTTTCGGTTCTGCTGGGCGGGCGTCGGCGGGAGCAGGTGAAGGTCTACGCTACCGGCATGTACTTTGTGGAAACGGACGACCTGACTAGCAAATTGGTCGAGGAAGCGCAGCTCTATGCGTCGCAGGGATTCTGCGCCTTGAAGATGAAAGTTGGCTTGGGCGTGGATACGGATGTCAAGCATGTGCGGGCGGTGCGGGCGGCAATCGGCGCTGATATGCAGTTGATGGTGGATGCCAACCACGCCTATTCGCTGAGCGAGGCGCTGAGTTTCGCGCGGCAGATTGAAGAACTGGATATCGGCTTTTTCGAGGAGCCGGTTTCGCCCGAGGATTACGAAGGCTACCGCGAGCTGCGGCAGCGCAGTCCGATTCCAATCGCGGGCGGCGAATGCGAGTACCTGCTGGCGGGCTTCCGTCACTTGCTGAGCAATCGCTGCGTCGATATCGCGCAGCCTGACATCTGCGGCGCTGGCGGCTTGACGGAGACGAAACGGATCGCGGCGCTGGCAACCGCCTTTCAGACGAATGTGCTGCCGCATAGCTGGGGCACGGGCATCGCCTTCGCCGCTGGCTTGCATCTGGTCAGCACATTGGATATCGTGCCGGGCCGCTTGCGCATGCCCGAGGCGATGCTGGAAATGGACCGTTCCGAGAGCGCGCTGCGCGAGGATCTCACGCATCCGAAGTTTGCGATTGAAGACGGGCGGGTGGCAGTGCCGACAGCGCCGGGACTTGGCGTCGATGTCGACCCCGATTATCTGGCGCGCTACGCGCGGGCTGACTGAGTGATTCCCCTCGACGAGATTCAGGCGGCAGTGGATCGCATCGCTGATTCGGCGCTGCGGACGCCGCTTTTGCGCTTGCCGGTGGATGACGCGGGCGCCGAGATTTACCTCAAACTGGAAAACTTGCAGCCGATTGGCTCCTTCAAGCTGCGCGGCGCGGGCAATGCCATGGCGCGCGCTGGACGGGAAGCGCTGGCAAAGGGCGTCTACACCGCGAGCGCGGGCAATATGGCGCAGGGCGTCGCCTGGAATGCCCGCCGGTTGAGCCTGCCATGCAGTGTGGTCGTCCCCGATCATGCGCCGACGACCAAGTTGGCGGCGATCGAGCGTTTGGGCGGGCGCGTCATCAAGGTTTCTTTCGAGCGCTGGTGGGATGTGATCGTCACCGGCGAGTTCGAGGGGCTGAACGGGTACTTCATCCATCCGGTGACTGACCCCGATGTGATGGCGGGCAATGGCACGATTGGACTGGAGATTCTGGAAGACCTGCCGGATGTGGATGCAGTGGTGATTCCGTACGGCGGCGGCGGGCTAAGCTGCGGCATCGCTTCGGCGCTGCGGGTTTTGAAGCCGGATGCGCGCCTGTACGCGGTCGAGGTGGAGACGGCGGCGCCACTGGCGGCTTCGCTGCGGGCGGGGGCGCCGGTCGAGGTCGCGTATACGCCCAGCTTCGTTGATGGCATCGGCGGGAAGAGCGTGCTGCCGGCGATGTGGCGCCTGGCGCGCGAGTTGCTTGATGGCTCGCTGGTGGTTTCGCTGGACGAGGCGCGGACGGCGATACGGCTGCTGGCGGAGCGCGGGCGGGTCATCGCTGAGGGCGCAGGCGCGGCGTCGGTTGCGGCGGCGCTGGCTGGCATGGCCGGCGGCGGGAAGGTCGTCTGCGTGGTCTCGGGCGGGAATATTGATAGCGATGCGCTCGCGGGGATTTTATCCGGCGAATAGGGCAGGCAACGGGCGAGTCACCGCCTCGCCCCTACGGTTTGTGTTTCAGCGGGCGGCAAGATAGATCGCCCCGACAGTTTCCATCGGCGCGTTAATCACTGGGCGGGACGGAGGCGAGGACGGGCAAACCGTCGATGGCTTCGAGGTCTTCGCGGCGGCGGACGATGGCGCTTTCGAGGTATTCCAGCGCGAAGACGATGACGCCGCCGACGAAGAAGCCGGCGATGAAGCCGACCAGCGTGTTGATGCGCAGGTTGGGGCGGGCGAGGACGGTGACCGGGCGGTCTTGCAGGCGGGCGACGATGCGGTCTTCGCGGCGCCCTTTCTGATTTTCATCATTGCGATAGATGACAAGCAGCTCGGCCCAGGCGGCGGCGACGCTTTCGGCTTGGGCCGGGTTTTTGTGCTCGGCGTCAATCTGGATGATGAGGCTGTCGAGATCGGGCGCGATGCGGACATCGGCGCGCAGCTGCTCGGGCGTCATGTCCATTTGCAGGCGGTCGATGACTTCGGCGGCGCGCAGGGAGCTGTTTAGGTAGGCGACGTGGCTGTTGAGGGTTTGCTTGGCTGCCTGGGTCAAGCCGAAGTCGCTGCGGCTGGGCACGATAAGCACCTTCTGGGTGGCGCGGTAGACCGGGTCCATGCTGCGGCTGAAGAGGTAGGCGGCGGCGGCGGCGATGATGGCGAGCAGGAACATGATCCAGCCGCGGCGGATGAGGATGCTGGCGTAGTCGATGAGGTTCATGGGGTGATTTTACCATAGGAGTGTTTCATTTTTACCACCGAGTGCGGCGAGGGTATTGAGGGCGCCGAGATGTCTATTGGACGTCCAATTGGACGCGGAATATTTTTTTGTCTAATAACGCCGGTTCTTATTAGACGCGGCGTGATGTGGCGGGATGAAATACAGGCGGTCATGTGATGAGGGTAGCGGGGATTGGCGGGGAAGGGGTGAGTGGATGGTCGCGGGTTTTTTGGATTCACCACAGAGGAAGGGAGGGCGCAGAGGGCGCGGAGGGTTTTTCTTGAACTACAGAGTGCGCAGAGGCGGTTGCTGGCGAGTGGATCGTTGCCGTGAATGCGACGCTTGGGGGCGCGTGACTGTTGGCTTTCTTCTATATCTTTGGCCGCATGCGATTACACGTGCATTGAAATTTTAACCTCAAGGCCGAACATCGAAATTAATCAAGTATAGGATGTCCCATGTCCTTTCGTATTTGATTGACTTTACAGAGCGTCGCTTCAAATTTTTCATGAGTTGGATGAGTGAACCGATGCAGAGCTTCAGGTGTCATTCCTTCGGTAAACTGTGTTCCATCTGGCAGGATAGCTTTATCCAGCTTGGCAGCAATCGATTCCGAACCGTAGATTATTAGGTTAGCAGCTGTTTTGTAGTTCTCTTCATTACTAGATATTGAACCTTTTAGATCGCTCCTGATTGTTTCTTGTTCGGACAATTGACTCTTCAGTCGCAGTATATCTGCCTGGAGAGTAGCAGTTAGATCGTCCTCGGATCCGTGACGATCAGCGGACTTTTGCTCTAGCTCCTCCCATTCTGCTATCAGTTGTTTCTGCTCCGCAATTGTCACCTCAATCTCTTGTTTCAATTCCTTCTGAGTTTCCAACTGAGTCGCCAATTCCTGCATTGCGGCTTCTAATCTCTGAACAGAGCCGCCAAGAATCTCTGTCGTCAGCCTTGTGAGCTGTGGCAAAACGCTAGAAGCCTCTACTTCTCCTCCATCAATCTGTGCCTCCGCGAGATACGCTCCAAATAGCTTACATTTGCGTAAATCTGCGTTGCCGAGCGTCGCACCACGCAAGTCTGCATTTGTAAGATTTGCACTGTGAAGGTTTGCAGAATTCAAAACTGCTTGATTCAAGTTTGAGCCGCGTAAATCCGCTTCCTGTAATTCTGCACCAGCCAGATATGCCTTCTTCAGTAAACCACCTTGGCCCGCAAGCCATTTGTTAACCCGTAAGGTAAAGATTGCACGTTTCGCAATCACATTCTCGCCCATGGTTATCTCTTGCAGTAGACGCCTCTTCTCGTTCTCGATCTCGCGCATTCTGTATAGACGGTCAACGACGAGAACCGTGACGCAAGTGCTTGCCCACACACCAACCATCTCGGTTACAAGGTTCATTTGAAAGTCTATGCCGCTGTACTCATTTGTACCAAAGTAATTTGCAATGACCATGCCGACGGCCACAACTGTACCAATGATGGCTGACAAGACCGCCAGCTTTAGGAACCAAACAAGGCGAGCAACAGTTCTCACTACAAATAGCACTACGGATTCTATCCGATCCATTCTAGACAGCCCGCTACTTTGCACTAAGGAATATCATAATGCAACTGTAATCGAACAGTAAAGTGACCTGTCTTCATAACCGCTCAGATCACCCACCCTCAACCACGCGCACCTCATCCTCGCTCAGCCCATACAGCCGATACACCAACTCATAAATCTCGCGGTAAGTCGCCGCAATCCGGGCGGAAAGGCAGAGCCTCCAATTCCTCCACAATGTCGACCGTCCGCAGGCTCACCGCGATGACGCGCTCGATCAGGTGGACAATATATTTTTCGTCGTCACTGTAGCCATTGGGATCGTGCGTGATGCCGCTGCGCTTGTCGGTCTTGACTCGGTATTGGTCGATGACCCATTCCAGCGCCGAGCGGTTGCCGAGCCGATAGGCGAAAGCGCGTTCCGGGATGCCGGTCGCGAGTAATCTGTCGTTGTAACGCAGTCTGTCAAAAACTTTGTATTCGCCACCCGGCGCGTCGGATTTATTGCCCGGGCGCATTTTGACGACTTTGTAATCAATCGGCGTTCTCAATGTCTCCCAATTCAAATTGAATCGTTCAGTTTGCTCGTAATTCAAATGCAAACCAGCCAGTTCCGCGCCTGCGTTGCTAAATCGCCGGAAATCGGGCGCGAACGGGATTCTTGGCAGTTCGCGTTTGAGGTCGGCGGCGTAGCGTTGACGGTAGCCAGGATGATGCAGCAGGGCGTAGACATAATAGAAGATCTCCCATTTGCTGATGCTGTCATCGGCGTAATGTGTTTGGAATTGCGCAAGCGCCCAGTTGGTGATGTTCTCGCGGCGGTTGCTGCCGTCTTCGTCGTATGTGTAGAAGGGGAAGCATTGGTGAGCCGCCTTGTGGCATAACATCAGAAATATGATTTACCATTAGAGCGTATTGGGTCCAGTCTGACCCGACCTTATACCATATCATGCGATTTTCAGTTTCGGCCTTCGCAATAGGGAAATATGTAAATATCCCATACGCTTCTCTATTCAGAACCGGATCAATAAACAAACACTTCTTAGTAAATGGGCGGTACATGCTCTTTCGAATTTTATCGCGCTGATATTCGAGATAAGTACCACGCTTCAGAGCCTGCTTGAGATCTCGGCTCCACTTTATCTTTTCATAATCAACAAAGTCATCTATTTCAGGCTTTGATGACTGCTGATGATAGGAAAAAACATGGAAATTGTAGTCCTCGACAAATTGTCTCATTCTTGTGCCTAGTGGGTCGACTTTGTAATCATACACCCAGTAGTCGCGTGTGGTTGCTAAAGCGCGGCTATATGTCTTGAAAATAGTTTTCGCTTGGTCCGGCTTGGTACTCCTAGCTTCCTTGCTACCAATAGAGAGATATTGAGAAAACTCGTCTTCGGTCTCGGAAACGAGCCAGGTATGCTTGCGATTGGGGTTCAGCCGCTGCCAGTCGACAGTATGAAGGCGCATCTCGCTGAGGTAATCCAGTTTATCTTTTTTGTCGCCTGTCTCGTCGACGCGGCGATAGAACAATTGGCTGTCACTGTATTCGTTGGAGCGGAGCGCTACCGTGACGCCCACCCCGACGCGGATATCGAAGACGTTGCTGATGCCGCGGCCCGGGCGATTCTTGCGCAGGTTGCCGCCCAAATCGAGATGATAGACGCGCTGAAAATCACCCAGAAAATGCCGGCGGAAACCGTCAAATGCGTAGGCGTCAACAAAGCTGTTGTTGCTGACATAACAGACGATGCCATCGCGCCTGTCCAGCCGGTCCACCGCCCAACGAAAGAACTTGACGTAGGCATCACTGAGCGCATTCTTATTGGTGGCCTTTGAATCTTTGGCGTAGGTCTCTCGAATCCGCTTGTCGATGACATCGTATTTGCGATTCTTGTTGTTGTCGTTTTCGTTGAGCTGGCCGACGTTGTAAGGCGGGTTGCCGATGATGACGTTGATTTTGGCTTCCCGCTGCGCCTCGACGCGCTGGCTGTTGGCTTCGCTGAGCGTGGCGGAAGGCTCTTGCCGCGCCGCTGTAAGATCGAGGGTATCGACGAAGCATAATCCCGGAAACGGATCTGTCTTGCCGGTCAGCTGCCAATATTGATGCTCAATGTTGAGCGAGGCGATGTAATAGGGCATGAGCATGACTTCGTTGGCGAAGAGGCGCGATTGGTAAAAGTCGTCAAGCGCCAGCGGATTGCGCTCGAAAGCCCGCCGCAAGAGGTTGACGACGAAATTGCCGGTGCCAGTGGCGGGGTCGATCAGGATGACGTCCTCATCGCCCAGCTTTTTGCCAAATTCGACATGCAGCGCGTCTTCGACGGCGGCGCACATGAAGTCAACGATGGGCTGGGGCGTATAGACGATGCCATGGGTGTCGGCGACCTTGACGCTGTAGCCTTGAAAGAAGCGCTCGTAAACCATATTGATGAAGTCTTGCTTGGCGCGGAAATCGGCTTGCCGGTCGGCGACGTCTTCAACCGCTTTGTAAAAGCCATCCAGCCCGCCGAGAAAATCCTTGCGGTCAAAATGCTGGCTGGTCAGGGCGTCAATGACATTTTCGATTTCGCGCGCAATGACGTTGCGGCGGGTGAACCGCTCGATATTGAAGACGCGGCGGATAATGCGCTCGGTCATCAGATGCTGGATCAACATCTCGTCTATGGCGTCTCGGCTGATATTGGGATTGATAGATGTTTGGCAGAGTTTCATGAACTGCGCAAACTGCTGGATGAAACTTGGGTTGTTCTCGCGGGCGTCGGCGATCCGCGCTTTGAGCCGCTCCGCGATTTGCGGGATTTCCTCTTTGTAGCTTTCGATGGCTTGCTCAAAATTGCTGAAGACAGGCAGGTCGTAGTTGAGGAAAAGCGTGAGCAAACGCGCGAACTCGTTCTTCACGTTTATCGACGTGCGTTTTTCCTCTTGCCCATTTTGGTAGAGTACGGCGGTTTCCGTGTCTTCAAAAATGATATTGCTAAGCGGGTAACCGTCGGCGATTTTCTTGCGGATTGCCGCATCAAGGTCATCATGGATGTCTTTGGCTTCCCAGTAGGCGCGGGAGAGGCGCATTTGGTCGCGCAATACGCCGTCCACGCGGATGGAGCGGCTGCCGTCGGGACTTTCTATGCTGACTTCTTCGACGAGCGTCCAGCCCCTTTTCTTTGCCAGGTCGCTAAGCAGGGTCGCGAAGGCGCGCCGCGTTCCGCCTTCGTGGCGGACTTGCTGTTTCTCATGCAGTTCATCCAGGAGTTTGTAGTAGTTCTTGATAGATTTATCGTTGGCATTGATTTGTATTTTTGCCATGTTGGCGCCTCTTGCTGGCGGCACCCCCCCATCCCCCGGCCCCTTACCCCACAAGGAGGGAAGGGGAGCAAGAGGCACATCGGCACTGTCGCGCGGGTGTCTGCCGGCAAGCTTGGTTACCCCTCCATGTCAATCACGATCTTGACCGCGCCTTCGTCCTGGATGCGGTGGAGCTCGTAAGCCTCCATGACATCTTCGAATTTGAAAGTATGCGTGATCATGCGCGAGACATCGACCGTGCCATCGCTGATCCACTGCAGCGCCTGGCGCGTGCTGGCGTGGTTGGGCTCTTGGATGGTGCCGACATTGGAGCGGGCGGTGAGCGACTTCCAGAAGTACTCGAAGATGGGGAAGTCCATCGTCTCGAAACGGGGCACGCCGAAGTAGAGGATGAAGCCGTTTTCGCGCACGATTTCGATGGCGAGGCGGATCGATTCGTCTTCGCCGGCCGCTTCGATGACGACATCGGGCAGTTTTCCGCCGTTGAGGTCGCGCAGGGCGTCGGCGGTGGCGATGTCGGCGTTGTGCAGCGTGTCGGTGGCGCCGTAGGTTTTGCTGAAGGCGAGGCGGTAGGCTTTGAGGTCGATGGCGATGATTTTGGCGGCGCCGCGCTGTTGGAGGGCGAAGTTGAACCAGAGGCCCGCTGAGCCTTGGCCGATGACGGCGGCGGTCTTGCCGCGCAGGTCGGGCAGGGATTTGGCGGCGTAGAGCACCGTGCCAAATTGCTGCGCCTGGACGGCGTGCTCAAGCGGCGTGCCGGGCGCGAAGGGAAGCAGGCGGTCGATGGGCGCGCGGTAGTATTCCTGCATGGCGCGGTGATCGGGCGCGAGGCAGAGCACCACATCGCCCGGCTTGACGTTGCCGTTTTCGGGGTCGATGGCTTCGACCATGCCGACCATTTCGTGACCGGTTTCGCCGATCGGCGAGGGATAGCGGTCATCGGGCAAATAATGGATATGGCGGACATCGCTGCCGCAAAGGGCAAGGCGCAACGTCTTGACGATGGCGCTGCCCGGCTGCAGCTTTGGCTTGGGCGCATCAACGAAGGCGCACTGACCGCGGGCGATAATCTGAACGGCTTTCATCGGCTCGGTTCTCCGGCTGGCAATTGGCAAACTGGCGAGGAGTATAGCAGTTTGGCGGGGATTGGTCATGCTGCTGTTGGTTTATTGCGGCGGGCGGCGCTGGGCGATATTTCGCTGAGTTCTGGCTGGCGGGGTAGGAAGAAGGGTTGTTAATCTATATGTTACTTCTGAATTTGCGACTTCAACATGGAAATGTGCAGCAACGAATTATTGATTGCTTTCCAGATCTTCAGTTGATTCGCTGCTAGCTTCAAGCCGGCGCGCCCTTTGAGTGACAGATTCGCCAGAGGAGGCTGGCAACTCAAGCTGTTTTTTGGCTGCAATTATGTCAAGCTCGTGGTTGTCCTTTCTGATCTGGATTTCTAGCTCACGCTCCTTCCTAGACAACTGGCTCTCGACGATTCCTCTGATAAAGTCAGTAATCGCAGGCAACGCATAAGTGATTGCCAGGGCGACAAGCACAATCGACTCGGGATACGAAGTTAGTATTAGCGCAATAGCAGTTATGCTCGCAATTGCAACTATAGTCGCCGCCCCCAGCGAACTGTAGCGGAACTTAATTGTGGAGTCTTGTTCTTTTTCCGCCATCGAAAAAAGACGATCAGCGCTTCCGGGGTAGATCTCTTCGTAGCGCGCGAATTCTTCCGCTGGCGGGATTGGCCCCCTGTAGTGACTGACCTGTGTTACAGTTCGAGAGATTTTGAGGTCTTGATGTTCGTCGTCAGCTTTCGCAGGTTGGTTCTCGGCGTCTTGATTTCGGTCCTCAGGACTCGGATTTGGCTTTTCGTACGATGTGGGCATTTGCGGTTTCCGCCTCAATGTCTTGAATTGCGATGTTCATATACTTGCCAACGAAGGTCCACGACCGTTCTACATCAGACCGCCCGTATCGACTTGGATATCGTTCCCGACCGTACATCGACGGCAAACCCACCACACCCGTCACACCATCAAGGATTGCTTCGGCACGCAGTTTCAATTTGTCTCTCATAACTACATCTCCCATAGATTGTATTGAAGACATGCCTAACTAAACGTACGAGCGTTTCGTTAGCATAACATTATCGTCGCAGATCTTGCAACGCATGATAGAATTGCGCTTGGCAATAGCAGGCTACGCGACGGGTCACACTTCTCGGCGTGTGTACGGAGAAGCTCGTAAAGATGACACTGACTCTTTCGCTTTTGCTCCAAATTCGGCGGCAATTTCAGGTTCCCCTAGATCGCATAGCATCTAGAAATCGCTGGAACGTAAACGTATATGTTGAGAACTTAACTTATAGTTTACCATCTTGTTTTCGCCTTTCACTAGCGCTATAGAAAACAGGCGACACTTCGTTATAGAAACTGCCACTGTACGCAACAGCGGCGTGTTTTCACTGGCAAGGACAGACCATGAGCGAACAACGTAGTTTTCAGGCGGAGACGCAGCAACTGCTGAACATTCTGATTCACTCGCTGTACACGGAGAAGGAGATCTTCCTGCGCGAGCTGATTTCGAATGCTTCGGACGCGCTGAATCGGCTGCAATTTGAAATGCTGACCAATGACGCTGTCGTTGACGCGCAAGCCGATTTGGAGATTCACATCGAGTTGGATGAAGAGGCGAAGACGCTGACGGTCAGCGATACCGGCATTGGCATGAATCGCGCGGAGATCATCGCTGGTTTGGGCACGATTGCGAAATCGGGGGCGAAGGCATTCATCGAGGCGATGGCGGACAAGCCGGATGACGCGGCCGCCATCATTGGGCAGTTCGGCGTCGGCTTCTATTCCGCTTTTATGGTGGCGAAGCAGGTGGATGTGATATCGCGTTCTTTCCGGAGCGAGGACGAGGCGGTCAAGTGGTCGGCGACCGGCGGGACGAATTACACGCTGGAGACGGTATCGAAGGATCTGCGCGGCACCGAGGTCGTGATTCATTTGAAGGATGACGAGGAGGAATTCACGCGCGGCTTCCGCGTCAAGGACATCATCCGGCGGCATTCGGATTATGTGGAGTTTCCGATTTATGTGGGCGATGATGAAGAGCCGACCAACAAGCAGCAGGCGATCTGGCGGCGGGGACCGTCTGAGCTCGAGGATGAGGAATACGATAGCTTCTACAAGATGCTGACGATGGATTTCGCTGGCGCGAACCATCATATTCACATGCGCGCTGATGTGCCGATGCAGTTTTACGCGCTGCTGTTTGTGCCGGGCAGCGGGCAGCAGAATATGTTCAGTCCGCGCAAGGAGCCGGGCTTGAAGCTTTATGCGCGCAAGGTGCTGATCGAGGAATACAATCGGGATTTGCTGCCGGAGTATCTGAGCTTCGTGCAAGGCGTGGTCGATAGCGAGGATCTCCCGCTGAGCGTGACGCGGGAGAGCATTCAAGCGACGCGGGTGATGGCGAGCTTGAAGAAGACGATCACGCGGCGGGTGCTCTCCGAATTGAAGCGCATGGCGAAGAATGACCGCGACAAATACCTGACCATCTTTCAGGAGTTTGGCGGATTCTTGAAGCAGGGTTTGGTGATCGAGTCCGAGGATCGGGGGGATCTGGAGCCGCTGATGTTCTTCCAGACGACGCACGATGATGACCCGAGCCAGTTTCATACGCTGGATGACTATGTCGAGCGGATGTCGGAGAATCAGGACGATATCTATTATGTAGTGGCTGATGACTACGGGAGCGGCTCGCGCAGTCCGCATTTGGACCCCTTCCGGCAGCGCGGGATTGAAGTGCTCTACTTCACGCATCCGGTGGATGCGATGCTGCCGATGGGCTTGGTTGATTTCAAGGGGCGCAAGCTGGTCAGCGTCGATTCGGCCGAATTGGATCTGGCGGCGGTCGGCGAGGAAGCTGGGGCTGAAGAGGCGGCGCAAGAGGCGGTCGGCGCCGATTCGTTCGCCGCGCTGTCGCAGCGGGTCAAGGCAATATTGGGCGGGCGCGTTAGCGATGTGCGCGAGAGCAAGACCTTGGTGGGCAGCCCGGCGCGGCTGGTCAGCGAGGACGAGAGCGCGAACCGCTATATGTTCCGCATCAATCGCTTGCTGGACCAGGATTATGAGCTGCCGGTCAAGGCGTTGGAGCTAAATCCGCGGCATCCGCTGATGCACAATTTGAGCGGCATGATCGCAAATGGCGGCGCTGACGATTTGATTGACGCGGTGGTTGAGCAGGTCTTCGAGACGGCGCTGCTGCAGGACGGGATCCATCCGGATCCGTCGAGCATGGCGGATAGGCTGACGCTGTTGATGCAGGCGGCGACGGGATCGGCCGGCGCGGACCTGGACTTCGCCGCGGCGCAGACGGTCATCAGCGAGCCGGCCGCTGAGGAGGCGCCGCAAATTGACCTGGGCGATCTGGATATCGAGGATGCAAATTTCGAGCCAATTGCCAACGATCAGCCCGAACCCGAGGACGAAAAGTGATTTCCCAGGCGCTATTGCGGAGGAACTGAAATGGCGGAGAACAAGACGCAGCGCAATGACGGCGATGTGCTGGCTTATCTGGAGTCGGTATCGAACAAGCGCCGGCGGGAAGACTCGCTCGTCGTCAAAGAGCTGATGGAAGAGGTCACGGGCGAGCCGGCTGAGATGTGGGGGACGAGCATCGTCGGCTTCGGCAGCTATCATTATCGCTACGCCAGCGGGCGGGAAGGCGATTTTATGCTCACCGGTTTCGCGCCGCGCAAACAGGCGCTGACGCTCTATATCATGGGCGGGCACGAGCGCTACGATGCGTTGATGGCCAGGCTGGGCAAACATCGCACCGGCAGTTCCTGTGTGTACATCAACAAGCTGGCGGATGTCGATTTGGCTGTGCTGCGCGAACTGATCGCGGAATCGGTGGAATATATGCGGAACGCGGATCATATCGCGGGTGACTGACGGCTGCGGTAGAAGCATAAACATTATTTCACCACCGAGGAGAAGAGGACACACAGAGGTCACAGAGTCTTTGTAGGCTTGATGGCTTTCTGAGGCGGTGGGGTCTTTTCCCTCACAAGTTGAGCGACGGGCGACGGACTTATATGCCCTTGCGTATAGATATGTAGTCGCAATCGTCGCGGAGTCCGCATTGTGTATAATATGAGCAATGACGAAAAGGGGACCATCGGTTCTGACGCGATGGACGGATTGAAGTTACTCGGTCAAATTGCAAAGGGCATCGGCAAGACTGTCGGCATCGTTGGCAAGGGCATTGGTTTGACCGGACAAGCGCTAAATGACGGCTCAATTGCAGTGAGGACGGCCATGCCAGTAACAGAATTGACTTCAGTGTTCAATACAACCGATGAGACGATCAGGTTCATCAATCAGGAATCGCCGCGGGACAGCAAGGAGATCCTGCCGCAGAGCGCGGTATCGATGAAGACGCAAAAGACCGAGGGCGCCTGGGTGCCCTGGTTTCATCCGCCGCGTTTCGCGCCATTCAGCCGCCGGCGCATGGAGATCGTGGTGGATGATGTGCCGGTGATGTATCTGTGGCAGCGCGATGACCATATCTATTGGTGCAATCGGCTGGACAGCCAGGGCAATCCGGCGAAAGCCTACGAGGTGCCGGGCATTTCGCATGTGGGTGGCAAGCGTATGCTGGTGGTGCGGAATGATCCGGAGAATGGCTACAGCGCGTTCCTGAGCGAGAGCGTGGAGAGCGCCTAAGGCGGTATCGCCATACAGTTCGTACACCACAGAGAATGCCGCGGGCGCGGAGAGAGAACATGATAACAACAATCGCGACAGTGACCGTCTTCGTCGAAGATCAAGATCGGGCGAAGGCTTTTTACACTGAGAAGCTGGGATTCGAGTTGATCAATGATTCGGAGATGTTCCCGGGGGCGGGCATGCGCTGGCTGACGGTGGCGCCGAAGGGCTGCCCGACTGAGCTGACGCTCTTCCCAATGGGCGGGCAGTGGGAGCACTATCGCGAGGCGATGGGCAAGCCACAGTGCTTCACGCTGCATTGCGACGACCTCATGGAGACGTATCGCGAGCTCACGGCGAAGGGCGTGCAATTTCTGGGCGAGCCGCAGGCGCAGGATTGGGGCAGCTTCGCGATGCTGGTCGATTCGGAAGGCAATCAGATCGTCTTGGGGCAGCGGGCTTAGGGCTTGGCAGCTAGACGACCAAGCCAATATCATAAAACTTGAGAGGCGGGCGACCTGATAGGGCACGTAGACATCGCCCGTCGGTCGCCCCTACAGTTTTTGCGAAATAGGAGGGTGAAGATGATTAGCAGAGTGGGCACGGTATCAGTATTTGTGGAAGATCAGGACCGGGCGAAAGCCTTCTATACCGAGAAGCTCGGCATGGAGTGCAGGGCCGACAACGAAATGTGGCCCGGCGCCGAGTCACGCTGGCTTTCGGTGGCGCCGGCAGGGGCGGAGACGCAAATCGTGCTTTACAAGTTCGATGAGAATTGGGAACACTATCGCTCGACCTTCCAACAGTCGCAATCGCTGACGCTGCAATGCGAGGACATTGACGAGACCTACCGTGTATATAGGGAAAGGGGCGTCGAGTTTCTGGGCGAGCCGGAGACACAATTTTGGGGTCGTTTTGTGATGATGAAGGACTCGGAAGGCAATACGCTGATTCTGGTCCAGGTGTAATGGCGCGCGACTTGCTGGCGCTGTCGCAGCGGATTGGCGCGGCGCTGATTGAGCGGGACGCCACGGTTTGCGCGGCCGAGTCATGTACGGGCGGGCTGATCCTCAGTACGCTTACGGATTGCGCTGGCAGTTCGGCTTATGTGGAAGGCGGCGTGGTCAGCTATTCAAATGAAGCCAAGATGCGGATTCTGGGTGTGCGCGAGGAAACGCTGATTGCCAATGGCGCAGTCAGTAAAGCGGTGGCGGCGGAGATGGCGCAGGGGGCGCTGGCGCTATACGGCGCTGATTATGCGCTGAGTGTGACAGGCGTCGCCGGACCCGGCGGCGGCAGTGCCGAGAAGCCGGTCGGCTTGACCTATATTGGCTTAGCGGGACCCGATGGGCTGCTGCAGGTGGCGCGGCAGGTTTGGGATGGTGACCGGATCGGGAACAAGACGGCGAGTGTGGAGGCGGCGCTGGAGATGCTGCTGACGGCGCTTGACGCTTAACTTGCAGCGTTTTCCTCGAAGGGGATGCCGCGGTAAACCTGAGCGAGCGGCAAATTGCAATCCAGGACATCGAGCGGAACGACATCGTCCAGCTTTTCGAAGATTGTCGTCTGCCAGCCGGCTTCGGAGCGAACGGAGAGTTCAGCGCAGACGCGGTGCTGGTCGATGATCAGGTATGCCTGGATTGAAGGCACTTCATAATAGAGTACCTTCTTCTCTCTGCGGTCGATATCCATAGTAGATGGCGAGGTTACTTCAATCACGAGAACGGGATTGACTAGCTCCATTTCGTTGTCGCGGGCAAATTCTTCTTCCCCGCAGACGGCGGACATATCCGGATAGACGTAGCGCGTTTGGGCGGCTTTGACCCGCATCTCGCTGCTTAGCAGGAAACAGTCGGAATCATCAAGCTGTCGTCCGATGGCTACCGCTATGTTCATCATGATTCGATTATGCCTGCCTTTAGCGCCTGCCATGCAGCGTACTTCGCCATCAATGTACTCGTGTTTTTCGAAGTTCTTTTCTTCCCAGGCGAGGTATTCTTCGACGGTGAGGCGTGCTGGCGCTTCAACTACCATGTCAGTTCTCACGACAACTTATGTTGATCCAAGTATAGCGCTTCTGCGCGAGAGGCAGCAAGATTGTGTAAACGGTAGACCGGTGGTGGCGAGTGTAATCGGTGCCTTGGAGCTGCTGCTGACGGCGCTAGAAGCTTAACTTGCAGCGTTCTCCTCGAAGGCGATGCCGCGATATATCTGAGCGAGCGGCACATCTAGGTTGAGCGCTTCGAGCAAGATCACATCATCCGGATTCGTAAAGACTTGCAAACGCCAGCCCACATCGGCGCGTTCGTAAAGCTCCACATTAAGTCGGTGCTGGTCAATAATGAGGTAGGCTTGGACCGACGGCAGGCGCAGATAAGATTCGCGTTTCAGTCCGCGGTCATCGACCGCAGATGATGGCGATGTGACTTCGACGACCAGAATCGGGTTAAGTAGCGCAAGTCTGAATTCGTCTTCATACTCCGGATTGCCACATACTACACTTAGGTCGGGGAATAAATACCTGTCGTCGCTGACTTTCAGCATCATGTCGCTAGTGTTGACCCGACATGATGTCGATTCCAAGTGTCTGCCAAGGCAGATTATGATGTTGGCGGCAATTTGGCTGTGTTCGCCCACGCCGCCGGACATGTCATAGACTTCACCGTCGATGAGTTCGTGTTTGAATTCGCTGTTCGCTACGAAAGCAAGAAACTCGCTCGCGGTCCAATAGCGCTTGGGATTGGTTGCCACAATACCGCTCCGATATCGAATCGAAATAAGTATACCTGCTCCGCGCTCCCGCCGCATTTCTAAGCTGAAATCACCACAAGCCCAGCGTCGCGCGCAGGATGCCGAATTCGCCAATGTGATAGGAGTTGTGGGCGGCGATGACGAGGATCTCGCGCAGGATGGTATGACCGGGCTGGCCCTGGGGAATCTGCGCCATCAGTTCGCGCGCCGGATCCTGGACAATGGCGACCAATGCCGCGCGATCGGCGAGGAATTCATCAATTGTGCGCTGCCAAGCGGCGCTGTCGGCAATGGCGTCGGGCGGAGGCCAGTAGTCATCGGGGTGTTTCAAATACTGGTAATGCGGATTCTCGATATAATCGAGGATATCGGCTTGCGTGACGCGCAAGTGTTCGAGCAGATGCCAGAAGGAATAGGGCAGGTTGGGCGGCTTGGTATTGTAGTGCGCTGGCGGGAAGCCTTCGGTCGCGCTTTCAAAGAGCTGGTGCGCTTGACGCGCGGCCAAAGCCTTGACTAGCTGCTGGCGCAGGTGTTGGTCGTTCATGGCAAGTCCTCCCGGCATTTTGCTGCTTGGGCATCGGCGGGATTGTATCATGTTGCCGCATCTAATTTGAGTTGTCAGGTCGATCGCGTAAGCGTAAGAGGCTTTGGCAATTGTCAGTGCAATAGTTATAATCTTTGAAGATCATGGTAGGTTGGCATCTCGGATGGGAGCGTGGAAGTCGCGCGATTCCGTGTCTGATACCGCGAGAACTCCCTCGAAATTGCCCTCTAAGCGATTTATGCGCGCCACAGGTACTAGCTACCTGCAACATTTGTTTCGATTTGTCTTATGCTCAACATGATGGAGTAAAGTCACGTGACATACGAGCCACAGACCGACAAGGATTTCTTGTCCGACGTATTTGAACCGGGACCAGGACTGAAAGACGGCGGCTATGCCATCATCGCTGTCGATGTATTGACCAATCACAGCGACTTTGCCTGCCCAAATATGTCCCAGGCTATGGGACTCATCGCCGAGATTCAAGGCAAGCACATCACCGAATTGCAGTTGTCGCGCGAGGCTGAATTGCAGAACTGGACGGAAGATCCATGCGAGCCCTACGCACTTTCGCTAACGCTCGAAAACGGCGCTAACGTGTGGCTGCCTTTGATCGATATGGAAGGCATAGATGGTGAATTTTCCATAGATACCGACATGGTTGAGAAGACTTCAATGCAGAATCGCGCAACTGGTCATAACGAAGCTGCAACTGCTGCAGCCGTTTCCAGAGCCGCCCGTCGCCGTGAGGAGAAAGCAGCCCGCAAAGCGGAAAAACGGCGTAAGATCACCTGAGCGATGTTTCGCTTGCAATACACGTGTAAAGCCGCCGCAACAGCTCTACTGCTCGCCGCCGCGATTGACGCGCTGAGGAATTGGCGTATTTCGACAAGCCAGGGGCAAAAGAATTGGCAAATGCCTTAATGATTGGCTAAGGATTTCGTGATATCTTGTAATCAATCTTGGCGCGAGTGAGCAAATTGCGTCAGGCAAACGTATAGTAAGTGTTGGCAGCCGCGGGGAAAAATGCGCTACACTGTAGAGGAGTAGCAAACAGGACGCTCATGTACGACCAGTATCCAATACACGATGTTCCGCAGAACAATCTCATCCAGCGCTTCTTTTCGCAGCGTTGGAGCGCGATTGCGCTTGAAATCGTCATGACGATTGTGATTACAGTCGCAGCGGGCGCCGCCTTCGACTTCTTTGATCCATTGGATGGTTCGCTGGCGACTTCCGCCAATTCGGCTCAGCCGGCGGCGGGCCTACTCGAGATTGGGGAATCCAGGAACCGGAATCCCCTTGCCTTCATCAAGGAAAAGGGCGGAGCGTATATTGAGGAGCGGCGCTTCGCTGCTGCCGAGGCGATGTTCGACTGGATGATTGCGCTGGCGCCGGATAACGCGGACGCTTACTCCTGGCGCGGCTATGTGAATATGCGAGCCGGCGATTACGCGGAAGCGCAAGCCGATTATCGCAGATTGTTGGAGCTTCAGCCGGCGAACTTCGACGGGCACAATGCGCTCTGCTGGGCTTACGGCGAAACAAGGGACTTTGCGCAGGCTGCGGCGCATTGCAAGCGGGCTCTGAAAAGCGCCGGCGGCCGAGCCAATTATGCGATAGCGCTGGAGAACTGGTGCTGGCTGCAAGTGGAGACGGGCGATTATGCGGAGGCGGCAAAGTATTGCCGCTTCTCGCTGGAGTATGCGTCTGAATACGAGGAAGTTCGGGCGCTGGCGAATTACAATATGGGCCGCGTCTATGTGGCGCAAGGGAAGATGCTTGAAGCGCTGCCGCATTTTGATGAGGCATTGCGGATCGGATCGAACTATCCGAAGATGTATTTGGAGATTAGCGCGATATACGATACACTAGGTTATCGTTCGGCGGCGCAGGCGAGTTACGCGATCTACCGCGACTTGGTTGGCGAGCGTGGCGCAGGCGTAGGGCAGACGAACGGATAGGATGGCAGCGAACTGGCGAAGCCGCTTGACGGCGGCGGAGTCAGATGTGTTATACTAGGCGGCAAGTAGATTTGTACAGTGGTCGGTAACTGAAAGAGCGGGGGTAAATTATGAAGAAATCGTACCCGGAATATGATGTTCCCAAACGTTCACTCAAAGACCGCGTTCTCAGCCAGCGCCCAAGCGCTCTGATCATCGAGGGTTTGCTGGTGCTGGTTGCTGTCGTGGTCACCATCGGATTCCTGACTCCGGCAACACCGGTTGAAGACAACAGCGAAGCCGTAATTGCCGAGCTGGAAGCAATCATCGCTGCGCAAGAGGCCGCCTTGCAAGAAGCGGCTGAAGCCATCGCGCAGGCGGCGGAAGCGGCCTCCGTGCCTACGGGCTTTTTGAGCGCTAGCGCAGCCAAAAATATGGCTTGGTCGAGCTTGACCAACGAAGAGTATCGTTCGGCGATTGCGCTTTACGATGCGCTGATCGAGGAAGGCGAAGCGGATCTGCAGACGATCTTCGCGCGCGGTTATGCCTACAGCATGATTGACGAGCATGCCTTGGCGGCGCAGGATTACTCGGCGGTCTTGCAACACAGCGCCGACGACCTGGCATCGTTGAACAACCGCTGCTGGGCATTCAGCGAGATCGGCGAGTTCGGTCGCGCGCTAGATGACTGCAACAGGTTGATGTCGCTGGCGTCAGACGCTGATTATCCTTATCTGAATCGTGGCATCGTCTACGAGAAGATGGGCGATATGGGTGCCGCGATGACGGATTACGTCGAATGGATCAAGCGCATTAAGACGAATGTGATTCGGAATGACAATCTGGCTTGGGAGGGCAGCCTGGATGTGCCGATGTCGGAAGGCATCGTTTACATCTTCCCCTTCACTGCCAGCGCCGATCAAGAAATCGTGGTTAGCGCCATCAGCAGCCAGCGTGACCTGGATGCCGACCCCCTGGTCCTGATTCTAGATCCGGATGGCCTGCCGCTGATTGCCAATGACGACACCGGCGAATGGTGGGACAGCTATTTGCAGTTCCGCGCGCCAGTATCGGGCGAGTACGCTATCGTGATGACCCATGCTGGCGGCAGCACCGAGGGCCGAGTGGAAGTATCGTTTGATGTCTCGGGCATGTTCACGCTGGGCAATGATGGCGCGCGCTTCAAGGCTGACGCGTATCGCGCGTTGATGTCCGGCGATTATTCGGTGGCGCTCGAGAACTTCCGCCGCGCGCTGAATATCAATCGCCATGACGCGGAAGCGATGAACTGGATGGGCGTCGCCTATCGGTATATGGGCGAATACGACGCTTCAATCAGCCACATCAGCACGGCGATGCAATTGGACGAGAGCTACTCGCTGCCCTATTTGTCTCGCGGCATCACCTACGAAGAAATGGGGCAACCGGAATCGAGCGCGGCCGACTACTATCGCTATGCGATGATGAACCGCAATAGGACGCTCTTCCACGCCGAATTGGAAGGCGACAGCGACTTTGAACTGCCGATGCGCGAAGGCTGGGTATACAGCATTCCCTTTGACGCCAAGCGCGGTCAGACGCTGGATATCGCTGTCGACACCGTTGAGCCCGGTTTCGTCGATCCCTTGATCATCCTGATCGGTCCGAACGGGGAAGCGCTGGTTGGCGATGACGACATTTCGCTCAGCGAGTACGATTCGGTCATCAGCGACTACAAGATCAAGGCGAACGGTCAGTACACGCTGGTCGTCAGCCACGCGGAAGGCGGCTCGAACGGCACGCTCAATATCGATATCGATGTGACGGCGCCGGCGGCGATGTCGGTCGCGTCATTCGATGGCTATGGTTGCGGTCACTAGGTCGCGTAGACACAGACCGTCGATCACCGCAAGTTCAAGTTCCAAAAGAGGCAAGTCGAGAGGCTTGCTTCTTTTTTGTTTTGCCAATTTGAATGATGCGGAGGGCGACCTGATAGGTCGCCCCTACGAGTATGTGTTTTCTGGTGGGCGAGCCAATGGCTCGCTCCTGTTTACGTTGCGAGCGGCAAACCCCATCCCCCGGCCCCTCTCCCGCCATCTCTATGGCGGGCATCCAGCGAGCTAGGGTCGCGTAGACACTGACCTTCGGAAAGGGAGTTTAACGCAGCGGGAAGCAAGGTATTTTGCGTGGGCGGCGGCATTGTCGCGCGGGGGTCTACACCTACTTTGGGGACGGGATAATGTCAGCCGCCGGTGACGGAATGGGCGCCGCGGAAGATATGCTTTAGGCGGGCGGTGATTTCCGGCGGCAGGGGCGGACGCGCGAATGTAGCCAGGTTGGCGTCGAGGTGCTGCGGATTACCCGTGCCGGACAGGATGACATGCGCGCCTCTTTCGTCGCGGGTGAAGCGGTAGGCTGCGTCAGGTATGCTGGCCGCGGCGCCGCTCTCGATGAGAAAACCAAGTGGATAGTCTAGGTCAATATCGTTTGCGTCGATCTCGCCGATCTCAATCAGCTGTTCAAGCGTTGATTTCAGCTTCGCTGGCTGGCTGAGGGCGCGCCGAATGGCGAACATAATCAGGACGCCGATGTCATGCTCAATGGCTGGGCGCAGGACGGATTCGCGCGCCTTTTGATTGAGCAGATTGAAGCCGACCATGATGACATCCCAGAATCCGTCTTGAACGGCGCGCGCGAGCATCTCGTGCTCGAGGTCGCCGCTCCAGTTTTCGGTGACGCCGAGGAAGCGGATCTTGCCCTCGCGCTGCAAGTCTTGCATGGCTGGCAGGATTTCTTGCCGATAATAATCGTATTGATCGGGCTTCAAGCCGTGCAGGTGATAGACATCGATATAGTCAGTGCGGAGGCGGCGCAGACTGTCATGCAAACCGGCGCGGAGTTCCTCGCGTGTGATGTTAGCGCCACGGAGCCGTTTCTTGGTTGAGATGATGATCTGGCTGCGATCGCGCTGAGCGACGGCGGCGCCGACAATTTCTTCTGTGCGATAGGCTTCAGCGGTATCGATGAAGTTGACGCCGGCGTCGATTCCGCGCAGGACGAGGGCGACCGATTGGGCTTCCGTGCGGATATTATCGCGCTGGCCCAGGCGGCTGGGTCCGCCGGCGCCGATGCCCATGACGGAAACATTTAGTCCGGTGCGTCCGAGGGTGCGATATTGCATGTGTTCTCCTGTGCGTTCTGCATGGTGCTGGATAGTGTAGCCGCAGAGGCAAAGAGGAGACAGAGTGACCTTACGGAGTTGGACTGAATCGCGCGGCGCTGTGTTTTCGGTCGTGCAGGCAAGACAAATGGGCTAGGACTATTGCAGCGAAGGAGTGGCACAAATAGTTCAAAGTTGGTCAAGCGAAAATTGTGTCCTTATTTAACATAAGCGTGGGCGAGCCAACGGCTCGCCCGTACAACCGGTGGTTTATTCTGGAAATTCCAGCCACGACCTGCGTTCTCGCGACTGTATTTGTTCTTCTCAGACGATAACTTTGGTATTTAGCCCAATCTCGTAAAACAGCCTCGGCGCTCTCGTTCAGCTCTGTGTCCTCGGTGGTGAAGAATTGTCAGCATCTGACATTTTGTATACTGTGGCGCAGCCGCGAACCGTTCCACGCCAGTCTGGCGGCTGTTATAATTGGCGGTTCATTTACATGACAGGTTTGCGATGAGCATTCACACATTTTCGATCGTCGCCCATTGTGCCCATGAGAATGCCTGGGGCGTGGCGGTGGCGAGCAAGTTTCCTGCTGTTGGCGCGGTGGCGCCTTGGGCGCGGGCTGGAGTCGGCGCGGTGGCGACGCAGTCGTACGCCAAGTTGAGTTTCGGACCCGATGGTTTGACGCTGATGAATGAGGGGCTGTCGGCGGCTGATGCGCTGAGTCGGCTGCTGGAAGCCGATGAAGGGCGCGAGACGCGTCAAGTGGCGCTGGTGGATGCGCGGGGCGAGGTCGCGGCGCATACGGGAGGCGAGTGCCATGATTGGGCTGGGCATAAGACGGGCGCCGGCTTTTCGGTTCAGGGCAATTTGCTGGCGGGCGAAGAAGTGATTGATGCGCTGGTGGCCGGTTTCACACGGGCGGAAGGCGAATTGGCCGATCGGCTGGTGGCGGCATTGCGCGCGGGTGAAAACGCTGGCGGCGACAAGCGCGGCAAGCAATCGGCGGCGGTGCAGGTAGTGCGTCCCAATGGCGGCTACGGCGGCGACAACGATCGTTACCTGGATTTGCGGGTGGATGATGCCGCGGAGCCGGTGGCTGACCTGGCCGCGCTGGTGAAATTGCACCATCTGTATTTCCAGCCACCGAGCGCGGAGGATACGCTGCATATTGATGAAGACATCGCGCGCGAATTGCAGGCGATTCTGATCGAACAGGGCTATATGACCGGCGAGGTCAATGGCGATTGGGACGAGGTGTGTCAGCAGGTATTCTGGCTGCTGATCGGCAACGAGAATCTGGAGATGCGCTGGACGCCGGAGAAGAACCGCCGCACGATTGATCGCATCGCCCTGGAGTACCTGCGGCAGCGCTTTGGCTGAGACCGCGCGTCGGCGGTTCGGGCGCCTGGCGGCGTCCCTTCTGCTGATTTTGTTCACGAGCTTCACGCAGTTTCATCAACTCGCGCGCGACTGGCGCTTTCTCCCCGATGAAGCCTTCTTCATGACTTTTGCGCGCGGCGCCGCGGTGAACGGCGACTGGCTGCTGCCGGGTCCGCTGGACAAACCGCCGCTTTCCATCTATTTCAGCGCCTTGAGCATGGTTGCGGTGAGCGTGACGGCTGATGCAGGCGCTGTGCTCCAGCTTGATGCTCGCCAGGGTGAGTTCGCCGGAAGGCTGCCGAACGCGCTGCTGGCGATCATGCTGACGGCGCTGATGATGCGGCTGGCTTGGCGGCTGTATCGCTGCCGATGGACGGCGATTTTCGCGGGCTTGCTTACAGCGACATCCCCCTTTTTGCTCGCGTATGGGGCGAGCGCTTTCACCGATATGAGCTTATTGATATGCTCAGCGGCGGCGCTGTATCTTGCGCTGACGGGCCGCTGGATGCTGGCTGGCGCGTCGCTGGGCTTGGCGTTTTGGTGCAAGCAGCAGGCGCTGTTGTTCTTCCCTTTGATCGTCTTGATCATGTTGGCGCGCCGGGCCGGTCCAAAAGATTGGCTGCGCCCGTGTTTGGCGCTCGGCGTCGTTTGCGCCGCGCTGCTGATATGGGATGGCGCTAGGCCAGAAGCGAGCATTTTCTTGCAGGCGGCGGTCAATAACGCCCCCGAGGCTTGGCTGGCGGCGCCTTCGCAGTGGCTTGGGCGGCTGGGCGCGTGGTTGGAGCGCGGGATGTGGCTGCTAGGTCCGCCGCTGGTGACGGGTGGCTTGCTGCTGGGCTGCGCTGTCGTATCGCTGCGTCAAATGCGGGAGGGATCAACTGGCGCATGGCGACTGTCAGCCGAGCGCGCCATGCTGGTCTACATCGTCGCATTCTTCAGCCTCCACATTGTATTGCGGTTCAACCTGTATGAACGCTATCTCCTGTTGTTGATGCCGTCCTTATGTTTGCTCGTCGCTGGACAGTTGGCGCGGTGGCCAAACGGAGCGTGGATTGGCAAGGTGATTCGAGTCGCAATCGCGGCGGCGCTAATCACGGGCGGATTGTGGAGCTTGAGCCAGGGTCCGACAATAGGCGGCGACCGCGGCGAGCAAGCTGGCATCGACGAGCTGGCGGCGCATTTGAACGCGAAGCCGGTCGCGACGGTGATTTACGATCCCTGGCTCGGTTGGGAGTTGGGTTATTATTTGGGGCAGTGGCAGGACAAGCGGCGCGTCTATTATCCGACGGCGGATGCGCTGGCGGCGGGCGCGCTGGCGCTGGAAGAGATCGGCGACCGCTACTTGGTGGCGCCGCTGGATCAGCCGCATGACGAATGGCTGGCGACGCTGCGCGCGGCCGGATTTGGCGTCTCGGCGGATTATGAACGCGATCGCTTCATCGTATATCGCCTGAGCCCGCCGTGAGATTAGAGCCCCAAGAATTGGGGGTTAGCGGACGAATAGTTGCCGTATACTGAGAACTATAGCGGTATGCGGAGGTAGAAATGGGTTGTTTGCTTCTTTTAATTCTGGCGTTTCTCTTTCGTGGCGTGATTTTTGGTATTGTGGCTTGGCTGATCGGGGTAGCGATCGCCCTTTTATCGTTCCTGCTCAGTTTGAGATTCTGGGGTTTTATCGTTATGCTCGTATTGTGCGCAATCATAGCGGCGCTTAAGTAGGGGCGGAATGATGGAGTTTTTTCAAGATCCAAACGTGATTTATTTGCTGCTAATGGCCGGTTTGTGGATCAGCGCGGCGGGCGCCTATATTCCGGGCACGGGCGTGGCCGAGATCGGCGGCGCGGCTTTGATTGTCGGCACGCTTTTCTTGCTGAGTCAAATGGCCGCCAACTGGATCGCGGTCATCGCGCTGGTGATTGGCGCGTCGCTCTTCTTTTTGCTGCCGCTGCTCAAGGCGGAGTGGGAGCGCTTCGCTGTCGGCGGACTAGCGATTCAGGCGGTCGCCAGCTTTTTCCTTTTCGCCGGGGCGAGTGTATCGGCGATATGGATCGTTCTGGGCGTGCTGGTTGCCTGGGCTTATCACCGGACGATTCTGCGGCGCATTGTCGAGCAGCATCGCAGCTTGTCGTCCACGCAGAAGGACGAATTCCTGGTGGGCGAGCGAGGCCGGGTGATGGCAACGATTGAAGATCGCGGCACGGTGCAGGTGCGCGGGGAGCTGTGGACGGCGCGCAGTCGCTCGCGATTGGAGAGCGGCGCCGAGGTGGTGGTGACGCAGCAGGATGGCTTGGAGCTGCATGTTGAAAAGGCGAAACGGCTGGAAGAGAGGTAGCTCCAGTTAGAGGATTTGCACGATTCGTAAGCATGAAGACAAAGAGGAGTGAGACATGAATGGGGAATTGTCACAGATATTTGGCGCGGGCGCAAGCGGACTATTGCTTGTTATCGTCGTCTTGGCGATATTTGCGCTGCTGCGTAGCGCAATCCGTGCGGTGAAGGAATATGATCGGCTGGTCATCTTCGTATTGGGGCGCTTTAGCACGGTGCGCGGTCCCGGATTGATCTATGTCATTCCGTTTTTGGAATCGGCGACCCGGGTGGATATGCGCGAAAAGATCATCGACATTCCGTCGCAGACAGCGATCACCAAGGACAACGCATCGATTGGAATCGACTTTCTGGTCTACTATCGCATCACCGACCCGGAGATATCGGTGACCAAAGTCGGCGATGTGGTTGACGCGACCGGCAAGATCGCGACCACGACCTTGCGCGCGGTGATTGGCGATATCGTGCTGGATGATGTGCTATCCCGCCGCGATCAGATCAACGATGTGCTGCGCGTCAAGCTGGATGAGACAACCGAGCGCTGGGGCATGAAGATCACGACGGTCGAGATCCGCGAGATTGAGCCGCCGCGGGCGATTCAGGATGCGATGAATCGACAGATGAGCGCCGAGCGCGATCGCCGCGCCGAGGTTACGCTGGCTGAGGGCGAGCGGGAAGCGGCCATTGCGCGCGCCGAGGGCAGCAAGCAATCGGCGATCCTCGAAGCTGAAGGTCAAAAGGAATCGCAGATCCTGGAAGCGGAAGGCGAGCGGCAGGCGCAGATGCTGCGGGCGGAAGGCTATGCTATGGCGCTGAAGGCGATACATGAAGGGGCGAGCGGCGTCGATGGCAAGACGATGGCGCTGCAGTATATGGAGATGCTGGAAAAGGTCGGCAGCAGCCCGTCAACCAAGTTCGTGCTGCCGATGGAGCTGACCAGCATTGCCCAGAATTTCGTCAGCACAATGGGCGCGGGCGCTGCGCTGACGAACGGGCGTGATGGCGCTGATGTGCCTGAGGCGGAAGCGGTGGTTGAGTAGTTTACTGGCCTGTCGTCACAGTGTGGAGAACCAAGCGCAATACGGCCGACCCAATGGGTTGCGTAGGTCGCGTAGACACTGACCGCCGACACGAACCGCCGGTCGCCCCACATTGTCTGTGATGCGGCGGGCGACTCTCACAGAGTCGCCCCTACAGTTTCCGTCAGCTGGATGTCTATTCCAGGGTGATTTGCCAGGCGGAAACGCCGATGATGACGCCGCCGTCTTTGACGAAGATGGCTGGTTTGAGCGCGGCCGCTGGCGGCAGAATGTCGATGCTTTCGCCGATCAGCGAGTCGTTGAAGTAGGCGCTGACGGCGCCCGTTGACGGGTCGCGGTCGAGGCGCAAGCGCGTGATGAGATTGGTAACCGATCGCTGGCTAATGACGTCAGCTGCGCCGTTCTTGTAGAGCGCGAGGCTGATCACATCGGGACCATCCTGCTGGACTTGGATGCCGGCGCTGCCTTCGCCCTTCGCGTTCTGCAAGAGAAGGCCGAAATATATTTCGCCTGGGACCAGGTCGGGATCGGCGCCGTGCAAGGCGAGTTCCGCTTCAATTCGGCTGATGCGTTTGGACGCCTCGTTGCCAAAACTGCGATCAAGAAGATCGACGGGCGGCGCCAAGACAAGCGTATCGCCAGCAGTTTCACCGCTGAGGCCCAAGCGCCAGGCGCCACTGGCAAAGTTGAAAGCGCTCTCATCCCAAAATGGCGCCGCCTCCGCATTCGTGAAGAGGTCGAGCAGGTTTTGCGCGCCTTTAAGCCCGCCCGGCGGAAGAATCGCAGTCGGCTGCGTGGTGGGTGTGGCTATGGTCCGGCTGGCCAGGGTAGGGATTTGGCTGGGGATCGCAGTCGGCTTGGGAATATCAGTAGGCGGCGGTACTGATGTGGGCGGTTCCGCGGCGCTAGCGGATTCGTTTGCATCCGCTTGAGTATCGGGCGGCCGCGATCCGGCATCGTCCGCCTCAGCGCCGACTGCGGGCATGGCCGTCTGGTCGCTCTCGCTCGTATCGGCGACGGTCGGCGAAGGCTCGGGCAGAATCGCCGCCAGGAGGTTGTTGAGGCTGCCGTTGCCCGCAAGTGAAATCAAGCCGCCAATGACGAGCATCAAGCCGATCAAGAGTGCGCCGTTGAATACCCAGCGGTTGAAGCGAAACGGCTTCGATTCTGTTTCTGCGAGGGGAGCGTCTTCGGACGCCTGCGCCGGCGCCGCGGGTTCCGGTTTTGAAGCAGGCGCGGCGGGCAATTCTTCGGGCATGACTTCTTCCGTTTCAGACGGCTCTTCCGGTGTCGCTTCCACCTGACGGTACCAATGGCGGAAGAGGGGATAAGCCGGGTTGCGATCGATGAACATCGCCTTAAACAGCTCGTTCATCCCCTCGAGTTTTTGCTTGCGGCTTTTGTCACCGGTGTAGATTGCGAGGAAGGCTTCGTAGGTATCGCGCCAGCCCAGCATCATTTGCGCGTGCGAGTAGCCGAGCAAATCTTCCGTGACATCGGCTTGCTGGTGGATAGCGTCGCGAATGCTAGGCTGCGGCTCGTCCGGCTGACGATCGATATCACCCAGCAGGCTGCGCCGCTTAACGCTGAGTTCGGCGAGCGCCGCTTGCAGCTCGGTCATCCAGGCGCGATAGGCGCCCAGACTGATATTGGCGTTGGATTCGGCTTCGGTGATACTGCGCAGCACTTGCTCGATTTTATTGCCGGCGGCGCGGAATTCGGCGTCAGCCCAATCCTGCAGCGCCGATTCCAGCGCTTTCAGGCTCTGAATGCCGGGCGTCAAGAGGCGCGACTGCGGGTTGTTTTCCAGTTGGCGGATGAGCTCGGCGAGGCTGTCAGTGATGCGGGGACCGGTGAGTTCGGCGAAGATATTTTGGGCGGCGAGCAAGTTATCGCGCCGCTCGATGAACTCGTTCAGCTTGCGCAATGCTATGTGGCTTTCGGCTGAGTCGGGCAGCGCGCGCATGCAGGCGGCGTGCCAAAAGCGGGCGTCATCAATGGCGCCGTCGTGGGCATCCAGCACGCCGGACAGGATGTAGTGGGAAAAGAGAATGCGCAGCGCCGCCGTATTGGTTGTCGCGAAGCCCTGCACCAAGCCTTGTCCCATGGCTTTGAGGTAGGTCTCGGTGCTGGGCATCTGGGTCGCGAATCCGTTGATCGCGCGGTTTTCCTGATCGGTGAAGAGGTCTTCAACATCAAGCAAGGCTTTTTCGCTGCGGCTTGCGCTTTCGACGCCGTTGCGCTCGACCCAGTCGCGCAGTACGCGGGAAACGCGCCATAGCCGCTCGGCGATGAATTGCTCGTTTTCGCTGCGAGCGATCTCCATCGCCTGCTGTCCGAGGCGTTGGGCGTCAGCCAATTGGCCTTGATCGAAGGCGGACCAGCCATCAGCCAGCGTTCTTCCCAGGTGGCCGGGCACGGAATGACGTTCGACATAATTGGCTTTTTCGACCACGTTCGACAATTGGCTGAACCAGCTAGAAAGGGTTGGGCTGATGGCGCTGACCGTCTCGGCCCCGCGGGTCAATACGCCGGTCGCTTCGGCTTTGTCGCCGGCGACAATGACTTCGCGATAGCGGTTCCAAGCAATTTGCGCCGTTGTGATGCCTTCGAGCATCTCGCTTAACATCTCGTCGAAAAGCTGATCAGCGAATGGCTTTAGCTCGTCGTGCGTTTTTATCAGCCATCTTTCAAGGTCGGAGCCATCGGCGGCGGGCACGTAAGTTTGGCTATTCTGCAGAATCTCGTATAGCAGGCTGAGGAAATCCTCAATTCGGTCCCAGACCGGATTCGCCGGATCAATGGCGCGGCTGGCATCGAGAGCCGATAGGGCGTCGCGCGGGTTGTTGGCGGCGCCTTTGCCGACGACGTGCATATTGTCCGCCAGCGCCATGGCTGCGTTCAAGGCGCGCGTGAGCGCATTTAGCGGCAAGCGCTGTTCGGAAAACTCATGCTGCAAGCTAAGCGTTTGCAGGCTGGCGTTTAGCGCTGAAAGGTTTTCGACCACGTCGCGAAAAACATCGCGCAGTTGGCTGGCGCCGTTCTCCCGCAAGCGCGATGTGTTTTCCACGGCGCGATTTATATGGTCCAGGATACCGCGCGGCTCGTCGACTGGGATGCCTTCCGCTTCCAATTGCTCGATAGCGTTTTCGAGTCGGTAGAGGTTGGGCCGCAAGAGCAGCACATCGGGAAAGTGCGAAGAGATTCGCTCCGCAAGGTGCCATTGCAACTGGCGAAAACGATGGTCTTCGGCTCGCTCCAGCAAGAGCGTATTGGCGGCTTTGTCGGCTTTGTATTCGAAGAGCAAGGCGGCCGCTTCTGTGATTGAGGCGGGCGCCTGGCTGAGTTGGCTGTCGGTGAGCATCAAGCACCAATCGAGCAGGAGATGCACCAACCCGCCGGTTTTGCTGCCGGCGCGTCCGCGCAGTTCAGCCAGCAGATCGGCGGCGCTGTTCCAGTTTTGGCTGCGCATATAGATTCTAACGGCATCAAGATCGGCGGCGACCTCAAGATCGCGCATGCGGTCGATGATCTCCTTGTGGGCGTTGCGCGCCGCTGGATAAGAGGGGTTTTGGCGCAGGGCGATTTGCAGGTTTGTCTGCATGGACTGCAAGTCGCTGCGGCTCAGATCTGGTCGACGGAGCTTGTCGATTGCGCGCGCGACGATGGAGTTGCGGTCTTGTTCCAGCGGACTGCGATAACGCAGCAGGTCGGCATTCAGCTCGCCCAGCGAGGCATAGCGATAACGAAGATTGGGATGGACGGCGCGGGCGACGATCGCTTGCAGACGGGGATCGATGTTCTCGCTGTCCTGGTGAAAATCGACGCGGAAATCGGCATCGGCGTCGCGGGGCACTTCAATGCGGTAGCCGCCGGACAAAATGAAGTAAATCAATTCGCCCATCTGGTAAATGTCGGATTGGCGACTGATGCCGCCGGGCGTCACATCATCGCCTTCAAGGAAGACCGCGTTGCCCCAGTCGATCACCTTGAGTTCGTAGCGTTCGCGATTCCAAAACAGGTGTTTGGCATCGACATCGTTGTAAACGATATCCAGATCGTGGGCGCTTCGCAGGAGGTCGATCAAGCGGTCGAGTATTTCCAGCATTTCGAGCTCGGGCAAGCGTTGATGCAAGCCGGCGAGACTCATGACTTCCTCTTCAATGATGATGCCTTCGGCGCGTTCCATGACGATGTATTGCTGAGGAATGCCACCGACGAAGAATTGACCGCTGCCCAGCAATTCGGTCAAGACGGGGTGGCCCGCGAGTCGCTTCAATGCCTCGCGCTCGTTGACGATGCTAACTTCTTGGCCCGCGCGGATTGGTGGCGCGTCGTTGGGGTTGGGGCGTTTGATTACAACTGGTTGGTCGTCGGCGGCGGTATCGACCGCGCGCAAGGTCTCGCCAGAGCGGCCGCGCGGGTAGATGAAGTTGTATCGGTAGCGGTTGTCGAACAAGCTCTCCGCCATGGTCGTTTCCCTCAGGGGAATCTGCTTAGGTTGTAACTGCTGCGTTGCAATGAGGCCACTCCAGAGTTAAGCAGCATGGTCATTTCCGGTTGGTTGCCGATCTTGCCAAGCAGTCCATACACGAAAAATGCCGGGCGCGAGACCGTCATTATGGGACCGCGAGGGAGAGATCAAACGCTCAATTACAACCAATTCTAGACCGAATCGATAGCGGCGCAAGGGATATTTCGCAGAATTCTTGGGATAAACGCGAGGGCGCTTGGGATATTGTAAGGACGCCGACTCGACTAGGCAAAAAACCGCTGTCTGTGTATAAAGAAAGTATCTTCCAGGGGCTCGATAGCGAGAATTGATGCAGTTGCCGTTGCGCCGCCGGGTCGCGCCTGACCTCGCTCTGATATTGCTGCTGCTGATTGCGCCGCTGCTGATGTTTCATCAGCAGACGCTTGGCGGCCGCACCTTGCTGCCGAGCGAGAATTTGTTTCAGCACCTGCCTTATTCCGCCTATCGCGAGGTGGCGCGCGCGCCGGCGACCCCGCATAACCACCTGTTATCCGATATGGTATTGCAGAATTTGCAGTGGAAGAGCTTCATTCGGGCGCAGATAGCGCAAGGCGAGCTGCCGCTGTGGAATCCGCACCAGTTCGCTGGCGTCCCGTTTTTCGCCGCGGGGCAGCATTCGGCGCTGTACCCGCTCAGCGTCATCTATTACGCCCTGCCGTTGAGCGCGGCTTATGGCTGGTTCATCCTGGTTAATCTGTGGCTGGCGGGCATGTTCATGGCCGGGTTTATGCGCGGCTTGGGCGTCGGGCGCGCAGGCGCCGGGCTGGCCGGCATCATCTATCAGCTTTCCGGTTTCTTAATCGCCAGCGCGGTCTTCCCCATGATCGTGGCGGCGGCGGTTTGGCTGCCGCTGATCTTGTGGATGATCGAAAATATCTTGCGCGGACGCAGCTTGTGGATCTTCCGCGGCACGGCGCTGCTTTGGGTGGTCATCGGCGCGATGGCGGTCGGCTGCAATATCTTGGCTGGTCACATTGAGCTTACGATTTATACGCTGTTGATCGCGGGATACTACGCGGCTTTTCGATTGGTATGGGAGGGTGTACGCCGCTGGCGTGAATCGGGCCCCTTGCCGCTTCGCTGGACGGCGACGACAACAGCCTGGCTGATGGCGCTTGCCGCGCTTGGCCTTGGCTTGGCGGCGCTGCAGCTGATACCGCTTTATGAGTTTGTAGGCAGCAATTGGCGGGCTGAACGCTCAAGCCTGGAAACGGCGCTGGGGTACGCGCACCCACCGCGCGATTTGCTGCAGTTTCTGCTGCCGAACTTCTACGGCAGCCCGGCTCATCACAGTTATTTGGATGTGTTTAGCGGCGAAGTAATCAGCGACTTGCGAAATACTGTCGGGCTGGGGCGCGATTACATTTATTGGGGCGTGAAAAATTATGTAGAAGGCGCGCTGTATCTGGGTGTGCTGCCACTGCTGCTGGCGCTGTATGGGCTGGTGAAGGGCCTATGGCGGCGGGGGCTGGCGCCAATTGTCATCCTGTTTGGCGCACTGGCGCTGCTGGCGCTGGCTTTCATGTTCGGGACGGGCGCCTATTCGCTGGTGTTTCACTTACCGGGCATGAATCAGTTGAACTCGCCATTTCGCTGGGTATTCGCGCTGACGCTGGCGATCGCGGCGCTGGCCGGCATCGGCCTGCATATTCTCGCGGAGGGCGCCGGAGGAAGACGCAAGCTGGCAAGCGCCATCGGGCTGCTGTCACTTGGCGCCGGGTTGGCGCTTATTCTTGGCTTGGGCATGGTCTTCGCTGGTTTCGCCCGCTTCGAGCCGCTGCTAAATCAGCTTGTCTCGGAGTTGGCCGGGGCGGAAGATGCATTTGTTGACGGGCGGATGTTCTTCAGTTATCAGCTTCCGAAGCTGCTTACGCTGGGGGCGCTGCTGATTGTCAGCGGCGGCGTATTCCTTTTGGCGGCGCGCAGTCGCTCGCGGAGCTGGAATTTGCTGGCGCTGGGCATTGCGGCGCTTGATCTGTTGATTGCGTCTTATGGTTTCAATCCGGCGAGTGATCCGCTGCTGCTGGATTTTAAGCCGCCGGCGATTGAGTTCCTGGGTGGACAGGCGGGACACTTTCGGGTGACGAGCCTGGAGCGGCCCGGCGATGGACGGATTCTGCATCCCAATACGGGCATGCGCTATGGCTTGGACGATATTCGAGGCTACGACAGCATCATTCCCGTCGGTTATGTGGCGACGATGCGCTCACTGCAGCCGCAGCACTTGCTGGATCACAATCAGATTGCGCCCTTGTACACCGATGCCGGTCGCAGCCCGGCTGGTTATCAACGCGTGCTGCAATCGGATATGCTGAACCTGCTGAATGTTCGCTATGTGCTGACCGCGCCTGACTTTGAGATGTATCTGCCGGGCTGGGAGGATGTGTACCGGCAGGAGGTGGCGATTTGGGAGAACGAGTCGGTGATGCCGCGCGCCTTCACCGTGGACAAAGCCGACTGGGATCCGCGCTGGCTGGCGGAAGCGGGCGGCGGATTCAAGTTCGCGGAACTCGACATACTGGGCAGCGGTTTGCATGTTCCACGCTATCAAGCGGCTTCGATCAGCCGAGACAGCGGGCGTGAAAAGTTCATTGATGTGAGTGTCGCCAATGACAGCTGGCTGGTGGTAAGCGAGAGTTATATGCCGGGTTGGCGCGCCTTCGCCCGTCCCTTTGGCAGTGGCGAAGAGGCTGAATTCGGGCTGGCAGTGCGCTTGGCGCTGGCGAATCTGCAGGGCTTAGAGCTGCCGGCCGGCGACTGGACCTTGCGTCTGGTCTATAGTCCGGAAAGCATGCAATTGGGCATGTTCACATCTTCCCTCAGCGTGGCGGTCATATTGTTTATGCTGGGCGCCTGGTTTTGGCGGGCGACCATCGGCTTGAATACGGAATCGTCTTCGGGTGTGGCGAAGGTGGCGCGCAACAGCGCCGCGCCGATCATCCTCAACCTGTTCAACCGCGGCATCGACCTGGTTTTCGCCATTGTGATGTATCGGCTGCTGCTGCCGGCCGAGGTGGGCATTTACAACTTCGCCATCGTGTTATTCGTCGCCTTCGACATCTTCACCAACTTCGGCTTGGATCTGTTTCTGATTCGCGAGTTGTCGAGACGGCGAAAGCGCGCCGGCTTTTATCTATACAATTCGTCGCTGTTCCGCCTTGTTTTGAGCTTGGCTGGCGCGCCCTTGCTGGCGGGTGTCATGCTGCTCTGGCAAAGCTCAGGCGCTGAGGCGATCAGCAGCGATGGCTTGCTCGCCATTGGTTTGCTGTATATCGGTTTGTTCCCGGCGAGCTTGTCGAAAGGCATGACATCGCTGTTTTACGCCAATGAGCAGGCGGAAAGACCGGCGGCGATCGCCACGATCACGACGATGAACAAGGCGGTCTTTGGCGTGATCGCTTTGCTGCTGGGATATGGCATCGTCGGGCTGGCGGCGATCAGCATATTCAATAATGCGCTGACGCTGCTGGTCTTGCTGTGGGCGGGGCGGAAGCTCATCGGCCGCATCGGTTCGCGCAAGCCCGATAGGCGGCTCATCGGCGAGATGGCGGGCGAAAGCCTGCCGCTGATGCTGAATCACCTGCTGGCGACGGTGTTCTTTCAGGTGGATATTCTGATCTTGCAGGCGCTGAAGGGCGCGGAGACGGTGGCGCAGTACAGCACTGGGTACAAGTGGCTGCTGGCGATTAATATCGTGCCGTCATTTTTTACGCAGGCGCTCTTCCCGGTGATGTCGCGGCAGGCGCAGGATGACCAGACAGCGCTGAGCCGCACGTTTCGCTTCGGCATCAAGCTGCTCTTCGCGGCGACGCTGCCCTTGGCGGTAGCCTTCACCGCGCTGGCCGAGCCGCTGACGCTGATATTGGGCGGGGCGCGTTATATCCCGGATGGCGCGATTGCGCTGCAACTGATGATTTGGAGCATTCCCTTTGGCTGGATGAACAGCCTGATGCAATACGCGCTGGTCAGCCTCGGATTGCAGCGCCTGGTGACACGAGCCTTCGCGGCTGCGGTCGCATTCAATGTCGCTGCGAATGTCATCTTTATTCCGCAGTACGGATTCCAGGCGGCGGCGATTGCGACGATCGTTTCGGAAATCGTATTATTTGTGCCTTTCATCGCGCTTGCGCGCGGCAAGCTGGAGAATGTGCGAGTACTGAGATTGTTGTGGCGGCCGCTGATTGCGCTGGCTGGCATGCTTTTGGCGCTGTTCGCGCTGGGTCAGTCTTTGCTGGCGCTGATTTTGAGCGGCGGCCTATATGTGGCGATTCTGCTGCTGCTTCGTCCGCTGGATGCGGCGGAAGGGGCGGCGCTGCTGCGATTGCTGCCGGCGGGGGCGCGGCGTCTGTGGGTTGTTCGGTGGGTCACTGGTTCGCTTTAGCCGGCGCCAAATCGCATGCGCGCGCTACCTCATAGGGCGCGTAGACACTGCCCGCCGGTCGCCCCTAAAACGTTCCGTAGAGATCAGGTGTCAACCCGATGCGTCTTTTCCTTCTGAGTACATGGGCATGTCGTCGTGCGTCATCGACGCGGCGCGGGCGGGGCGCGCCCAGCGATTGCTGAAGACCAGGTCGCCAAATTCGATCGCGTCATCCAGATCGCCCATTTGCATGTCGGCTATGCTGATATCGAGGTCGTAAACTTCGCCCGTGCCGCATTGGAGCCGCAGCGTGAATTTGTCCTCGCTCCGCAGATCTTCGCGCAGCCCGGCGAGCATAATGTGCGCGCCGCCTGGGCGCAGCTCCAGCGTCTCGCCGGCGGGGACGACCAAGGATTCGAGCGCATCCATGCGGGCGATATCGTTTTCGATGACGGTCTGGTGGAAATCGATATGCTCGGCGGCGCCGCTCTCGGCGGATACTATGACGCGGTCGGCATCGCCGCGATTCTTGATGCGCATATAGACGGCACTCGCTTCGCCGGGCGCGCTATCCATGCCGCTGTGGTCCATCGGCGCCATGGCATTCCCGTTCGCTTCAGTAAGGATCTCGAAGGCGAAGGTCTCGCCGGCGACATCGCCGCTGGGCCGCTCAAGGCTGGCTTCGACGAGCCAACTGCCAGCCATCGTCCATTCAAAAGACAGACTGAAAACGCCATCGGTCGCGTCCTCGGCTTCGGCGAAGACGGGGACCATGCCGGCGTGGCTCATGTCGCCGCGGACGCTTAGCGTTCCGGGATTGGATAGCGGCTTGCCGTCCGAATCCCGCACCGTCAGCATCAGCGTCGTTTCACCGACGACAGTGTCGCTGGCGGTCAGCTCGAGCTCAAGATTGGCCGGGGCGGTCTGCTGCTGCTGGCGGCAGGCGGCGGCGACCAGCAATACGAGCGCGAGGAAAGCCGGCAGCCGAAGATTGACGATTGTCAAAGTTGCCCTCTTGATGCTTTAGGTTGATTCGCTGGCTAAGATCGCGGGCTGCCGCATGATCATGCTCAGCCCATAGCCGAAGGCGCCGGCCATAATCGGGACGCCCAGCCACATGTGGATCAGCCACCAGAGCTCGCCGCTGCCCCAAACGGAATTGCCCAATATATGGACCGCCAGCATCGCGCCAAGACTGTAGGCGAAGGGAATGAGGCAGCCGGCGATCCGCAGTCGGCGCGTATCAATCGGTTCTGATCCGCTGAGGAGATAATCGCCCAGCAAGCCGACAAGGGCGGCGCTGAGGGCGAATATGAATTCGCCAGCCTCGCCGACGCGATACCAGGTCATCAGCAGCGAATTGACGATAAAGAGCAGCGTGATCGCCCCGAAGGGCAGCCGCCAGCGGCGCGCCATGAATAGCGCCGAGCCAAGCAGGATATTGCTTTGGATGACGAAGGGAGCGATCCCGGCGACGTCATGCAAATGGTGTGGCTGGGGCCGCGGCCCGGTCAGAATGATCAGGTCGCCGCCGATAGGGGCGTAAGCATTAAAGAAAGTAAAAACCGAAGTGATGCAGATGAAGCAAAGTATGGCGGGGGCGAGGCTGCCCCAACTGCCATCGCTTTCCCGCTGCCATAGCGCGCGGATGGGACCAGTCATAATGAGCAAGCCCGTCAACGCGAGGTAGAGATGCGAGGGGCTGATCAGCGCTTCGATGCCCTCTTCGAAACCGAAAATCTCATGCCAGAGCATATCAGCGGCGCCGCCAGCGCCAAAGGCGAAGAAGCCAATCAGCGAGAGCGCATAACCGGCGGGCAGAGCCTTGCTCCAGCGGAATCCTTTGCTGACATTGCGGAAATGACAGATGACTAAAGCGAGACCGGAGAGACCGACGGCGCTGTATAGAAGCGCGTGCCAAGGCGTAAAAAAGCTGTCATCGACCTGTCCGTGATTATGCGCCCAGCCGTCGATGTACAAACCAAATACAATGGCGCAGGAGATGAGCGCCATCGCCCAATCCAATCGCAGATTGTCGGCTGGCAAGCCTTCGATGGCGCGCGCGTCAGCAGCGGGCGACATCATCTGGTCTGATGATTTTGTGAAAGCCATTGGTCATTGTCTTTCGCTTTCCTTTCATTCCATTTTATTCGAGATAGGCTCAATAGCAAAGTTCGGCTTCCGATGGGCGCGCTCGATCGGCTTCATCATCAGCAGGTAGGGGCGCGCTTCGCTAGCGCGCATTCGGCATTGGAGTAAAATCGAGTTATTGCTAGGCGGAATCCGCTTCGGTGGGATATGGCATTTGAATTAGAAGCGCTAGTGGGGCACCTATACATCGTCGGTGGACGGGTTATCAATGTCAACCCGCCGGGCGCTTTGGTAGAAGTGGCGCCACCCTCCGCGGCGCCGGGGCGCGAAGGGGACACGTTTTTTCTGCTGATCGCGCCGTCGGGTTCGATCGCCCCGACCACCTTTTACGAGCAGCTGGCGCGGCTGGCGGCTGAGCGCTATTTCAGCGCGGGCGGCAGCGTGACCATCGCCCTGCGCACGATGTTCCAGTTGATCAACCGCAATCTCTATGAGCACAATCTGGAACACAGCGAAGACGCGCCGAAGCAATTTGAAACGAGCATGATCGCGGCGGTTTTGCATGAAGATGATATGTATGTCGCGCGCGTGGGCCCAGTGGTGTCGGTTTTGCAGACGGCTGGCTTGACCCTGACCTTTCCCGAGGATCTGAAGGATGACGAGCCCTTGTTCAGCGTGCCGCTCGGGTTGCTGCCGGAGCCGGAGATCTCGATGGTTCGCTACGGCGTCAATGCCGGCAGCCGCCTGGTGCTTTCCGATGGCAATTTGGCCGATATACCGGGCGACAGATTGACAAGCATCTTGTTGGAGAATGATATCGAGCAAGTGCTACGCAATCTGCGGCGGACGATCAAGATTCAGAGCCAGTTGATGCTGGTCGAATTGGTGCCGCCGGAGTATGAGAGCCCGGTCTTGGCGGCGCCGGGCGAATCATCGCATGAAGTGAGCATGAGGCTGGGCGCGGCGCGTCAGCAGCTGAACATGGAGATAGAAGGCGCGCAATGGAAGGGACTGCGTCGCGGCGATTTCCTTTCGCTGTTGCGCTGGGGATTGGCGCGCCTGGCGGGGCAAATTGCCGGTGTGCTGATTTTCTTCGCCGATCTGCTGCAGCGGTTTTTTCCGCTGCCGGAAGTGACGCCGACGCGGCGACTGTCTTCCGGCACGCTGATACTGACGGTATTGCTGATTCCCTTGATCATCGTCAGCATTGTCGTTTTGTCTTGGGTGTCCAATCTGGGCGAGACTGAGTTTGAGCAATGCCTGGGCCGCTTGCAAGAGACGGCGAATTTGGCGCGCTCATTGGATACGAGCAATCGGCGCAGCGTCACATCGGCTTGGAACGCGGCGCTGCAGGTGGCTGAAGCCTGCGATGTGATGCGCCGAGATGACCCGGCGGTGGCGGCAATGCGCGAGGAGGCGCAATCGCTGATTGACGCCATCAACAACGTGAAGCGGCGGGAAGCGCTTCCGCTTACGAATTTCGAAGACGCGGCGATCACGCGCTTGCGATTGCAAGGCACCGACCTTTACGCGTTGGATGACAAGAACGACCTGGTGTACAGCATCAAGCTTTCGGATGATGGCAAGGCGCCGCTGCGGCAGGAGCCGATTTCGCTGATGCGCATCGGCGCGGCGCATGAGGGCGGCTACACAATCGGGCAGATCGTCGATATCGCCTTTGATGATCACTCCGGCGACTTGACGATGCTGGACCGAAACGGCACCCTGGTGCGCTGTTCGCCGCAATTCATCTTGAACTGCGATGCGCAGCGTGTGCTGAACGCCAACAATTGGGAGGGTCCGAAATCGCTAACGATTTGGGCGCGCAAGCTGTATATTCTGGATAGCGAGGCTGGGCAGATCTGGCGCTACGATCCATCGGGCAGCAGTTACGTAAGCGCGCCGCGCGAGTATTTTGCCGGCTCGGCGCGGCCCAATCTGCGCAATGTCGTCGATTTCACGATTAGCCAGAAAGGCACGGTGTACGTGCTTTACGATGACGGCATAATGAAGACCTATATCGGCGGAAACGAATCGCCCTTTGTCTTCAGCGGGTTCAACGAAGGCAGCGAACCGGACATCGTTCATACAGACGGCTTCTTTCTCAACGACAGTCCCTTCGCGCCGGGATTCTTCCTCACCAGCCGGCGGACGCGGACGATATTCGAGACGACGGTGGCCGGCACCTTCATGGACAGCTATCAAGCTTTTGATCAGGAGAAACTGGAATTAATTTCGGCTGTTGTGGCGTATCCGGAACAGAATCTGGTCTATGTCGCGTCTGGCAACACGATCTTTTACCTCAGCATGGAATTGGGTTAGCGACCGCCCCCATCACCCGCCTCCGCCGTCGACGAACTGCTTTGTGGCGGGCAACCTTGTTGCACTTGCGACCTTTGTTGAGGACTGAATGTGGACACAATTGGGAGAAAACAAGCTAGACACGGCAGTCACGAGATCTTAGCGAATTGGGAATATGAGCGAACCACGCAAGCGACAGTTTGAACGACTCCGCCGCCAGCATGAATTGGCTGGCGGTCCAGTTGGCATATTCGGTGATCTTGCCAGACAACGTGATTTAGCTTTAAGCAAAGTTATGGAAAGGGTTTTCGAGCAATTGCAAAATAGATGGCCATTTACTTTTCGCTATCGCAAAGAGATTCCGAAGAAGGAGATTAATGCGAAGTTGACATCAGTCGATACTGATCTTGGAAAGGTTTTGTTCGTTGACAACTCTAGTATTAGGCCGGACGGTGGATTGATTGAAGTCATCGACAAGCACGGAGATTATAGAGCGATACTTTCGAGTGAGTCGAAGCATCAGGGAAACGATGTTCAGAAGATTCTTGCCGGAGAGAAGCAAGGCAAAAATAAAGACCAGGATTTGATGGTCGCAGGAAACGCGATTGAACGCGTACATAAGAACATACAAGAATTTAGGAATTTCATGATAAACGAAAGACACTTTCCATATGTTGTCTTTCTCCAAGGGTCCAACTTTGCGACTGAAACTTTTTTCGTCCGGTCGGTTGATGGAAGAGACATAAAGATAGCTCATGACGCGGGAAACATGAACCGCATTGATAGGGTATCCGCTAGCAGCTATGGCATGGAAATCAATCGAAACTATTGCCGAAATGTATTTGTTGAGTTAGACGGTAATACACAGATGTTGCAGGCGGCGTCTTTGTATTTTCAAGCGGATTCGTGGTATGCTAATGAGATGGCGATAATCCTATGGGAGGTCGCTTCTACTTCAATCGAAATACTTTTTGAAGACTTGATAGAGAATCGCTCGTGAATCGTTCCCATTTCAATTCTGGACATAGAGCTATGAATTCCATGAATCGAGATGGCGAGACGCACTCGTCTTTTAAGGACATTTCGATTGAAAGGCCTCAAGTGACGCATCACGTTGTCCAAGTCATTGATTGTCTTCAATTACTTTCCGGAATTCCAGATAATTCGATCCAGTTAATTGTGTGCGATCCTCCGTACAATATTATGCTTGCCGATTGGGACAGTTTTGATGATTATATAGATTGGGCGTCGAATTGGCTTCTGGAAGCAGAAAGGGTCCTAACTTCAAATGGCAGTATCGCCATTTTTGGCGGACTTCAATTTCAAGGCGAAGCAGGAAGCGGTGACCTACTTTCTATCATCAATCATTTGCGACACAATAGTAAGATGCTCCTAGTAAACTTGATTATCTGGAACTATCAAAATGGTATGAGTGCCCAGAGGTTTTTCGCAAATCGACATGAGGAGATTGTGTGGTTCGCCAAAACTCGCAAGTACTTTTTTGACCTGGATGCCGTCCGCGAACCTTATGAAGAAGATGTAATGAAAATATATCTCAGAGACAAGCGTCTGAATCCTGAAACTGTAAAAAAGGGAAGAAATCCAACCAATGTTTGGCGCATCAGTCGATTGAACGGAAATTCTAAGGAGCGAGTTGGACATCCGACACAAAAGCCAAGAGCCATCATTCAGCGATTAGTGCGCGCTTTATCGTATCCGGGTTCGACAATCTTGGACTTTTTTGGCGGAAGCGGGATCACCACACGAGTAGCGATTGAGGAAAACAGGCACAGCATTTGTGGTGATTTGGATCCTATTTTCCCACATTACACTGACTTACAGATTCAAAAGGTGATGCCACCGGATATGTTTTCAGACACCCAGTATGAGATTAGGGAAACCGTGGGTCAAGAGCATCCTGTATTCGAACTATAGATTATCTACTTGATCAGCTTAGCTGTTCAATTCAGAAATACGCTAAATGCACGCGACTCGAAACCAATTCAACAGAAGGCAGGCTAGGCATGGGCAAGAAAGTATTGATGGTATACGGCGGCTGGGAAGGGCACGACCCCAAGGAGACCACGCATTTATTCGCCGGTCTGTTGGAAGAGGCGGGCTTGGACGTGACTTTGTCGGAGACGCTGGATAGCTTTCTCGATGAAGAGTTGATGGCGTCGGTGGACATGGTCACGCCGATCAACACGATGAGTTCAATTTCAAGCGAGCAAGAAGCGGGACTGTTGAACGAGATACGCGGGCGCGGTCTAAATGTAGGCGGCTGGCATGGCGGCATGGGGGACGCCTTCCGCATGAACACCGAGTATCAGTTCATGGTCGGCGGGCAATGGGTGGCGCATCCGGGCAACATCATTGATTATACGGTGAATGTCGACGATCAGAAGCACCCGATCACGGCGGGCATCCCCGACTTCAATATGCGATCCGAGCAGTATTACATGCACACCGACCCGGGCAATAATGTGTTGGCGACCACAACCTTCAGCGGCGAGCACGCATTCTGGATTGATGGCACGGTGATGCCGGTGGTGTGGACGCGCAGTTACGGCAAGGGCAAGATCTTCTACAGTTCGCTGGGCCATGTGGTTGGCGATTTTGATGTGCCGGAAGCGCGGGAAATCGTGCGGCGCGGCTTGCTGTGGGCGGCTGACAGCTTGTAGCGAGGCGCTAGTCGCCGTATTCGGTTGAGCGACGATCGCAAGATTTTAGCGCGCGGTGGCGAAACTTTATCTGCCAAACGCGCAGTGCCGCTTCCAAGGCGATTGTGCCGGTCATTTTGGAGTCGCCATGTTGGCGATCGGGGAAATGGATCGGCACTTCGCCGATGCGGTATCCAAGACGGTGCGCCAAATAAATCATCTCGACCTGAAAGACGTATCCGTTGGCTTTGACCCGGTTCAGGTCAATGCCGATGAGGCTGGCGCGGCGATAACAGCGGAATCCGCCGGTTGCATCTAGTACCGGGATACGCAAAATGGCCGGCGCATAGACGCGGTTCGCCCACCAGCTGAGCAACTTTCGGAGAGGTCCCCAACCTTCGTCGACGCTACCGCCTGCGGCGTAGCGCGAACCAAGGACAACATTGTATTCCCGCGTCTGTTCCAGCAGTTGCGGAATGTATATCGGCTGATGGGAAAGGTCGGCGTCCATCTGGATGACCAGATCGGCGCCAAGCGCGAGCGCGCGCTTGAAACCCTGGATGTAAGCCGGACCCAGTCCTTGTTTCTCGGGACGATGCAGCACGTTTATCCGGCCTCTGTAGGCAACTTCCTCTGCCAGTTCTTCGGTGACTTGTCCGGTGCCATCGGGCGAATTATCGTCAACGACCAAAAGATGCAAATTAGGGATATTCAAGGCGAAGAGCGCGGGAACGATGCGTGGGATATTCTCACGCTCGTTATAAGTCGGCAGGACGACAATCACCTTTGGAGGAGTCGCGGACATAAGCCTGTGGGTTCTCGTCAGCTATCGAGAAGCGCATTGACCGCTTCGGCGACGTGACCGGGTGTAAGACCGTATTCCTCGTATATCTTGGCATAGGGCGCGCTGGCGCCGAAGCGATCGACGCCGATGGCGACGCCGCGGTCGCCGATATAGCGGGACCAGCCGAGCGTTGCGCCAGCTTCAATGCTGACACGGCAGGTCACGCCTGAAGGCAGCACAGAGTCGCGGTAGGTTTGATCTTGCGCTTCGAATAGTTCCCAGCAGGGCATAGAAACGACGCGCGCGCGAATGTCGGCATCTTCCAGCAGTCCGGCCGCGTCCAGCGCGATTGCGACTTCGCTGCCGCTCGCCATGATGATGGCGTCAACATCGCCGGATTCGTGCTCGGAAAGGACATAGGCGCCGCGGGCGACGCCTTCGTGGATACCGGCGTCGTTGCCGGCGAGAATGGGCAGGTCTTGTCGGCTGAGAACGACGGCGGCTGGATGGCCAAGTTCGGCGATGGCGGCCCAGGCGCCGACGGTTTCGGTGGCGTCGGCGGGCCGGAAGACGTGGAGGTTGGGCATGGCGCGCAGGGACATTAGCTGCTCGATCGGCTGGTGGGTCGGTCCATCTTCTCCCAATCCAATGCTGTCATGGGTGAAGACGTAAACCGTCGGAATATCCATCAGGGCGCCGAGCCGAATGGCGGGCCGCATATAGTCACTGAAGGTGAAGAAGGTGGCGCTGTAGGGCTTGACGATGCCGCCGTGCAAAGCGAGTCCATTAATGATTGCGCCCATGGCATGTTCACGCACGCCAAAGCGCAGATTGCGTTCGGCTGCTCGATTGGGACCAGTGTTGTCGGCGCCCTTGATCAAAGTTCGGGTGCTGCCGGCCAGGTCGGCATCACCGCCGATCATGGTCGGCGCAAACTTCGCCAGCGCATTCAAGGCGTCGCCGCCAGCGCTGCGGGTGGCGATGGCGCCGCCGGCTTCATAGCTGGGCAAGGCGTCTCGCCAGCCCGGTGCGAAGTCGCCAGCCATCGCCCGATCCCACTCCTCAGCGAGATCAGGGTGGGCTGCGCGCCAAGCGGCGAAACGGGACCGCCATTCTGATTCGGCAGCGGCGCCCGCGTCGACAGCGCCGCGGAAATGCTCGAGCGCTTCTCCGGGAACGTGAAAGGTTTCGGTCGTACTCCAGCCGAGAGTTTGTTTCGCCAGCGCGACTTCATCGTCGCCGAGCGGACTGCCATGCGCGCTGCTCTTGCCTTGTTTGTTGGGGCTGCCATAACCGATGATGGTGCGTATGGCAATCAGGCTGGGTTGATCGGCGGTAGATTTCGCTTCGGCGAGCGCATCGTTGATCGCCGCGATATCGTTGCCGTCGGCGACGCGGCTGACATGCCAGCCCATGGCGCGGAAGCGGCCCGCGACATCTTCGGAGAAGGTCATATCCGCGGCGCCGTCGAGGGTGATCTGGTTGTCGTCATAGAGGAAGATCAGTTTGCCAAGCCCCCAATGCCCGGCAAGGGCGGCCGCTTCAAGGCAGACGCCTTCCATTAGATCGCCATCGCTGACAAGCACGAAAGTATGGTGATCGACAATCTCGTGGCTTGGGCGGTTGAAATGATCGGCGAGAAAAGCCTCTGCCAGCGCCATGCCGACGGCTGTAGCGGCGCCTTGTCCAAGGGGGCCGGTGGTGGTCTCGACGCCAGCGGTATCGCCATGTTCGGGGTGTCCCGGGGTATTGCTGCCCCATTGGCGGAATGCTTTGAGATCGTCGAGGGTGACATCAAAGCCGGTTAGGTATAGGAGGGAATACAGCAGCATGGAACCGTGGCCGGCGCTGAGCACGAAGCGATCGCGATCGTGCCAGGCGGGATTGCGCGGATTGAAACGCATGTGGCTCATCCACAGGTTGTAAGCCATAGGCGCCGCCCCCATCGGCAGGCCGGGATGTCCGCTGTTGGCATTCTGCACCGCGTCCATAGAGAGCGTGCGGATGGTATTGATGGCGAGTTCCGTTAGATCGGGCACCGATTCACTCCTGTATTTTCAGCGATGTCATAAGCGCAGGCATTATAACAGTGGCGTCCCTAGAGCGAAAAGGTCAGTCGTTCGCTTGCGGGTCCTTTGGTGGCGGTCCGGCATTTTACGGAGTGATGTTCGCCAATTGAGATAAATGTTGGGGATGAACTCGAATAACGATTTGAAGGGTAGTTGAGTGGCAGCCCGGCGGAGGCGCAGGTTACAAAAAAGCGGACACTTTGTATCCACTTTCGGTTTCACAGATTGTGCTGTGTCCCAGCGAATTGGCGCCGGCGCTTATTCCGGACGCGGTTCAACGCGAAAACGCACGGCGGTTCTTTCTTGCCCGTCGATATCGACTTCAGTGAAGTACGGCGTGGTCACGATATCCATTTCGTCGCGTTCCAGATAACCACGGGCGATGGCCAGTGCTTTGACCGCCTGGTTGACGGCGCCAGCGCCGATCGCCTGAACTTCAGCGCCATGATGCTGCCGCATCACGCCAGCAATGGCGCCAGCGACAGCGGTCGAACGCGAACGGGCTGATACCTTTATAATATCCGGACCATCCTCCGCAAATGTGTCGCTGTCATCCATATAAGAATCGGACAGAGACATGTGGCTGTCGTATTCGGACATTAGGTCCCCCTTTTTTCAGCGAATGAGCACATAATAGACCGTTAGGCTCATTAACAAGAGTTTATATGCTTATCGCTTATGTGTCCACCGATTGTAGTAAATTAAGTAGATTCAAGGCTTTCGGGACGATGAAGGCACTTAGCAAAGTCCATACGGGTATATTTGTAGTATTGATTTATTTGTATTTAGTTTGTATTGGGCATTTACAGCGAATAGGTCATCATGTCAAACGAGATTGCTGATTCGACTTACGAACTGATGATGACAGGATTCAACTGATGATGACAGGATTCAGTTTATCCCAAAACTGGATAAAGTATCTGAACAGGATTGCCTGATTCGATCTTCATTTTTGTGTGTTCGGCGGTGTTTGAACTTTGCTTGCGAGCAGAGTTGAGTGGAATCGCATGGGATATCTGGGAAAAATTAGCCTTATGCGGTCGAATCTGGCCGCTTATCCCAAGTTGATTCTTTGAAAATCCGGAATTCGAGATGGCAATGGAGCGCGCGCTTATCGCAAAATTGGGCGGAGATTATCCCAAACTTAAAATTTCATGATTCATTGCCAGCTTGGTTGAGGCGTTTGTGGCGATCGACTATACTATTATGACCTACGATGAACAGGCCGCGGATCGCTTGGCTAGACAGGCGATTCGCGTGCGGGCATGGATTGTACGTCGAGAGAGGCGGGGCGTCTTTGCTCGAAGACTTCCGTAGGTTAGTCAGTTCGTCTGCGCGACTATTGTAGCCGACAAACACCCCGGTCGGCTGCGTGGCAGATCGGCTGGCATACCCAATTCAATACAATTTGCGTCAGAAGCCAAGGCGGGGCTGCCGCCCTGCGCGCTGAGCCGGCTTTGAGGACGGTCAGCGCGATCTTGGAGACTCATGGAGAGCAGTACCATGGCGAAAGATGCACGTACAGCCTGGAAAGCGGCCGCCAAATTGCTGGAGCGGCGTTGGGACCGCGCAAGCTACGAGGCATGGCTGCGCCCGACCACATATTTGCGCTGCGAAAATGATACCTTCGTGGTCGGCGTGCCCGACAGCTACGTCTTCGATATGCTGGCGCATCGGCTCCATAGCGATGTCAAGGAGGCGCTGCGCGAGGCGACGGGGCGCGCGGTGGACGTAGAATTCCGTGTACAGCAGGCGCCAGTGGCGTCGCTCGACGGCGAAGCGGAAATGCCGCTCTTCAAGTTGATGGCGCAGCGGCCGAGCGCGGCGGAGCCGGGTCCGCTGGCGCCAATCCAGCGCGCCAATGGCGCCGACCTGCCGGAGAGCGCAATTAACCCGAGGATGGTTTTCGAGCGCTTCATCGTCAATGATTCCAATCACTTAGCGACGGAAGCGGCGCGCGCGGTCGCCGAGCACCCGGCCACGGTTTATAATCCCTTTCTCGTTTACGGCGGCGTCGGCATCGGCAAGACCCATCTGCTGCACGCCATTGCCAACTCGTGCCAGGATCGCGGTCTGCGCGTGCTCTACGTTTCATCGGAAGCCTTCACCAATGACCTGGTGCACGCGATTCGCAATCGCACGTCGCCAATGTTTCGCGAGAAGTATCGCTCGGTGGATGTGCTGCTGGTCGACGATATTCAGTTCATCCGCGGCAAAGACACGACGCAGGAAGAATTCTTCCACACCTTCAATACGCTGGTGAACTTCAACCGGCAAATCGTGCTGGCGTCGGACCGTCATCCGCGCGAGTTGACGACGTTGGAAGATCGTCTGCGATCGCGCTTTCAGGGCGGGTTGGTGGCGGATATTGCGCCGCCGGAATTGGAGACGCGCATCGCGATCATGGAATTATGGGCGCGGGAGCGCAACATTCAGATTCCGTCCAAGGTGCTTCATGTGATCGCCGAGCGCTCTTCCAGCTGCATCCGCGAACTGAACGGCCTCTTCAATCAGATTGCGGCGCGGCTGCGAATCAACGGCGGCGGCAATCTGAGCGTGCGGCGGGCGGAAGCTACACTGAACCGCTACGAGAAGCCGGCGGAGCAAATCACCGTGAGCCACATCATTGACGTTATTGCGGCGGCGTTCAACCTGGAAAGCGACGCGCTAAAGGGCAAGAAGCGGGTGGCGCGGATCAATCACGCGCGGCAGGTGGCGATGTATCTGGCGCGAGAGATGACGGAGTCATCGCTGCCGCAAATTGGCGATGTCTTCGGGCGCAGCCACACCACAGTTTTGCACGGCTGCAACAAAATCGAAGCGGAAATAAAGCTGGACGCGCTGCTCAACGCGCGCGTGCAGCAGCTGCGAAAGCAGATTGCGCGGGTGTAAGCGAGACGCTCGCGCAACATCCACAATTCAGCTGGGCTTTAGCGCTGCCTAACGCTCGGCGGCAAGCCAGGCGGTCACCCTGTCGCGGCGCCAGACGATTCGCTACAATCAGCAGTCGTGCCAACATTTAGCGGCACACTCCGCCTAGCTAATCTGGATCGTCGATGCAACTCACCGCCCCGCATGTCGCGCTATTGCTCCTGCTGCTTTTGCCGGTCGTATGGATAATCGGTTTCCCGCGGCATGCCTTTCGCCGCCGGCGCGATATCAGCAGTCTGTTCTTGCGCAGCTTGATTATCGTGCTGCTCGTGCTGGCATTGGCGGGCTTGCAGAATGTGCAGGCGGTCGATCGGCTGGCGGTGGTTTTCCTGGTTGACGCTTCGGACAGCATGGGCAGCGGCAGCGATGATCTGCAGCTGGCATTCATTCGCGAGGCGATTAGCGCGAAGCAGCCGGATGATGAATGGGCGGCGCTGCTTTTTGGCGACAATGCGGTGCCCGAGACTGACTTCAGCATGGTGGGGGAGATTGAGGGATTCTCGTCTATTCCGTTAACCACCGGGACTGATATCGCCAACGCGATCCAGACCGGCTTGTCGATGTTCCCGCCGGATGCCTCGCGCCGCATGGTTGTGCTTAGCGATGGCCAGGCGACGCAGGGCGATGCGATCGCGCGGGCGCAGCGGGCGGCTGTTGCCGGCGTGGAAATCAGCTACGTGCCTTACTTTCGCGAGGCTGAGCCCGATGTGCGGATAACGGCGCTGGATTCGCCCGGGCGGATTGCCGAGAATCAGAGCTTTGATGTTTCGGTGAGCATCCATGCGGAGCAGGCGTCGCCAGCTACACTTCTTTTATACTCTGGCGGGCGACTTATCCACGAGGAAGCGCTGAATCTGCAAGCGGGCGATACGCGCTTCAGCCTGACCCAGACCAGCGAAAACAGCGGGTTCCTCGATTTCACGGCGCAAGTCGTCGTGCCCAATGTCAATGACAGCTTCAGCCAGAATAATCAGCTTGGCGCCTTCAGCCAGGTGGTTGGTCCGGCGCGCGTCCTCTTGATACGCTCGGATGAGGCGGAGACGGAGCAATTGCTGCCGGCGCTTGAGCAGGCGGGCATCATCGTCGATGTGGGCGAGCCGGGCGATCTGCCGGTGAATATGGTTGGGCTGGCGAACTATAAATGCGTGATATTGGCTAATGTGCCGGCGACTGATTTGAGCGGGGCGCAGATGAGCCTGCTGGATCAATATGTCAGCGATATCGGCGGCGGGCTGGTCATGATCGGCGGACCGCAAAGTTATGCGCCGGGCGGTTATTATCAGACTCCGCTGGAGCGCACCTTGCCGGTCGAAATGCAGATCAAGGATCAGAAGCGCCTGCCGCAGTTGACGATCGCCTATCTGATCGATCGCTCGGGCAGCATGGGGCAGATTGGGCGCAGTGGCGTACCCAATCTGGAGTTGGCGAAGCGCGCGATCGTGCTGTCGCTGGGGCTGCTGCAGCCCTCTGACCGAGTCGCTATCGGCACTTTCGATACTGGCGGCGCCTGGGTGGCGCCGTTTCAGCAGGTGAATGACGCGCAGGCGCTGATCGCGATGACAAATACGATTCGCTCGGGCGGCGGCACTGATATTCTGGCTGGCTTGCGGCTGGTGGAGCGCGACATCATTGAAGAGCCGTCGCAAATCAAGCATCTGATATTGCTGACCGATGGCGGCGCCAACCCGACTGGTCTGGTCGAACTGACTGAAAACATGCGTGAAAGATTTTCCATAACGTTGTCGGCGATCGCTATTGGGCGGCGCCCTGGCGCGATGCTGCAGCCGATGGCGGAGGCCGGCGGCGGCAACTATTATGCGGTGGAAAATGTCGAGCAGATTCCGCTGATATTTGCCCAAGAGACCGTGCTCGCTTCCCGCTCGTACATCGTCGAGGAGACGTTTAGGCCGCGGGTAACGGGCAGCAGCGCGATAATCGATGGCATAGGCGAGACGCCGCCATTGCGGGGATATGTGGCGACCACGCCTAAAGTGGCTGCTCAGCGCATCCTCAGCGGACCAGAACCGCATTCAGATCCGATATTGGCGTCCTGGCAATATGGTTTGGGACGGGTGGTAGCATGGACAGCGGACGCGAGCGGGCGTTGGGCGAATGATTGGGTGCGCTGGGAGGATTTCTCCCGTTTTTGGGGGCAGGTTGTGGCCTGGAGCATCAATGCCGGGGCGAGCCAGAATCTGGAAACGCGAATAATGCTGGAGAACGAGAGGGCGCGGATCGTTGTTGACGCGCGCGATGATGACGGGCAGTTTCTCGATGGCTTGCGCCTGACGAGCGCGTTGCTGAATCCGGCCGGCGACAGCCTGCGCATACCGTTGCAACAGACGGCGCCGGGACGCTACGAGGCGACATTCGTCCCGCAGAACGAGGGCGCTTATTTCCTCACCGTCAGCGGCGAAGCGCAGTTGACCGCCGGCGCGACCAATCTGACCGACCTCAATGGCTGGGTGATGTCGTATTCGCCGGAGTATATTCCGCGCCCGCATGATGAGCGCACGCTGGCGGAGATCGCCGAAATCACTGGCGGGCGCAACTTGGCGCAGAAGCCCGAGGATGTCTTCGCGCATGACCTTGGCGAGCGTCAAGCGGCGACCGATATCTGGGAGCGGCTGGTGCTGCTGGCTTTGATCGTGCTGCCCTTCGATATTGCGGTACGGCGTCTGATCATCACGCGGAGTGATCTGCAGCGCTTGCGCAGTTATCTTTTTGGCGGCGGGCGCGACCAAGCGCGCTCGCAGCAGATGCAGGCGCTTTTCAGCGCGCGCGGACGCGGTCGTGAAGCGACTGGTTACGGAGACCGTCCCTATCTGCGGCCGCGGAGACCAAGACCCGATCGTCCGCCGCCTGATATGCTGGCGGCGCCGGTAGTTCCGAAGACGACCAGCGGCCGGGATGCGCTGGAGCCGGAATTCAAGATTGAGGAAACGGTTGTGGTGAATCTGGGCGATCAGTTGTTGCGGCGGCGCAAGCGGCGTGATGACGCGGATGACGAATAGATTTTCTCGATTCTAAGGCATCCATTTGAACAGATGCGCCGATTCAAATATAATGAATCATATGTTCTCATATAGCGACAGGACTTAGCGCCATCAAGCAGTTAATGACGTTTGCTCAGGCTGAAAGTGACATTAGAAGAATCTACGAAACGGACAAGGCGACGTTCGCAGAGGCTCGTATAAAACTGGAGCTAAAGTACGGTTCAACTTTGCAGCCAACACAAAACTTTAATCGTCGGCTCGTAAGTTTCCAAGCCAACAAGGACGTAAAGCTGCACAGATGGTTCAAGTTCAAAGAGGCTTTTTCCGCGCAGTTGGTTCATAGGCTGATTGAGTCTTTCGACTTGCATCCACCTTGTCACATCCTTGATCCATTTTCCGGCGCGTCGACAACGTTGCTGGTTGCCAACGAGTTAGATTGTGATGCCACAGGTATTGAAGTATTGCCGATCGGCGACCTTGTGTGGAAGGCAAAGTCGCAATTTGGACCGCAGTTGATATCTAGACTGAAGGAAATACGCCAATGGGTCGAGTCGACGCCTCCGGGATTATCTGAGCGCCCGTTCCCTCACGTGCCAATTACGCAACATGCCTTTGATGCCAAGCACGAGGCGCAGTTAATGTGGTACGTAGAGCAATTCGCGGGCTTCAATGAAAACAGCAGTGTCAATAACCTGCTCAAATTCGTCCTGCTCACCATACTTGAGGACATCAGCTATACCAGCAAGGACGGTCAATTCTTGCGTTGGGACAGTCGCTCTGCGAAAGTTCGCGCACGAAATCGACAGCGTATTGCGGCTGGTAAACGGCTCTATAAGGAATTTCGCAAATCATCAATACTGGAGGTAAAGACGGCAATACTCAAGGCGCTGGACCTGATAATCTCTGATGTCGCGTTGTCAAAGGGCTCTCTGAATCGCTCCGGCAAACAGCGCCTTATTCAGGGCACGGTGTTGGAAACTTTACCGCGGCAGGGGGCAGAGCAGTTCGATGCCGTGATAACATCTCCGCCCTATTGCAACCGATACGATTACACTCGCACCTATGCGCTTGAATTGGCATTTCTCGGAATGACAAACGAAGAGGTCATAGCGCTGAGACAGGATTTAATCAGCTGCACGGTAGAGAACCGTTCGAAGTTAATGCGGCTTCGAAAGATGTACGAATCGCTAGGGCGTCTAAGTGATTTTGACCTGGTTTGCGATATTCTCTCTCACAACAGCGCATTTCAAGAGATTCTGGAAGCGTTGAGAATCCGAAGCCGACGTCGAGAAGTGAATAACGCAGGCATCATTTCAATGGTCGAGGGCTACTTTACCGAATTGGCATTTGTAACATTGGAACTGTTTCGCGTATGTAAACCTGGCGCATACGTTGGGATCGTCAACGATAATGTTCGGTACAGTGGTGAGGTAATACCAGTAGACTTGCTGATGACCGATCTTGCGGCGAGCTTCGGTTTCGAGCCAGAAACCATACATGTTCTCGACCAGCGAAAAGGAAACAGCAGCCAGCAGATGGGAAAATACGGGCGCGAGGCGCTAAGAAAAAGCATTCTGATTTGGAAGAAGCCCGGAAGCCTCAATGCAAACTGACAAACAGCGAGCGTGGGCGCTTGACCAACTGCAGAAAAGCATCTTCTTTCATCAGCGTCTTCATGAATGGCAACTGCTTGAGGTAGCAGAGCGGATTGAAGACATTTCGGGCGAATCGCTTGCTTGGGACTTGCAAGAGCTAGAAATATCCGAAATGGCTTGGAAAAGGATTATCCACAGCGGAATCAAGCCCATTATTGTATTCGCCCATCCGCATGTATTGACAAATGCGCATCGCTCGGTCGGCTATTACAGAATGTTGTCGATGGTGTCACAGAAGTCTATGGGTCAGATAGGTCTTGCTTCAACTCTATATGAGCAGACAGAGCGCCTACCAAGTACTGAGGCTGCTCACCGCATTGCCCGACGGCTAAATGCGCTGATTTGCATGTTGATTGAACAGGACCAAGAAATAGAGATACGCGAGTTTGACTTGTGGCGCGGAATGGCAGCCGGCTCCCAGGCGCAGGGATCCTGGCAGAACAGAAAAGGCGATCTCATAGAAGAGATTATGAGGAGAGATTTGCTGTCTCAGTTGTATCGAGTCGGATTGATCGAGAGCGACAACACGGTAGACATAAGCCCCCGAGTAGTGGAATTGAATCTGATTGATGGACGCATTGTTCGGATGGGATCAGAACCGGATATCGAGGTCTTCACAAAGGGCAGGATTCAGGCTGCAATGGAAATGAAAGGCGGTATTGATCCGGCGGGTGTTCTTGAGCGCGTTGGCGCGGCGATAAAGAGTTTGCGGCGTTCGAAAGAGACAAGCCCAGGCGCGATCACTATCCTTGTCATGACGGCAGTCTCTCTATCCGCGCAAGCTAGGAGCGATATCGAGTCAAGCCGACTTAGCGTGAATTACTTGTTTACCGTCGAAGACATTTTGCATGACGTCGAACGCATGGCCGAATACTACAGTGTATTGGGGTTAAATTCCTTGGAATTCAATTAGAGCAGCCCCGCTCACTCATCGGTCGCGCAGCCGCTGCCCGCCAGCGTTTCGCTATCGTCTACGAAGACCGATTGCGCCGCGCTGTCCTGGATGGTGTTTTCGTGCAGAAATACAGTGGAGCCAAAGAGGATGCTGATGCCATGCTGGGCGCTGCCCTGGATGGTATTGCCGGCCAGGGTGGCTTCCGAGTGATAGTCGACGATGATGCCATTGCCTTGGCGTATCTTGGGCGCATCGCTTGACCCGCGGGTATCGGAGACGATATTGTCGCAGATATGCGCCATCGACATATCGAGAAGCTGAATGCCGGTTTCCGCATTGTCTACGACGATATTGCCAAAGACATCGGCGTGCGACATTTCGGTGATGGCGATGCCGTGCTGGCCGTTGTCGGTGACCACGTTGTCGAATACTTCAATCATGCCGGTCATATTGGTGTAGATGCCGCTGCGGGTATGGCCGAAGACGAGATTGCCGATGACGCGGGATGTGGGCCACTGCGTCGTATTGGTGACGTGAATGCCCATGCCGTAGGGTGGCTGGGCGTGGAAGACGGTGTTGTCAAGGATATCGGCGGCGCCGAGCCGCACCTTGATGCCGACCAGGCGGCTGTCGGAGACGATGTTGTCGCGGATGGTGATGTCTTCGCTGTGCGTGACAAAGATGCCGTACTGGCCGCCGACGATCGTCAGCCCTTCTATGGTGACCGCCTGGGTGTCGGTGATGGCGATGACGGGTTCATCGGCTGCGGGCGCTAGCAGCACTTCGCCGTTGCCGGTGGACCGCAGGCTGACGGGACGGCTGACGGCCAGCGTCTCGGGGTAGGTTCCGGCGGCGATCTCGATGACGGCATGATCGGGCGCGGCTGCCAGCGCCTCAGCAATCGTCGCATAGTCGCCTGGTACGCGGATGACGACGACCAGCGCCGCTGATGTCGCCGATAAGGCAAGCGCCAGGATCAGCGCGAGTGCGCGAAATAAGCGAAAGGTTTGCTGCCCCGCGCTTGACATTGCCGCTTATCCCTTGACTGCGCCCGCGGTCACGCCGCGTACGAAATAGCGCTGCAGGCTGAAAAAGACGATCAATGGCACAACCATGGTGATAAAGGCGCCGGAGGCGAGGATGTCCCATTCGTTGGCGTACTGGCCCACAAGTTGCCGGATGCCGACCGTGAGCGGAAAAAGTTGCTGGTCGACCAGGAAGATGAGGGCGTTCATCAGGTCGTTCCAGATCCAGACGAATTGAAAGATGCCCAGCGAGGCGATGGCGGGCATGGACAGCGGGATGACGATGCGGAAGAACATGCCGAATTCGGAAGCGCCATCGACGCGCGCCGCTTCAAAGAGCTCGCCGGGCAGGTCGCGGAAGAAATTATAGAGCAGGAAGATGGCGAAGGGCGTGCCGTAGGAGGCGTGGGCGATCCAGATGCCGGGGAAAGTGCCGATCAAGCCGGCCGCGTTCAACATGCGCAGCACCGGTATCCAGGTGGTCTGCATGGGCACGATCAGCATGGCAATGCACAACAAGTAGAAGACGTTGCGGAAGGGCAAGTCGAGCCAGCAGAAGGCATAGGCGGCCGTCGCCGCGAATACAATTGTTAAGAGGGTGCTGGGTATGGTGATGATAAAGCTGTTTTTGAAGAAGTTTAAGAAGCCCGGTTCCGCAAGTTGCTCGCGTGTGAATACTTCCACGTAGTTTTCTAGCGTCAGCAGTGGATTCTGAATGCCCAGCTCCATTTCGATAGTACCAGCGAAGTCGGGCGCGGCTTTGAACTCGAATTGACCATCGGCACTGACATGAAGCGTCCCGGCCAGTGGCAGTTGAGCCGTCATACCAGCGTCGACTGTTTGCAGCGGTCCGCCGGCGCGCTCCATCGCGTATTGGATGGTAAAGGGTGGGCTGGCGGTGTCTGACTGGTCGATCGTCGCCTCGAAAGTACCGACGAAGCTGGCGCGCGGCTCGAATTCGTAACTGCCGTCTTCGTAGACGATGATTTTGCCGGCGCGGGGCACGCGTTCCGATTCGCCAATTGCTTCGATTTCCAGTTCTCCTTGGATGGATTCAAAGCCTTGCAGTTGGAATTCTGCCGTGAAGGGCGTCTCGGAGGATTCGATTTCGGTCACGAAGGCACCGGAATAACCGGCCGCGGGCGCGAAATCGTAGGCGCCGTCCGCACGTGCCGTAACTGTGCCGACGCCAGCGAGCGCGATGGGCTGGTCGAATGCCTCAACGGTGATGCTGCCGATGATCTGCTGAATGCGGACTCGGCCAATTGTGGCGGCGGGTATTCCTTCGACCGCGTCGGTCAGCAATTCGCCGCTGGTGCTATCGCCGGCGACAACCGTGTTTTCACCGCTCTCGCCGGACTCCAGGACGCGCAGCTCCCAGAGCTGATCGGTGACGGTGCGCTGTCCGCTGGCGAGGGTCCACCAACCGGAGGCGGAGATATCGCCGCGCGTGCGAAAGGACGTGACTGCCAGCCCTACTGAAGGCACGAGCCAGATGATGCCGATTATCAGCAGAATCGCGTGTATCGGTCCGCGCCTTGTGACGGTGATGAGCGCTTCGGTCAGGCTTGCGCGCCTGTTGACGTTCAGGCTTTGCGCGTCCAAGGCGTCCTCATAATTCCCGGCGAACGCGCCGCACTTGATAGATGATGAAGGGCATGACGAGTATCAATAGAATGACGGCGACGGCGCTGCCATAGCCGGATCGATTGTTGTTGAAGGTCTCCCAGAAGACGGTATAGCCGATGATGCGGGTGGCGCCGCGAGGCGCGCCCTTGGTCATCACCAGCACGAGGTCAATCATCTTCAGCGCGTTGATGATCATGGTGACGGCGATGAAGGTCACTGGTCCGCTGAGCATAGGCAGGGAGACGCGCCAGAAGAGCTGCCAGGCATTGGCGCCATCAATGCGACCCGCTTCGTGTATTTCGGCGGGAACGGCTTTGTAGGCGGCTGAAAGCACGACGACGGAAAGCCCGGTGGAGATCCAGACGCCGGCGAATATCACAGCCAGATTGGCGAATTCGACGCTGCCCAGGAAAGCGATCGGCTCAAAATCGGGGAAGAGCGCCGCCAAGAAGGCATTGAGCGAGCCGAGATTGGGATTCTGATAATAAAGCAGGCGAAAGATGACGGCGGCAGCGGTGGCGGAGATGGCCATCGGCATGAACATGATGGACTTGATGATGGCTTCGTATTTGACCCGGTCAGCCAGGACGGCGACTAGCAGGCCAATGAGCACAATGGCTGTCGGAAATATGATTAGCCAGGCAAAGCTGTTGACCAGCGCGCCACTGAAGGCGCCGTCCTCAAAGCTCAGGAAGAAGCGGTCTTCGGTCAAGAGAATGCGATAGTTGTCGAAGCCGACGTATTCCTTGGCTGGCGTCGTGATGGTGCCGCGGCTGAAGCTCAAGAAAATGGTGACGATGGTCGGATAGACGAAGAAGAGCGTCAGCGCGATGAGCGCCGGCGCGGCAAAGAGCCAGGGAATCAGTTTGCTGAATCTGCGCGACTGCATTTTGGAATTGTCAGTTCAATTGCTGCCCGACTGGAAGCCGAGCGAATTGGCAAAAGAGGGCAGCCCGTTTGGGTTGCGAAGGCGCTGCCCCCCATCCCCCAGCCCCTTCCCCCAAGATGAGGGAAGGGGAGTCTCTTGCGCGCTTTTCACTCGTTAGTACCCATCCCAATTGTGAGAGCCTGAGGGTATAGGTGGAGTGAGGTCATAAGCGCTTCATCAACTTCGGTTCAAAGGACTGCCCTCAGTGCATACGATAGGCTTGACCTACATATCGTAGGCGGTATCGGCGACATCCTCAATGAATTGGGCGACCTCAGCCACCGAATCGGGATTGGCGACCAGGTCTTGCAAGCCGGTGAACATGGCATCGCCACCGATCGCGCCCGGCGCCAGATCCGAGCCGTCGTAGGCGACATGGTTGGCATTAGCGACCATCGCCGCCGCCATGCCGTCACAGGGCTCGGCGTAGACATCGGCGGAAACGTTGTAATTCGCGGACAGCTGCGGACCCGTTTCCTGCGTCGCCATGAGTTTCTGTGCTTCGGCGCCGGCGAGCCAGACGATATACTCGCGCACTTCGGGCCGGTCGTTGAACATGATGTAGAAATTGCCGCCGAGCACGACTGAATTGGCGTAGTCTTCGTTAATTGTCGGGAACTGGAAGTAGCCAAAATCATCGGGGCAGGTCTGACCCGGGAAGTTGGCTTCGCCGAAACTGCGCATAAAGCTGGCGAGCGGGAAAAGACCGGCGTCGCCGTTCATGACCGCGTCCATGGCGTCAATGAAGCCGCGGGCGAGCGTGCCATCGGAGCCGCCGTAGAGGCGCGTGTCGGTCGGCGAAACCGCTTCGGCGAAATGCTCGAGCGCGCTGATGACGGTGGGATCGGTCCATTCTACTTCATGCGTCACAAAGAGCTGGTGATACATCTCCGGACCGGCGATGTTGAGATAGAGATTCTCGAAGAGGTCGGTGAGCGTCCAGCCATCCAAAGCGGCGAGCGCCAGGGGCGGGATGCCTTCTTCCGCCAGGATGTCGAGGTATTCGATGAAGTCGTCCCAGGTGGCGGGCGCGTCTTCGCCGATATCCTCAAAGACTTCGGTGCGGCGCCAGGCGATGCTCTTGGTGCTGACCGCGGTGATGACGCCATAAAATTCGCCGTCAACCGAGCCCAGGTCAATCAGCGCCTGACCGTAATTGGCTTGGACATATTCATCCGTCATCACCGGATCATCGCCGCTGGTGAGGGGAATGATCAAGCCTTCGCGCGCCATTTGAGCCATGACGCCGGGGCGCGGCATAGCGGAGATATCGGGCGGGTTGCCAGCGCTGGCCATGATTTGGGGCAGCAGGTGGCAATCGCGATCATCAATGTGCTCGACTTCGATGCCGGTCTGCTCGGTGAAGACGGCGTTGACCGCGTTGAAGCCGATGCCCTCGGGCCCGCCCCAACAGGTGACGACGGTCACTTTAGCGGCGTCCTGGGCGAGAACCGTCGCCGGCAGGAGAGAAAGCGCGACGAACACGACAATAGCAAGAAACATTAATTTACGCATGATTTGGCTCCTTTCAAAAGCCTAGGTTTGATTCGCATATTTGGGCAGTGACAGGATCGCCGCCTCCAAATGGTGAATAGGAATCGTATGTTCCTAACCTTACCCTTTAAGTTTAACGAATCTCGTCTCGTACTGCAATTGTGCCGAAATGACTGGCAGGGCAAACGCATCAAAATGATGACGCATGAGATGACGAATAATCAAGCTGAAATTCAACCACCGAGTACACCGAGTTTAATGGAGGACACAGAGATATTGGTGTTTTTCGACCTTTTCCCAGCATCTGCCGCTGTCAGAAGGCCTAAACTGTCGCTGCTACCTAACAGTCTATACAGATTTTCTCTGTGTTCTCTTCTCTCTCGGTGTCCTCGGTGGTAAAAACAATTTGATGCGATTGTCGTGAAAGACTTGCCTGATTGAGCTGTATCACTTGTCCAGCAAGAAGACGGTGAAATCGAGGTTGCCAGGCGAGTGGCCGAAACCAGTCAAGAGGGTGGCGCATTCGGCGCGGTGCTGGGTGCCATGGTTGACGACGTGGGCGAGGCAATGCCAGAGGACGCGCTGTCGCGGTCCGTCATGCGCTTCGTAAGTGAGAATGCCAAGCAGATCATCGTCGTTAAGCCGCTCGAAATAAGCCCAGAAGGCCTTGCGTTCCTCGCTCCAGCGCGCGCGGATGGCGGCGACATCGGGATAATTGTCCGGTATTTCCTCTTCGACGTGTTTGCCGGTTTCGAACAAGACGCGCCAATGGTACTCGGCGTCCATGAGGTGGACGAGGGCGCCGCGCAGGCTGCCCCAGCCGAGGTCGTTGCTTTGCGCCAACTGCGCTGGGGTGACTTTGGCGGCTGTATCGAGGATGCGATCATTCGCCCAGTCATTGTATTGGAAGAGCAGGGTGATGTCGTCGCGATTCATGCGGCCTCCCTTATGCGCTTGCTTCTCGCTGGCGCAGGAATAGCGTGAAATCCATATCGCCGGGCGAGCAGCCGAAGCCGGTCAGCAGGGCGGCCGCCTCGGCGCGGTGCTGCGTGCCATGGTTGACGACATGGAGCAGCACTTGCCACAGGATCCAATCGTATTGGCGGCCATCGCGTTCGCTCTTGTGGATTCGTTGCAAGTCTTCATCGTTTAGCGTATCGAGGCACAGTCTCGTAATCTCACTTTGCCGCTCCCAGCGTTGGCGCAGCGCAGCAATATCGGCGAAGTTCTTTGGGTCGAGGACGCCTTCGTCTTCGCGCTTGAACAGGAAGCTGAACCAGCCGTACTCAGCGTCCAGGATGTGGACGAGCGCGCCTAGCAAGCTTCCCCAGCCGAGATCATTTGAAGAGATTAACTGTTCCGGCAAGACGCGTTCCGCCGCGTCGAGGATTCGGTTGTTCGCCCATTCGTTATATTCGTAGTAGAGCTTGATGTCTTCGGCTTTCATTTCACCTCCGGCCGTACCCTCTGACAAGATTGAAACCACTGGCTGTCTTCCGCGTTATACTGGCAGGAGATTGGGCGTTTGGCTATGGTCTATGGCGATCAATTACGATCAAGCGGTTGGCTTCTACGATGAGACGCGCGGTTACCGCGACGGCGTGGTCGAGCGCTATCGAGATGCGCTTCTTGCCTATTCCGGCCTGGACCGCTCGGCAAGTGTTCTGGAACTGGGGATCGGCAGCGGGTTGATCGCGCAGGCTTTCCTGCGAGCGGCGCCAGAGTATTATGGCATCGATTTGTCCTTGGGCATGATGCGGCTGATAGGCGGGAAACTGGAGGATGGCAGCCGTCCGCATTTGGCGCAGGCCGATTGCGCCAAACTTCCTTTTGCCGCCGCCAGTTTTGATCTCGTTCATGCGGTGCGCGTGTTTCATCATTTGGCGGATTGGCGCGCTTGCATCGACGAGGCGCGCCGTCTGCTGCGGTCTGGCGGCGTGCTGGTCATCGTGGAGAATCTGCCGCCGGCCGAGGCTGAACCGCCGCCCTGGGCGGTCGCGCAGGAGAAATGGGACCAGATCTTACGCCGCTTGGGCGTCGGCGACGACGGCATCCAGCACGGCATCTGGCTGACTGATGAAGCGATGAGCCAGTATATTGCGTCGACTGGCGCCAGCGCCGAAACCGCCGAGCTATTGCGCTACCGTGAGAAACCGGTATCCCCCCGCATGATGGTGGAGCGGCGCGTCGCCGGCATGTTCAGCAGCGACTGGCGCTTGCACACGTCTACCCGGCGTGAGGCGGCGCAAAAGCTGGTTGCTTGGCTGGAGCGCGAGTGCGAGGCGCCGGATGAACTGGTCGAGCGGGAGATGATATTTTGCGCGCTTATTGCGCGATGGTGATGGGATCGGCGAAGCGCGGGGCAATAGAAAGCGTTTGCGCATTGGATAATCCTTAGGGCAATGGCGGAGGCGTCAAAGCGGCGGAGAATCGTTAATGGGCGATGTCCTTTTGAGTTTGGCGGCGATTCTTGTTTCGGTCTTTGTGTTGGCGGTGGCGACCGACAAGTTCTTCATCCCCAGCCTGGACGAGATATCGCGCAGGCTGAAGCTCTCGGACGAAGTAGCGGGCGCGTCATTGATGGCGATTGGCTCGTCGGCGCCCGAGCTGGCGATCGCCCTGATGGCGCTGTTCACCGACGGCGGCGCCCACAGCGATGTAGGCATCGGCACGATTGTCGGCTCGGCTGTATTCAATATCCTGGTGATCACCGGCGTGTCGGCGGTGGTCGCTGGCGGATTGCATATTCATATCTTCGCTGTTGGGCGCGATATCGTCTATTACCTGATATCCATCCTTTATTTGGGACTTGTATTCTTCGATGGCCATGTCTCGCTGATCGAAGCGATTCTGGGCCTGGCAGGCTACGTCGTGTACATGGGCGTGCTTATCGTTTGGAAGTATCTGGCGCCGGATGAGGACGACGAGGAAGAGGCAGAGCCGGAAAGCGAGCCTGAGCGACAGAAGGTCGCGGGCTGGCATCATTTGGAATCGCTGGTCGAAACAATATTGCGGCGGATCACGGGCGCGCCTGAAAAGAATTTCGTCTGGGCTTTTGTTGTATCCATCGCTCTGATCGTCGCCCTGAGCTACGTGCTGGTGGAATCGACAATCATTTTCTCGGCGGGCATCGGCATTCCGCCGGTGATTGTGGCTTTGACGCTGCTGGCGGCGGGCACATCGGCGCCGGACTTGATGGCGTCGGTCGATGTGGCGCGCGAGGGGCGGGGCGGCATGGCGGTCGCCAACGCCGTCGGCTCCAATACCTTCGACCTGCTGGTTGGGCTGGCGCTGCCCTGGACGATCGCGCTTTCGATTCTCGGCTTGAGCGGGATTGATGTCGGTACGGGCGACCTGTGGGTTTCGATCGGCATTCTGGTGGCGACCACATTGATCCTGGCGGTCTTTCTATCAAGCGAACGCGAACTGAGCCGGCGCGAAGGCATCGTCCTGCTGCTGCTATACGCGGTTTTCGTCATTTTCACGCTGACCAGCGGAACAGCGATCTAGGCGAGCCTTAAGATATGAGCGAGAACTCCCGGCGAGAGCGGCATCAGCCAAGCTTGGGCATGGATGTATTAAAACTGCCGCTCTTGGGTCGCCTATTGCGGGGTCGGCACGGGCGGTTGACGTTGCAGCTTCTGTTCACGATTGTCGCGCTGTCGGTGGCAGTCGATGGTTTCACCGGACCGCAATCGGCGGCGCGCAATCTGGCGACGGTGGCGCCTTGGGTGCATCTGCGCGGCATTGTTGTATTGGCGCTGCTGCTGGCCGGCAATCTGGTCTGCATGGGCTGCCCCTTCACATTGCCGCGCACGCTGGCGAAACGGCTGTCGGCCAAAGGGCGGCGCTTCCCGCAGCGGCTGCGCAACAAGTGGTTGGCGATCTTCAGCCTGTTCGCGCTATTCCTCGCCTATGAGGTTCTCGATCTCTGGGCGACCCCCTGGCTGACCGCCTGGCTGGTCGTCGCCTATTTCGCCGCTTCATTTGCGCTGGAAGCGGTCTTCGCCGAGTCGGCATTCTGCAAATATGTCTGCCCGCTCGGTTCGTTCAACATGGTCTATTCGACCCTGTCGCCGACGAGCATCGCGGTCAAATCGCCTGCCGTCTGCGCCAGTTGCGTCGGTCATGAATGCGTCAACGGAAGTTACGCGCCGGCGCCGATGATCCGCGTCGATGAGATTCCGTTTGCGGATGGCGAAGCGCCGCGCCGGGCGCAAGTGGCGCATGGACCGGGCGGAGCGCTGGGCTGTGGCACGGAGCTTTTCGCGCCGCAGATGCGCAGCAATCTTGATTGCACGCTTTGCCTGGATTGCGTCCGCGCCTGCCCGCACGACAATGTCAGCTTGTTCACGCGGTCCCCGGGCGCTGAATTGAGCCGGGCGGATAGTTGGGCGCGACGCTGGGATATGTCCTTCCTGGTTATCGCCTTGGCCTTCATGGGCTTGTCCAACGCATTCGGCATGGTACCGCCTTATTACGCGCTGCAAGAGTGGCTGGCGCTGAATCTGGGTATCTCTAGCGAGTTTGTGGCGCTCCTGCTGATTTTCAGCTTGGGCAATCTGCTGCTGCCTATGGCTATTGCAGTGTCCGCCGCCTATCTTGGCCGTAGCCTTACGCGTTTCCGGGCGCGCGACTCGCTGCGAGACACGGTCGCCGCTTTCGCGCCGGCTTTCGCGCCGCTTGGTTTCGGCATCTGGTTCGCCCACTACAGTTTTCATTTGCTGGCGAGTCCGGGCTTGATCGTGCCGGTGATTCAAGAGTTTCTGGGCGCTGTTGGCGATTGGCAGCGCTGGAGCTTCAGCCTGGAACCAAACGTGATCGGGCTGATGCAACTGTTCGCGCTAATCGGCGGCTTCCTCTGGAGCATGCGGCTGGCGCAGAAGGCGGCGCTGCGGCTCTATCGGCGAAAGGCGCTGTTGGGGCTGCTGCCCTGGGCGCTGGTCTTGCTGCTGCTGATGCTGGCGGCTTGGCAGCTGTTCACGCTGCCGATGGAGATGCGCGGCGCACTGGAATTGTTTGGTTAGATCGGCGGTCTGACGCGCGCGCCTTTTTGAAGTATTGGCTCCGCGCGCCCCCAAAGAGCTGAGCCATCGCGATTCATGATCGGCTCGGCGGAGTATTGCGCCAGGTAAGAGCGGCGGTATTGGTCCGTCAAATTGGCACCGCTGCGGTGGAAGGTACGGCTGCTGAAGACGACGATGCTGCCGGCGGGCACGATAGCGGGGATGCCCGGGTCATCGCCCTTGTAACCCACTTTGTCATTGCTGCGCTCTTCGACCGTGTGGTCGATGATGTCGTCTTTTGCGCTGCGCCCGTCGCGCGAGTAGGGCAGGATATACACCGTGCCATTCTCGACGGTCATATCGTCCAAGGCGCACCAGCATGAGAGATAGGCGCGGTGGTAGTGGCCGACGTAACCGGAGTCCTGGTGCCAGGCGAATTTGGTATCAGCATCGGCTGCCTTGACCACATACTGTTCGTGGAAGAGATAGGCGGTATCGCCGAGGGTGGCGCGGCAGATCTCCGCCATCAAGTCGCTGAAGAGAAAGTTGGTCATGATGGGGCTGTCGGCATCGCGGCCGTGGATGAAGTAGCGTTTCTTATAATGCGTGATGTGGTCGGTCGTGATGCCCTTGGCTTCCATTTCCCGGTCGCGCTCGCCGACCATGCGCATGCACTCGCTGAGCAAAGCGGCGACAATGTCTTTTGGTATTGCCAACTCCAGGATGAAATAACCTTCGTGATGGAATTGCTCCACCTGGCCCGCGGTCACTAGCGGCATCGCGTACGCTCCTTTCTCTGTTGGTGTGGACATTTTACATTCTTGCTCTCTTGAATGCCAAAATGCTCAGGCAGGAAATGCGCGCTGGATTCAATTACACTCTGCAACATACATGCATCCGAATTCACGGGGACTCTTCATGACCGACAGACCGAATATCGCGCTCTTCCTGACCGATGACCATGGCGCCTGGGCCAATGGCTGCTACGGCAGCAGCGAAGCGCAGACGCCGACGCTGGACGCGCTGGCGACGCTGGGAACGCGCTTCGTGAACGCGTACACGCCAACACCGGTCTGTTCGCCAGCGCGCGCCAACTTGCTCAGCGGCAAGACGGCATCGCAGGTGGGGATTCACGATTGGCTGCAAGAATGGATTCCCGCAGTCGGCGAGCGCGATTGGCTGGGCGGGACGCGGACGCTCTTTGATTACCTGAGCGAAGCCGGTTATCACTGCGGTTTGAGCGGCAAATGGCATCTTGGTCAATCGCATCTGCCGCCGCGCGGCGCCGATTATCATTTTGGCTTGCCGGGCTGGCAAGGCTCGCATAATGGTCCTTACTCTTATGCGCGGAATGGCGAAACGGTCGAACTGGATGGCAACAAGTCGCGTTTCATCACCGACCACGCGATTGAGTTTCTCGACACCGTTCCGGCGGACAAGCCCTTCTTCCTCAACATCGGCTATATCGCCACGCATTCGCCTTACCGGCGGCAGGAGCATGATCCAGCGCAGACGGCAAAGTATCAGGACTGTCCATTCGACGAGATCCCCAAATGGGCGCCGCATCCCTGGCTGAAAAACGAAGGCGGGGGAAACGAGCTCAGCGAAGCGGAATTGCTGGATCGATATATCGGCTATTACGCTGCCGTGACTGAAATTGACGACAATATCGCCCGTGTCATCGGCGCGCTTGAAGCGCGTGGCTTGCGCGAAAATACGATCATAATCTACACCTCGGATCACGGCTGCGCCATCGGGCACAAAGGCTTCTTTGGCAAGGGCAACAGCACGCGCCCGCTGAATATGTACGAAGTATCGCTGCAGGTGCCGCTACTCATTTCGGGACCCGGAGTGGAGGCGAAGGCAGTGGAAGAATACGTCGATCACTGCGATACCTTCCATACGATCTGCGAACTGGCTGGCGTCAACTTGCCCCGAGATGAAATCTACGCCGGTGAATCGTACGCGGCGATGCTGTGTGGAGAAGCATTGGCTTGGGACAATACACGTTACGGCGAATTTGGCGATCTGCGCATGATTCGTGATGAACGCTGGAAGCTGGTCTGGCGCTATCCGGCGGGACCGCACGACCTGTACGACTTGCGGGATGATCCGGACGAATTGAGCAATGTCTTCGCTGAGCATCCGCAGGTGGCGGAGGCCTACAAGGGGCGGCTGGATGAATTCTATGCTGGGCGCGAGGATGCCGCGTTGACGGGTCTGCGCGTCAAGCAGCTGCCGAAACACAACTACAAGGAAGCCTGGCGCGATGGCGAGCGCGAGGCGCGCGGTTTGCAGGTGTATTGACGGATTAACGTTTGCGGCGGACGCTCGGCGGTTAGTGTCGGCCGTCAGTGTCTACGCGACCTACCAGGCCGTCCGATGCTGGGTAAGACGTTTTAGGGCGACCCAATGGGTTGCGTAGACACAAACCGTCGGTCGCCCCTAGGGTTTCCGTTGATCTGTTCGGATTAAGAGATCTGCGACTGCAATTATGGCTAGGGCCGTTCGAGCGAGACATCCAGCGCGATGCCGTCGTCATAGCCGAACTTCTCAAGGGTGACGACAACGCGCCCGCTCATGGGCGTGACGAAGGCCAGCGGCAGTTCATCGGGCACGCCCATCGTGCTGTAAGACATCACTTCCATCCCGTCGATTGTAGCGGTGACATAAAGGTCTTCCACATGTCCGTAGGCCACCGCCAGATTGAGCACAAGCAGTTCGTCTTCGGCGGCGTCAAAGATCACCAGATCGCGGATGGCTTTGTCGTTCAGCGTGATGGTGACATCGCCATCGTCGAGCGAATGGACGGGATTGCGCGCGATATGAATCGTTCCAGAACCGCTGGCGCCGTCAAAGGTGGAGATGACCAGGACGTAAGTCGCCGCGCGGTCGAACACCAGATTGCTTAATTCGGCGTCAAAGCCGGACCCGCTGTCATCGTCGAAAGCATGTTCTTCGCCGGATGGCGACACAACTTGCAGCAGGGTGTCGAGCGCGCCCTCGCTGTCGAGGGAAACGGTCAGGCTGTCGCCCGTTTGCACCGGCAGGCTGTAGTAGATCGTTGGCGATTCGGCGCTAAGGGCGAAGCTGACATCGGCGTCGAAGGCGATCGGCGTCAGGGCGATTGGCTCAATGGTGACGGTGAATTCACCGGATTCCGCCCCTTGCGGCATCATCAGCGGCTTAGCGCTGATCGCCAGGTCGTATTCGCCGCTGTAGCGCAGCTTCACGGGACCGATGATGGCGTCTTTCTGACCGCGGCTGTCATCGTTGAAGGCGAGTTCCAAATCGTCGCTGTCGATGAGCGCGGCAGCCGGGTCGAAATCGTCGGAGGCGACGGTGATCTGCACGTACTGCCCGGCGGCGCCGTCAAACTCGATTTCGGCGCGTCCCGCGATCAGGCTGCCGCTAATCACCTCGGCGTCGCCAAGGACGGTGGAAGTGAGCGTGGACGCCGCTTTGGCGGTGGCGGTCAAGATGACGGATGACTGGTTGCCGCTGGCGCGGAGCACCTTGACGCTGTAATCGCCGGGCTGGTCGTCCTCGCCGGTGACCAATTCCAGGGCGACCATGCCGCTGGCGTCCGCGGTCTTTTCAGTGCTGTAAACGGATGCGCCGGCGAAGATGACATCAATGGCGACAGTTTCATTCGCGAGCAGGTTGCTTACGGCGATGCGGTGGCTTGAGCCGATGGCAGCCGATTGCGGCTCAATTGAGACGCTTGCGTCCGGGATGGAGCTGGCTTCCCCAGGCGCTGCTTCCGCTTGATCAGCCGCAGCGGTGATTTCGAATACCGCCGAAGCGAGCAGTTCGCCGCCGTCAACGGGGCGCGCTTCAACGGTGTAGGCGCCGGTATCGTCTTGGTCGGTGCTGGAGACGGTCAGATCGAATTCACCGTCCGCGTCGGCTTGGCGCGCCGCGCTGTATTCCTCTTCGCCGGCGGGGTCAAGGATGATCAGGGTGATGGACCTACCGGATTGCAAGCCGGTGGCGGCAATTGTATGCCGCGTGCCAATTGGACCCTGGGCTGGTTCTACCGATAGCGACAGGTCGCTCGCCGCCGGCTCGATTTCGCCGATGCTTAGCGCCGCGTCCGCGAGCAGGTCGCCTTCGACGAAAATGTCAACATCGTATAAGCCGTCGGTCAAGTCAGCCGGCGTCATGAAGGAAAGCGCCGCCTCGCCCGCGCCGGATGCGCGCGCCAATACGGTATCGATAAGCACGCCGTCGGCGGAGCTTATTTGGGCGGTAACACTATCAAAGGCGGCCAAGCCGCTAACGACAATCTCGATGGCGTCTCCGGCGGCCGCCACTGCTGGCGCGAGCGTCACCGAGACGTTGCGTTCGGGCCGGGGCAAGATCGTAAAAATGCCAGCCGCGACCAGTTCGCCAAGTTCGTCATAAACCGCTATCGCATGAAGGCCGGGCGCGTCGCCTTCTACGGCGAAGATCTCGATTTCGATTAAGCCGTCTGCGTCGCTGGTATGCTCGCGGCGATAGGCGACCTGGAAAGTCTCGCGGGCGGTGATTTCCACCGTGTATTGCGCCCGCGGCAGCAGCGCGGCGATGCGCAGCGTCTGCGCCTTGCCGAAGGGCGCCGTTTCTGGCGAAACCGTTACATCACCAAGGGATTCGCGCTCGGCGTCATCGGGGTCTGCTGCGGCGACCGTCAGCGCAAATCCGCCGCTGACGATCAGCTCGCCATCAAGCAGTACCTGGAGCCTATAGTCGCCAGGCGCATCGCCCTCGGTGCTGCCGATGGGATAGGGAATATGGCCCGCCTGGTCGCTGGTTTCTTCGCTGCTGTAGACCACTTCGCCTTCGAATACGATCTCGACTGTATAGCGCGTGTCCGGCAGCAAACCGTCGATTTCAATGGTGAAGATGGCGCTTTCCACCTCGCCCGACTCTGGCGTGATGGTCACCGTCGGCGGTGGCTGGGCGGCTGCGCCGATCGCAAATGCGAAGATAAGGACGGTCAGGCGAATGAAGCGCGCAATGCGGAAAGGCATGGCATGGTCCTCTACTGGCATTGGTGATTTCAGGTTCAATGGTACTGCCATTGTAGAAGGCGGATATTAAGAATTGTAGGGCAATCGCTGGGCTAAAGCGCGGCGCTCAGCAGAATTTAGCGCGGCTTTACCCTTTTCGCTGACCGACGAAGAGCGGTTTCAATGGGCGTCGTTTAAGCGCTATAATTCGCGCATGGAAGACGATTTCGCGATGGCGGGAAACTGGGGTGTCATCGGCCACGCTTGGGCGATTGACATGCTGCGGCGCAGTTTGCTCAAGGGGCGTCAGCGTCACGGCTATCTAATTACGGGGGCGCCGGCGCTGGGCAAGCGCACGCTGGCTTTGGCTTTCGCCAGCGCGCTCAATTGCGAAGCGGCCGATATCCCCGCGCGCCCCTGCGGGGAATGCCGCGCCTGCCGCGCCATCGGCCGCGCAAACGATCCGGACCTGATCGTGGCGGATGGAGAAAAGGGCGCGCCGTTGAAGATCGATGCCATCCGCGAGGTCACGCGATTGCTGGCGCTGAAGCCCTACGCCGCGCGCTACCGGATCGCCATTCTCGCGGATTTCGACCAGGTCGCCCCGCTGGCGCAGGACGCGCTGCTGAAGACGCTTGAGGAGCCGGCCGACCATGCCATCCTGATCGTAGTCGCGAGCTCAGCTGAGCGCGTTTTGCCGACGATACGCAGTCGCGCGCAGACGATACCGCTGCGCCCGGCGCCGCTGGGGCAGATCAAGGCGGCGCTGGTCGAGCGCGGCTGTGAAGAAGAGCGCGCCGATCTCATTGCGCGCTTGAGCGGCGGGCGAGTGGGCTGGGCGCTGGCTGCGATGCGCGATGATGAATTGCTGACGTATCGCGGGGAAATGCTGGATACGCTGCGCGATATTGTGGCGGGCGGACGACTTGGGCGAATCAAGCGCGCCGAGGCGCTAAACAAGCGATTTGGAAAAGACAAAGCCTCAGTTCGCGGCATCCTCGAAACTTGGCTGACCTACTGGCGCGATGTGCTGCTGCAATGCCATGAGAGCCCGGTAAAGCCCTGCAACAGCGATCGCGCGGACGAGATTCGGTCGCTGGCGCTGCGGATTGAGCCAGCGAGCGCTCGCGCCGCGCTGGAATCAACAAGCCGTACAATCGATGCGCTGTCAACGAACGCCAACGTCCGCCTGGCGCTGGATGCGCTGTTCCTGGATTATCCGGGGCTTGATTAACTGGGGATTCTATTCGATCGGGATCCAGTTGGCCGGCTTTTCCGCCGCTTCGAGGATTGAATCCGGCACAAGCACAATCTTGCCGAAGCCAGGTTCTTTTTCTATCTTGCGGTGCGCCTTTTGCGCGCGGCTCAGCGGCATGACCTCGTCAACCAGCGGATTGTAGGTTCCGTTTGCCAGATTCTTCAGCATTGTCGCAAGTTCCTTGGGCTTGGTAGAGCCAGTGGAACCGTGGATGCTGAAGTTTTTCAGATAGAGGTCCATGACGTTGAGGCGGGCTTGCGGCTTGCGCAAAACGCCGGCGATGATCAGTCGACCGCCGCTGCCGAGCATATCCAGCGATTCTTCCAGGTTTAGCTGGTCGCTGCAATGCAGCGCCAGGCTGGCGCCGCGTTCGTCGGTCGCGACCTTGACTTGGCGAACCAGATCATCGCCGGCATCTTCCAGCACGACGTCAGCGCCGATTTCCTGCAATCTTGCGGCATATTTGCCTTCGCTGATGGCGATGACTTTTGCGCCGCGCGCGCGGGCAATCTGAACGGCGGACGCGCCGAGCGCCCCGGCCGCCCCCCGGATTACCAGCATGTCCGTCTTTTTGAGTTTTCCATTGCTGACCAGAGCGAAGTGAGCGTCGGCGAAGCTGGCGCCTGCGGCGACCGCGGCCTGAAAATCGAGCTCGTCCGGCAGCGCGATCAATTGGTCGGCGGGTACGGCGCAGAATTCGGCGTAGCCCCCGTTGATTTCGCCTCCCAAAGCGTCGGAACAGGCAAAGACACGCGACCCGACCTCCCAGCCATTGACATCGTCGGCGACCGCTTCGATCTCGCCGGCCAAGTCGGCGCCAAGAATGTGTGGCATCGGCTTGCGGATGATCAAGCGGCCGCTGCGCAAAGCCAGGTCCTTGGGATTGACCGATGTGGCGTGAATCTTTACCAGTGCCTGGCCCGGCGCAGGCGTTGGAACGCGGATGCGCGTGACCTTGAGGACGCGGGGCCGCCCGATATTCTCCATGATGATGGCGCGCATGCTTTCGCCGCTGAGTGACATGGATCTTTCCCGATTGGCGCTGCCGTTTCCGGAAGTAGTCTAGCGCAAGGGTACTGGGCTGTAAACGGGCTTATGCCTTGCCGAAGCGCCTGGCGTTGCGGGCGCGCGCTTTGGCGATTTCGGCTTGACGATCGCGCGGCGGGGCGCTGGTTTCCAGCGTGCTGAGCAGGGTTGATGTTGCGCGCGTGATATCGGCGACGGCGCGCTGGAAGGCGGCTTTGTTGGCGGCCGAGGGCGCGCGGTATCCGCTGACCTTGCGCACGTATTGCAGGGCGGCCGCTTCAATGTCGGCGGACGCGCTGGGCGGATCGTAATTGAAGAGCGTGCGGATATTGCGGCACATGGCTCGGACCTCGCAGCGATCTGTGAATGGCGTCTATTGTAGCAGGCGAGTGTCTCTCAGTCGCGATGGAGTCGCGGTATGAGATCACGATATTCGGGCGGCATGTAAGGACGCGTGTCTTCCAGGCGCTGAAACTTGTCAAACAGCGTGTCGCTCTCCGGCTGGCCGGGGTAATTGGCAATCTTCCATTGGATGAAGGGCCAAAGGCGCAGGCGGGCGGTCTCAAACTCTTGCGCGATCAGCCTGGCGGCGACGCCGCAGCGCTCGATGAATCGCTGTTTTTCAAAGGCTTCAAAAATTTGGTCCTGGTCAAAATGCACGCGGCGATGAGCGAAAATGGTCCAGCCCTGGTGGTTGCCATCCAGCACCATGTAGCTGGCGCGCCGATCGCCGTCGAGCGGAACGCCGACCGAACCCGGATTAAAAATATGCCATCGTCCGACATGCCGTTCCAGCGGGATATGGCTGTGCGCGCCGATTATGGCGCCTTCGGGAATGTTGCGCAGCCAGCATTCCACATCGTTCGCCGCTGAAACAGGCGTGATGGCGACCCAGGGATTATCCGGTATCCCATGGAAGACGCGAATCGACGCTGCGTCGGCGAAGCGCAGCGAGAGTGTATCGGGCAGGCAGGCGAGGAAGTTAATCCATTTCGCGCCCAGTTGGTCTCGCAGCCAGGCTGGCAAGGTGAAAGCGGACCAATGCGCCGGCATTCTGGGCGTCTGGAAGTCGAGGGCATAAAAGGCGTTGTTGCCCCGGATGACCGCCCAGTAGCGCTCGGTGATGATTTCCAGTGCTTCACGGGAAAAGGGGCCAACATTGACGCTGTCGCCGGCCACGACCACATGATCGACTTCAAATTGCGCCATGTCCTTGATGACCGCTTCCAGCGCGGGCAGGTTGCCGTGGATATCGGCCAAGACTGCCAATCGTGTCATATCAGCTCCTCCTTCTACAGAAGCTGATACAACGCGATTGCGCGATTTCACCACTTACGATTCGTAGCCCCTGGGGTGGCGGCGGTGCCAATTCCAGGCGGTTTCGATAATAGCTTCGAGGTTGTTGTAGTCGGTTTCCCATCCGAGCTCGCGGCCGATCTTTTCACTGTCGGCGACGAGCACGGGCAGGTCGCCGGGTCGGCGCGGCGCGTCAATGGCGGGAATCGGGTGTCCCGTTACTTTGCGGGCGGCCTTGATGACCTCGCGCACGGAATAGCCGCTGCCGCTGCCGAGGTTGTAGACGCGGCTTTCGCCATGCGCCAGCGCTTCCAATGCCAAGATGTGGGCGCGCGCCAGATCGAGAACGTGCACATAATCGCGGATGCAGGCGCCATCGGGTGTATCGTAGTCGGTACCGTAAATCTCGATAGCATCGCGCTGACCGAGCGCGACCTGCAGGACGAGCGGGATCAGGTGGGATTCGGGATCGTGCGCTTCGCCAATATGCCCGTCCGGATGGGCGCCGCAGGCGTTGAAATAGCGCAGGCAGCAGTATTTGATGCCGTAGAGCCGGTCCATCCAGGCGAGCAGCCGTTCGGCCATATACTTGGTTTCGCCGTAGATGCTGCCGGGGATCAGCGCCTCGCTTTCGTCGATGGGGAAACGCGTCGGCTGGTCGTATAGGTTGGCGGTGGAAGAAAGAATGAAGCGCTTTACATCGTATTGGCTGGCGCATTCGAGCAAGTTGATAAAGGTATAGAGATTGTCGCGCAGGTAATTGAAGGGCTTGCGCATGCTCTCGCTGACCTGGATCTGCGAGGCGAAATGCAAAATGCCTTCAATCCGGTGCGCCTTGAAAGCGGCTGCCAGCGCCGCGCGGTCATGCAGATCGGCGACGATCAGCGTCGCATCGGGGTGAACTGCGCCGCGGTTCCCCTTGCTCAAATTGTCGAAAACCACCACGTGGTAATCGCGCTCGGCCAGCAGTTGGACAACATGACTGCCGATGTAGCCGGCGCCGCCGGTCACCAAGACCTTCATTTGCATTCTCCCTGCATGGCTGCAAAGTATAGCTTACTTTGCAGGAGGTCAGATAATCTGGATTCGCTCCTGACGCCTTTGCGCATTTGCATGCGTATATAATGGTGCGCGGGGATAGGTGTTTCAGCGAGTCCGACAGGGGCATTATTCGGGGCGATGATGACGGACGAGCCCAAGGAAGAGCGAGGCTGGACGGCGGCGGAGCGACAAGCGCTGCGCAAGCTGATTCGCATGGCGCTGATCTTGCTGCTGGCGATTGCAGTCGCCGGCACGATTGCCGCGCTGCTGAGCTCGGCGCTGGGGACGGTGTAATCCGGGCTGAGTGATTTGCGTCAGGCTATGCGGTATAATTGGGCGGAGGTAAAGGAGCAAGGTTAATGATTGAGACGCCAGCACGTAATGTTTTTGCCGTTATCGCCGACTTTCTTGCGGACGATCCGACCGATGAAGAACTGCTCGCCTATAAGTTGCCCGACGATCTTCAGAACCGCGTGAGCCATCTGCTGTATCTCAATCGCGAAGCCGAGTTGACCTGTGAACAGCGGCATGAGTTAGATGACTTCGTATATGCCGATAACATGATTAGTCTGCTCAAAACAAAGATTAAGTTGCGGCAAAGTGGCAAGAGCAGACGAGAAGAACCCGTGATTGATACGCCAGTGCGAAATTTACCTGTTGCAGTTGCTGAATTCTTGACTTCTGACCCTACAGATGATGAATTACTTGCTTACATGTTTCCCGAAGACATACAGGCGCGTGTTCATTTTCTACTCGACCGCAACGGCGAGGGTGAGCTGACCAGAGATGAACGGCATGAATTGGACGATTTTATCCGCGCGAATCGAATGATGACTTCGTTGAAAATCAACCGGGAACTCCGCCTCAAAGGCTTGAAACCTTGACCGTTTCAGCACAACAGCGACGTTTTGTTTTTGAGCGGGCGGGCAGATGCTGTGAGTATTGCCGCTTTGGCGGAGGCAGACAAGCAGTCGATTTCCACATAGATCATATTGTCGCAATAAAGCACGGCGGCGGTGATGACAACGACAATCTTTGCTTGGCTTGTGCTGAATGCAATCTCTTTAAGGGCGCCGATGTCGCCGCGATTGACCCCCTAACTAACGAAGCGACCAGACTCTTCAACCCTCGTCAGCAGAACTGGTCCGAACACTTTCGAATCAATCGGGATGCCTCGCTCTCAGGCATTTCTCCAGAAGGACGTGCGACAGTCCTGGTGCTGCGCCTGAATGAAGCGCAACGCATCGAGCAGCGCTATGGTGAACAACTTCTCGGCAACTATCCATGCCAGAAGAAATCCTAAGTCTCGTCGCCGACGAGCCCAATCAGCGTCTCGACAAGTTCGTGCTGGCGCAGCTTGACGGCTTTTCGCGCGCGCAGGCGCAGGGCTTGATTCGCAATGGCTGTGTGCTGGTCGATGGCGCAAGGCAGAAGACCGGTTACAAGCTCAAAGGCGGCGAACGGATCACCTTGCGCGTCCCGCCGCGCGAAGAGACGTTGGTTGAGCCGGAAGACATCCCCTTAACCATCGTCTACGAAGACGAAGATCTCGTTGTGATTGACAAGCGCGCCGGCATGGTCGCGCATCCCGGACCTGGCAACGAAACGGGAACGCTGGTCAATGCGCTGCTGGCGCGCTATCCGGAGCTGGCGGATATGATAGACGACCCCCAAGTCGGCGAGCGGCTGGGCATCGTCCATCGGCTGGATCGGGCCACCAGCGGCTTGCTGGTGGCGGCGCGGACGAAGCCGGCGCTGCTGGCGCTGATGGCGCAATTCCAGGCGCGGACGGTGGACAAGGTTTACTTGGCGCTTTTGGAAAAGCGACCGGAGTCGAATCGGGGCACGATTGATGCGCCGATTGCGCGCGATCCGCGGCAGCGCAAGCGCATGGCGGTTCGGCGAGGCGGCAAGCCAGCGCAGACGGAATTCGAAGTGCTCGATGATGACTTTCAGGGCGATCGGGCGCTGGTCCGGCTAAAGCTGCTGACCGGGCGGACGCATCAGATTCGCGCGCACATGGCTTTCATTGGCTGCCCGGTGCTGGGCGATACGGTCTATGGGCGCCGCAAGCAGCGGGTGAGAATGAAGCGGCAGTTTCTGCACGCGCATGAGTTGGCTTTTGATCATCCGGTCAGTGGAGAGCGGATGCGGTTTGTGAGCGAGCTGCCGGTGGGCTTGCGGAGCGTGATGGAGAAGTTGCGGTGACTACGCGCCTGCTGCCGGCAGTCTAACAATCGCGGCAAAGATGGCGGTCATAATGCTCATGGCGATGACGATTCTCCAGGTCAAGTCCGATTTCAGCTTTTCCATCTCAGTTCGCAGTGTTTCAACATCAGCTTTGGTGGCGACGTGTTCCCGGCCGGCCTCGAGCTTGGCAATCTGCGCGACTTGCCTGTTTACGGTATCGAGTACGAATCCATCTTCCGCATTTGACTGGGCAGCCATCGGCGTCTCCTCGGTGCGTCATGTATATCCAGATCTTACTGTTCAGTTTCTTTTATCCTGGGAGCGCTGTCAAGCGTTTTCTCGGTGCGCTTGCGGCGCGTGGTGGCGAAGTCGCGGTAGGGGTTTTTGTTGAACTGCGGCGGACGCCGAGGGCGCACAGAAGATAAATGACAACTGTTACTGTGCCAATACACGCTGGCGTAGCGCTTCGTCCGTCATATCCCATCCAGAGATAAATCTTATCATGTGTTCCTTGCCGCCTTCCGGGTCGATCACATGCCAGAATTGGAATCCGTTAGGAAATGTCCTCGTCGGCTCAAATGATGGATCAACGGAACGGATGGCCATGACGGCCGCTTTCTTTAGCCATGTTGTCTGTCCGTTATAACGAATTTGAGCGCCACCGATGGTTAATCCTTTGTTTATGCTTTTCCTTAGCAATACTGCTTCGAATCGATGCCCGTCATAATAGCCAAAAACCGGGATGTCTTTGCCCTGTGGTTCCGGATCTCGCGGTTCAATTGGCGGGTCTATTTGTGTCTTCCCTGACTTCTCAATTATGTATTCATCCCATGACCGTCTCACAAGCTCCTCTAACTCTATGCGAAGCAGGCTCTTTGACGGAGGCAATGCTCCTGGACTAATTTTCTTTACAAAATGTCGCAGAAGGTCTGTGCTTAACGGTTCTAGTTCATCCTTTAAGGCCTGTCGAATACTGCGCTCGTATTTCAGTTTTCGTGCCGCTTCAAGGCAGCTTTCAACGTCGAATCCGGATTTGGTAAACAGCTCAAGTCTTTTACAGTGGTCATTGTTCAGATGAAGCAAATCTACTACTAGAAATGGCTGATCATCCATCACATTAGTTTTGTCGAGGTCAGTGTAGACTTGATATTCGATTCCGTTTGTTAGCATGCCGAATCTGACATCCAGCTTGCTATTGATGTAACGCTGGAGTTGTAACGTGTCTTTTCTGGATAATACTACGGACGCGGCTTTGAATTCGATCAAAATGATTGGCTTGCCATCTTTCTTTAGTGCGTAATCTACCCTCTCGGAGTGTTTTACGAAATCCGCTGTAAATTCGGCTGCAACATCATTGGGTTCGGCGGTGTCGTATCCAAGTGCTGCGAGAAACGGTTTGATCAAGTATTCACGGGTATTTGCCTCGTTCCCATGGGCTGCCTCGGACTTACGTTTGACTTCCTCCGAGAGCTTTCGCAGTTTCTCGTCAAGGTTCATCGCGTTTTCCCTGTACACGTTTAGTCTTGCGCTTGTCAAAGTTTAACATAGCATCGACGCTTTGCCGATTTCCCGAATTATGTGAGTGGCTGTGGTTGTAAGCACAATTTGCCGGTGGGGTTGCGGAGTGTGATGGAGAAGTGGCGGTAGCCTTGTAGCTATTGAATCGCTTTGGGAGTACAGGTATATACTTCAATCTTTACCTGCAAGACGTTTAACTAGAGCATTGTCCTTTCGCAAATCATCAATCAGTCTGTCTTTGTTGTCGATTGGGTCACGCAACATCCACCATGTCCAGCCGTTCCAACTCTTGAGTTCAGGATTTACGGTACGTATAACTCTCATTGCTGCGTTCGATACGCTCAAGACCTCGTCATCGTAGAGAATCTTGGAGCCGCGCGGGTAACCCTCATTCAGTAGCAGAATCGCGCTCATAGAATGGCCACGATAAATTGCAAATACAGGGATTCTTCTACCGTCCCCGGTATAGCTCGGTGCAAGGTGGGCGACTTCAGGTTCGGATGCATCTGTAGCCTTTTCAGACTCGATTACCGTTTGCAGACGACTCGCGATTCTGGTGTTGAGAAACTCGCGAAAGGCTAGGCGCACTAAGTCTCTAAACTCGGCCACTACCGACTGTGTCAATGAACCACGGTATAACTGTCCGGCCAAATACCTGACGAAGTCTTCTGACGGGTGTCTGAAGTCTGCTTCAAGTATCAGGCGTATCTCGCGCGTGTACTTTAGTGCACTTGCGGTTGACAAAATGTATTCTGGATTGAACTCCATCTTTGTAAACTTTAGGACTTCTTCAATCATCTTTTCGTCAATGCGCAACACGTCCACAATTAGAAACGGCTTGTCGTCCATCTGATTGACTTTGTCAAGATCTGCATAAAACCAATATTGTAGTCCGTTCGTGAGAATGCCGAATCTTGCTTCGGACGTCGAGTAATACCTGAACAATTGGGAAACATGTTCGTTTCCCAGTTTGGTCTTTGCCGACTTGACTTCGATCAAAAGAATAGGTTTGCCATCGTGCAAAATCGCATAATCGATCTTCTCGCCCCTTTTTGTGCCAAAGTCTGCTACGTATTCGGGTGCTACTTCGGTTATGTCAAATACGTTGTAGCCAAGCGCTTGAATGAACGGAAGTACCAATGAATTTTTCGTTGCCTCTTCTGTCTCAATGAAGTCGAGTTGCTTCTGTGCCTGCTGTGCGATATTGCGAATACTATCAATCAAGTCCATTCGTACTTCCCCACTAGCGCCGACAACGTTACGTACGAGAAAGTGTAACACACGCGATCCAACGCTGCAGATTATCCTGGCCTCTGTGCCTCCGCCCCGAATTAAGCTATACTCCCCACCATGCAAACCACCACGCAGCAACCCACCGCCTTCCACCTCATGACCAAGCCGCGAGGCGCGATCTGCAACCTCGACTGCAAATACTGCTACTTCCTCTCCAAAGAAGCGCTCTACCCCGGCAGCAAATTCCGCATGTCGGACAACCTGCTCGAGGAATACATCCGCCAATACATCGAAGCGCAGCAGGTCAATGACATCAACTTCGCCTGGCAAGGCGGCGAGCCGACCTTGATGGGCGTCGAGTTCTTCCGGCAGGCGGTACGTTATCAGCAGAAGCACAAGCGCCCGCATATGCGCATCACCAACGCGCTGCAGACGAACGCGGTCACGCTCGATGACGAGTGGTGCGAATTTTTCGCGGCGAACGACTTCTTGCTGGGCGTCAGCCTCGATGGTCCGCGCGATATGCATGACTATTATCGTGTGGACAAGGGCGGCAATCCCACCTTCGACAAGGTGATGGCGGGGATTCGGCTGCTGCAGAAGCATGGCGCCGAATACAATATCTTGACGACTGTGCACGCCGCCAACGAGGGGCAGGGCGCGCGCGTGTACAAGTTCCTGCGCGATGAGGTCGAAACGAAGTTCATGCAGTTCATCCCCATCGTAGAGCGCGACAACGACACCGGCTATCAGGAGGGCGACCAGGTCACCGAGCGCTCAATCACGGCGGCCGGTTATGGGCAGTTCCTCATCGATATGTACGAAGAATGGGTGCGGCATGATGTCGGGCAGGTCTTTGTGCAGATCTTCGATATCGCCCTGGCTGCCTGGACGGGCGCGCCGCCCGGGCTTTGCATCTTTGACGAGACTTGCGGCTTGGCGCTGGCGATGGAGCACAACGGCGATGTCTTCTCATGCGATCATTATGTCGAGCCCGATTACAAGCTGGGCAATATCATGGATGTGCCGCTGAGCGAGATCGTGGTGATGGACGAGCAGATCAAGTTCGGCCAAGACAAGCGCGATACGCTGCCGCAATACTGCCTGGACTGCGAGGTCAAGTTCGTCTGCAATGGCGGCTGCCCCAAGAATCGCTTCATTGAGACGCCGGATGGCGAGCCGGGCTTGAATTACCTTTGCGCTGGTTATCGCGCCTTTTTCAACCATGTGCGCCCGACGATGGATTTCATGGCGCGCGAGCTGGCGGGGCGGCGCCCGCCGGCCAATGTGATGCTGCAGATGGCGCGTTACGATGCGGAGTTGGAGCGGGCTTTCGCCGCGGCCGGGCGCAATGATCCCTGCCCTTGCGGCAGCGGGCTGAAGTTCAAGCGCTGTCATGGGCGGCGGGGCAGGTAGCTGACGGTTGCGGAAGCGTTCGGTTACATTGGAGCTAGGCGATCTGAGGGTGAAATAGGCATGGAACAGCCGACAAAGGAATTGAAAGTGCCTGCTGCGATTTATGAGCGCGCGGAAGAGATTGCCAGCGATAGCGGTCGTTCGGCAGAGTCAGTAATTGTGGATGGTCTGTCTCTGCTGTTTGGAGAGTTGACCGATATGGAGCTGGAGCCGGAGGCGCTGAAGGATTTCGCCGACGAGCAATTATTAGCAGTCGTGCATCAGCGCTTGGCTTGGCCGCACGACACGCGCCTGCGCGAACTTATGCAGCTTGGACAATTGGGACAGGTCACTGAGGAAGAGATCGTCGAAATGGAGGACTTGGTCGCTAAATTTGATCATCAGGTGCTTCTTCGTTCAGAGGCTTTGCTGCAGCTGAAAAGGCGCGGGCACGATATCGACAAACTGCTCAAACATGGGGCATAGCGCGTGGCGTGGATCCCAGTACGCTTGCGACAACAAGTAAATGAGCGGGCGCGCGGGCAATGCGAATATTGCCAGGCTCAAGCATCAATCGTAATCATGATGGAAATCGACCATATAATCCCACTGGTCCGCAATGGCGAAACTTCATTGAACAATTTGAGCTTTTCCTGTGTAGGATGCAACATGTTCAAGCGGGACTTTGTGGTTGCTACTGATCCAGGTACCGGCGTCGAAACCGCGCTCTATAATCCAAGAACTCAGCACTGGAAAGATCACTTTCGCTGGGACGACGACAAAACAGGGCTAGTCGGCTTGTCAGCGGTGGGTAGGGCGACGGTTTCGCGCTTGCGGATTAACCGGCCCGATGCAGTTCGCGCGCGACAGCGCTGGGTTGCCGCGAAACTGCATCCGCCACCGGTCTGACGCCGTTGCATCCCGTACGTTGCCGCTTGGGAAATATACCCAGTCATACCATATCAAGCCATCTCAACTGGCGGTGCGACTGCGGAGGAGCGTAACTTTCCCTGCCACTACAGCAGCGAGTTGACGTTTAAGCGTTGTCATGGGCGGCGGGGACGGAACCAGATTAAGGCTCCCAATACATCATCGGGCAGGAAATCGCTTGCGACTGTAGTACTTTGATTACCGAT
>JAJECX010000040.1 GCA_022821805.1 Anaerolineae bacterium
CCAGTTTATTTATGCTCTCTTGACTATTTTGTATTTCTCGGCGGGTCGCCTCTGTCGTTGTGGCGCGTGGGTGTAGAACCTGTCCCATAGGGCATCCTTTTGACTATATGATAGTACACCATTATAATCCGAGACCATACAGCTAGGGGATGGGGGCTAACCACAGCCGGCGGTCCTGCCATATTGCAGCCTGAGGCGCTGATTCGCCGGTACATTTTGCAGGCGGCACTCATCGCCGTTGGACCAGACGATCCGCAAATTGGCGCTGGCGGCGCCGCCCAAGCCAAAATGTAATGGCAACTGATTGTTGCCGCCGAGCCCGGCGCCGATCCTCACCGCTTGCATCTGCGTTAAGCCATCGGCAGTTGTGACGTAGACACGCGCGCCGACGGCGTCTCGATTCACAGCGTCGCTTCCGCGCAGCTCCACTGAAAGCCAGCGATTGCGCCCACCCTGATTCTGATAGAGTCGGTAGCCGCTATTCCAATTGCCGGTGACCAAATCGAGGTCGCCATCACGGTCGTAATCGGCGTAGGCGACGCCCAGGGTCGGCAGCGCTTCGTCTATGCCGCTAATAGCGCTGATATCGATGAAACGCCTCCCGCCGCTGTTGTGGAAGAGCGCATCGGCGCGCGGATTCATAAAGGTGGTTTCCAATTCGGGGAAGGTTTGGAAGTATTCGGTCGAAGCGACGTATAAATCCTGCCAGCCATCGTTGTCAAAATCGAAGAAGGCCGCGCCCCAGCCGACGCCGCTGTCCGGACCAAGATTGATGGCGACGCCGGCTGAATGCGCCCGACTCTTGAAGTCGCCTTTGTCGTTTCGCAGCAAGTACATCGTGTAGACCATGTCAGTGATATACAGATCCAAGTCGCCATCATTGTCGTAGTCGGCGGCGTCGACGCCCATGCCATTGATCAGCAGGTCGGTCCCGCTTTCGTCGGCGGTCTCCGTCCAGCACCAATGACCGCAGCCGGCGCCATCGTTGCGGAATAGCGCATTGCCGATCGCGTTCTGCATCTTGTCATTGACGACGTAGAGATCCTGGTCGCCATCGCCATCAAAATCGAGGAAAGCCGGCGCGAAACCAGCCCCCAAGGTCAGGGCGTAATCCAGCGTCAGCGTGACATCGGTGAAGCTGCCATCGCCATTGTTGTGATAGAGGCGATCCTGCTGAGCGGTGAAATCGACCGGATCGCATTCGGGATAGCAGGACCAGTTGGTGACGTATAGGTCCAGCCAGCCATCGCTGTCATAATCGCCCCAAGCGGCCGATGTCCCCTTGCCGGTGTCGCCGACGCCGGCTTCAAGCGTGACATCCGTGAAGCCCGCGCCGCCATCATTGCGGAACAGCCGATTGGCGCCGAAGTTGACGATGTAGAGATCGAGCCAGCCGTCGTTGTTGTAATCAGCCCAGGTGGCGCCGCCGCTCGCCACATCGGGCAGACTCAACTGCTCAGAGTGCGCGGAAATGGAGAAGCTGCCATCGCCTTTGTTGCGGAAGAGCACATTGGGGTCCAGATTGCCGGTGACAAAGAGATCAACCCAACCGTCGCGGTCGTAGTCGCCCCAGGCTTGCCCGATGGCGAGGTAGCCTTGCATCGCTTCTTTGTCGTCCCATAGGCCGCGGTGCGTCGCCGTGATGCCGGCTTCGACGCTGACATCGCGGAAGATCGGCTGGTCGGGCTGGGCGGATACAACAGCGCTTGTAAAAAGCGACAGGGCGAGCATCAGCAGAATCGCCTCCCAAATGGCGAAATCTGTAAGGGCGACTCTGTGAGTCGCCCGCTGAAACGGGCAAAGTGCGGGAGCGACCAACTGGGTCGCCCGCAAATGCCTTCGGCGCCCACTGTTCAGCTTGTCATGGGGAATTGCCTGTGGCCTGGCGGTTTGGGACTGGGCGCAACCTCGAATCATATTGGAATTCTAACGCGCAGTCGTCCGCGCATAGGGCGGCCAATCCAGCGGCACCCCCAATTGTTCTTTCAGCAGGCATTGGAAATCCCGCAGATGACTCTCGGTATTGCGCACTTGCCGCGGCGTCAAACCCTTGTCCAGGCAATAAGCCGCCAGCGCCCCAGCCGATTCGCCGATATTCCATTCCACCGGGTGCAGACGATAGCAGCCGTTTGTGATATGGGTCACGCCGAGGTTTTTGCAGGCGGGCAGCAGGTTTTCGACGCGCTGCGGAATCAGCGAGCCGAGCGGAATCTGGAAGGGATAACAACTGATATCAATATAGTTGCGCAAACCAGTGCTCGGGTGCAGGTCAATGCGGTAGCTGCCGATGCCGACGCTGTCATCGAATTGCTCGGCGCTATCGAAACCTTCGCGCTGCTGGACACCGACATGCTCTTCCAGCACAGTAAATTCGGACAGGATGCGGCGCGCTTCGCGCACGTAGACGTATTTTGCCATTCCGTCAGTGGCGCCGACGATATCTGGCCGCAGGCGCAAGCCCGGATATCCGTAGCCCGTTCCGTCTGAGCGCGGCGCCTCGGTCTGCATCCAATAAAGGAAGGCGAAACTCAACTGCTTGCATTCGCGCAGCGCCTCTTCTTTGGTCTGCTCGGAAACGCCGAGCAGCGGCTTCAGCCAATAGTCGATCATCGGCCAATTCACCAGCGTGATATCGCTGGGGAAAGCGCCGTCTCGGTAGTGGTCTTTGTAAAGGATGCGGCGGAAATGCCACAGGTCGCCGGGGAATTCGACGTAGCTACTATTGGGATCGGCCTGGAAGATTGGCCGATGCACCGGCTCCAGCGTTCGCGGGCTGGAGTAATGCCAACTCAGATTCTTGTCGGGCCAAAAGTCGGCTTTATAATCGCGCCAGAAGTCATAGTCTTCCGGCTTGTCGATAGTGTGGTCTTCGCCTTCAAGATGATCAATGGCGAAGCACCAGGAGATCGACTGCTGATCAAGCGGCAGTGGATCGCCTTCGACAGCGTGCATTTCGCCGGTCTGCGCCTGGCTTTCGGCGCCGATGATTGATTCGACATCCGCCAGCTCCAGCAGGTCGCCCAGCTCAGTGGCATCCAGAATGTATGGCGCGGAAATGACGACCTGATCGCCCGAGCGCGTATCTTCCAGCGTGACCGCCAGTACATGGTCGCCATCGGTCTCGGCAGCGACTGGGATATGATAGAGCAAGATATCCAACCGCATACTGGAACGGTAAGGCGCCAGCATCTCTTCAATTACAGCCAAGCCGATACGCGGCTCGTGGCAGAGGCGGCTGACATTGCCCTGTCCCGGATTCCAATTCATGGTGTAACGCGCCTTGTCCGTCAGCGGGTAATTGCGGCGATAATAATCGCGCACGCCATCGGAGAAGCGCATGTAGCTGGCGGTCGCGCCGCATTGATCGACCCAGGGATTCTCGTCCGGCGGCACCGCTTGCGCCGTCAGTTGTCCGCCGATCCAGTCGGTCTCTTCGCTCATGATGACCGACTTGCCCATGCTAAGCGCCGCCAGCGCCGCGCCAATCGCGCCCGTGCCGCCACCGACGATGAGAATGTCGCAAGTCCGTTCATTCATGGTTGATTCCTTATACTTTCGCATCTTTGACAATTCCAGCACAAGTGTATTATACTCGCGCTATCAGTGGCAAGTTACCATTAGTAAGGATTGTCGTGGATCAAGCGCAAATTCTCACACTTCTTGGGCTGGCGATGAATGCCGTCGTGATGGTCTTCATGATGCTTGGTTACTTCCGGCGCTTCGCCACGAAGGACGACATCAAGGATCTGAGCGACAGACTGGTCAATGTAGAAAATGGGCTGGGCAATGTCGAAACCAGAATGGGACAGATTGAAACCCGGCAAGACGGACTCGAAACCAGATTTGATAATCTCGAAGCTTACGTGCGCGAAAATGGCAGAAAAGCTGACGCCTCGCTTGATCTGCATCATACTGTCCGCGGCGATTTGAAAGTCCTGCAAGCCTCGGTAAACCGCCTCGAAAGCTACTTCGAGACGCCCAAGCTCAAATCTTCCTAAACCTCATAAGGCTTGCCAGTCACCGAAGGCTCGTGAGATAACTCGCGGCGGATGTTTGCCACGATTTCGTCGCTGATACCGAGTGCGGATACTACCGCACGGTCGAGCGCTTGGCGCGTTTCGTCCTCCATGATTTGCGGCAGGGGCAGCAGTATCCGCTTGCAGAGTTGGTCGTAGACGGAAGCTAAGGCATTTACCTTCGCTTCGCCCAGCGCTTCAAAGTTGGGGACGGGGATGCGCCGCAGGTCGTCCATGGAGAATTGCGAGTACGAGAGATCTCGAATTGATCGATTGCCCAGGATCGCCAATGCGCCGACAGTGGAATTCAAGTAGACGCATATCGCTTTTTCCGTATTTACGTCCTTTCCAAAAGGCTTGCACGGGACCCATGCGGAACCCAATACGCGCTGCGGCAGCCGAACGCTCACTAACCGCGTTGTGTTCAAGCGAGCGCGCGCCGCCAGCAAGAGCGTTCCGCGCTGCTGCCAAAGCGCCTTCGCTTGTTTTGCTTTACCGGGTTTCGCGGAAATATATGTATCGTGCGCAGTGGACATCGTTTGCGTAATGTCCGTTTTGTGATCCCATAGCGCGAGCATTGCTCTTTGATCAGGTACTTCGGAGCGGTCAAAAATGCCTCTAACGGCTTGTCCGGCAGGCCCAATTTCAGTAATCTGCCCCAATTCTGTCATGTCGAAAAACCGGCTTGCCTTGAGCGACTGAAAACCTTCGCACAAATAGGGCGACAAAAATTGAACCGCGCCCCAGTTCCCCGCTGGCATTCGGTCTGAGTTCCAAAGTTGTACGGTTCCCTTTATGTTGGCAACGTTGTTCTGCATGATGTCTTGCGCGAGTCCAAGCGCTTCTGTCGGGCTGGCGGGATTCTCGTACAGATTGATAACTTTGGTTGGCGGTTTCTCTGCACTATCGATCCAGCGACGGCAAATGAGCAGCATTTCGCTAATTGCTGTGTTCTCCGAAAAGTAGCTTCGCGCCGGGTCGTGGGACGTGATGATCGTTTCGACATGAAACTGTTCAGCCAGAAATTGGCGGATTTCAAGAGTCGATGCGTTGGTCGCCGTGACAAGCGGCAGCACAGACGCCACATTGCCGTTCTCTATTTTGGCAATGTGATTGGCCAAGACCAGAAACGGGCCGCTATTGCCCGACAAGTGTACCGGCTGTTCAGCAAACAACACCTTCTCTCGGCTCTTGAGGGCTAGCTCTTCCTCGCGGCTGAACTGATCATGGCGCAGGCTGTCGCGGGTAAACGGCGGATTCATGATGACTAGATCTGCCGGCTCCGCTTGAGCGACTTCCTTTTCGGCTTCGATCTGCCTGACTCCAGTGGGCCAGGGCAGCAGGCGCGGTTGCTTGTCTTGGTCTAAAAACTCCAGCGAGCCGAGGAAGGCGCCGCCGTTCTCCACGCCCAGCAGGGCGCGGCCGATCTTCATATCCTTGAAAGTGGTCGTCGGGGAAATCAATCCAAGCGTGGTCGCCGCCAAATGCGTCGCGGTCAGGTTGACGTCGTAGCCGGTCAAGACATTTTCGATAAGATGGCGCGAGACACGTACATGATTCGCTCCGCCCGATAAATCGCGGATGCGCTCGGCCGCCGCCATCAGCAGCGTTCCGGTCCCGCAGGCCGGGTCGGTGATGCGCAGCCGGCTAATCGCGCCGCTATCCGACCAGTCGCACATATCCTCCCGAATTGCCAGGGTCGCCAGCAAGGTGGCCGCCGCTGTGGTTGTATAGAAGGAACCATCATAACGCGCGGTTTCCAGAACTCGGTGAAAAATGCGCCCGAGCAGGTCGTGGCGCAGGCCGACGATATTCCGTACAACTCTTAATGCGGCTTTTGCCGTGCTTCGCACCGCCGCCGAGAATGCGGAATCTTGCGCGCAGCCGCGCAGCGCGTTGCGGGCGGTGGCGAATATCGGTCTGTAATCCACCGCCAGCCACAAATCCCAAGCGGCGTCAAATTCGCCAATCGGATCGTCGCTTTCGGCGCATTCAACAACCATTGGCGGGGGCCAGTCGCCTTCGAACGGCGTCGGGCGCGGGAAGCGATTGTCGACCAATGGCGCGATGCCTTTGCGGTGTCTGTCCAGTTGCGCGTGAAACATTACTGCGGTGGCGATGACCAGCATGGCGCGTTTTGCCGCCTGATTGAATTGACTGGTCTGCGCGCGGCCAAACTCGATTCTTGTCGGCTTGCCTTTAGGCAGATCCAAGCGCGCTGCGAGGCTCTGTTTTTGGCTCTCGCTTAAGCGGTCAACTGCTTGGTTCAGACTAAATGATAGAAATCCCGCGAGTTGTTCCGGATCACCTAGCTGGTCCGGGATTCTTCGAATAACGCGAGCCAGTTGACCGATATCAGCTGATTGCCATCGCGTTTTCTTTGCGGGCAGCCGGTCTTTATGCGTACGCAAACTATGGAGCAATGTACAGCCGTGGGCGTCGGCGGACGAAGCCAGTCCGTCGGGATAGCAGATCGCGACAGCGCAATCCGCCAACTCCTGAAGCAGGCGTTGGTCAGCATCCTTTATCGCTGAGGCTTTCTTGCTCGTGGAGAACCCTTGTTCCGCCTCAAGCGCGACCTTTATGCCGTCAAGTCGCACTTCGACATCAATTCGTTTTCCGCCGCCTTGCCCGCTTTCTGGGCGGGCATCCAATCCCGCTCCGCGCAGCGCCTCGGCCAACCAGGTATTGAGCGTGCTTTCATAAGCGCGTTCTTTCACTTGCCCGTCCTCAATGCGCGTCTACATGCCGGGCTTGCTCGGCTCGCCAGCAGCGACAATATGATCTTTGCCCTGCTTCGGATTGTAATGATAGCCATTCTCGGCGCACCACTCGGCGATCGGGTTGGCGCCGCCGGTGAAATCGAAATGCGGATTTTCATCAACCGGCTCGCCAACCAGGTAGCGCTCCATCGGCGAGAGTTTCTCCACCATAGCCGGCGCCTGCTGTCGATAATCAGTCGGGGTGACCCAGTCATAGCTGTAACCGATCATGACCGCTTTGCGCGTTCGGTCGGTCAAGTTGGCGGCGCCCGCGTGCCAGGTGCGATTCTCGAAAAAGACGGCATCGCCCGGGTTCAGCAGCGGCTCGACCTTGCTGGCGGGATCTACCTGACCCTCCGGTATGTCGATGGGTTCTTTGAGTTGATTGCTGCGAGCGGCCATCATGGTAACGCCGCTGTTGGGCTCGCTCAAGTCGGTCAAATAATAAGCGACCTTCAGCGAGTGTCGGGGAATATGTTGATCGCCCAGGTCGCGCATCGACATATAGTGGTCGCGGTGCCAGCCGGGCAGACGCTCGGTATCGGGCGACCCCGGCGGATCTGGCGCGCGATAAATCAAATGGCTGGTCAATAGCGAGAGCCAGGGGCTGAGCAGCTGCGCGACGATCGAGAAGACCTTCGGATTGGTGATCAAAGGCAGGAAGGCTTCGTCCATCGAGACGCAGTTGCGAAAGCCGTCATATTTGCCGCCCGGCCGGCGCTGCCGGTTCAGTTGGCGGTCGGAGTCGATCAGCCGGTCGCCCGCTTCGATCAGCGACGAGACCGTCTCGCTGTCGATCGCGCCGCGCATGATCAAGTAACCTTCTTCATCAAACTGTCTCTTTTGCTCCGGCGTGATCTTTACAAAATCCACTGCTTATCTCCTTGGTTTCATCTTTTTCGACTTGGCGGGAGAGCGACAGACCCGCTGTGTCTACGCGCGGCAATGGCTCGCCCCTACATTTTCGATGTGGCATAGAGCGCCGCTTGTTCAGCGTCCGTTCGCTTGCTGACTTCACTATAGATTCTATCCAAGAGTTGACCGCGCGCGCCGGCGAATGTCACCAGATTTGGCGTGTTCGCCCAGGTCGTCCAATTGCTGCGGTCTTCATCCGAGACCGGCTCGTCTAGATTCGCTTGATAGCTATCGCCCAGGAAGCCGCGCAGGGCGAAGAATTGCAGGGCGTTGTAATGGTCATCGCCGGGCGCGGCGTCTTCGTAATAGCTGAGTACAGCGCCGGCGGACAGCAGACGCCGCTGCAACTCGACCACATTGACGCAGCGCACGGAGCTTCCCGCGTCGAGGCTGACATTGATGGCGACGCCGGCTGCCTCGCCCAGCGCCATCCAGCAGGGCTCCATGCGCAAGGTGCTGAAGCCGATATGCGTGCCCGAAGCCGGCACGGGAATCAGCAGATTCTCGATTTCCAGCGGCAGGATGACGCCGTAAGGGACGCAATAGGGCTTGGTGGGGTAGGTGAAAATACCTTCGGTATGCGGTCGTCCGGGCTCGCGTTTGTGGCAGGCGTGCGAATCCAGCGCATAGTGACTTGCCGTGATGCTGGTCATGTGCTCGCGCGAACCCCGTTTGGAAAGCGCGTCATGGGCGGTGAAAAGATAATCACCGCGGATGCGCCGTCCCTCGCGCACGTAGATTTGGCGCGGGAAATTGCCGTTTTCTTGAAATTCGTCGCTCGCCAGCGCCCAGCGATTGCAGCGCTCGCGGAAATCGGCCGGCAACTCAGGATCGTTCTGCGCGAAATAGAAGAGACCGAGGATGTAGTCACGCAGCCGCTGGGCGAAGCGATCGCGCCAATCCCAGCTTGCGGTGGGGTAGGGCCAGTTCTCCTCCGGCAAATCGGTGGAAATGAAGGCGGCGTGCTGATTGTTGCCGTCGACTTTCCCGTTGGGCACGCGCGCCATATTGGTGATGGCGCCAATGCCATCGAATTCCATCGGCTTCGGCGGACCGGCGAAGCGATTGAGCCGCACGTCGTCAATCAGCGACAGGTACTCATCGCGATTGTAAGTCGGCGGCTTTTCGATGCGGGTCATATTGTGCTCGACCGTCGTCAGAGGCAGGCGGTAGTTGTATGACTGAATCGCGTTGTCGGCTTGGCCCGTCGAGTAATATTCGTCAACCGGCGCCCCCCAGCGCTGGTAAAACTTGCCAGCGCAAGGCTCGCCATATTCGTCTTTGCCCTCCCGCCCCAGCATATAGGGAGCGCCCGCCGCCGCCGCCAGGTCGCCTTCGTAGGTGGCGTCGACGAAGACCGACGCGCGGTAGAATTCTTCCGCGCCGCTTTCGCGATTGACGATCTTGATCTCGCGCAAGATGGCGCCATCCTTGCTCGCATTGCTCGGCTCGTGGTTGAATTGCCGCATCGTGCGAACTTCGAGCAAGTCGCCTTGTTCGGCGATCATTTGATGCAGGATCATCTCAGCCACATGCGGCTCGAAGCGGTAGCCGTCGCTGCAATCTACTGCCTGCTCCGAATCGGCGCCATAGGTTTCGCTGTAGCGCTTTTTGATGCGCCCGACAAATTCCAGAAACAAGCCTCCGGTAGCGCCGCGGGTGTGGATGTCGGTCGCGCCGAGACCATTGGCCGGCAAGCCGCCGATATAACCGGTCCGCTCCAGGACGACCGCGCGGCGACCGGCTTTGGCGACGGCGATGCCGGTCATGATGCCCGCTGGCGTGCCGCCGACGATGACGGCGTCGAATTCGAATAATGGGGGAGTTGTCATTTGGGTATCCTGAGAATTGTGTTTATACGACGGGCGACCCAATGAGTTGCGCAGACACTAACTGCCGGCCGCCCCTACATTTTGCGGTTTGGAGAACGCTGTAATTTATTCCTTCAGCGCTAGTGATACCAGCACCTTTACGCCGTCGTTCGACGCGATGCCGTGAATGCGCAAGAAACCGCCAAAATGCCGGACCTTGCAGAAGGTGACTTCGTCCCTGCTCTTGGGCAAGTCGAAAGACGATCCCTCGTCGACCCAGTGGATGCCGTCGGCGGAGATTTGCACGTGGGCTGTCCCGGCGAAGTCGCGCGAAACCTCCAGCGCGCGGACGAAGAATATCGCCTCGCTCGCCCAGGCGGATTCGTATGGCTCGCTGGCGAACTCGCCCTGCCAGAGGACATTGCGCTCGACGATCGCGGTATAACTGCGGCGCAGGCTCATGGTTAAAACTCTCCCGATAGCAGCACGGAATCGAGATAGAGGAAGGCGCGTTTGTCGCGATTGCTTTCCACCCAAAAGGCGGTATTGAGCATGCAATTCAGATTGGGCATGGCTGGTATCGAGATGAATTTGAGCGGGTCGCCCTCATAAATGAGATCATTGCATTGGAAGCCGAGAAAGCGGCGCTCAGCCAGATCGACATTGAGACGAAGATAATGCCAGTTCATCTTGGTGGCGATTTCGTTGTAGGCGAGCGTTTGCGCGGGCGCGTCCACGTTTTCCCAGTTTTCCGGACCCAGATGGAAGTGCGAGACCGTTTCGCCGGAGTCGCCGATTTTCTGAAACTCGCGCGTTGCGCCCTTCATCTGCCAGCGGTTGATCATCTCGTCTCCCTGCGCGTTGAGGTATCGCAGGTGCGGCATCCAGCGATATTCCGGATTCATGCCGTCTTGCAGGTCGAAGAGCACGCCAAAAGCGCGCACGTCATTCAGCGACAGGCGCAGTTCGTTCGCTTCCGGCTTGAAGGTGAAATAGCACTCAAGCTGGATATGGCCGCGGCGGCGGAATGTCAGCCGTTTGATGCTGGTCGCCAGCGAGCCTGCGCGCGCCCGGCTCGCCAGTTTCAGCGCGTAGTCGCCTTCCATGGAGCCGGCTGCGCCTGTGTCCCACATGGTCAAATTGCTCAGCATAGGCGGCCGCATATCGCTGTATTCGGCCAGCATAGAATCCAGCGTATGTTCGTAATTGCCGATCAATTCGGACCAGCCGCGGATGCCCTCGTCGAAGTCATCGTAGAAGATGATTCGTTCGAGCGGGTCGAAGCGGCTTAGGCGCGGATCGGCTCTGTGAGCGCTCATGCAGTTCCGCTTGCTCCCATAATGCTTCTCTGTGCGCTTAACATGAATCGTCTACGCCTCCAACAATGACGGCAGCACATACCACTCTTCTTCGCCGGGAGAATCGTATTTCATCCAATCTGTGTCCGGCGATGTCAGGATGTCCACCAGCAAGTTGAGAAGGCCGCTGCCCCGGCTTATGTCCGCAATATCCACAGTATTGGCGCCATTGATATCGTCCATATGCTTGAGGTCCGCTCGAATCCAGACTTGACGACCGCCGTCGTGGCTAAACCGTTTCAGTTTCACCGCGTTGGCGTATTTTAGGATATTCAGGACGCCTGGGTTCTCCATCCGCAACCGCCTAGTTCAGCGCGCCGTTACCGGGTTGTTTTGACAACTTGCTCAAAATGCGGTAAATTAACTACGGCAATTTGATGATGATGCCATAAAGGCTGACCCTAGTATAACCAGCTTATGGCAAACTGCCAATAAACTGCGTTGCGATATAATTGGGTAGTAATGGCTGAAACGCCAATCGATTCGTTAATTGTATTTCGATAGGAGAAAACCATGAAAGTCTCACGTTTATTTGGCTTGGCAATCGCCGTGATGATGCTCTTGTCGCTCGGCTTGGCGCCGACACTCGCCGCGGACTGCGAAGGCGAAGTAATTGAACTTGAGTTTATGAATTGGTGGGGCGCCGCCCGCGAAGCGCTGATGGATACGCTTATCGGCCACTTCCAGGAGGAGAACCCCTGCATCCGCATCATCAACCAGGTCCAGCCTTGGGATAACCGCGCTGAACTGCTCGCTACGGCGGCTGCCAGCAGCAATCCGCCGGGCATCATCATGTCCACGCGGCCCGAGACTTATCAGTTCGCCATCAACGGACTGATCATCCCGATCGACTCTTTCGTTGAGGCGCACGGCACCGATCTCAGCGTCTTTTATGACGGCGAGATTGGTCTGCAATATTGGAACGGCGAACTTTACGGCTTGCCGATGCCGACTGCCGGCGGTCTGACAAGCTTGTACATTTACAACAAAGACATGTTGCGCGATGCCGGCTATGATCCCGAAGCGCCGCCGAAAACCTGGCAAGAGTTGGAAGAGATGTCCGCGGCGATTACCGTTGCCGATCCGATGGGCGTTGATGTCATGGGCACTCAAGTAATCGGCGGCGATGCGGCATTTGTCTCCTGGCTGTATACGAACAATGGCAGGTATTCCTCGGATGATGGCCGCACCTTGCTCTTCAACAGCCCGGAAGGCATAGAAACGCTTGAGTGGATGGTCAACTTCACCAACAACATAAACGGCGGCGTGGAAAACGTGACCGACTTCTTCCAGGATACCGCCTTCGCCCAAGGCGATCATCCTTGGTACGAGGATCAAATTGCGTTCCTCCGTATCAACACGTCCTTCTACGGCCACTATAACGTGAACGATCCCGAGGGGTATGCCGATTCGAGCCATTGGGGCACGATGCTGCGGCCCTACAACGGAGACAATCCAGACGCTACGCATGCTGGCACGACCGGATACAACTACAGCGGCGCCTGGGCTTACACGATTCCAGCGGTGCATCCACCTGAGAAGCAGGAAGCTGCCTTCAAATTCGCCGAGTTCATCGGTGTCCATCCCTTGGGCGGCTGCGCTTTCCTCTTCGCGCAAAGCCGACCCTCGCCGGTTAAGGAATGCAACGAAAATCCGGCCTACTATGAAGTCAACCCCACGTGGTCGGTGGTGCTTGAAGGCTTGGCGACCGATGTGGCCGTATCGATCACACCGGTTCAAGGCCAGCTGTCTGAACTCCTTGCCAACGCTGTCGAGGAAGCTCTGTTCGGTGTGAAGTCTCCGGCGGACGCGCTGAATGATGCCCACGCCGAAATGCAAGCGCTACTGGATGAATTCTGGGCGGAATTTGACGCCGCGAATATGTAGCTACCCCCTAAATCCCTCCCCGGCGGGTCAGTGTCTACGCGACCCCATAAAGAGGGAGGGACTTTGGACAAGACTGGGTGATTTCACAAGTTGATCGTCTCCTCTGATCGCCCCTTCCCTCCCTGTGGGGGAAGGGGCCGGGGGATGGGGGGAACGGAATACAATCGTGCAAGCATCTATCAAGCGACGGCAAACCCAAAGCGAAACCACCTGGAAGGTGCGGCTGCAAGAGTGGTGGTTCCGCAACCGCGCCTTGATCGGGTTCGTCTTCATCTTCCCCTGGTTTGCCGGCTTCATCATCTTTGACGCGGCGCCCTTCGTCTACAACTTGTACCTGAGCTTCACCGATTATCAGATCGGCACCGTCGGCACGCCGCCTTGGATCGGTCTGGACAACTACACCAAGATCTTCTCCGAAGACAAATTGTTCGGCAAGAGCATGTACAACACGGTCTACTACCTCGGCTTCAGTGTGCCGCTGCGCCTGATTTTCGCCTTCTTGATCGCGCTAATCCTTAACTTGCGCGTGCGCGGGATGGAGTTGTATCGTACGCTGTTCTACGTGCCGTCGGTGGTGCCTTTGGTGGCGGCGACGGTGATATTCGCCGGCTTTCTTAACACGCGCTACGGCTTCCTCAATCAGTTCCTGGTCTTGATTGGCGCTACGCCGGTGCGCTGGCTGTCGTCGCCGGATGCGATCAAACCGTCGCTGATTCTGCTCAGCCTCTGGGGTTTCGGCGGGCAGATGATCATCTTCCTGGCGGGCTTGCAGAGCATTCCGGAAGATCTGTACGAGGCGGCTGCGATAGACGGCGGCACCGGCTGGCATCGCCTTATCTATATCACCGTGCCGCTGATGACGCCGACGATATTTTTTAATCTGCTATTGGGCTTGATCGGCGGCTTCCAGATCTTTGAACAAGTCTTCATTCTCATCGGGACCAATGGGGGACCCTTGCAAGCGGGACTTGTCTACATGCTACATGTTTACAACAAGGCTTTTCGAGATTTTGAATTCGGTTATTCGGCCGCGCTGTCGGTGATTCTGTTTCTGATCATCTTTGTGTTGACTATATTGCTCGTCTACACCTCGAATCGCTGGGTGTTTTACGGGGATGCGCAAGATGATGAGTCTTAGCGTTCGAAACTAGGTTGCAGGCATGATTGAAGATCCCAGAACCAAAATGGTTCGCTACATTGTCATCTATGCGATCCTGACCGCTGGCGCGATTGTGATGATGGTGCCGCTGTTTTGGACGATGTCCACGTCGCTGAAAACGCGCGACAAAATCACTATACGCCGGCTTGAACTGATCCCGGATCCGATCGCCTGGGAGAATTACCCGTATATATTTGAGGCGCGTCCGATCATAAGATATACGCGCAATACCATGGTTATTGTGGTGGCGTCACTGTTTGGCGCCTGGGTGCCCTGTACGCTGGCTGGTTACGCCTTCGCGCGCATCCCGTTCCCCGGGCGGAATATATTTTTTGGTATCTTGCTGGCGACGATGATGCTGCCCTATGTGGTGCGATTAATTCCCCTATTCTTGTTTTTCGATGAGATCGGCTGGACGCGCACTTTTGGTCCGCTGATCTTGCCGCGCGTGCTCGGGCACAATGCCTTCTACATCTTCTTATACCGCCAATTCTTCCGCGGCATACCGGAAGATATCTACGACTCCGCGCGCATTGACGGCTGCTCCGAATTCGGCGTCTGGTGGCGGATCTTTATGCCGATGTCGCGTCCGGTGCTTGCGGCTGTTTCCATCTTCGCGTTTTCCTTCGCCTGGAACGACTTCCTCAATCCGCTGATTTACCTGGGCTCGAACAAGGATCTGTGGACCTTGGCGCTGGGCTTAAACGCCTTGCAAGGCTTCGAAGGCGATGACAACAGCCTCAATCTTATTATGGTCTTCTCGATGCTGATGATCATCCCGATGCTGATCGTCTTCTACTTCGGGCAGAAGCACTTGATCAGCGGCGTGACCGCGCAGGGCAGCCTCAAGGGATAAAGAGAAAAGAGACCGCGCCAACTCTGCTTTTGCGCTTAGGAGGGCGACCTGATAGGTCGTCCCTGTTAATGTTGCGGGCAGCGGACCCCCACCCCCCAGCCCCCTCCCCCATAAAGAGGGAGGGGGAGCAAAACGCGATGGGGCGCAAGGAATTTTGGGTGGGCGGCGGCATTGTCTCGCAAGTGTCTACAGTTTTCGCCTTACATGAAACGAGCAACTTGTGATGTCATATACAAGCTCTGACAAACCGAACATTGTTTACATCGTGCTCGATCAGTGGCGTGGCGATTGCCTGGGCATCGCCGACAGCGCGCATCCGGTGATGACGCCGCATTTTGACCAGATCGCCTACGAAGGCATTTGGTACAGCCGCGCCTATGCTGATTGCCCCGTCTGCATGCCCCAGCGCGCGACGATGCTGACCGGCTTCACCGGCAGCCAGCATGGCCTGCCGCACAATTTCATGAGCGGTCCGCGCACCCCGATCGACCTTGAGCAAAGCCTGCCATATCGCCTCACCCGCGAAGCCGGCTATCAGACGAAGGCAGTGGGCAAGATGCACTTCTGGCCCGAACGCGCCCGTTTCGGTTTTGAAGACATCAGCCTGCATCCGAACGATTATGTCAACTTTCTGGAAGAGCAAGGTTGGGGCGGCTTTTACCGCGGGCATGGCTTGGGCGGGAACGAAGTCTATCCGGCGGTCAGCGCCCTGCCGGAGCATCTGACGCATACGCATTGGATCGTCGACGAAGGCATTCGATTCTTGCAGCGGCGCGATCCGGATTGCCCCTTCATGCTCTGGCTGGTCTTCGAGGCGCCGCACAGCCCATTCGACCCGCCGGAACCTTTTGACCGAATGTACGATGACTTCGATATCCCTCAAGCGATTATGGGCGATTGGGTGGGGGCGGAGGACGAGCCGCAGTCGCTAATCGCGGATCGAATAGCGCGGAAGTCCGACCGCATCTCGCCGCAAATCCTGCAGCGAACGCGGCGCTGCTATTATGGGCAAATCACCCATATCGATTACCAGTTGGGGCGTCTGTTTGGCGAGTTAAAAGCCAGAGGTCTTTACGACAATAGCATCATCGTCATCACCTCCGACCACGGCGAGCACTTGGGCGATCACGGTCTCTTCGCGAAATCCACTTTCTTGGAATCGTCGGCGCGCGTGCCGATCATCCTGCGCTTGCCTCGTGAGCACGGCATGTACAATCGACGCGATCAGACACCAGCGCTGACCGCCGATATCGCGCCGACCCTGCTGGAATTGGCTGGCTTAGCGCCGGACGCGGCAATGGACGGCCTCTCGCTGCTGCAACTGCCGAAGGCACGCATCGTTTTTGGCGAGACGCGGCAGTCCGTCTTCGCCACTGATGGCGCATTCAAGTTCATTCACTATTTCGCCAATGGCGCCGAGCAGCTCTTTGACCTGAACCGGGACGCCGATGATCGCGTCAATCTCGCGGGGCAGGACGCAACCGTCGATGCAAAAGCGGCGCTAGAAGCCGAATTGATCGCGTATCTGGGCGCGAATCAGCGCCCCTCAGTCGTTGACGGCGAGCTTCTTGCGACCGAATCGACTTTGGATATCGACCAACTGCGCGCGCAAAACACAGCCGCCTGGCGCGGACCGCTGCGCTATGGACAGGGATACGGCTAGTCAAAGAGCCGATTCACTGCAATTCAATATAATCGCCGACTATAGATGTGAATTCGATGATATTGCCAAAAGGATCGCGACAGAAGAAACGCGGCCGCCCGGGAATCGCCTCGACATCGTAAGGCTCGTAGCCCGCCGTGTTGAGCTTCTGACGAATGCCCGCAACATCATCCACCACCAGGCAAAAGTGCCGATTGGAGGCATCGCCTAGCGGCTCTTCGCGGAAGCAGTGAAGCTCGGCGTCTTCGCCCAGTTTGAACCAGATGACCTCAGCCGCCTGGATGCTGTTTGGCGCTGGAATCTCGGGCAATCCCAAAAGGTCGCCGTAAAAGGCGCGCGTCTTTTCTTCGCTGCCGGGCGGGCGTGGTATGCTGACGTGCTGCAAATGAACGCTCATGTTCGTCCCTCGCTCTGCTGATTCACCAATGTCATCATTCTACCAAATTTGCGACATAGCTTGACAGCGGCGCTCAAGCTGGCTACACTTTGTGTAAATGTACATCGATTGTGCAAAAGCTCATTTTACAGTTGCCCATTTCCAATCAGGCGCCCGTTTCCTCGCGCCAAACAATCAGTTGGCGGTTCGATAATGGAGGACTGACACCGTGCCCAAATCGCTGACTATAGATCCGGCGGCGGAGCGGCGACCATCCTCCATCCGCGCGCCGGAGATTCCGGTCAACGCTTACATTTCCGATACCGAAGCCGAAGCGGCTCTTTACTCGCGGGAGCAGCTTGTCAACATTTACCACGATATGCTCTTGATCCGCGAATTCGAGACGGCGCTGGACGGCTTCAAGAAGGAAGGTGTTTATCGCGGCCTCCGTTACAGTCACGCGGGACCAGCGCATTTGTCAATCGGGCAGGAAGCGGCCGCCGTAGGGCAGTGTATTGACCTCGAGCCGCAAGACTTCATCCTCGGCTCCCATCGCAGCCACGGCGAGATCCTGGCGAAGGGACTATCCGCGATTCGGGTGTTAGATGAATGCCGCCTGCTGGATATCATGGAGAGCTATATGGGCGGCGCCGCGCTGCGCGCCGTCGAGACAATCGCCGATTTCGCCGATGGTCGCGAATTGGCGACAGCCTGGCTGATCTACGGCACATTTGCTGAGATTTTCGCGCGCGAACACGGCTTCAACAAGGGCATGGGCGGCTCAATGCATACCTTTTTCCCGCCCTTCGGCATCATGCCCAACAATGCCATCGTCGGCGGCTCGGCCGATATTGCTTTAGGCATGGCGCTTTTCAAACGAATTAATCGCAAGCCGGGAATCGTCATCGCAAATATCGGCGACTCATCGGTCGCCAGCGGACCTGTTTGGGAAGCGATGAATTTCGCGTCGATGGATCAGTATCGTACGCTTTGGGACGCGGACTTGGGCGGCGCGCCGCCGATCCTCTTCAATTTCGTGAACAACTTTTATGGCATGGGCGGGCAGCCACAAGGCGAGACGCTCGGCTTCGGCCAGCTGGCGCGGGTTGGTTTGGGTGTCAACGCCGATGCCATGCACAGCGAACGTGTCGATGGCTATGATCCGCTGGCGGTCGCTGATGCGACACGGCGGGCAAAAGCGTTGCTGCTGCAAGGGCGCGGTCCGGCGATGCTCGATGTGATCACCTATCGCTACAGTGGTCATTCATCCAGCGACGCATCGTCTTACCGCGGTCGCGACGAGGTGGCTCTTTGGCGAGAGCACGATTCAATTCGCGGCTACGGCGAGTATTTGCGCGCCAAGGGCTATGCCGAGTTGGCTGAACTCGAAGCGTGGCAGCAATCAGTGATTGAGCTGATCACAAAGACCGTTGCGCTGGGGGTCGATCTGGAGGCGTCGCCGCGGATTGACCCGAGCGGCGATGCCATCGGGCGGATGATGTTCTCTAACGCGACCGCTGATGCGCTAGATCATCGAGAGCTGGATGTCCTGCAGCCGCTGCATGAAAGCCGCTTCAAGGTCACGCGAGCAAAGTACAGATTCGGCTTGGACGAGCATGGCGAGCCGCGCTCGAAACTGAAGTCGCTGACCTATGCCGAAGCCATCTTCGAGGCGATGATTCATCGGTTCTACCACGATCCGACGATGATCGCCTTTGGCGAGGAGAACCGCGATTGGGGCGGCGCGTTTGGCGCCTATCGCGGCTTGACCGAGGCCATCCCCTATCACCGGCTCTTCAACACGCCCATATCGGAAGCGGCGATCGTCGGGACGGCGGTTGGTTATGCGCTGGCTGGCGGACGCGCGGTTCCGGAGCTGATGTATTGCGATTTCATGGGACGCGCCGGCGATGAAATCTTCAACCAGATGGCCAAGTGGCAGGCGATGTCAGCCAATGTATTGCGCATGCCGCTGGTGCTGCGCGTCTCCGTTGGCATGAAATACGGCGCCCAGCATTCGCAGGACTGGAGTTCGATTGTCGCGCATATCCCCGGCTTGAAAGTTTATTTCCCGGCGACGTCATACGATGCCAAGGGCATGCTCAACCGCGCCTTGCGGGGAACCGATCCGGTCGTCTTTTTCGAGAGTCAGCGGCTGTACAGCCAGCCGGAGACGCTCTTCGCTGGCGGCGTGCCAATCAAGTATTACGAGGTGGAAGAGGGCGAGCCTTGCGTGCATCGATTGGGGAACGACATCACCATCATTACTATCGGCGCGACGCTCTACCGCGCGCTGGAGGCGGCGAGCGCGCTGCAGCGCGAACACGATATTAGCGCCGAAGTAATTGACGCGCGCTTTCTCAATCCGCTGAATTACGAACCGATAATCGAGTCAGTCAAGAAGACGGGGCTGGTCCTGCTGGCATCGGATGCGTGCGAACGCGGCTCTTTTCTGCATACGATGGCCTCAAATATCACGCAGCTCGCCTTTGATTATCTTGATGGTCCCGTTGCGGTCTTGGGCGCGCGCAACTGGATTACGCCGCCAGCCGAACTGGATGAGAGCTTCTTTCCGAGCGCCGACTGGATGATTGATACCATTCATCAGCGCATGTTGCCGCTGCCCGGTCATCAGCCGCGGACGGAACAGCGCGCCAGCGAGATCATCCGGCGCAATCGGGCCGGGGTGTAGCCATGATCGACGCCGCCCATCATGAGTTGCTGGCGAAAGTCGCCGCCATGTATTATGAGCAGGAAATGACGCAGAACGACATCGCCGAGGCGCTGGAGCTTTCGCGCGTCAAGATTTATCGCTTGCTGAAGGAAGCGCGCGAATCGCAGGTGGTGCGCATTTTGATCGACTGGCCCGTGAAACGCGCGCGGGAACTGGAGGCGCGGCTGGTCCGTCAATTTGGGCTGGAGCGGTCGCTGGTGCTGCAAACCGGGGCGAGCGATTCGGCGCTGCTTCGGCGACAGATCGGGCTGTTGGCAGCCCGCTATTTGGAGGGCCTGCTGGTCGACGGCGCCGCCCTTGCAATCTGCTTCGGCAGCGCGACATACGAGGTTATCAATGCCATCCGCGCTGATTATCAGGTGAATGTCAAGGTCATGCAGGGGACCGGCAGCTTGTCGCACGCGCTGAAGGAATTCGACAGTTCGGCGCTGACGCGTCAGTTGGCGCAGAAAATAGGTGGCGAGGCGCTTTACTTGTCGTCGCCGCTGCTGGCGGATAACGCGGAAGCAGCCAAGGTCATCCGCCAGCAGGCTGTTGTCGGTCATACACTTGCGCAGGTGCGGCGCGCGGATATCGCCCTTGTCGGCATCGGCGATCTGGATCCCGCGGCATCCAGCTTCGTTCGCGCTGGCGTGGCTGATTCCGATCACTTGCGGTCGTTTCGCGAGCGCGGCGCCATCGGCGACATGGCTTGGCAGGTATTCAATTGCGCCGGCGAGTTGTTTCCCTGCGAGCTGAATCAGCGCATAATCGGCGTCACGCTGGATGAACTGCGCCCGATACCGCAGACGATCGCGGTCGCCGTCGGCTTAAACAAGGCGGCCGCCATCGTCGGCGCCTTGCGAACGGGCGCGGTCAATGTGCTCTGCACCGACGAAGCGACTGCGGCCAAGGTCTTAGGAATCCCATTGTAGGGGCGACCTACTAGATCGCCCTCCTAACCGAAAAGGAATGCGTCGATTTATACACAAGCACGATCTGCGCAAAATCGCTCTCAAAAAGAGAAGGGGAATGTCGTGTACGGAGTCTCCCCTCTTCGATGCTTCGGGGAGGGGTTGGGGGAGGGGTAGACATGCCAATCGGAGAAGTGACGCAGCAGGTGAAAATCGCCGCCGGCTTATTCTGGGCGGATTACGCAGCGCTTGGCGCGCAGCTGCGCGAGTTGGAAGCGGCCGGCGTCGACTGGATTCATATTGAAGTGCGCGATGGCAAATATATGGATTTCGCCATGCCGCGCGGCGGCTACGATATTATCGAAGCGACCTGCAACAGCACCAACTTGGAGGTGGAAGCGCAACTGCAGATGGTTCGCCCTGGCTTCAGCGTCTTCGACCAACTAGCTGATCTCGGCGTCAGTCTCATCAGCCTGCCGCTGGAAACGACCAACGAAATGATCTTTCAAAACATCACCTATATCAAAGAGAAGCTGGGCTTGAAAGTGGGCGTATGGGCTTGGCAGGGCGCGCCCGCGGTCGCCTTTGAGCAATTCATCCATCCCCATATCGATATCATCGAATATGAAAGCCGAGCGCCATTTTGGAAGGCGACAAGCGGCGGACAGAGCCCGCATACCATTGACCCGATCGTCGTTGACACGGTCCGCAAGCTGCATCAAATGATTGCCGCGGCCGGCATGCAAGATCGCATCGAATTGATGGAAGATGGCGGCTTGAACGCGGGCAATGTGGCAGAATTCATCGCTGCAGGCATGACGGTCGGCGAATTTTCGTCGCCGCTGCTGAAGGGTCCCGCTGGCAAATTGCAGCCGGGAACGGGCGAAATTGCCGCCGCCGTGCGGAATCTGCGCTCCGTGATGCGTGAAGCGAGCGACAAGTATCGGGATGTTAATGGTTTGAAGGCATAAAACCCGCGGACGACATGGTATGTCGCCCCTGCACGATTGGGTCATTGCATTCGTAGGGGCGATTCCGTGAATCGCCCGTAGAAACATACTAAGGATTTGCCAAATGCCAAAAACCAGAATCGGACTCATCGGCTACGGCGGCATCGGAAGGGTGCATGCGGCCGCTTATCGCGCGATTCCCTTCCACTATGGATTACCCGCCGAAAGCATCGAAATCGCCGGCGTCGCCACCACGCGCCGCGAAACGGCCGCGAGCGCCGCTGCCGAGATTGGCTGCGGCTTCTTCACCGATGACTACCGCGAGCTGCTGGCGCGCTCCGACATTGACGCGGTTGATATCTGCACGCCCAATAATTCGCATCGCGAAATTGCGCTGGCGGCCGCAGCTGCTGGCAAGCATGTCTACTGCGAAAAGCCGCTGGCGATGAATGCGCTGGAAGCGGAGAGCATGGCGCAAGCGGTCGACGCGGCCGGCCTCAAAGCGCAGGTGACCTTCAATTTCCGTTTTTTTCCGGCGGTCATGCGCGCCAGGCAACTCATAGACGAGGGCTTCCTCGGCCGCATCTTCTCCTTCCGCGGGCGCTACCAGCGCTCCAGCTATATCGACCGCGACAAGCCGATGTCCTGGCGGCTCCAGCGCGCGCATACCGGCGGCGGCGCGCTCTTTGACTTGGGCTCTCATATCCTTGATCTCTTGTACTTTGTCCTGGGCGAATTCGCAGCAGTTCACGGCACGCTCGATACGTTGATCAAGGAGCGACCGCGGGCCCTAGGCAGCGCGGAAATGGCGCTGGTCGATGTCGATGATATCGCCTTGCTGCATGCTCGCTTAGGCGATGGAACCCTGGGCACAGTAGAGATCTCGCGTATGGGCACGGGCGCCACCAACGATCTGACCTTCGAGGTTTTTGGCGAACGTGGCGCGATGCGCTTTGACCTCAGCGATCCCGCTTGGCTCCATGTCTACGACGCGCGCGACGTAGATTCTCCGCTGGGTGGCGAGCGTGGCTTCCGCAAAATCGAGGCGGTCAGTCGCTATGCCGGGCAGCGCGCGCCCGATTGGACGATGACGCCGGATTTCATGCGCACGCATGCCGAATGCCAATATCAGTTTGTCCGTTCGATATGGAACGATTCGGCGCCATCGCCTTCCTTTGCCGATGGCGCCCATATACAGAAAATCATGGCGGGGGCCGAACGCTCGTCGGCGAAGGGCGGATGGGTGAGCCTGTCTGACGTTTAGCGTGGCACCGGGAGGCCTTTGCCTTGGCGGCGCATTACGACTTTATCATCATCGGAACCGGCATGGGCGGCGGCACGCTCGCTTACGCCCTGCGCGGGAGCGGCGCCCGCATCCTCCTGCTCGAACGGGGCGACTTCCTGCCAAAGGAACGGCAGAATTGGCAGGTAGACGCCATCTTCAAAGAAAATCGCTACAAGCCAGCCGAGGATTGGATCGACGCGTCCGATGGCAGCCGCTTCAAGCCCGGCGTGCATTACTATGTCGGCGGCAATACCAAAGTCTATGGCGCCGCGCTACCGCGTTTCCGTGTCGAAGACTTCGACGCCATTGAACACGAAGGCGGCACATCGCCCGCCTGGCCACTCAGCTACGAAGATCTCGAGCCATACTACAATCTTGCCGAAGAATTGTTCTTCGTGCACGGACGCTCAGGCGACGACCCCTGCGAGCCGCCGCGCGCGCAACCTTATCCTTTTCCGGAAGTGCCGCACGAACCATACATCGCGGCGCTGATAGAGAAACTACGCGAGCAAGGTTTACATCCCTACTGCCTGCCGATGGCGGTTGACCTGCGCGAGGGCGGTCGCTGCATCCGCTGCAAGACCTGCGATGGCTTTCCTTGCAAGGTGCAGGCCAAGGGCGATGCTGAACTCTGCTGCGTGCGTCCCGCGATTGAAGAAAGCAACATTGAGCTTTGGACGAATTCGCTGGCGAGACGAATCCTAACGGATGAGCGAGGGGAACGCGCCACCGCTGTCGAAGTTGAACGAAAGGGCGAGACGCGAACGGTCTCCGCCGACCGCATCATCGTCTCATGCGGCGCGGTGAACTCGGCTATTCTGTTGCTGCGCTCGCGGAACAGCCAGCATCCGAACGGACTCGCCAATTCATCCGGCTTGCTCGGTCGCAATTATATGATGCACAACAACACTGCCCTGACCGCTGTCGCCCCGCTAAAGCAGAATCCGACTGTCTTTCAAAAGACGACGGCGGTGAACGACTACTACTTTGGCGATGACGATTTCAAGTTTCCTATGGGCAATATTCAGGCGCTGGGCAAATTGCAGGCGGGCATGCTTTCAGCGGCGAAGCCCTACCTGCCCAAGCCCCTGCTGACGGCGATGGCGAATCGCAGCATGGATTGGTGGGTGATGTCCGAGGACCTGCCTGACCCGGAGAATCGCGTTTTCCTGGGCGCCGACGACAAGGCGCATGTGCAATGGCGCCCGAACAACCGCATCGCCCATCAGCAGTTGATTCAGCGCGCGATCCGCATGATGCGAGAGGCGGGTTACACCTTCGTATTCACCGAGACGCTCGGCATCGAGACCAACTCGCATCAATGCGGCACGGCGCGTTTCGGGACCGATCCGGCGAGTTCGGTGCTTGATCCCTTCTGCCGCGCCCACGATCTTGCGAATCTCTATGTGATGGATTCGTCCTTCTTTCCCTCATCAACGGCGATGAATCCGGCGCTGACCATTTGCGCGCAGGCGCTTCGTGTCGCCGATCACTTGCAGGACAAAGCGCCGCTCAAATCGGAGCTTCGGCATGAGTCATATCATCGGCATTGATCTCGGCGGCAGCAAAATCGCGCTCGGCCTCGTCAGTCCGCGCGACGAGATCAGCGCGCGCCGCCGCATCGACACTGAATCGGAGGCGGGCTTGGAAAGCGTCGTTGAGCGCATCGCCATCGAGGTTGACGCGCTGAGGGCGACGCTGCGGCCTGAGCAAAAGCTCGAAGCGGTCGGCATCGGCGCGCCCGGACCAGTCGACTGCGTCAGCGGCGATCTGCTGACGCTGGTGAATTTGCCGGGCATATCCAATACGCCCTTTCGCCGCGCGCTGCAGGAGCGGCTGGCTTTACCAGTTGCCCTCGATCATGACGCGAAAGTCGCCGCCCTGGGCGAATTTCACTATGGCGCCGGGCGCGAACGCGAGAGCATGATCTATATCGTCATGGGCGCCGGCGTCGGCGCCGCCATCATCTATCAGGGTCAGTTGATCTATGGCGAGAGCAACAGCGCTGGCGAGTCAGGACATATGACGGTCGATCCCAAAGGGCATCCCTGCCACTGCGGATCGCGCGGCTGCCTGGAGACCTACACCAGTGGACCGGCGCTGGCGAAACATTACGCCGCCGCCACCGGTGATAAAGTATCCGGCGCCGCGGTCACCGAGCGGGCGCTGGCTGGCGATGAGACGGCGCGGGCGCTATTAGGGAAGGCGGGCTGCGCGCTTGGCATCGCCATTGCTTCATTGGCAATGACGCTCAATATCGAACTCTTTGTCATCGGCGGCAGCGTCGCCAACGCGGGCGATCTTTTGCTGGAAGCGGCGCGAGCATCGCTAAAGCAATACGCATTCAAGGCGGTGTCGGCGCGCGTCAAGGTGGCCGCTTCTGAAATGGGAGAGGACGCGCCGATACTGGGCGCCGCCTGGCTGGCGCGCGATAGATTGATCGGCGGCTTCTAGGAGACTGCGATGTACCACTACGCGGATCAACTGCCCGAAGGCACGATTCTGAGTGGCTTCGATATCTGCATTGTCGGGGCGGGCGCCGCCGGCATCGCCATGGCGCAGCGCCTGGCAAATTCTTCGCTGAAGGTGATCCTGCTGGTCAGCGGCGGACCGGGCGATCGAGGCGCGCCATCGGAAGCGCGTCAATCGCTTTATCAAGGCACGGTCGGCGAGTTCTTGCGCAAGGTCGATCCCGTATTTCCGCAGCGCTCGCGGCTCAATATGTACGGCGGCACCACCAACCATTTCGGCTTTTGGGCGCGTCCGCTGGATGCCGCCGATTATATGCCGCGTCCGGGCTACCGCGAGGTTGGCTGGCCCATCAAGCAGGACGACCTGACGCCCTACTACATCGCCGCTCACGAGTTTGGCCAATTCGGCCCCTTCAATTATGACGATATGGATTTCTGGCGATCTGTGCTCTACGCGCGCCCCTTTGACGCGCATCCCGGCGACAAGCTCGAGGGCGCGATCATGCGCGCGCAATACGACGAGAATCTGCACGATTTTCAGCTGCAATTCCGCGATGAAATGGAGCGCGCCGCGAATATCACCGTCCTCTTCAATGCGCACTTGCTCACCATCGAGAACGACGAGACCCAAGGTCTGGTCAAGGAGTTGATCTGTTCGACCATCGTTGCGTCGTCTTCCGCTGGCGGCGCCCCCGGCGCAAGATTCCGGGTGCGAGCGCGGACCTATGCGTTGGCTTGCGGCGGCATCGAGAATGTGCGCTTGCTGCAGCTCTCGGGCGATCTCGGCAATAACAGGCGCGATATGCTCGGGCGCGGCTTCATCGTGCATCCCCTGCTGACCAATGCCGCGCGGGTTCACTTCGAGAAGCCGGTTTCGTCCGAAATCCGCAACTTCTTCCGCGAACAACAGATACGCCTCAAACCTCCCCCCAATACTTTGGGGGGACCGAGGGAGGTAGGGGATGGCGACGGCGAATACCGGCATATGGTCGAGCCGCTGGTCAATCCGGAGCTGGTCTTCGAATACCTGATGTTTAACGCCTGGGGCGTGCTGGCGCCAAAGCACAAGACCCTGCTTGACGAGCGCATCGGCAACTTCCGTATCATCTTGTATTTCCGCGACGAAGGGTCATCGGCGATCGTGAACCTCAATTGGGAACAGACGCCGAACGAAAACAGCCGCATCACGCTGGATCGGCGGCGGGTTGATCCCATTTTTGGTCAGCCGCTGGCGCATATCGATTGGCGCCTCAGTGATACCGACAAACAGAGCGCCGTTCGCGCCTTGGAGATTACGCTGGCTTATCTGCGCGATCATGGCGTCGTCCGGCAGGAGATGATCACCGATGTCAGCGGCGGCGCCGACTGCTGGACTTTCCCGCCGCATGTAGGCGCGCTGGAGACGGGCGACCATCACATGGGCGCGCTGCGGATGTCGACTGCGCCTGAGGATGGCATCGTCGACATCAATTCGCGTCTTCACCGCGTCGACAATCTCTATATTGCCGGCTCAGCAGTGTTCCCGACCGGGGGCTATGCAAACCCGACGCTCACCATCGTTGCGCTGGCGCTGCGTCTGGCCGATCACTTGAAGCGGGTTCTGGATTGATGGCGTGGCGGGACGAGCTATCATGTCGCCCGCTTTCATAAGGCTTGCGTGTAGGGGCGGGCATTGGCTCGCCCACCCGTGATCAGCTACTCTTTCCCGAGAACCAGCGCGTCGACATCGGCGCGATAGGGAGCGCTGTCGGCTGCGCCCGGCTTGGTGACGCAGAGCGCCGCCGCCGCATTGGCAAACCGAACGGCGCGCTCAAGCGCCACGCCTTCCGACAAGCCGACCGCCAGCGCCGCGTTGAACGTGTCGCCGGCGCCGGTGGTATCGACGACATCGACAGTGAAGGTCGGCACAAGCGCGGCATCGTCGAGGGTAACGATCTGCGCGCCCTCTGCGCCCAAAGTGACGACCGCCGTCTGATCGTCGCGGGTCAGCAGCGCCCGAGCCGCCGACACGACATCGTCAGCTCCGCCGCTGAGGGTCTCCAATTCGGTTTCATTGGGCGTCAAGTAATCCGTCAGTTGAATTGTCTCGTGTGAGATTGGGGCGGCCGGCGCCGGATTCAGAATCGTGGCGACGCCAAATTCCTTGGCCGCTTTTAGAGCGTAGGGCACCATGTCGAGGTTCACTTCCAACTGAACGACCAGCATGTCGGCAGCGGCAATCACCTCGCGCGCCGCGTCGATATCGCTTTCGCGCAGGCGTTTGTTCGCGCCCAGCACGACGACAATCATGTTTTCACCGCTGCTATCGACCAGGATTGGGGCGACGCCGGTTGCCACCTCGCTGTCGCGGTTGACGAAGTCGTAGTTGACCGCTTCCGCATCCCAGATTTCGTAAGCCAGGTTGGCGAATACATCATTGCCCAGCCGCCCGATGAAGCTGACATCGGCGCCGAGGCGCGCCGCCGCCACCGCCTGGTTGGACCCTTTGCCACCTGCGCCGGTGGCGAAGCGCTCCCCGTGCACAGTCTCGCCCGGGCGCGGCATCCGCTCCATATACGAAACCAAATCGGCATTGAAGCTGCCTACCACCACGATCTTCGCAGTCATATCCGCTTCCTTTATTGATGCGCGACGATTTACTATACTGTATTCTGTTCGATTTTTGCTCATCCGACTACAGATTGGCGAATAATGGCAGAACTGCAGCTCGCGCTCGACGGCGACCTGGTGTCCGCGCTGGATCTTTTGTCCGCTGTGCATCCCTACATCGACATCGCCGAGGTGGGGACGCCGCTCGTATTCCGCGAGGGAATGAATGCCCTGCGGCGGATCCGCGAGGCGCATCCACAGTTGACGTTGGTGGCCGACCTCAAAATTATGGATGCCGGGCGCGCGGAAGCCGATATCGCCTTTAGCGCTGGCGCCGATGTCGTCACGGTCATGGCTTTGGCCGCGGACGCCACGATAGCAGGCGCCCTTGAGAGCGCGCGGGCGCAGGAAAAGCGGGTGATGGTCGATATGATGCAAGTCGCTGAACCGCGGGCGCGCGCCCTGGAGTTGCTGGGGCTGGGCTGCGATCTGCTCTGTCTTCACACCGCGCACGATCAGCAAGCGGCGTTCGGTTCGCCCTTTGCGCAGTTGGCTGACTTGCGGGAGGCGCTGCCCTCGGCCGGCTTGGCAATCGCCGGGGGCGTCAAGCTGCCAGCTTTGACGCAGATCCTTCCGCTGAAGCCTGACGTGATCATCGTCGGCTCCGCCATTACGGGGTCCGCCGACCCGGGCGCGAGCGCCAAGCATTTCTACGAGAGGATACGAGCCTATGGAGACGCCTGAACTGATAGACGCTATCCTTGCCGATCTCGGGCGCGCCTTGCGCCAGGTCGATCCCGCGCAAGTCGATGAGATCTGCTCGGCGATACTGTCCGCGGATCGTGTTTTCATCGCAGGCAAAGGTCGCAGCGGACTGCAGATGAAAGCGTTCGCCATGCGGCTGATGCACCTCGGTCTCTCCGCGCATGTCGTCGACGATGTGACGACGCCGGCCATCGCCGCCGGCGATCTGCTGCTGATCGGGTCCGCCTCCGGGCGCACCGGCTCGCTGCTGCGTTACCTTGACACGGCGCGCGAAACCGGCGCCAGGCTGGCGACATTCAGCGGGGTTGTGGATTCGCCGATCGCGGCGGCAGCGGCCACAGTCCTGCACATCCCGGCGACCAATTTCAAGGCGGGCTCGCCGAGCGAGGTTGATTCGGCGCTGGTGATGGGTTCGCTGTTTGAGCATTGTCTGGGTCTGCTTTGCGACCTGATCATCATTCGTTTGAAAACGGCGCGCGGCGTGGACGAATCAGCGATGAACGCGCGGCACGCCAACCTGGAGTGAACCGGAATCGCGCCGCGCTAATCAGTAGCATTTGCGACGGCGCAAGTTAAACTATGCCCTGTCGACAATCTCCAACTGGAAAGGATGATGAAATGAAGAAGCATCTAAGGATCCTTATTGCGCTGACGCTTCTGCTGCTGGCAGTTGCGCCAGCCAGCGCTGATGTGACTTGGACCGGCGCCTTTGTGCTTGGCAGCTGCTGTGAGCCCAACTCGCTTGATCCGGCGGCAATGGGCATCTCGCAGACTGAGGGATATGTCATCACTGCGATGTATGAAGGGCTAACCCAATATTCGCGCGAAGGCGAAATCGCGCCGCGGCTGGCGACCGGCTGGGAGATCTCCGATGACGCGCTGACCTATACGCTGACCCTGCGCGAGGGTGTGCAATTCCACGATGGCTCCACGCTGGATGCCGAAGATGTCGTCGTTTCCTTGGAGCGGCACAAGAGCCTTGGCTTGGGCAATCTGGGCTTCATCCTGGCGCCGGTGGCTAGCGTCAGCGCAAGCGACGATATGACCGTCGAGATCCAGCTGAGCACAGCCGACTTCCAGTTTTGGGCAGGCTTGCCCCATATCAAGATTCTCAGCGCCGATGCGATCGCCGCCAACGAATCGGACGGCGATATGGCGGGCGATTTCTTCCGCGAAAACGCGGTCGGGACTGGTCCTTATCAACTTGCGCGCTGGGACCCGGGCCGCCAAACGGAAATGTCTGCTTTCCCTGATTATTGGGGCGGCTGGGAAGGACCGCATGTCGAGACCTTTATCGCCCGCTACGGCCTGGATTTCTCCACGCGCTTGCTGCTGATGGAAGACGGCGAACTGCATCTGATTGACTGGGCCGGCTTGTCCGATATACGGCGCGCCGAGACCTCCGACGCCATCAGCTACAATCTGGGCAATCCGCTGCAGGGTTTCTACCACTTCATGAAACAGGATGGTCCGCTGGCGGACAAAAAAGTGCGCCAGGCATTGATGCAGGCCTATCCTTATGAGGCGATGATCGAGGTGATGCAGGGCGTCGCCTTGCCGCTTAGCTCGCCGGCTTTGAGCGGCACAATTGGTCACTGCGATGTCTTCGAGCCGGCCCAGGATATGGACGCGGCGCGCGCCCTGCTGGCGGAATCGGATTATGCTGATGGCTTCACGGTGCGGCAAGCCTATCGCCATGCCAACGAGCCTCGCCGATTCGCCGCGGTCTTGTTTCAGGAAGCGCTCGCCGAATTGGGCATTGAAGTCGTCTTGGATGACATTCCTTGGGGCACTTTCATTGACGCCCAGCGCAACTTCGATACCGCCTATGACATGACCAGCCACTGGCTCAACATCCCGATTCCCTATTCGGGCGAGATGCTCTTCCGCCTCAACCACTCGTCCTTGATCGATACGGGGACGGGCAATTGGGCTTGGTATGACAATCCCGATTTCGATGCTCTGCTGGAAGAAGCGCCGACGATGGCGCCTGGCGATCCGCGGATTGAAGAGCTGCTCTGTGAAGCGCAGCAAATCCTCATTGATGATGCGGTGGTCATTCCGGTCATGCTGTCGCAGTACATTGATCTGACGCATTCGTCGGTGCGCGGTTATCAGTATGATCCTTACGGCTTCCCGGGCGACTTGCACGTGCATGACATCTGGCTGGAAAACTAGCTCCACGACCGGTGACAAGAACTAATGCGGGGCGCGGCTGCCTGAGGGCGCAACGTCCCGCTCTCTTTTACTCTCGATGGGCAAGTTGCTGCTAGAGCGCCTTCTGACGCTGGTTCTCAAGCTATTCGGCATGGCGGTGATCCTATTTGTAGTTACGCAGGTGTTGCCGGCCGATCCGGCGGCGGTTGCTGCTGGCACCGATGCCCGCCCGGAGCAGATCGAGAGGATCCGTCAGGAGTTGGGTTTGGATCGGCCCTTTCATGAGCAATTCATCACCTATATTGCGGGCTTGGCGCGCGGTGATCTGGGCCAATCCTTGTTAACGCGGCGAGAAGTGAGCGATGATTTGAAGCTTCGTTTTCCCGCCACGCTGGAACTGGCGATCCTGTCCGCTGTGGTCATTGTCGTTTTTGGCGTGGGGCTGGGCATCATCGCGGCGATCAATGCTGGCAACGCGCTGGACTTCTTGATCCGCGCCTTTGTCGTTATCGGCATGGCGGTTCCTCCTTTTGTGCTGGCGCTGTTTTTGCAGCTAATTTTCGCCAAGGGGCTGGATATGTTTCCGCTGGAAGGGCGCTTGCATACGCGGATGGCGCCGCCGCCATTTGTAACCGGAATGTATACGGTGGACAGCTTGATCGCCGGTCAATGGGAGCTATTCTGGATGAGCTTGCGGCATTTGGCGCTGCCGGTGGCGGCATTGGCGCTGGGCCGCCTGGCGGTTGGCGCGCGCTTCACCCGAAGCGGAATGCTGGAAACACTGTCGCAGCCCTATGTGCGGACGGCGCGGGCCAAAGGCTTGCGGGAAAAACGCGTGGTGCTGCGGCATGCTTTTCGCAATGCGCTGATCCCGGTGGTGACGATGCTTGGCATACAGATCGGTTTTCTATTGAGCGGCGCCGTCTTGGTCGAGGTGGTATTCACCTGGCCCGGCTTGGGGCGATACGCGGTGGAATCTGTGTTGTCTTTCGACTTTTACGCCGTCATTGGCGCCGCGCTGGTGATCGCCGTGATTTTCGTCGTCTCTAATACAATTGTCGACCTGCTCTACATGCAGCTTGACCCTCGCATCAGCCACAAATAATTGACCCTAGCGCTCGAGGAGGCGCATGACATTCGAGCTTGGCTTTGACATCGGCGGCACCTTCACCGATTTTGCGCTGCAGAATACGGAAAGCGGCGAGTTGGCGATATTCAAAGTGCTGACAACGGCTGACCGTCCCGAAGTTGGCGCGCTAGACGGCATGTCAACTTTCCTTGACCAATGCGGCTTGCGCCATGTACAGTTGCTCAACATTTTCCACGGCACAACACTGGTGGCGAATACGCTGATTGAACACAAAGGCGCGCTCGTCGGTTTGCTTACCACCGCCGGATTTCGCGACATCCTGGAGATGCGCACCGAGCAGCGCTTTGCCATATATGATCTGTTCCTGCAATATCCGCCGCCGCTGAGCCCACGATATCTGCGCCGTGGCATTCGTGAGCGGATCGACCGCGACGGAAACATCCTCGAATGCGTTTGTGAGGATAGTGTGCGGGCAGCGGTGGAAGACTTCAAACGTGAAGGCGTCGAAGCGATCGCGGTCGCCTGCCTGCATTCGTATCGCAATCCGGCCAATGAACAGCGCATCGCCGAGATTGTCCGAGCGAGTTGGCCCGATGTTCCGCTGGCGACATCGAGCGATATCGCGCCCGAGATTCGCGAGTACGAGCGGACCTCGACGACGGTTGCCAACGCCTACACCCTGCCCCTGATGTCGCGCTATTTGAAGACGATGGATGCTAAGCTGGCGGGGTCTGGCTTTGGCGGCAACTTTTATCTAATGCTCTCATCGGGCAGTTCGGCGCTGGTATCGGCTGCGCGGAAGCAACCGATACGTCTGGTGGAATCAGGTCCGGCCGCTGGGGCGCTCGCCGCCGCCTATTACGGCGAATTGGCGGGCTGCAAAGACTTGCTCTCCTTCGATATGGGCGGGACGACGGCAAAAGTGGCGCTCGTTCATGACGGGCGGCCCGCGGTCGCGTCCAATCTGGAGGTCGCCCGCGTCCATCGATTCACCAAAGGCAGCGGCTATCCCTTGCAATTCCCCACGGTCGACATTCTTGAAAGCGGCGCCGGCGGCGGAAGCATCGCCTGGGTAGACAATTTGGGCTTGCTCAAGGTGGGACCGCAGAGCGCCGGCTCCAACCCCGGTCCCGCTTGCTATGGTTTTGGCGGCGATGCGCCAACCGTGACAGATGCCGACTTGGTTTTGGGTTACCTGAATCCCGATTATTTCCTCGGTGGTTCGATGAAGCTGGATCGGCAGGCGGCGCGGCAGGCGCTGGCGCCGCTGGCGAAGACCTTTGATTGGTCCATCGTTGAGACAGCCGATGCTATTCATCAGTTGGTGAACGAAAACATGGCGGCGACCGCCCGCATCCATATCCTGGAAAGCGCGCGCGATCCGCGGAACTACGCGATGGTCTGTTTTGGTGGCGCCGGACCGGTTCATGCGGCGGGCGTCGCAAGCATCCTTGGAATTGCCGAGGTGATTGTCGCGCCGGGCGCCGGCGTCGCCTCTGCCATTGGCTTGCTTATCGCGCCAATCGCCTTCGATTATTCTCATTCCTACCCGACGACCCTTGCCAGCGCCGACTGGCGCGCAGTGGCTGACTTGTTCGCCGACATGGAAACTCGTGGCGCGCAAATGATGAACGACGCCGGCATTTCGACTGGGGAGACGGTGATCGAGCGCAGCGTGGATGGACGCTTTCAGGGCCAACTCCATGAGATTCAGGTGCCGCTGCCTGATGATCTCGGCGTAATGAAGGTGGATGAATTCATCGCCCGCTTTAACGCGCGCTATCGTGACCTCTATCATTACCTTCCCGATCATACGCCGATTGAGCTGCTAACCTGGCGCGTTCGCGTATCGGGCATGCGCGCGCCGGTCAAGCCCGCGCGGCTGCCACAATCCAGCCCGGACCCAGCTTCAGCCCGCAAAGGCGAGCGCCCAGTTTATTTTTCCGAGATTGCCGACTTCGTTCCGACGCCGGTTTATGATCGATATCAGCTCTGCGCCGGTATGCAGATTCCCGGTCCGGCGATCGTCGAGGAACGCGAGTCGACAATCGTCGTGCGTCCAAAAATGGAAGCGACGGTTGACGATTATGGCAACGTGCGCCTGGCGCGCGCGCAGGCAGATTAGCGGGAAGGCGGTCGCGATGCGCATCGTTTGGATAGACCCAATCGTCGCAGACAAGCCCTATGTTGGCGCTCTGCAAGCCGCTCTTGACGAAGCGCGGCATCCCGATACCGAGCTCGAAATCATCTCCCTGCCAGAAGGACCCGCCCCGCGCCACCTGCGCTATCATGCTTATGAAGCCTTGGTTGTTGGCGAAATTACAACAGCCGTCTACCGCCTGGCGGCGGAAGCCGACGCCTTCATCATCGGCTGCTTTTATGATCTCGCGCTGCGGGAAGCGCGCGAGGTCTCGGGCAAGGCGATCGTCACCGCGCCTTGCGAATCGTCAATCGCAATTGCGGCGCAATTGGGGAATACTTTCTCGGTGCTGGTTGGCGCCGACAAGGCGATCCCCAAAATGCGCGAGAATATCCGCGCATACGGTTTGGCGCATCGTCTGATGTCCATGCGCCCGCTGAATATGGGCGTGCTGGAGTTTCAAGCGCAGGCGGAGCGCACCATGGAAGCGATGCTGCGCCAAGGCAGGAAAGCGGTCGAGGAAGACCGCGCGGAAGTCATCGTGCTAGGCTGCAGCGCCGAGGTCGGTTTTCATCGGACCTTGCAGGATGAATTGGGCGTTCCTGTAATCGATTCGGCGCTGGCGCCTTTCAAGTACGCCGAGTTTCTGGCTGAGGCGGCGAATCGCTTTGGTTGGCATCCGAGCCGCCGCTGGGGCAGCGAGCCGCCGCCGGAAGCTGAGATTCGAGAGTGGGGACTGTTCTAAAGGAAGGAACGCGCCTATGGCTGGGAATGGTCTCGACCCACTGACACTGGAAATCCTATGGCAGCGCTTGATCACGGTTGCTGATCAGATGTCGACGACGCTGGCGCGCACGGCTTTTTCCACCACGATCACAGCCTCAAACGATTACGGCTGTGTGCTCATCGACGTCGATGCCCAATGCATTGCGCACGCGCAGCGCAGCCTGCCCATATTCAACCGCACCATGCCCTATACGACCGGGCTGATTCTGGAACGCTTCGGGCGCGAGCATATCCGCCCGGGCGATGTCTTCATCTCAAACGATCCCTGGGAGAATGCCGGGCACAACCCGGATATCACGGTGATTACGCCGTTTTTTAATGGCGGCGCGCTAGTGGGTTTCGCCGCCAGCATCGCCCATCATGCTGATGTTGGCGGCGCGATCGATACCAACCAGGTCAGCGACAGCTACGAAGAAGGGCTTCTAATTCCGCTCGTGCGGCTTTACCGCGCCGGCGAAATCAACCAGACTGCGCTCGACTTTGTCGAAGCCAACGTCCGCCTGCCAACGGCGGTCATCGGCGATATCCACGCGCAGGTCGCCGCCAACCAAACTGGCGCCGAGCGCTGCCTTGCGCTGCTGGACGAGTATGGCTTGCCCGATTTGCGCGCGATTTCGGCCGAGATTCATGACCGATCGGAACGCGCAATGCGGACGGCGATCGCCGCCCTGCCCGATGGCGTTTATCGCTCAAAGGTGGTCGTCGATGAGTTGGATCAGCCCTTGCAGCTAGTCTGCGCGCTGGAAGTGCGCGATGATGAAATCTTCATCGACTTCAGCGGGACGTCCCCGCAACAGCCGCGCGGCGCCATCAACGTGACTTTCACCTTCACGCATGGGCAAATCTCGTATGCGCTGAAAGCCACGCTGCTGCCTGATGTGCCGGGCAACGATGGCTGTTACCGCCCGATTCATGCCAGCGCGCCGGCTGGCTGTATTTTGAACGCCCAACGTCCGGCATCGGTTAGCCAGCGGCATCGCATCGGCGCGCATATTTTCGGCGCCGTGATCCAAGCATTGGCTGAAGTGCTGCCCGATCGGGTGATCGCGGGCTCGGGTTTTCTCGTCAGCACGCGCGTCTTCGCCAACGCGAGTGACGGTAGCGCCATCAGCCATTCTTACCTGTTTAGCGCCGGCGGCATGGGCGCAAACGCGCGCGCGAACGGCATCTCGACTGTGCAGGCGCCGGCGCTGGCGGGCGCGGTGCCCGTTGAACTCTTCGAGATTGCGGTGCCGATATTGACGCGCTCTCGCGAATTCATCCCCGATTCTGGCGGCGGTGGTCGAGAGCGAGGCGGTCTGGCGCAACGCATGGAACTTGGACTGTTGCCCGGCTACCAGGGGACGGCGACCGTTTCGGTGCATGCCGCCGGGCAAAATGTGCCGCCTTTTGGCTTGCATGGCGGCGAAGGCGGCGCGCCAGCGCAAATCCTGCGTGACGGCGAAGTTTTAAGCCGCGCGGAAAAGGTCCAATACGCCAGCGCCTTGCCGCTGACGGAAACCAAGCAAAGGGTCGGCTTCGAGACGGCAGCCGGCGGCGGCTACGGTCCGCCGAAGGAACGGGCGCCGGAGCGCGTGCGGGCTGATGTGCGCGATGGACTGGTATCGCTAGCGCAGGCGGCACAGACTTATGGCGTCATTCTCGATCGGGAATCGCTGCAAGTCGATGTAAAAGCGACAGAAGCGAAACGCCGCGTGATGTAACGCAGGCAAGCGCGAGGGCGAGGTGCAAAGCCGATTTGGCAGGCCGAATAAGTGGATCAAGCTGGGGGCGCAGAATCTCGGCTTGGCGGCTGGCTCCTTGCTGCTGCTGCCTTTCTTGCTTTTTGCATTGCTGCCGACGGTTTTCGCCACCCATGATCCGATCAAGACATCGATCCGCGAATTGTATAGCCCTCCCAGCGCCGAACACTTTTTTGGCACCGATGAACTGGGGCGCGATGTATACAGCCGCGTCGTGCATGGCGCGCGGATTTCCCTCGCTTCCGCATCAATGATCATCGGCATCGCCTGTCTGATCGGCGTTGCGCTCGGCGCCATCGCTGGCTATTGGGGCGGATGGAGCGATCGCGTCATTATGACCTTGGTGGACCTGGTGCTGGCTTTTCCCAGCTTGATTTTGGCGCTTGCGGTGAGCGCGGCGTTGGGACCCGGGCTGCGCAGCGCGATCATCGCGGCCGCAGGCGTCTGGTGGCCCGTGTATGCGCGCCTGCTGCGCGGCATCACCTTGCAGCTGGCTGAGATGGAGTTCGTCACGGCGGCGCGGGCGATGGGCGCCTCCGCGCCACGGATCATCCTGCGCCATATCTTGCCCAATGCTGTCTATGCCATCATCGTGCGCATCAGCATCGATTTGGGTTTGGCGGTGCTGCTGCTGGCCAGCCTGAGCTTTATTGGACTTGGCGCCAGCGCGCCGACGCCGGAGTGGGGCGCGATGGTGGCTTGGGGACGGCTCTACTTCTTGACCGAGTGGTGGATTGGCGGATTTCCTGCCCTGGCGATCACGCTGGTGGTTGTCGCAATCACCATGCTGGGCGATGGCTTAAATGATTTGCGCACGATCCGCTAGCAGCATGGCGCTTCCTTGATGATAGAGCAATGAGGAGGTTCGTATGACCAAAAAGGCGCGCACGGACAAACTGTACGCAATTATGCAAGACGCCGGGCTGGATATGGTCGCCTTGATTCCTGGACCCAACCATCGATATTTGACCGGCGCGGAGCATTATGTATTGGAACGCCCCATCGTGACCTTTTACCGGCCGGACCAAATCCCAATCGCAGTCATACCGGAATTGGAAATCCCGCTGTTCGAACGCCATCCAGATCCTGCTGCGCTCATCTCTTACACTGATGCTGACGGTTACGAGGGCGCCTTCCGCTCGGCGCTGGACCAGCTTGGCGCGCGCGGGAAGACCATCGGTGTTGAAGGTTTGCAAATGCGCTTTTTTGAAGGCGAAATCATCCGCCAATGCGCCCCGGGTTCAGCCCTTGTTGATGCAACTGAACCCCTGGCGGAGTTGCGCTTGATCAAGGATGCCGACGAGATCGCTTCTTTGCGCCGCGCCATCGACATCTCGGAGCGAGCGCTTCAAGCGCTCTTCGACGAAGTGCAAGTGGGCATGAGCGAGATTGAGGCGGCGGCGATCCTCGAGCGCCACATCAAAGCGCTTGGCGGCGATGGGCTTTCATTCGGCACCATTTTACATGCCGGCGCCAACACGCCGCTGCCGCATTCGGGTCCGCTGGATTACCGCATTCAGCATGGCGATCCGCTGATTGTTGATTTTGGCGCCACCTATAAGGGTTATTGCGCCGATATCACGCGCACGGTATTCGTCGGCGCGGTGACGGACGAGCAGCGCGAATTCTACGCGGTCGTGCAACGGGCAAACGCGGTCGGTCGGCAGGCGGCGCGCCCCGGCGTAACTTGCGAGTCAGTGGATTGGGCAACTCGGCAAGTCTTCATCGACGCCGGTTACGAGCAGTTGCTGCGTCACCGCACCGGGCATGGCTTGGGCATGGAGGCGCACGAAGCGCCCTATATCGTGATTGGGAACAGGCAAGTGCTCGAGCCGGGCATGGTGTTTACGATTGAGCCGGGCATGTATCGCATGGGTGACATAGGCGTGCGGATCGAGGATAATATGCTGATCACGGAAGATGGCGCCGAGAGCTTGACGACCTTTCCGCGTGAACTATTGATCGTCTAGGCGCAGGCTCCATTTGGTTGCATGCCCTGGCGAACGCGCAGGAGAAAGGGTCAACGCAATGAAAACCGACGTGACACCGGAACAGATTGAGTTCTACCAAGAGAATGGTTACACCATCATTGAAGACTTCCTGACGCCGCATGGCGCTGGCGCCAATATGACGCCGGGCTGGCGGCGGGCGATGACCTGCGGCTATATGCCCGATGGATCTACCTTCAATGGCATCCGCAATATCTTGCCGCAGGACTATGTCGATACGCTTGCGATCGGCGATGTGCTGGCTGATGATACGCTCAACCCGCTGATCTGGCATAATACGAAACCTTATATGAATTCGTAGTTTCGAGCGAAAGGCGCGGTCAAATGCGATGTGAATTGACGAGCGAACAGATCGCTTTCTATCAAGACAAGGGATATATCGTCATTGAGGACTTCTTGACGCCGGAGGAACTGGCGACCTGGCGGCTGCGCGTTGACGATGCGGTGGCGCGGCGCGAGAATCGTAAGTTGGCCGACGGGAGCGAGTTGGATGACGACAGCGAAGAGGGCAAGTATCGGCGCCTGCGTTTTGTGCAGCGCATCAACCTGTGGATCGACCACGCGGGCATGCGCGAGCTGATATTGGATCCGCGACTGGGCAAGATGGCGAGCGAGTTGGCGGGCGTGGACGGCATGCGCATCTGGCACGATCAGGCATTGATCAAGCAGCCTTGGGCCAACCCGACCGGCTGGCACCTGGACAACCCGCTCTGGTCTTATTCTTCGCGTGACGCGCTCAGCATTTGGGTGGCGCTGGACGACGCTACGCTGCAAAACGGCTGCCTCTACTTCCTCCCCGGCGCGCACAAAACAGCCACATTTGACACTTCGAATATAGGACCCAATATCAGCGACCTCTTCGATCTCTATCCGCAGTGGGCGGAATTGGAATCGGTCGCGGCGCCGATGAAGGCGGGCTCTTGCTCTTTTCATAACGGTCTGATGCCGCATGGCGCTGGCGCCAATATGACGCCGGGCTGGCGGCGAGCGATGACCTGCGGCTATATGCCCGATGGATCAACGTTCAACGGCATTCAGAATATCTTGCCGCAGGATGTCTTTGAGTCGCTGGGAATTGGCGATGTATTGGACGATGACAGCAGGAATCCACTGATCTGGCATAAGTCTAAGCCACACGCGATGCCGCAATAGCCGGCGCGGGCAGTCTCAAGCCGGCGATGGACCGCGGCTATCCTTCCTGGCGCGCAGAGCAGTTATCACGCCTCGATGCGATGAACGCCAGCTATCAATTGAGCGCTTATATCAATGAGAGTGGGAAGGGTGGATATCCGTTAGGCGAACACCGCGACAAAGTCTCTGACGCACAGGTTGAACTGGAATCGATATCATGAGAGGTGAAGGCGGCAGTCAAATCTGTCTTGCCGATTGGAGGTGAAGAATGCGTCTACAAGGACTGGTCTGTATTATTACCGGGGGTGGCAGCGGTATTGGACGCGGCGCTGCCGTCACAATGGCGCAAGAAGGCGCGACGGTTGTCATCATTGGCAGAACGGAATCAAAATTGGACGCTGTTAAGGCTGAAGTTGCGGCGGCGGGCGGGACGGCAGTCAGTTACACGCTCGATGTCGCTGACTATGATGCGGTCGAACAGATGGCAGCAGACGCGCTCGACAAGTTCGGACGAATCGATGTGCTTGTGAACAACGCTGGTCATAGTTCAACTCATCGACATATTCTGGACACGCCCCCTTCGGAAATACGTTCGGTCATCGATTCCAACCTAATGGGCACATTTTTCTGTACGAAGGCGGTCGTACCAACGATGATGGAAGCGAAAGCGGGCACGATTATCAATGTATCGTCGCTCGCGGGGGTAAACCCGGGTCCGTTCAGCGGTTTTGCCTATGGCGCGGCAAAAGCAGCGGTGATTAATTTCACCGAGTTCCTCAACGTAGATCTGCGGAACACAGGTATCCGAGCAAGCGTGGTGGTTCCTGGCGAGGTGGCGACGCCGATTCTGGACGATCGTCCGATTCCGCCAAACGCTGCCGCCCGCCAGATGATGGTAGATGTCGATGAAACTTCAGCAGTGATTCTGCTGATCGCGACGCTTCCACAGCGGAGCAACATACCAGAATTAATCATTCGCCCGACCATGTTTCGGGATATGGCAAGTGAGATTGTCGGAGTGGATAGTTGAAGAAGGTAATCATCCATTTCTTGGAACGTACAAGTGAAGACCAAGAATAGTATTCGATACTGTGGAATGCCTTGCCTCAACCGCGCATTGCTATGGAGATCCATGTTTTAACAGCGATCTTCAAGTCGCAATGATTTTCAGGATTCCAAGAGTACATTCGCAATCTTGAGCAAATACGTTAAAATGTCCGCAGAGTACAAAGAGTTCAAGAGAGTCGCATAAATCATGTCAGAACTAAAAGAACTGCGCGTCTCCAACGAGGCAATGAACGACCGCGAAGAATTGCAGCGCCGGCTAGACGATGAAGGCTATCTCTTCTTCAAGCGGCTGGTGGATCCCGACAAGCTCTGGGAATTGCGCCGCGAGATGATGAGCATGATTCAAAAGGTCGGCTGGCTGGTCGCCGACACCGACCCGATGGATGGCATCGCTGATATCAACATGCGCTATACAGAGGGCGACAACGAATATAGCGCCGGTTACGCCGAGGTTTATAAGATCGAGAACTTCCATCGCTCGGCGCATTGGCCCGAATACCTGGAGATCATCGAGAAGATGGTCGGTAAACCGATCATGCCGCATCCGCAAAAGATCGCGCGCGTCTGGTTCCCCAAATACACCGAACATACCACGCCAAAACACCAGGACTTCGTGCACTTCCAGGGCAGCTACGACAATATCACCTGCTGGGCGCCAATCGGCGATTGCCCGATTGAACTGGGCGGCTTGGCAGTTATCCCTGAATCGCACAAGGTCAACCGCGTGCTGGATCATCACTTCTCGCTGGGCGCCGGCGGGCTGATTGTGCACGAAGACGAGCATGAGGACATCAACCCGGTATGGTATTCCACCGATTACGAAGCGGGCGACGCCCTGTTCTTCCCGGCGCTTACGATCCATCAGGCGCTGCCGAATTACACCGAAGACAAGCTGCGGCTCTCGCTGGACAATCGCTACATGGTCGTCGGCGACAAGGTGGCCGAGCATTTGCTAGCGCCGCACGATCCAAGCCAGCTTACCTGGGACGATATCTACCCGGGCTGGCAGTCGGATGATCTCAAGTACTACTGGGAGGATTATGACAATCCAGTTGTCGAACGCGATTTGAGCTATATCGACAAAGCCCGAGTGGAAGTTTTTGAATTGGCGCGCGCCGGAGACGAGCACGCCATCTATGCGCTGAAGCGCGACGCCAAAAACAGCCCCGATACCGTAGAGCCGGAAGTGTGGGCTATCCTGGACGAGCTTGGCGTCGAGTATTAACGCGTTCGCCTTCTTTCAATTTGGCGAGCGAAGGTAGAGTAGGTTATGACCTACAAAGAATTGTCGGAAGTCCGGAAGACCTTTCGCGTCGACTGGTATCGCTGTCCGACGCGTCCGGGTTTGCTGCGCGAGCTATCGCGACGCAGCGACGCGCAGGGTTGGTTCCAGGCTGGCGGGCACCTCGCGCTCTTCATCTTCACCGGCTCGCTCGTCTTCTACTTTTGGTCGCAGGAACTCTGGTTGGCGTTTCTGCTCGCGCTATTTTGTCACGGTACGGTGACCTCGTTCTTCCGGGGCGTGGCGCCGCATGAGCTGGGGCATGGCACGGTCTTCAAGACGAAATGGCTGAACAAGTTCTTCATGTACCTGTTCAGCTTGATCGGCTGGTGGGACCACTTTGACTACGCTAGCAGCCACACCTACCACCATCGCTACACCTTGCATCCGGAGGGCGACCGCGAGGTGCTGCTGCCGATTGAACCGAAGCTGGCCTCGACATTCGTGCTGCAGTTGTTCACTATCAACTTGCTGACGTTGCCCGGCCGCAGTATCGGCCGAGGCGGATTGATTTCCAGGGTAATCGTGACGGTTATGGCAGCGTTCGGCATTGATCCGCCGGATGGCGAGTGGATGAGGGCGCTTCATCTGGACCAACCGGAGGAACATCACAACTCGATCTTGTGGTCGCGGATATTGCTGCTGTTCCACGGCTCGGTTCTGGTCATCGGCATCATCACCGGCTTGTGGGTCCTGCCGTTGCTCTTCTCGGTCTCGGTATTCATCGGCAACTGGCTGGCTTATTTCGTCGGCATGCCACAGCATTGCGGACTGCGCGATCACACCTCCGACTTTCGCAAAAACACGCGCTCAATCAAGCTCAATCCACTTTTCGATTTTCTATACTGGCGGATGGGCTGGCATATCGAGCACCATATGTTTGCTGGCATTCCGTGCTACAACCTGGAAAAGCTTCATAAGGAAGTTGCCCATGATATGCCGGAGCCGCGCACGCTGATTGGCGCCTGGAAAGAAATGCGCGAAACCTGGCGGCGACAGAAGTCCGATCCCGACTACCAATATGATACGCCCCTGCCGCCGACGGCGAAGCGCTCCCGCGAAGATGCGCCCGATGAGCGACTGGAAGGCTCCATTGGCGAATTGGCGCCGGCAGGCCTGCAAGAGCGTAGCTAGCCGTCACCGTGACTGATGGGAGGCGACAATTGGTTGGCATTTGCAGGAGGTCGCCTGATTATACAGCCGCGCCTATTTTCATCAGTTAGACGCCCCGGTCTAAATTGGTGAGAAATCGGAGGGACAGCCCATGACGTATAAGGAATTGTCAGAAGTGAGGCAGACCTTGCGCGTCGACTGGTATCGCTGTCCGACGCGTCCGGGTTTGCTGCGCGAGCTATCGCGACGCAGCGACGCGCAGGGTTGGTTCCAGGCTGGCGGGCACCTCGCGCTCTTCATCTTCACCGGCTCGCTCGTATTCTACTTTTGGTCGCGAGAAATATGGCTGGCGATGCTGCTCGCGCTGTTCTGTCACGGTACGGTGACAACGTTTTTCCGCGGCGTGGCGCCGCATGAGTTGGGGCACGGCACGGTCTTCAAGACGAAATGGCTGAACAAGTTCTTCATGTACCTGTTCAGCTTGATCGGCTGGTGGGACCACTTTGACTACGCCAGCAGCCACACCTATCATCATCGCTACACCTTGCATCCGGAGGGCGACCGCGAGGTGCTGCTGCCGATTGAACCGACGCTGGCCTCGACATTCATGCTGCAGTTGTTTACCGTCAACTTGCTGTCGTCGCCCCGCCGCATCCTCTCTGGCGGCGGATTGATTTCCAGGGTGTTAGTGACGGCTATGTCAGCAGCCGGCGTTGATCCGCCGGAACACGAGTGGGTGAGGGCGCTTCATCTGGACCAACCGGAGGAGCATCACAACTCGATCTTGTGGTCGCGGATATTGCTGCTGTTCCACGGCTCAGTTCTGGTCATCGCCATCGTCACCGGCTTGTGGGTCCTGCCATTGATATTCTCGGTTTCAGTATTCATCGGCAATTGGCTGGGTTATTTCGTCGGCTTGCCGCAGCATTGCGGACTGCGCGATCACACCTCCGACTTCCGCAAAAACACGCGCTCAATGAAGCTCAATCCACTCTTCGATTTTCTATATTGGCGGATGGGCTGGCATATCGAGCACCATATGTTCGCCGGCGTTCCATGCTACAACCTCGAAAAACTTTATAAAGAAGTTGCCCATGATATGCCGGAACCGCGCACGTTGATCGGCGCCTGGAAAGAAATGCGCGAAACTTGGCGCCGACAGAAGATTGATCCGGACTATCAATACGATACGCCCCTGCCGCCAACGGCGACGAACGTCCGCGACGATGCGCCGGAAAAGCCGTTGGAAGCGTCAATTGGCGAGTTGGCGCCGGCAGGCCTGCAAGAGCGTAGCTAGCCGTCACCGCGACTGATGGGCGGCGACAATTGGTTGGCATTTGCAGGAGGTCGCCTGATTATTCGGCCGCGACTATTTTCATCAGTTAGACGCCCCGGTCTAAATTGGTGAGAAATCGAAGGGACAGACCATGACGTATAAGGAATTGTCAGAAGTGAGGCAGACCCTGCGCGTCGACTGGTATCGCTGTCCAACGCGTCCCGGAATGCTGCGCGAACTATCGCGGCGCAGCGATGCCCAAGGCTGGTTTCTCGCTGGTGGTCACCTTGCGATCGTCATTTTCACGGGCGCGCTCGTGTTCTACTTTTGGTCGCAGGCGCTTTGGCTGGCTTTTCTCATCGCGCTATTTTTCCATGGCACGGTAACCGCCTTCGTCCGCGGAAACAGCACGCACGAACTCGGGCACGGCACCGTCTTCAAGACCAAGTGGCTGAACAAGTTCTTCCTTTATCTCTTCAGCTTGATCGGCTGGTGGGATCCCTTTGATTACGCCAGCAGCCATACCTACCACCATCGCTATACCCTGCACCCGGAAGGGGATCGCGAGGTGCTGCTGCCGGTGGAACCGACGCTGGCCTCGACCTTTATGCTGCAGCTCTTCACCATCAACTTGCTGACGCAGCCGGGCCGCATCTTCGGCAAAGGCGGATTTATTTCTACCGTGATCCTCACGGTAATGGCTGCCTTCGGTCGTGATCCCGCAGCGGAAAAGGCGCCCGCCAACGAATGGATCAGGGCATTGCACCGCGATCAGCCGCTGGAGCATCGCAACGCGATGGTTTGGTCGCGCATCCTCTTGCTTTTTCATGGCGCGATCTTGGTCATCGCTGTCATCACCGGCTTATGGGTATTGCCGTTGATCTTGACTACAGCGGCGTTCACCGCCAATTGGCTTCAATACTGCGTTAATTTGCCACAGCATTGCGGCTTGCGCGATGATACGCCGGATTTCCGCAAGAGTGTGCGCTCGATGAAATTGAACCCCTTCTTTTCCTTCTTGTACTGGCGCATGGAATGGCATATCGAGCATCATATGTTCGCTGGCGTTCCCTGCTATAACCTGGAAAAGTTGCATCGCGAGGTCGCCGCTGACATGCCGGCGCCGCGCACGCTGATTGGCGCCTGGAAAGAAATGCGCGAAGTTTGGCGGCGGCAGAAAATAGATCCCGCTTACCAATTCGATACCCCGCTGCCGGCCACGGCGAGACATGCCCGTGATGATGCGCCCGATGACACGCTTGAAGGTTCGATCGGGGAGTTGGCGCCGGCGGGACTGCAAGAGGGCGCTTGAGCATTAGCCTGGAACCGCGTCATAGACGAATCGGTAGCGGCGAATTTGTGAATCGCCCGTCATTTGTAAAAGCAGGCAAAGGCATGACATGCGCCAGCAACACAATGCCAAACCCGTTTTCACGCGCGAAGTCCTCGAGCGCCTTCATACGCCCGCGCCAAAGCCAATCAGAGAATTCTTGAATGAGCCCTATCCGCTGGACGCCATCAAGATCGACGAATATCAGGAAAATGGCTACGTCAAGCTCGAGGGCATCATCACGGGCGCGCCACTCGACTATTATCGTGAGTTAATTGGTTTGGCGGTCGGGCATCGCTTCAAAGACGATCAGCGGGCATTGGCGGAGAAACGCGTCTACGAGCAGAGCTTCTTGCAGGCATTCAACCTCTGGCCGCATTATCCCGCCATCGCCGAATTTGTGCAGTGCCGGCGCTTCGCCGAATTAGCGCGGCGGATGCTGGAGGTCGAGGGTGTCAAGCTATGGTTTGATCAAGCGCTCTACAAGGAGCCGGGCGGGCGCATCACCGATTATCACGTGGACGCGGCGTTTTGGCCCGTGCAGCCGGCGGAGAAGACGACTACGATCTGGATGGCGCTGGTTGATGTGCCGCGCGAGAAAGGCTGCATGGCATTCGCGGCCGGCAGCCACAAGCTTTCGCCCGATGCTGAATTCGTCGATATCTTCAATGCGCAGGACGAAATCGCCATCGGCGACAATCTGCGGCATTATCCCTGGGAATGGGCGCCCTTGAAGCAGGGCGATTGCACCTTTCACTCGGGCTTGGTTTACCACCGCGCCGGCGGCAACAGCACCGACGAGATGCGCGAGGCGATGACCATCGCTTATATGACAGCGGACGCGCGATTTGACTGGCCCGAGTCGAATCCGGAAGCGGGGCGGCGGCATGGCTTCGCCACCGAGGGCTTGCAACGTGGCGACCTGCTGGAGTCGAGTTTTGCGCCGCGCTTGCTTTTTTGGGGGGGGGTGATAAACTCTGGCGCGGATAGCGCAGTCCAGTAGGCGCGCCTGGTTGATAAAGGAGGTGAACGTCGGGCTTCAAAATCTACGCATCAATTGAATTGACTTTCGTAGTCTTTGAAAGGAATGAAAGATGAAACGCCTGAGTATCCTGGTTTTGCTCACCCTATTTCTTATCGTCGGCGCGGTCGGCGCGCAGGATGACGTCGTCACCGTCACCTGGTGGATGGAGCCGAGCGGCTCCGATGACCATGTGCAGGAACTGATCATCGACGTCTTTAACGCCTCGCACGACAATATCAAGATAGATTATCAGCCGCAGGAATCGATCAACGACCAGCTGCGACCCGCCCTGCAAGCGGGTGTTGGCCCCGATATCGTGTGGCTGGCTGGCAACGCGGCCGCTTCGCAATATGTAGCGGGCGGTTTCCTGTTGCCGCTGACGGGTTACGCCGACGCCTATGGCTGGGCAGACAAATTGCTGCCCTGGGCTTATGGCGCCGGCATTGTCGCCGGTGAACTGTATTCGATCCCGGTCACCTATGAGAGCATGGTGCTCTTCTACAACAAGACAGTCTTCGAGGAGAATGGCTGGGAAGTGCCGACAACAGCTGACGAGCTGTGGAGCCTGGCGCAGCAAACTGCCGACATGGGCTTGGTGCCCTTCCCTTATGGCAACGCCACCTGGCAGCCCTCCAACGAGCACTTGATGGGCATCTATCTCAACAACTACGCTGGGCCCGACAACGTCTACGCGGCGCTCATCGGCGAGAAAGCCTGGACGGACAGCGAATTTGCCGAAGCGACCGACCTGCTGCGCGAGCATATCGCCGATCTGGGTTGGTTCGGCGGCAGTCTGGAAGACTACTACTCGCTCGGCGGCAATGATCCGACAGCGATGCTGGCGTCAGGCGAGGGGACCATGATGATGAGCGGCACCTGGATGTTCCGCGGTTTGGGTCCCGCTTTTGAAGAAACGGGCATGGAATGGGATTGGGCGCCCTTGCCACCCTTCAGCGAAGACGCGGATATGCAGGTTGGTCCCTATTCCTATGACTTGGCGCTGGGTGGCAATCTCGGTGTGAACGCCGCGACCGAACACCCCGAAGAAGTTGGCGTCGTGCTGGACTTCCTCTTGAGCGACAAGGCGCGCATCCTCGAGCTAGCTTCGACCACCGGCTTTGGCGAATGGGTGATACCGCTGCGGTATGAGATTGAGGACTTCCCGCCTGGCACCGATGAGCGCGTGCTGCGTTTCCATTCTGATTTCGCCGCGACCACTGGCGCAGGGCGTTATGGCTACACCGCCTGGACCTTCTGGCCCGCGCGCGCTAATCAGCAGCTTTGGGAAGCCATCGAGCTGGTCTGGGCCGGCGAAATGAGCGTGGAGGAATACCTGGAGAATCACGCAGCCGAATGGGCGCAGGACGCGGCCGACGGGCTCGTGCTTTCGATATTGCCGCGCGAATAGGGCGAAGCCCACCCCAAACCCCTCCCCGAAGGGTCAAGTGTCGGCGGTCTGTGTCTACGCGACCTACGCGACCCCAAAATGAGGGAGGGGCTTAAAATGGACAAAGTCGTTTGAAAACTCCCCTTCCCTCCTTGTGGGGGCAAGGGGCCGGGGGATGGGGGGAATTTCCGTAGCCTCCACCGACTCCCCCTACACCCGTTCGATCATTGGGAAGATCGCTCCGCAAGATGGCATTCAAGATCGACAACCATGTTGGCGTGACGACGGCGTACCGCTGGCGTCAAATCTTGTCCAATTATGTATTCCTGGCGCCGGTTGTCGCTTTGAACTTGATCGTCATCGTTATTCCCTCGCTGACCAGCATTTACATCTCCATGACGAAGTGGTCAGGCTTGAACGAGCCGGAATTTGTCGGATTGGCGAATTTCCACCGTCTGATCAACGACCCGATTTACTGGAAGTCGCTCAGCCACAATGTGATCTGGACGATCTTCTTCCTGACGATTCCGGTCTTCATGGGTTTGATGGGCGCTTTCCTGCTCTCGGGCATCAAGCGCTTCCAGATGGTCTACCGCGTCGCCTTTTTCATCCCCTATGTCATCGCCAGCGTGGTCAATACGGAATTGTGGCGGACGCTGCTGCATCCGCGCCATGGCATCGGCGCCTGGCTGGCCAAGCAGGGCATTGAGGGCTTCGATATTCGCGTCTTCGGCAGCAAACATACCGCCTTGTACGGCGTCGCCTTTGTCGATTCCTGGCACTTCTGGGGTTTTTTGGTGATCGTCTATCTGGCGGCGATGTACCAGGTGCAGCCCGATTTATATGAGGTGGCCATCCTCGAAGGCGCCAGTCGCTTTCAACGCTTCCGTCATGTGACCGTGCCCGGCATCCGGCCGACGCTCGTATTCACTCTGCTGATGATCATGATCTGGTCGGTGCCGGCTTTCGATTATATCTATCTGTTGACCGATGGCGGACCGGCCCACGCTTCCGAAGTGCTGGGCACATATTTGTACAATATGTCATTCTTCAGGTTTGAGGTCGGTTATGCCGCGTCAATCGGCGTGACGATGGCGCTGATCACAGCTTGCATCGTGGCGATATTCGTTATTCTGCGGCGGCGGGGTTGGGAGATATGATGCGCTGGCGCTCTGGTCGCACGGAAACAACGGCGTTCAACCACGTCATCCTCTTCTTGCTGGCGGTTTTTGCCCTCGGTCCGGTGCTCGTTCTCTTTCTGAATTCGGTCAAGACCAGCGAGCAGATTGCGGCGAATCCCTTTTCCATACCGACCGAACCTCGATGGGATAACTACGCCGTGGCCTTCGAGAAGGGCAATTATGTCAACACGGTCAAGAACAGCGTCATCCTGACGGCGGGCACGGTCATCGGCGTGCTGATCGTCGGCGGCATGGGCGGCTATGCTCTGGCGCATTTGGAGATTCGCGGCGCAAATATCATCGCCTTTTATTTTCTGGTCGGCACGGCGATTCCGATACAACTCTATGTCGTGCCGCTATTCTTTTTGTGGAAGAACTTCTGGCTGCTGAACACGCATCTCGGGCTCATCATCATCTATTGCGCGACATCATCGCCCTTCGCCACCTACCTCATCCGTTCTTATATGGTGGCGCTGCCGAAAGAATTCATCGAAGCAGCCAAGATTGATGGCGCCAGCAAATTCCAGGTGATGACGCAGGTTATCTTGCCGCTGTCTTGGCCCGGCTTTCTCACGACCGGGCTGATCGTCGGCTTGGGCGTCTGGAACGAATTCTTGATTGCCGTCACCTTCATGCACCACCCGGATCTGAAGCCGGTGGCGACCAGCCTGCGCGCTTTTCAAGAGCGCTTCACGCGGGATTGGGGCTTGACCAACGCCGCCTCGGTCATCATGCTGCTGCCCGTGCTGATATTGTTCCTGCTCATGCAGCGCCGCTTCATCGAAGGCTTGACCCAGGGCGGCATGAAGATGTAAGGCTTGCAAGACAACTGGAGGTTGTTATGGAAACGACTGTATCGCCGGAGAAGCTCGCTGAGCAATTGCGGGAAGATGGCTTCTGCGTGATTCCGAATATGGCGGACGAAGCGCTGCTGCGCACGACGCGCGCCTGTGTTGAGAAGGCGCTGTCAGAATACGACGCCGAACTGCGCGAGAACACCAAGGCGCCCGGCAGCCTCATCGACTCCAACTTTTATCCGGAATTGGCCGACTTGATTGGCAATACCCGCGCGCTTGCGGCGCTAGCGCAGATGGGCTTGCGGGACATCAAGTTCTGGAAGGCGGTCATCATCAGCAAGCCGCCCGGCGGTCCGCGACTATATTGGCATCAAGACTGCATCATGTGGGGCGACCCGCGCGCCTACAGCGACCGCGCGCCGATGATCTTCCTCATGTATTACCTCGAAGATACGCGGCGGGAGAATGGCTGCCTGCGCCTCTTGTCGGGGAGCCACAAGTATCGGCATGCGCTGCACGATATGGGCGAGGCGCATACAAGGGATATCAACCGCATGGACAACCCCGATGATCCACGCTTCCGCGATTATCCCAACGAAGTGGATGTGCCGATTAAGGCGGGCGACCTGGTCGTCGGCGATGCGCGCATGTTCCACGCCACGCACGAAAACGCCTCGGACGAGCAACGCACGGTCATCACCATCTGGTTCCATCCCTTCTTCTCCGACTTGCAAGAAGAAACGCAGAGTTGGATCCACTCGGCGATGCACATGCAGCACGAAACCTGGCCCGCTGACGCGCTGGCGAAGATTGAGTCGCTGATTCCCGACTACCAAGGCAATGTAGAACCGATGGAAATGACGCGGTCGCCGGACGAGCGATTGCAGTGGCCCGCAAACTAGGGGACGGGCGGGAAGAAGAAAGACCATTGGCGCGATGAATGAACTTTCAGTTGTCCACGAAGAGATCGGCTTGAGCGACGATCAGATCAAGTCGTTCTGGATCGACGGCTTCCTGATCATTGACGATGTCTTTCCCGTTGAAGATGTTGAATTGCTGCGCGAGGCGGCCGCTTCGCCCAATGTCCTGCGCGATTGGCGCAAGCAAGATGTCGATACGCGCACGGTCCATCTGCTCGAAATCACCGTCAAGCACCCGCTGATGATGGAGCTGGCGCGCAGCCCACGAATTCTCCAGCGCATCACGCCGCTCATAGGACCGGACATTCAACTCCAGCATTCCAAACTCGCGACCAAGCCAACGACGAAGGGCGCGCGGCGCCTTTCACTGGCATCAAGATTTCGCCTTCTTCCCGCATACGAACAGCGATCTGCTGGCAGTGATGGTGATGCTGGATGACGCGACGCCGGAAAACGGCTGCATGCAGATGGTGCGCGGCAGCCACAAGCTGGGCTTGCTTGATCACGATGAAGACGGGCTCTTCCACGGCAACTGTCAGGAGAGCTACCTCTGGCAGGATGAAGGGCGCGTGGCGAATATCACGCCAAAGACCGGCGGCATCAGCATCCACCACGCGCTGACGCTGCATGGCTCGCCGGCCAATATCAGCGGCAAGCCACGGCGGGGCGTCGTCTTCCAATACCGCGCCGATGACGCCTATCAGTTGGCGCAAAGCCTCTGGGCGGACACGGGCTTGCTGATGTGCGGTCAACGGCGCGAGCTAGCGCGCTGTGACGCGGGCGTCCTGCGTTTGCCCAAGTCGCATTTCTTTCCCGGTTATCCCTTTGGCGATGCCTGGAATCAGGACGGCGAATTGGCGCGAAAGCGGGATTACTTTGCGGAATAGACGCGATTGCGATACTATTCTTTAGATTCTTTTGCGCTCATACATTTTCATTTGTTATAGCGTCAAAAATATGTTATGTTTGGCTCTTGATGTCGATTCGCCCAAGAGAGCATTGTCGGGCGTAGCTTCAAGGCTGATTCGGTTTGCTATTGAAGGAGGTGGCTACTGACGAATGCGCAGGGGAAATACCTCACAGGCGATTAGGATTGTTAAAGGAGGAAACATGAGCGCAGAAAAGAAAATGAGTCGCCGGGATCTGCTGAAACTGGCGGGCGCAGGCAGCGCCGGCTTGGTCATGAGCGGCTTGCCGGTCACTGTGATCGCGCAGGATGCGGTGACGATCAAGGTGCAGGCGCACGGTCTCGATGACAACCAGTTGCTGCCGATCGCTGATATTATGACCGCAAGGCATCCCCACGTGAGTGTAGACTGGGTCGTGCTGACGGGCATTGATCACGAAGAGGTGGCTGCCAAGATTTTGGCGCTGGTCGCGGCTGGCGAATCGATCGATGTCGGTTATGCCGCCACCGAAGCGACGCAGCTTTTCGCTGGTCAGGGTTTGGCGGCGCCGCTGGATGATCGCATCACTGGCGATCCAGATCAGGATTTCTGGACTGATTACTTTGCGGATGTCCACCCGTCGTTGGTCGAGGCGATGATGTACGAGGGTAGCTTGTACGAGCCGCCTCGCGACTTCAACGCCGCCAACATGTACTTCAACACCAACACGTTGGCGGAGAACGGTTTCGATGTTCCAGGTCCTAATTGGACGAAGGACGACTTCGTCGAGATTGCGCGCGGCATCACCAAGAAGGACGATGCCGGCAACACCGATGTCTTCGGTTATGCCTGGATCAACCGCCTCTGGGGCAGTTGGATGCCCTGGATCTTTGTCGCCGGCGGCAACCTCTATACTGAGGAACGCGCGCCCGGCGGCGACTGGTGCTGGGATGGCTACTACGAGGGCGATCCGGCAGTCGAGGGTCGCGGCGGCGGTTTCCGCTGGCGCACTCCGATTGCTAATTCGGATGAGGTCGTCGAGGCGCTGCAATTGGTCGTTGACCTGTGGCAAGAAGGCGTCACCCCGGATATCGAGATGGGCAGCGGCGCGACCCTTACCGGCTTTTATGCCACCGGCAAGCTCGGCATGACGCCGGCTGGCGGGTTCTGGGCTGGCAGGCTGAAGAATGAGGGCATGGAGAAGGGCGACTTTGACGTGCAGCTTTGGCCCGCCTGGCGCAACCAGAAGCACCAATTCGGCACCGGCGGCCACTGGCTGGCAGCAGGAGCGAAGGCGCCTGAAGAAGGTTGGGAGTTCATGAAGATCGAAGTCAGCCGTGAAGGCTTTGAAGCCAGCCCATTCTTCTATCCGGTAATCATCACCACATCGGCGCGCCGTTCATACAGCCAGGCTGCAAATTACGAGTCAACCGGACCGGCTAATTACGAAGTCTTCTACGATACATTGGATAAGCATCCGTCGACTTCACCGATCCCGGCGCCACCCTGGGCGAACCCGATGACGACCATCTTCACCACGGGGACGAGCAATGCGATGTCCGGCGCGATGAGCCCGCAGGACGCGCTTGATCAGATGCAGGCCGAGTTAGAAGCGCTGACTGCTCGTCAGCCGCAGTACTACGCCGACAACTAAGTATGAGCATCATGTGGAGCCAATACACTTGTATTGGCTCTGCCTCGTCATTTGATTGAGGATAGACAATGACAACAGTAAGAGGAGCAGCCGAAATCGGCGGCGGGCTCTGGCATTGGCTGATGCAGGATACGATGGACGGTCTGCGCCGACGCCGCGCCATTCTTGGATATGTGTTCCTGCTTCCGACTTTGCTTGGCATCTTCATTTTCACGGCGGGTCCAGTCTTCGTGTCCTTCGGTCTCAGCTTGTTCCGCTGGAATATCTTCAAGCCGCCTGATTACATAGAGTTGGCCAACTATGAGCGCCTGCTGCGCGATGCCAGAATCGCCATCAGCTTTGGCAATACGCTGAAATTCACTGTTTTGGCGGTCGCTACGCAAGTGTCCATCGGCTTGATTCTGGCTTTGGCGGTGCACCGAATTACCAATACCGCAATGCGCTATTATTTCCGCACCACTTTTTTCTTGCCGCTATTGATGTCGGGCGCCGCTGTTGCCGTTGTCATGGGATATATCTTTCACAAAGAATTTGGACCTCTAAACTATTACCTCGGTTTATTAGGCGTACAGCAGATTCCGTGGAAGACATCAGCTGATTGGGTGATGGTCACTATTGTCATCACGTCAGCGTGGCGCAACTTGGGATTCACATTCATTTTGTTCATAGGCGGGCTGTCAAATATCTCGCAGGAAGTTCTTGATGCGGCTGATGTTGATGGCGCGCAGGGCTTTCGGCGCTTGTGGTCGGTGACGATCCCGCTGCTCAGCCCGCAAATCCTCTTCGCCACGGTCACAGGTGTTATTGGCGCGGTTCAGGTGTTTGAAGAACCCTTTATCATGACGCGCGGCGGGCCGGGCAATGCCAGCCGAACCGCGGTAATGGTGATGTATGAACACGCGTTCAAAGATATCGAATACGGTTATGGCTCCGCCATTGCCGTTGTATTGTTCTTGGTCATCATGGCTTTCACCGCGACGCAGATGTGGATGAGCCGGCGCTGGGTCTTCTATCAGTAAGCACGGGCATTGGTCAACCGCTGGGGAGCTGTAATGACCGCTAATGTAATTCGCAATCCAGGTGACGTAAGCGCGCTGGAGCACCAACGGCAGGTCTTGGTTCATCGCGCGGGCAAGATCGTGCCGGTCGTATTGTTATTCATGTTGAGTATGGTGGTGATCGCGCCCGTGGTCTGGACCATCTCGACATCATTGCGGAAAGGTACCGAGTCCTTTACCGTTCCGCCGCGTTGGCTGCCGACCGATATGGCGATTGAGAATTATGAAGAAGTGTTTCGGAAAGTGCCCTTCGGCCGTCAAATTATTAACAGTACGCTAATCACCTGGGGCACGGTAATCGGCCAACTCTTTTCTGCCTCGTTGGCGGGATATGCCTTTGCCCGTTTGGAGTTCCGCGGGCGGGATGCTTTATTCTGGATAGTGCTGGCGACCATGATGATACCGATTCAAGCGGTGGTCATCCCCGTCTTTATATTCCTCAGGAATCTGGGATTAGTGGATACACTTTGGTCGCTCATTTTGCCAGCTGTGCCGACAGCTTTCGGCACTTTTTTGTTGCGGCAATATTTCCTCACCGTTCCGATTGAGTTGGAGGAGTCGGGCTTAATCGACGGCGCTAATCAGTGGCAACTCTTTTATCGTATTTACTTGCCGCTCGTCAAGCCGGGGATGGCGGTGCTGGCGGTACTCAGCTTCAATTTTCATTGGAACGAATTTTTCCGTCCGCTCATATTCCTGATCGACAACGATAATTTCCCTATCACCTTGGGGATTTTCCAACTGCAAGGCTACATGATGACCGGGGCAATCGCCGTTGTATTGGCGGGTGTCGTCATGTCTCTTGTGCCAGTCATCATCATCTATCTCTTCGGCCAGCGTTACCTGATCGAAGGCATCATGCGCGGCGCGATCAAGGGCTAGCCGTGTCGAACCGAGATTGTCTGCGCGAATGAGCGTCTTCTACAAGCCGGCCGACGGATTCCTCGGCGATGTCATCCCCTTTTACTGGGATGGCGTCTACCATGCCTTCTACCTGAAAGCGCCCTTGCCGCCATTGCGCGACGGCGCGCATCATACACCCTACGCTCATCTGACCTCGCGCGATCTCGTCCATTGGGAGGAGCTGCCGCTCGCCATTGAGCCGGGTCCACCCGAGTCGCCCGACTCGGTGAGCTGCTTCACCGGTGCAGTCATTGAGCGGAATGGGACCTTCTATATGTTTTATACCGGCTTCCGCGGCGAGGATGAGCCGCAGACGGTTTGCCTGGCGACCAGCGTTGACCTGATCAAATGGGAAAAGGATCCGCGCAACCCGATCATCAAGGCCGATCCGCGCTGGTACGAAACCGTCGATTGGCGCGATCCTTTCCCCTTCTGGAATGAGGAGGCGGGCGAATACTGGATGCTGCTGGCGGCGCGCGAGAAGCAGGGACCGGATAATCGGCGCGGCTGCATCGCGCTGATGACATCGCCCGATCTTGAAACCTGGGAAGTCAAACCGCCATTCTGGTCGCCGCGTCTCTATTACACGCATGAATGTCCGGATCTGTTCCGCTGGGATGATCACTGGGTGTTGGTCTATTCGACTTTCAGCGAGCGCAACGTCACGCATTGCCGTCTGAGCAAATCGCTCGCTGGTCCCTGGCTGGCGCCGGAAAACGACAGCTTTGACGGACGCGCCTTTTACGCTGCCAAGACCGCTGGCGATGGCGAGCGGCGCTACGTATTCGGCTGGAACCCCACGCGCGAAGACGAGCGCGATGAGGGGGCTTGGCAGTGGGCTGGCCATCTGGTCGTGCATGAACTCCATGAATTGACGGCGGCGGGCTTCACCCTGGGCTCGCCATCCGCGCAAGATGACTTGTTTACGCAATTGCGCGAATTGCAATTTCATTCCGAGATTGGCGATTGGCGGGTGGACAGGTCGATATTCGCCGCTGATGTCGTCGATGGTTTCGCCGCCTGCACACTTGGCGAAATGCCCGAGACCGCTTTGATAGAAGCGCGCATCAGCGGGCAGTTGGGCACACGCGGATGCGGCTTGCTGCTCCGCTGCGCTGCCAATCTGGAGCGCTACTATCAGATTCGTTGGGAGCCGGGGCGGGGGCGGGTCGTAATCGACCGTTGGCCCCGACCAGGAGACGAGCCATTTATGCTGGAGCGCGCCATTCCCGGCGCCAGCGCTGACGAGTTGCGGCTCAAGATATTTGTCGACGCATCCATTCTGGTCGTTTACATCAATGAGGAACTCGCTTTGAATTGCCGCATGTATAACCACAGTGGCGGCGCGCTTGGCTTATTTGTGTCGGAAGGCGGCGCCGCCTTTGACAATGTGACGATGCGAACTTTGCCGCTTCAATAATCTGATGAGCGAAGAAAAGCCCTTCCCCACACAGAAAACCTATCAGCCGGGCATCGTGTTCCAGCCGGAGGCGCACAGGCATATCGGCGCTGGCATCAATAAGCTGGTCGCCGCGATCCGCCCAACCCTCGGTCCGACTCCGCGCACGGTCGCCATGACCCGTCTTGACGACGTACGCAAAACGCCCGAAGTCCTCGACAGCGGCGGCATCATTGCGCGCAAGGTGATCGAGATGGGGCGGCGAGACGAAGATATGGGGGCGATGCTGGCGCGCGCGCTCATCTGCGCGCAGCACGAGCGAATGGGCGATGGCAGCGCCACGGCGGCGGTCCTTTTGCAAGCGATTTATAGCGGTGGCGTCCACTACCTCGCTTCCGGGGGCAATGCGATGCGCCTGCGCCACTATCTCGAGCGCGCCCTCGTTGCCGCCCTCGATGGATTGGATGAGCTGACCGAGCCCGTTGCTGGCAAGGACGAACTCGCTAAAGTGGCTGAGTCCATCTGTCATGATCGACCGCTGTCAAAGCTGCTGGGCGAAATCTTCGACATCATCGGCGCTTTTGGCCAGTTGGACGTTCGCAAAGATCACAGCCGCATCCTGCGCCGCGAGTATATCGAAGGCATGTTTTGGAATAGCGGTCTGGTTTCGCGTGATATGATAACGAATCAAAAGGAATTGCAGACCGTCTACGAAGAACCGGCGATCGTAATTGCCGATTTTCAGATCACCGACCCGCGGCAAATCATGCCAATGCTTGAATTGGCGGTGGATCACAAAGTCGAGAAGCTGCTGCTGATCGCGGGCGAACTTTCTGGCGATGCCATTGCCGGCTTGACGATGGCGAACGGCAAGTTGAAGAATTTCGAGGTTATGGCTGTCACTGGACCGGGAATGAATCCGGATGATCGGCAGGACGCAATAGAAGACCTCGCGGTTGTGACCGGTGGCCTCCCTTTGCTGAAGGTGACGGGACAGAATCTCAGGGACATCCGCTGGGAGAATTTTGGTCGGGCGCGGCGCGCTTGGGCGAGCCCGCACAATTTCGGCATCATCGGCGGCAAGGGCGATCCGCGTCACCTGCGGCGGCATGTAAGCAACTTGCAAACGCAATATGAGCGAACAGATGACGCGGAGAACCGCGGACGAATTCGCGCGCGCATCGGCAAACTGATGGGCGGTTCCGCCACGCTGTGGATTGGCGGACTCTCCGAGAGCGAGATTGAGGCGCGTAAGGAATTGGCGGAAGCGACGGCCGATGCGATGCGCGCCGCCGTGCGCGATGGCGTCTTGCCTGGCGGCGGAATGTCGTATTTGAATTGTCGCCGCCGTCTGAGGCCGCATTTGAACGATGCAGCCGACCCCGACGAAAGGGCGGCTTATCGCATCTTATACGAGGCGCTGGCGGAACCGGCGCGGACGATTTATGAGAATGCTGGTTACGAGCCGGGTGAAGTCCTCGGGTGGATTGCGCAGGCTGGTAACCGGGGTGGATTCGATGTGATTCGCGAGAATCTCGCCGAATGCGGCAGCCTGTTGGATGCCGCCGCCGTACAGAAAATGGCGCTGAAAAATGCGGTAATGACCGCTGGCATGGCGCTGACGATCGATGTATTGGTTCACCACCGGACGCCGGAAATCGCGCGCAGTCCCGGGTAAGGTCACAAGTCTTGGATATGAGCGTTACGCTTGATTTAGCCAATGCAGATGACGCGACTTATGCCTTGGCGGCATCGCCGGATTTCGCGCGAGATGGCATCTGTTTCGCCGCTTGCGGCTCCGGGCTGTACCGCTCGCGCGACGGCGGCGAAAGCTGGCGCAAGCTGCGGACATCCTCCGAGTTGGTCACCACAGCCGTAGCGGTATCGCCCGCCTTCGCGCAAGACCGTTCGGTATTCGCCGCGGTGAAGGGTGGGATCCTGCGCTCAGGCGATGCTGGCGAGACCTGGTTCACCGCCGCTTTCCCGGCGCCGCCACCTGTCTTTTCCAGTTTGTTAGGTTCACCGGACTTTGAACGCGATGGTTTTCTGCTGGCCGCTACCATAGAAGACGGTGTCTTTTCGTCGACCGATCGCGGCGCGCGCTGGCAGCCTTGGAATTTCGGCCTCTTTGATCTGAATGTTCTCTGTATCGCTTTATCGCCAGCCTGGATTGATAACGAGACCGTCTACGCGGGCACGGAAACGGGCTTCTACCGCAGCGCCAACGGCGGCCGCGCCTGGCGCCATACCGGCTTTCCCGCTGAATGCGCGCCGGCGCTTTGTATCGCCTGCATTAAAGATGGTGATTCTCGCGCAACGCGACTTATTGTGGGCACGGAGCAGCATGGGTTGTTAGCTTCCTGTGACAATGGCGAGACCTGGGAGCGACTCGCGACCGACTCAATTACCGGCGCCGTGAATCAACTGCACGTGAGTAGTCGCGGCGATGGCAGCTTGACAGTATTCGCGCTGGTGGAAGAGGGCATCTTGCGCTCAGACGATGCAGGCGTTACCTGGACCGAGACGCTGCGCGTGCCGGGGATGCCGACGGCGATGCTGCCGCTCGCTGACCGCATTCTGCTGGGTGTCGATGGGCGAGGCGTAGCGCTCCTGCCATCCCGTTGACCAAGCTGGAAGGGGTTGAGTTCAGTGGAAAGCAACATTTACTCGTTCACAGTGGGCGACTTCAAATGCGTATCGATCAGCGATGGCTTGCAGCCGATTGACGCCGAAATGCTGCCGACTTTCTTCGCGGGCGCCTCTCCCCAAGAATTGGCGATCGTCCTGCGGCGACACGGAATGTCGCCGGACGGTTTTGATCTGCAATGCAGTCCGCTGCTGATTGACACCGGCGACGAGCGCGTCCTGATCGACAGCGGCGGCGGCTCGGTTTTTCATTCGCACTTGGGTAAAGTCATCCCCGGTTTGGCGGCGGCCGGTTATCAACCCAGCGCTATCGATATCATTGTGCTGACGCATGGGCACCTTGATCACGTCTGTGGCGGCATTGATGAAAACGGCTTAATGGTCTTCCCGCGGGCGCGGCAGCTCATGACGCGGGGCGAGTGGGAGTATTGGACGGAGGAAACGGAGGCCGGGGCAATGGGTGAGCGGTTTGTCGAGGATGTGCGATTCACCCAGGAATGTTTGCGCGCCATGCGGGCGCAGGTCGAGTTGATTGAGCCCGGTGACGAGGTTGCGCCTGGCATCCAAGTGCTAGCGACCCCAGGCCACACGCGCGACCATATTTCGCTAGCGGTCAAATCCGGCGAAAGCCGACTCATCTGCGCCGCTGATACGATGGATCTGCCGATCCACATCGAGCGGACGGATTGGCATCCCGATTGGGACGAGCAGCCGGAAACGGGACTGCGATCGCGGCGCAGGCTGCTGCGGCGGGCTGCCGACGAAAACGCGCTTTTGCACGCATTCCACTTTCCTTTTCCCGGTGTCGGTTACGTGCGCGCCGATGGCGAAGGCTGGCGATTCGAGCCGCTCGAATAGAAGCCAACTACGTAACGGAAGCGAGACTAAAATGTTATTAGAGGGCAGAGTGGCAATAATCACGGGCGCGGCGTCAGGAATCGGCCGCGCCACCGCGCGTCGCTTCGCGCGGGAAGGCGCAGCGGTTGTCATCGCCGATATCGATCGCGACGGCGGCAATGCTTGTGTCAGCGAGATAGTCGACGATGGCGGCCGAGCGATATTCGTCGAAACTGACGTGAGCCGCGAATCCGATCTGCGCAATATGGTCGAAACTGCGATTCGGACCTACGGCGGACTGGATATACTCCATAACAACGCCTTTTGGCTTGGGGTGGGCAGCGCCCGGGATGTCTCTGAAGAAGCCTGGCAGCGTACGCTGGCGGTTACCCTAACGGCTGTCTGGCAGGGGTCCAAGCTGGCGATTCCCCATCTGCTGAGGAGCCCGGCCGGCGTCATTTTGAACACAGCTTCCGTTCACAGTATCGTTGGATTGACGGGCAGCGCGGCCTATCAGGCGGCCAAGGGCGGTGTACTCTCGCTGACACGCGCGATGTCGCTGGAGCTGGCGCCGAAGGTCCGTGTCATCGCAATCCTGCCGGGCGCGATTGAGACGCCAGCGACGGATAGATCTCCCCCCGACTCGCATGAGGAATTTCTTCGGAAAGTGCCGATGCGACGAATAGGTCAAGCGAACGAAATCGCCAGCGTAGCCGCTTTTCTCGCTTCCGACGAGGCCAGTTATATCACGGGAACCGGCATCGTCGTCGATGGCGGCTACACGACAGGATAGACCTACTTTACAAATGCCCAAAGCAATTATTATTCGTCAGGCATAGAGAAGAGAGTCAAGGATCGTGAGCACTAACAGCAAAAGCGGAATACTTTCAAAGGCGCCGCAGTATGAGTTCGCTGCAAACTTGCCTGAGCAAGAAGCGCAGCTTGCTGCCAATCCCATGATGGCGCGCTTCGCCGACTCTCGTCAATCGCTGAAAAGCGACCCGCACCGTCCGCTGTATCACTTTGTTAGCCCCGAAAGCACATTGAATGACCCCAACGGGCTCAGCTTCTGGCAGGGCCGCTGGCACTTGTTTTATCAGGGATATCCGCCGGAAGACGCGGGTCGAGTGCATTGGGGTCACGCGGTCAGCGACGATCTGATCCACTGGCGCGACTTGCCCTACGCAATTTATCCCTATCAGGAAGAAAGCTGTTATTCCGGAACGGCGCTGGTCGAGGACGATCGCGTGATCGCCATTTACCACGGGACGAGGCTGGGCAATATGGTCGCCACGTCTTCCGATCCGCTCTTGCTCAATTGGGAAAAAGTGGGCGATGGCGCCGTCATCCCGCTGCCGAAGTCAGAAGCTGAACAGTTGCCCTATACCGTCTTTGATCCCTGCATCTGGCGCAAGGACGATCATTACTACGCGCTCTCAGGCGGCTGGCTGCCAAATGGACCAGCCAACAAACAGATCCGCGCCAATTTCTTGTTCCGTTCAAGTGATCTTGCGCATTGGGAGTACCTGCATCCCTTTATTGAGGATGACTTTTACACTGTAGTAAACGATGACGGCGCCTGTCCATATTTCTGGCCAATTGGCGCTGACAAACACATCTTCCTGATGTACAGCCATATGACCGGCGGGCAATATCTGCTGGGCGATTACGAGAAGGCGCGCGACAAATTCGTCGTCACCGATGGCGGCTTGTTCAATTTCGGTCCCTCCACGCCATCGGGTGTGCACGCGCCATCGGCGGCGCCCGATGGAAAAGGCGGCGTAGTCGTGATCTTCAACATGAATCAAGGCATCCCGACACGAGGCTGGAACCAGATCATGACCTTGCCGCGGCTGCTGACGCTGGATGATGACGATCGGTTGCTGCAGCAGCCGGCCGGCGACATTGAGTCGCTGCGCTACGATCACCAACAGATCGACGCGATAACGCTGCCAGCGAATCAAGAGATCGTGCTTGATGACGTCAGCGGCAATGCGATGGAATTGGCGCTGGAGATTGACCCGGGCGATGCGCCCCTGGTGGAGTTGAACCTGCTGCGCGCGCCGAATCGGGAAGAATATACCCGGATTGCCTTCTTTAAGCATCGCGGCAATCGCTACCGCCAGCGCCTGTCCAAGACGCAGGCGATGAATGCCAGCTCGGCGGCAATGGCGTCGCTGCCGCAGCGCTACGAGAGCTTGATATCCATCGACACATCCTATAGCTCACTGCTGCCGGAAGCGCTTTCGCGCGCGCCGGAAACGGCGCCGGTATTCCTGGAAGATGACGAACCGCTGCAGTTGCGCGTCTTCATTGATCGCAGCGTGGTGGAGGTCTACGCCAACGGCCGGCAATGTGTCGCCCTGCGTGTGTATCCAACGCGCGCGGACAGCGTCGGCGTCTCGCTGTGGGCGCAAGGACGGGCGGCGCAGCTGAATCGGCTCGACGCCTGGCAAATGAAGAGCGTCTGGGAATAGCGCCCCGCTCGAGATAGACAAGCAACTGGATAGCCCATGCGGTACATGCAACCCTTTGTCACGGAAGTGGACTTCGCGTCGGGCGCGCTTTCGTCGCCGGGCTATGTGATCCAGCGCAAGCTCAGCGATATGGCGGCGATGTACGCCGACGAGGCGGCCGCGAGCCGCATTCTGGCGCAGGAAGGCGACCGCCTGATTTACGAAGTGCAAGGCGTGGAACTGCCGGCCGAAGAAGGGCAGATCCCCCATTGCACGACGCGGATACTGCCGGGGCGCGTCGGCGCTGAGTATCACATGACCAAGGGGCATTATCATGCGCGGCGCGAGCAAGGCGAGGTCTACTTTGGCTTGTCCGGGCGCGGCTATCTGGTCATGCAGACGGAGAGCGGCGAGACGAGCGTGCAGGAGATGGTCGCTGGCAGCGCCGCCTACGTGCCGCCGTACTGGGCGCATCGCACGGTCAATGTGGGCGACGAGGACTTCGTCTTCTTCTCAGTCTGGGAAGCGCGCGCCGGCCATGACTACGGCACGATCGAGCGCGATGGCTTCCGCAAGTTGGTTGTGATGAGGGATGGCGGACCGCTTGTGGCGGATAATCCCAACTACACGTAAATCACGAGGAAGCGCCATGACCCAGCCCAATATCATCCTCATCATCACCGACCAGCAGCGCTACGACACGATCAACGCCCTCGGCTTCCCCTACATGGACAGTCCCAATCTCGACCGGCTGGTCAACGAGGGCGTAAGCTTCGACAACTGTCACATCACCGCGCCCTCTTGCGCGCCCGCCCGCGCCAGCTTATTCACCGGCTACTATCCGCACGTCACTGGCATCATGCGCAATGGCGACCGCTGGCGTCATTCCTGGGTCGAAGATCTGAACGCGGCTGGCTATCACTGCGTAAACATCGGCAAGATGCACACAAATCCCTTCGAGACGCCGCTGGGCTTCCATGAACGCTATGTGGTGGAGAACAAGGACCGTTACCTGCAAGGACGCTACTACTTCGATGAATGGGACAAGGCATTGCAGGCACGCGGTCTGGTCAAGCAGCAGCGCGAGCTCTATCGCCAGCGGGACGATTACCGCGAGCGGATGGGCGCCTTCAGCTGGGATCTGCCGCCGGAGACGCATTCGGATAATTTCGTCGGCGGGCTGGCGCAGTGGTGGCTGAACACCTATCCCAAGACCGAGCCGCTATTCTTGCAAATCGGCTTCCCGGGTCCGCATCCGCCCTACGATCCGACGCCGGATGCCGCCGCCGCGTACATTGATCGCGATCTACCGCTGCCCGAGGTGACGCAGGCGGAATTAGACGGGCAGCCGCCGCCTTATCGGCGCTATCGCCAGCACAACACCGAGGTCGATCACGATTCGGTGGTGCACTTGCTGGAGCCCTCGCGCACCCAACTGCAGCGGCTGCGCGCCTATTACGCCGCCAACGTCAGCATGATCGACAAGCAGGTCGGGCAGATCATGGAAGCGCTGGAGGCGCAAGGCTATCTGGAGAACAGCATCGTCATCTTCACCAGCGATCACGGCGATTGCCTGGGCGATCACGGGCAGATACAGAAGTGGACGATGTACGATATCATCACGCGCGTGCCGGCGATATTCTGGGCGCCGGGGCGGATCTCAGCCGGGGAGCGAGTAAGCGCGCTCTGCCAATGGATGGACATCGGGCGCGCGATACTTGAGCTGGCGGGCCTGGAGCCGGCAGAGAACATGCAAGCGCAGTCATTGCTGCCGGCGCTGGAAGGGCGGGAATGGCGCGGGCGCGAGTACGTCTTCGCCGAGCACCCGGCTGATGGCAATTACGAAGGTCCCTATCAGACGATGATCCGCGGCGAGCGCTACAAGCTGGTGCACTTCGCTGGCGAGGACTACGGGCAGCTCTTTGACTTGCAGGCCGATCCTGGCGAATTGCACAATCGCTGGGACGACGCGGCGCTGGCGGAGGTCAAGCGGGAACTGTTGGAAGCGCTGCTCAACTGGCGGCTGGAGAGCACCTTGCAGACACGGGATCTATTTCAAGATCATCGGTGAGGCTAGCCCATCCCCGACCGCCAGTGTCTACGCGGCGCGGTTCCTCTCCCGCCATGTCTATGACGGGCATCCAGCGAGCCAAGTATTAAGTCTCGCAGTGAGGTGGCGAGAATGTCAAGCGGCATGGCGTCGGTTTGCAATCAGCTGGTCTGCGAATGTAAAGCGCGGGCTCTCTCCCATTCTCTGCGCGCGCCGGCCTCGACATCATACGGGAGACCCAGACTCAGGAATTCATTGATTCGAGATCGCGGGTAGTCAGCGCCAGGCGCGATTACGTTCAACGCATTAATCGCTACTGTATCGCACACAGCCTCTTCCGCAAGATGTTCTAATTCGCCACGGTCAAACCCGTTAAGCCATCTTTGTATATGGCAGTTCTCATGCACGAAGACTGCGGCCAGGTAAGCCAGACTATGTCCGGCAACAAAACCGGTTGTTAAATTGTAAGACTGTTCCAAAGTGCCATTGCCGTCCGTCCAAGGGAACTCTCGGATCTTGCGCGCGCCGTTGATCGAATAGGCATACCACTCCGGCGATCGGCTTTTGACTAGATTCATCGCAGCTCTTATCTTGGCGACAAATGCGTTTGAGCCTTCAATTATCACGCCGTCTACGACTTCTTGTATGGGCATGCCGCATTGTCCGCCGGTATCGTCATACACCCATCTGCCTACAATCCAGTCAAAGTCGAACGCGCAATTCCAGCCAAGCAGGCAGCAACTGTCAACTGCGCCAGTCCGAGACCCTGGAGGCGCGTCGCATTGATTGTTCTGGTAAGCCCAATAGCCCTTGACCCATTCTTCATCGCTGCCACAGTGCCAGCCAGCGAAACAGCAATTGTCGATCTGGGGCGAATCGCTTCCCGTCGGCCGCGCAGATCTACCTGAGTGCGATTGCGCGGGCGCAGCGCATTGTCCATTTTGGTAAGCCCAATAGCCGTTTGTCCATTCTTGATCGCTATTGCATTGGCGGTCAACGAAACAGCAATTGTCTATTGGCGCAGTTGTTTCCGGCTGGGATGGCGGCTGGCTGCTATTGTCAAGGCGGCTGTAATTGACCCAATTCGCCAGCCAGACTTCGTTTCCCGGCCGCTGGATCTGCAGCCAACGGTCCGATTCGCCGACGACTTGCAGAATGGCGCCCGATTGGACGGTGGCGACAATATCGGCATGGAGGCTGGGCGCGGCTCTCAAGTTGAGTCCTCTATTGGCGCGGATGGAATACTCCTGCGCCAAAGCGACCTCCACGAACAGAAAACAGACGATTAGCATTGCCAAATACCTAATCTTCATTGAATGATCCTCAAGCGGCATATCACATTATGGCAACGAGAACAGAGCTTATGCAATATATCACTGCGCTGCTTAGGCTCAATTTCCCGGCTGGTACAGCGGCTGGTCGATGTTAGCCCACGTGACCTCGACAGCGCTTCGCCGATGGTGAGAATGTCGAGTGGCGCGGCTTAATCCTCAAAGGGGATCTCCGGTACGCCGCCGGCGAAAGGCGCGTCAGGTCTCTCGTAATCACCCATGAGCGCGCGGCGCAGCGGCGGCATCTCGGCCAAGACAGCGGGATCGGTCTGGAAGCGATCGGCGCGGCGGAACCAGGGCGGACTGTAGATATAGTGCATATTGTAGCGGTCGTAATCTTCGTCGTTGGGCATGGGCGAATGCCAGACGCCGTTGTGGAAAAGCAGCATGGTACCGGCTTTGCAGAGGACATTGTGCTGGATTGGCGAGACCTCGACTTCTCGTCGTTTGTCGGCCGGCAGCGGGAAAGGACTGCGGTGGCTGCCGGGGATGAGCATCATATTGCCCATGTTTTCATGCGATTGATCGGTCAAGCTGAAGCTGGCGCGCAGCTGCAGCAGGGGCACGGGATAGCCCACTTTTTCGAAGCCGTAGGCGCCGGAGCCATCTTGATGCCAGCCGACGATGCTGCCATTGGCTGCCAGCCGCGCGCACCAGCCGGATTGCATGACAAATTTATCGCCGTATAAGCCGCGCACCTTGGGTATGACCGACGGATGCTCGATGAGGCGGGCGAGCGCCGGTTCTGATTCGTAGGTATTGCCGATCGGGCTGAAGACATCGGTCGTTTTGGCGTGCACTCGTTTGGAGGCGGCGAGCGCCTCATCAATTTCGTCTTGCGTGAGTACATCCTCGATGATGAGGTAGCCGTAGCATTCGAACATGAAGCGTTCGTCTTCGGTCATTGGACCGCTTTGGGCGAGCGGGATCATGGGCGGGGTCTCCTTTATGCGCGCTAATTGCGGGAAGTCGCTACCGGAGATTTTACCACCGAGTTCGGCGAGGGCGCTAAAGTTGGCGCGGCTGATGTATGGAGGCGCGGTACATTGCGCCACAATGCTTTCCGTAGCGAATGGCGAGGAGGGCGAGTCTAACGGTCCCAGAGGCCGTGCTCGGGCCAGCGGCGGGGCAGGCGCGCTTCCACCGGTGGCAGCGGCGGGAGCGGCTTGTGCGGCTCCAATTGATACCAGTAGGCGACGCTGGAGTATTCGTTGCTCTGGTCGTTGGCATGCCCGTGCTCAATCGAGAAACGCAGCGACTTGGTGAAACGAATGGGGTCTTCGATATGCCAGCGATACAGGCTCCATTTGCCGAAGTGCTCCTGGGCATCGCTGCCGAGGGATATGCCGTGGTAGGGTCCATCGTACTCCCCGCTGGGGAAACCCCAGGCGCAGCCGAAATAATCTTCGGTGCCGGTCCCGTGCAGTGAGGGAGGCCAAGCTTCCCCATCGACGAAAAACATGTCGTCGCCTTCGCCGGGCCAGGTGAAGACATGATTGGAGGCGTTGAAATTGTCGATATTCAACAGGCAGCCGATGAAGTGCCCACAGCCTTCCGCATCAAGGATCACATAGTTTTCTTCGCCGGTGAGATTAATGCCGGGCAAGTCCCATGGCGCCGGATCTTCCAGGTCGGACGGGTGCTCGACCGCTGCAGTCGGGTTTTCCTGGTTATAGGCGGCGTGAAAATAGCCGATGTCTTGCGGCGGCGCTTCATCATAGAGTTCGTAATCGATATAGTAGAAGAGGTTGGCGATCGGCTCTTCGCTTTCGTTGATGATCTGAATCTTGGCGCCCTCGCCGAAGGGCATGGGAAAATACCAATTCATAGCCGGCGAAAAGGGTCCCTTGGGTCCGCGTCGGTCGCCAAATGTCATGCTGACCGGCAGCGACATGAAATGCCGGCCCGTGGCATGGCCGATGCCGAAAAAGTCGCCGTAAGGCGCGCGCACGCTGGGCTTGTCTTCGCCATCCCAATACATTTCGATCACCAGCTTGCGCATATACTGCGGGGCATAGCAGCGCGTCGTCATCCAAATATGTTTGATCGTGCCGCAGCCATCGATATCCGCCATGACCTGGGTTGCGCCTGGCGCCACCACCTTAAAGTCGCGATTGGCGCCCGTGACATCGTAGCTCGACGAACGCAGCGAACGCGCTCGTTTGATAAAGGGCAAGCCCCCCAGCGGGCTATTCGGTTGCCATACATTCATCGTAAGATCACTCCTCTTCGCTTTCCGCAAGCGATTATTTTACCAAACGCGAATTAACCCTTAACAGCGCCCATGGTCATGCCGGCGACGATGCGCTTCTGCATCACCAGCGAGAAGATAATGACGGGCAGCGAATAAAGCACAGAGAGCGAAGTCATCGTGCCCCACTGGATGCTGTACTGTGACTTGAACTCGGCGATGGCGATTGGCGCAGTTTTTATGCCCGTCGAAGAGAGTAGCAGCGAGAAGAGAAACTCGTTCCAAGAAGCGAGGAAGACGAAGACGGCAGTGACCGCGATTCCGCCGGCCGCGACCGGGATGATGATGCGGAAGAGCGCGCCCAGGCGCGAGCAGCCATCTACCCGCGCCGCCTCTTCCAGCTCGTGCGGGATTCCCTCCATAAAGCTGGCCAGCAGCCAAATCGCCAGCGGCACGCCGATAGTCGCGTGCGCCAGCGCGACGCCCACATGCGTATCGGTTAAGCCAAGCGAGCGCATGATGGCAAAGAGTGGAATGCCGACCGAGACCGGCGGGATCAAGCGCGTGACCAGCGCCACCAGCAGAAAGAGTTTGCCAGCCCAAGTCGCAAAGCGCGCCACGCCGTAGGCAGCCGGCACGGCAAGCAGCAGCGTCCAGCCGGTGCAAAGCAAAGCGATGATGATGCTATTGCCGAATGATCGCTGAACCGAGGGAAATTCGCCGATGTTGCTGTAATTCTCCAAACTGATACGCTGCGGCAAAAGGGTGGGAGGGATCGCCAGCGCGTCTTCCGGCGGCTTGACTGATGTCGAAACCAGGAAGGCATAGGGGAAGACGTAAATGATAAGGATGGTCGCGACCAGGAGCGCTAGTGTTGTCCGCTGCGCGAATGATGAATTCAAGGACGCCCTCTTCCCTCGCTTATTATTGCCATGTTCCCCGACCCCAAATCAGGAAGAAGACCATGGCGCTGATGAGAAGCATACCCAGCATAAAGAGCGCGGCGATAGCGGAGGCTTCGCCTACATTGCCGTAGCGAATCATTGTGCGATAGATGTGGATGCTCAGGATTTCCGAGGCAAACCGCGGACCGCCCTCGGTCTGTATCCAGATCATATCGAAAGCGCGGGCGGCGTCAATGCCGCGCAGAATCAAGACGACGGCGATGACCGGCCGCAGCAGAGGCACGGTGATCCGGTGGAAGCGCTGCATCGCGCTGGCGCCGTCGATCTTGGCGGCTTCGATCAGCTCGCTCGGGATATTTTGCAAGCCGGTATAAAGCGCCAGCGCCACGAACGATGTGGTAAGCCAAATATTGGGTAGCGCCACCGAAAAGAGCACGATGTCGCGATCGCCAAGCCAGGAGATATCGCTCGAATCGGCGATGAGGCCTAGTTGCTCCAGAATGTGATTGACGATGCCGATATTGTCAATCAGCATGAAGCGCCAGAGCAGACCCGCGACGATGGGCGGAATCATCAGCGGGAATGCGAAGACCGTGCGCAGGATCTCCGAGCGCTTGCCCATGGCGTTGAAGAGCAGCGCCGCGCCAAAGCCCAAGACGAATTCGGCGCTCAAAGCCAAGATCGTGTAGTTGAGCGTGCGCCCGGCTGAGTCCAATACGCGAGATGACGACAGGGCCTTGGCGTAATTTGCCCAGCCGACGAACTCGCCTTCGCCTAAAGCGTAGATGCTTACGTCGTGAAAGCTGTCGCGTATGAGCAGGAACAAGGGGTAGCCGACGAAGCTGGCCAGAAACAGCGTCGCCGGTAGCAGCAGTACCAGGACAAAACTCCGATCGGTTAACTTCATCGGCATACCTGTATATCTGGAGCTAGACGCAGGACCGCCGACGAAAGGCGGCCCCGCTCAACGCGTCTATTCGTATCCCATGGCTTCCAGCTGTTCGCGCCCCCAAGCCAGCAGTTCAGCCGGGTCTTGCTCGCAGGTCAAGGCGTCCGAACCGATGGGACCCAGGATTTCGTCAGCGATCTGCTGCCAATCGGCGACCGCCGGACGCCCGATGGTCTGTGGGCTGTCCAGCGTTTCGAGCAGCGGATTCAGGTTCTCGAAACCTGCGACATCGGCGTACTGCGCGTATGCCGACTTGCGCGCCGCCAGCCCAAGTGGCGCTTCAATGCCCATGGCGTTGTGATCATATAGATACTGGACCAGTTGCAGCGCCAGCTCTTTATTCTCCGACGTCTTGGGCACGATATTGAACCAGGGACCGGGAATGGCGCCAATGCCGCCGGGACCGGCTACCATAGGCGCGGCGCCAACCAGATCGGCAATCGGCGAGTCGCCGCGCGTCAGGCGGTAAGCGTGGCCCCAGAAGCGGAACATCGCTGTCTGGCTCTGGTAGAAGAGATTCTCGGCAACGCCCCAGTCCACCTCGTTTACATTCGGCGGCGCCACATCCATATCGCAATGGTGGCTGATGTAGTAGGACAAGCCCTCTACGTGCGCCTCGTTGTCGATGATGATGTTGTGATCGGCATCCAGCACGACGCCAGGCGACCCGGCTTGCAAGACGGCGATCATCCATTCAAAGTCGGCCACGCCACCTTTGACGTCGGTGCCGTACATATCGATTTCGCCATCGCCATCGTCATCGCGGGTGAAGAATTGCGCCATATCATCAAATTCTTGCCAGGTTGTCGGCGGCGCCAGGGGATAACCGTATTCGGCTTCAAAGGCGGCCATCTCGTCCGCATCTTCCCACAGGTCCTTGCGGTAAAAGATGATCTCGGTATTCGCCTAGGTCGGCATGCCGATGTACGCGCCGCCGATCTGCGCGTCCGCGACCAGCGAGGCGAACAAATCATCTACGACCTCGTCGGTGAACAGGTCGTCCAAGGGCTCGGCGAAGGGCGCGAAATGCGACATCCATACGACATCAATGGTCGCCACATCGAAGGCGGCTCCACCGGTTGCCATCTCCGCTGAGAGCCGATCAAATACACTACCATAGGGCACGTTGACGAATTCAACCGTATGGCCCGTCTCTTCCTCAAATTGCTTGGCAGCGGCTTCTTGCAGCCACAAGCCACCTTGCTCGACCAAGACGGTCAGCGTGACGGAGTCCTGCGCGCTTGCCGTAAATGACAGCAAGGCCAGAACGAGAGCTACAAGTACAAAACTCAGGTTCTTCATGACATGTCCTTTCGTGAATTACTGCTTGTGCATATACGGTGAGCACCACGGCTGGATGCTCGGTGGAAAACACTGAACGAATCAGTGACGATCCCGAAAAAGCGTGGGAACGGGGCAGGGTAGATTGATTGAGAATGGGGCTTGGGCGCGACGACCTGCGCGGGCTAGGTGAAGAATCTCCGCGCAGTGTACTTGGTTTCCATGCACAGGTGCAGCAGCAGCTTCATCGAGGGATGGTACGCGATAGAAAACGCCATGTGACGCCAGTGTGGCTGAAACTTTTTGAGGGGGGCAAATTACTCATCAGGCGCTCAAAATGATCTTTAGGAATCTATTATTACGACCAAGTTGGCGCGAGTATAACCAAAGTTGGCGAGCATGTCAAATATTGTCCACAGGCGACCGCGCAAGCCGCCGCTGCCGGATACTGGCAGCAAAGACCGGATCTTAGCCCTTGAGCGAGCCGGAGAGCAGCCCGCTGATGATGAAACGCTGGAAGATGAGGGCGAAGCCGATCGGCGGGATGACCGAAACGACGCCGGCGGTGATGATGCTGACGAAGCTGACATCGACATCGGTGGCGAAAAGCGAGACGACTACCGTGCTGGTATACGATGCTGGCGTTTCGGAGAGCAGCAGCGCAAAGAGAAACTCGCCCCAGGTGAGCAAAAAGGCGAGGATGCCGGCGGACGTCAAGCCGGGCAACGATAGCGGCAGGATGATCTTGTGCACCACCTGCAGACGGCTGCAGCCATCAATGCGGCCCGCGTCCTCAAGCTCAATGGGAATGGTCTTGAAATACGATTGCAGCAGCCAGATCACATAGGGCAGGATGAAGGAAAGATTGATGAATACGAGTGTGACAATTTTGTCGCTCATGCCGATGCGCTTGGCGACCAGCACAATCGGAATCGCCAGCGAGAGCGCGGGGATCATGCGGCTGGCGAGGATGCCGAAGAGCAATACGCTGCGCCCGCGGAAGGTCAAGCGCGCCAGCGGATAGGCGGCGTAGGCGCCTACGAGGACAGCGATCGCGGCGACGCTGCCGGCGACGAAGAAACTGTTGGCGAAGGAGCGCAGGAATATGCGTGATTGATAGGGCACGCCCGATTCCTCGCCCAGGACGGCGCCTTCAAAGATTTCGCGATAGCTATCGAGCACGATAGGGTTAGGCAGCCATTGCGGCGGGATATTGAGCAACTGTCGCTCGTATTGGAAGCTGGAGCTGACCAGCCAGAGGAAAGGCCCGACCGTGCCGAGCAGGACGGCAGCCGCGCCGATGTAGATCACAGCCAGGCGGAGGCGCGCGCGCTGCTGCATTATTGCTCTACTCCCTTGTCAAGGAAGACGTAGAATAGAATGGCCAGCGCCAGGGTGATGGCGCCCAGCAGCATGGCGATCGAGCTTCCCGCGCCAAAATCGAGCTTGCGGAATGTCTCGGTGTAGATTGTCCAGCCGAGCACGTTTGTCGCGTCAGCAGGTCCGCCGGCGGTGAGCACGAAGATGATGTCGAATACCTTCAGGGCGAAGATCATCTCAAAGATGATGACGATGGACAGCATTGGGCGCAGCAGAGGCAGCGTGATAAATGCGAAGCGCTGCCAGACGCTCGCCCCGTCGACGATGGCGGACTCGTAAATGTCGCCCGGGATAGTCTGCAGGCCCGAGAGCAAGAGCAGCGTGGCCAGCGGAATATGAATCCAGGAATAAGCGATGACCAGCCAGATCATCACCCCCGGCATGTTCCCCAGCCAGGCTTGATAGCTGTCAATGAGCCGAAGCTCCAGGAAAACGGCGTTGATCAAACCGTAATTGGGATCGAGCAGCCACTTCCATAGCAAGGCGTTGACGACTGAGGGAATCGCCCAAGGCACCAGCAACATAGCGCGCACCACTCCGCGCCCGGGGAACTTCTCATTGAGCAGGAGAGCGATGAGCAGGGAAATAGCCAGAATCAGAATTACTGCCCCGATTGCGAAGGTGAAGGTGGTCCGCAGCGGCTCCCAAAAGTCGCTGTCTGTGAGCCAATCCGTGTAATTTTCCAGGCCGATGAAGCGCTCGCGCCCGGGGCGTTTGAGATTCCAATTGTGCAAGCTGAGGAAGACCGCCATGCCAAAAGGCACGAGGATGGTGGCGGCGATGATCAAGACGGCGGGCGCGCTGAAGAAGATCGCCAGCATGCCTTGTGGTAGTTCTTTGCGCGTTTCAGCGATTTTGGATTGCACGGTGGTCATCCTGGCTGGTTTTGGGTCAGCCGGTGGCTGAACGCCGGTGATTGGCTGACGTGTATTGATTCAGAGGGCGACCCAATGGGTCGCCCCTACAGATATACAGATTTGCTGAAGGCTTAGTAGCCCCAATCCTCCTTCAGTTCGATCCATTCTTCAGCGAGCTCGTTGAGCACGTCATCGGGATCAGCTTCACCGAGGATGATCGCTTGCAGCGGACCCCAGCTGCCGATCTCCCAGTCAGAGAAGAAGGGCACGAAGCGATAAGCGCGCGAGATTGCGTAGTTGCCTTGCTCATTCAGCAGATCGGGATCAATCCAGCCGGAGATGGAGTTGCGCACCTCTTCATCTTCGTAGAGCGGCGCCGGGGAGAAGCCCAAGCCAAATTCCAGCGCCCAGCGTTTTGGCACATAGTAGACGCCAGTGGCGTCTTTGCCGCCCAAGAATTGCACCAGCTGCCAAGCGGCGTCCATGTCCTCAGCGCCGTTGGTGATGGAGTAAAGGCGGACATAACCGATGGTCCCGCTGCGTTGGTCGTTAGCGCCGGGGATCAGGGCGTTCTTAATGTTGCCGGCTTCATTCGATTGCTCGGGGTCATTCATGGCTTTGAGCGTGTAATCGGTGGTGGCCATGAAGGAATTGGTGCCGGCCATCATCAGCGTATCGACTTCGGCATTGGTTAAAGAGGCGGGGTCGATCAAGCCGGCTTCCAGGTTGGTTTTGATCCATTCCAATCCCTGGCGGAAGGGGCTGTCGGGCAGGTGGAATTCCGGGTTGTAATTCTCGTCGAAGAAGCGGCCCCCGTGGGCGGCGGTGATGATCTCCAGCGAGCGGAGGAGGTAATTTTCACCGCTGCGCAATTCCATCAGGATAGGGTGTTCCACAACGCCGGCGTCTTTGATGGCTTGGGCTTGTTCCGCCATCTCGTCCCAGGTTTCTGGCGGAGACATTACGCCAGCGCCATCCAGATGCGCCTGGTTATAAGCGAGGACTTGTGTGCCAGAGTAGTAGGGCAAGCCATAGACTTCGCCTTCATAGGACATTTGGTCGATGATGCCCTGGGGCAGATCCGCCAGCAGTTCGTCGGCGCCTTCCAAGCCGGATATCGGCAGGATCCAGCCGGCCGCCGCCCATTCGGCCAGGTAGCTGTCGCGGACGTAAGCGACATCAAATTCGGTGCCGGCGACGAAGCTGGCGACCATCTTGTCGCGGTATTCGTTGCTGGGGAAGGGCAGAAAAACCGCGTCATGCCCCGTCTGGTCGGTGAATCGACCCAGGTTTTCGGTAACGACATCAACTTCATAGGGCCAGCCGGTCAGTTTAAGTCCGTCATCTTGCGCGAGGGCGACCCCGCCGACAAGCAAGCTCAGGACCGTGAGCAATAGGAAGAGAGACTTTATGCGATGCATTTCTTCACCTCGATTCATAACAGTTGAACGTGCGGAAATGTGAAACGGTCATTGGCTTATCGGCGCCTCCATTTCCAGTCTAGCGCAGCTTACGGTGGAATCATTAGTGATGCGTGAGCGAGTATGGGCTGCCTGTCATCCGGTCGTTCATTGAAAGTCGCTATCAACGTCGGCTATAGTCTTTTCCACCTGCTTACACTGTAGCGCGGCAGGGCTGACGTCCGTCTGCCAAATTTCTGCCATATTCGGTGGTTTCGCGATGCCGACATACAGCAGCGACTTTGAAGAACATATCCGGGATCTATTGAGCAACTTCTACGATTATCTGAAGTTGTCGGAGAATCCGGTCACCTCCAGTTTGGCGCGGGAGGCCAGCGGCAATGAGCGTATGCGCGCCATCCGCGGGACGGTTCTGGACGCGATTGAAGATCTGCGGCGGGAAGATCAACAAAAGGCGACCGCGCGCGGCAACCGCCTCTACAGTATTCTGCAATTGCGCTATGTTGAAGAACGGAGCACGAATGAAGTAATCGTCGAATTGGCGCTGAGCGAACGCCAATACTACCGCGAGCATCAGCGGGCGATTCAAACGATCAGCCGGATCATTTGGGATGAGCATTTCGCCAATCTAGGGACGGAAGCGGTCGCTGACGCTCAGTCGCTGGCGGAAGAATTGGATTATCTCAATGCCGGCAGCAGCCACCGCGCCTTCCAGCCGGGTGAGGAAATCCAGGCTGCTGTGGCGGCGACGCAGGTGATCGCGCAGCAAAGGGGCATCGAGATTCGAGTTGCTCGGGCGCGAGAGCAAGTCACGCTCAACTTGTCGCAGCCGGTCTTTCGGCAATTTGTCATCTACTTGCTCAATGAGCTGATCGGTTGGACTGTCGCCGCGGGCGAGATCGAAATCGGTCTCGCGATGGTCAAGCGCGCGCCAGCCATTTCTATATCGATGGAAGCGCTGGAGGTGGACGGAGCGGCTTTCTGCAACCGGTTGCGGGAGGATGCGACGGCAAGCGAGCTAATGAAGCACTTGAAGGCAGAAATTGAGTGGGTTGATGAGTCAGCCCGGATCTTGGTGGCTTTCAAGCAAGCGGTTCACAATATTCTCATCGTGGATGACAATCCGGATACGGCTATTCTGTTCAAACGCTATCTGGCGAATTTGCCTTATCGGCTGTTTTCGGCGGTGGGTGAGCGCGACGCCTTGGCGATAGCGCAAGGCGCCCCGTTGCTCTGCATCATCCTTGATGTGATGTTGCCCGGGAAAGACGGCTGGCAGCTCTTGCAGAGTTACAAGAGTCACCCGGCGACGGCGGAGATACCGGTATTGATTTGTTCAGTGCTGGAGATGGAGGAACTGGCGATGTCGCTGGGCGCTGATGGTTACTTGAAGAAGCCCCCAGCGCGCGCTGAGTTGCTGTCCACGTTGCGTCAATGGGCTGAGTGAACGCGAGGCATTTGGCGCCTTGGCCTGATGTCAAATGACTGACGGCTGCTGACAAATTGCCCTGCTCGCGCGACAGTTGCTGTGGTTAAATGTGCGGTGTCTGTCCGCCGAACGAACGGCGAAGGAATTGACGAATACCTGCTGAGAGACAACTGAGATTGGGCGCAAGACAGAAGGCCAAAGTTATGACAAGAGACAAAGTCAGGATTGGGATTGTCGGCATCGGAAACATGGGCTCGAAGCATGTAAAGCATGTGATCGACTTGCCGAATACAACACTCGCCGCCGTCTGTGATCGCGAGTTGCAACGAATCGCGACAACATTTGCCGCACTAGTTCCGAAAGGGTGCGAGGAGTTGAGCGAGGGCGCCGCAAAAGCTGGCGAAGAAGAGGCCAAAACGGACGAAACGGCCGAACGAGCTGTGGTCTGCCAGAACGACGGTGATGAACCGGACTATGCCAGCATCGTCGCCGATACGCCGCAATTCTCCGATTACGAGCAGATGCTCGACGCTGTAGCACTGGACGCTGTGATCATCGCGACGCCGCATTACGATCATCCCGATATGAGCTTGATGGCTTTTGCGCGCGGCATTCATGTATTGGTGGAGAAGCCGATCGCGGTGCATGTCAACGAAGCCCAACGCATGATTGACGGCTATTGCGCCGCCAGAGACGCGCATCCCAATCTCCTGTTCGCGGCGATGTTCATGCAGCGCACCTGGGGGCATTGGCGCAAGATCAAGTCCCTGGTCGAGCGGGGTGAACTGGGCCGGCTGATTCGCTGCAGTTGGCTGATCACCGATTGGTTCCGTGCGCAGAGTTATTACGATAGCGGCGGCTGGCGCGCGACCTGGCGTGGCGAAGGCGGCGGCGCGCTGATGAATCAGTGCCCGCATAATCTGGATCTGTATCAATGGATTGTGGGTATGCCGGCGCGGGCGCAGGGCTTCGTCAGCTTTGGCAAACATCACCGGATTGAGGTGGAGGATGAAGTGACCGCCTACTTCGAGCACGAAAACGGCATGGTCGGCCATTTCATCACCAGCACCGGTGAATCGCCCGGCACAAACCGACTGGAAATCGCCGGCGAAAATGGCAAGCTGGTGTATCAGGACGGCGAAATCGTTCTGTTCCGCAATGAATGGTCGTCGATCAAACAGATACGCGAAGCCGAAAGTGGCTTTGAAGCGGTGCCCTACACGCGCAAACTTGTCGAATATGCGCCCAAAACATCGCATGGGCACGAACACATTATTGAGAATTTCGCCGATGCCATCTTGCACGGCGCGGCTTTGATCGCGCCGGCGGAAGAGGGGCTGAATTCGGTCGCCATCAACAATGCGATCATCTTGTCCGCGCATAAGCGGCAGATGGTCGATTTGCCTTTCGACGGCGAAGAATTTGCCGCTCTATTGGATCAATATATTGCTGAGCCACCGGCTTAGAAACAGACGGGAGAAAGAAATGACACAGATCGCCGCGCAGCTATTCACGATTCGCGAATTCACCCAGACGCGGGACGACTTCGCCGCCAGCATGGCGAAGATCCGCGCCATCGGTTATGAGGCGGTGCAGGTATCGCAGATCGGCGATATCGCCGATACCGATGTTAAGCGCATCGCCGATGACAACGGCTTGACCATCTGCAATACGCATTCGTCGGTGGATCAGCTGCGGCGCGATCCCGATGCCGTTATCGAACAGCACCGGCTATGGGGCGCGCGTCATGTCGCGATCGGGGGAATGCCGGATGAGTACCGCGAAAGCGAAGACGGATTCCGGCGTTTCGCCGACATCGCGAATGACCTCGGCGAGACGCTGCACGCGGCCGGCATGACCTTCAGTTACCACAACCACAGTTTCGAATTTGTCCGCTTCGGCGAAAAAAGCGGGCTCGAACTAATTTTTGACGAGACGGATCCGCGCTACGTTCAATTCGAGATCGATACTTACTGGGTGCAGCACGGCGGGGGGGACCCGGTGGTCTGGATTGAAAAGATGCGGGATCGGATGCCGGTTGTGCATCTCAAGGACATGACCATGCTGCCGGCCGATGATGGTGGACGTCCTGTACAGGCGATGGCGGAAGTGGGCGAAGGCAATATGAACTTCGCTGGCATACTGGCTGCCTGCAAGCGGATCGGCGTCGAGTGGTACGCGGTCGAGCAGGACATCTGCCAGCGCGATCCATTTGAGAGCCTGGCGATCAGCTATCGGAATCTGCGAGAAATGGGATTGTCCTAGAACTTGCCGCAAAAGCGAGGGCGAGCGACCGGCTCGCCCTTACAGCATCAACCTGTGACTTGGCTACATCTAACCGCCGGCGGCGCGTACAGCAGTATCGCCGACCGTGATCGAGTCTTGACCAGTCAACTCCGCCCGGATATTGGCGCTGACCCACAGGCTTTCGATTTCGAGCGTGTTCTTGATGCGCATGACGCGAGCCTTGGGGCATTGCGACGGGTCGCTGCGGAAGGCGTCATAGATCGCTGCTCTAATCGTCTCCTCATCGGTCTCGAAGAACAAGGGCATACGACAGCGTTTCAGTGAGCCGCTGGTGAACATATTCTTCATCGTCTTCTGAAAATCAATCTTGTCGAATAGAGTCTTCGACATGAAGTCGGCAAAGCCGTAGGTGGTGGCGTTGCCATGAGACTCCGACGTGAGATCCAGCACGACGATGCGCCTGATTCGAGGCGAAGTCGGTTCGAGCTCGCCTTCGACCATCCAGCGGCCGATGATATTGGTATCCATGCCGGCGCCGCTGATATTCTTGCCCATTTCGTCGACGATCAGCACATCGATGTCCTCCACCGGCAGGCGCGGCATCAACTCGCGGGACTGCTGCAGCAGCCGTTGATCGCCTGCGACAACTGTGTCCGCGGTGAATCCTTCCAGATGGACGACCGTATGATAGCCATCTTCGACCACGCCGAAACCAGCCACGAAGTTGATGTTCTCGATCAGGTGTTGGGCGATAACGGGCATATAATCGCGCAAGCCGACCGTGGCCTGCTGGTGGATAGTGCGGGCGCCGGTTTCCTTGCCCAAGCCGATTGCCAGCATTTTTAGCAAGCCGCTCTCGTGCGGACCGTGGAAATCGGTATGGAGCTTGGTCCGATTGGTGATGATCAGCCCATCGGCTTCGTAGACATTCTTGTCGATGTAGGCCGGCAAGCCGGTGCTTGTGAGGCCAGTGTTGACCACTTCCATCGTGGCTCGTATGGGGCAACCCATCGTTTCTTCGCTGATGCCCAAGCCGTCAAGCACTTCGATCTGGCCCGCTGGCGTAGCGCCGCCGTGGCTGCCCATGGCGGGCACGATGAAGGGCTCGCCGCCGGAGGCTTTGACGAGCGCCACCAGCTTCTTGGCGATGAGATCGATGCTGGCGACGCCGCGGCTGCCGAAGCCGAGCGCGATGCGTTTGCCCTGGACTTGGTCGGCCAAGCCCAGCCGCGTCCAGTCGGATTCGAGCGTCCGGTCAATATCAACGGGATCGCCCTTGGGCAATGCTTGCTTTACCGGGTAAAGGGTCGGGATCTTCACGTTTTCCATGGCTCGGCTCATTCCGCTCGGGGTAAGGTCTTGCTTTCTATTGTAGCGATTTCGGGGGTGAATGGTAAGGGGCTTGTGTTGACGACTCTGTCGCGCGAGCAAGCAGGTCGCTGCTGTGGGCGCCTGATTGCCGAACTGGATGACAAGAATCGGATCGTGCAGACTCAAGCTGGGCGCTACGAATCGCGCCGCACGATGGCTGGCAAACCGGATTCGCCAAGCCGTTGCCGGGCAATCTCGATGTATTCGGCGGAAACGTCAATGCCGATGAATTGTCGGTCGTTCAAAAGCGCCATTTTGCCAGTGGTGCCAGAGCCGCACATGGGATCCAGCACGAGATCGCCAGGATTGCTCCATGACAGAATATGATCTTCAGCCAGCTTTTCCGGAAACACAGCTGGGTGCTGGAAAGCGATCCTGTCACGGGTCGTGCCGCCGAGACCGACGGCGTAAGCCCAGATATTGGTGCGCGTCTTCTCTTTTTTGAGTTCTTTCAGCGTCTTTTTGTTGATGCCGTCGGGCAGCTTGTTATGAGGCAGCATTTCCAAGCCCTGTCTTTGCGTCGGTTCTTTCAGCGGATGGAAGGTAGCGGGCTTGCCTTTTGACATGATGAACATCATCTCATAAGCGTTTGTATAAGCGTTGCTGCGCATAAAGGGCGTGTTCTTTTTCTGATAAATCATAACGTCGTGGGCGGAGAATCCGATCTCCTGGAAGTAAATGGCTTGGCGAAAAGAGGTCAGGCTGCGTCCGTTCTTGATCCGGTCGCCGACCACCCACACTAGCACGCCACCGGGGGCGGTAACCCGATAAAGCTCGTCGGCGATTTCCTCGAAAGGGAATTCATAACCCTTGTAGTCGCGCAGTTTGTCGTAAGGCGGGGAAGTAACCGTTAAGTGAATAATACCGGGGGACCAGCTGCGCATAACGTCAACGCAATTGCCAACGACCAAGGTGGCGCCTGGATCTGCCATTTCCGTTCTCGTGGCTGCAATGGCTTGATGCATTAGAATTCCTTGCTTCTCACTTACATCTTTATAGCAGATTTGTTCTTACGCGCCAGCTAGCCATTATGAACTTGGCTTCTCCGGCTGTCACGGGCGCAGCGCATCCAGCATCCGTTCTTCGCTTTTTCGATTGACATGGTCAACCAGGGCAAAGACCGCGATGATATTGAATACATGCAGCATGACAATTCCGCCAAAGAGTGTCATAAACGGTCTCTGACAGCTCGGGGCGCCTTCGCAGGCGTCGGCGACAAGGCGGCTGAAACCCAACGCAAGGGCGATGCCAATTGCGACCCCGCTGAAAAGCAGAATGGTCAAGAGTATCAGTGAACGCTGTGGCGGCTCGCTTTTCTTGCCAATGAGCCTATCCATTTTAGTTGCCTTTCGCTTGAAGGGCGCCGAAACTGGCCGGTATAGTTTTAGAATAGAACAAATGTTTTATTGTTGTCAAGAGCGCAGTCCGTTTTTTCCGCGCGTCATTTGGACCTAAGGCGCATCGGCCCTGGTTTTGTGGCGTCGATGCAAACATGCTAGAATCGCGTGGCGACAAGGGACGCGGAGACGTGCGATGGCGAGAAACGGAAAGCCGATTCTGCTGGATGGCGGGATGGGGCAGGAGATATACAATCGCGGCGGCAAAGGCGGCTATGGCGAATGGGCGGTGGCCGCGCTCTATGAAGACCCGGACCTGGTGCGCGAGATTCACCGCGATTATATCGTTGCTGGCGCCGATGTCCTCACCACCAACACTTACGGCACGACGCGGGCGCGCATGAAGGCGGTGGGCATGGAAGATCGCTTTGAGACACTTGTGCAAACGGCGGGCCAATTGGCTTGTGACGCGCGCGAGAAAGCGGGCCGCGATGGGGTGAGGATCGCCACCAGCCTGCCGCCGCTGGAAGCGAGCTACGTCAGTGAATTCGAGTTGTCCTATGAAGAGACAGAGGAGCAGTTCGCCGAGATGATGGACCTGCTCGATCCCTATGTCGATATCTATCTGGGCGAGACCCTGTCGACTTCCTTTGAAGCGCGCGCCTTCCTCGAGGCGGCGAAGGGGCGGGGCAAGACGACCTGGCTGGCTTTGACGCTGGTCGACCACGGCGGGACCGACCTGCGCGGCGGCGAAAAGCTTGGCGAGTTGGTCTCCCAAGCGCGCGACTATGCGCCGGACGCGCTGCTCATCAATTGCTGTACGCCCGATAGCGTTTATGCCGCGCTGCCGGTTCTGCAGGCGAGCGGCATCCCCTTTGGCGGATACGCTAACGGTTTCGTCGAGATACCGGCCGCCTGGGAGGAACGCGGCGGCGTCGTGCAGCTGGAAACGCGAACCGACCTTTCGCCCGAGGTCTATGCGGGGGAAGTCAAGCGCTGGATTGAGGCGGGCGCGTCCATCGTCGGCGGCTGCTGCGAGACGAGTCCCGCCCATATCGCGCGGCTGCGCCAGCTGATTGATTGCGGCGAATAGGGCGACAATATGAACGCTAAAACGGCGGTAATCACTGGCGCCGGCCAAGGCACAGGACGCGCCATCGCGCTGCGCTTTGCTCGGGCTGGCATTCATTGCTTGCTCGTCGGCCGGACGGAGAGCAAGCTGAAGGGCGTCATGGAAGAGATCGCGGCGCTAGGCGGGGCAGCGAGCGTCTATGCGCTGGATGTGACGGATGACGCGGCAGTGGCGGATTTCGGCGGCGCCCTGGGCGAGCAGACCATCGATATGCTCGTCAATTGCGCTGGCGACTGGCTGATTGCGCTGATGGAGAATACGAACAACGAGCAGTTGGATCACATCTTGCGGGTGAATCTGCGCGCGCCTTACATCCTAACGCGGACGCTGCTGCCAAATCTGCGCCGAAGCGACAACGCCAGCATCATCAATATTGGCTCCTTGGTCACGGCGATTTCCGCCCCGACGGTCAGCGCTTATACGGCGGCTAAAGTCGGGCTGAAAGGCATGACCGCTTCGCTCGCGGCCGAACTCAAGCCAGAACGCATCCGCGTGGTCATGATCTCGCCCGGACCAGCCGACACGCCGATGCGCGCTGCCGCCTCGCCGGATATTGACAAGTCAGTGCTGGTAAAGCCCGAGACGATCGCCGATATGGTGTTCACGGTTGCGTCTTTGCCGCGCGGAATCACCACCAGTGACTTCGTGCTGTATTCCATGGCTTGGGAATAGTGGGGCAAAGCTCAGCAGGATCAGGTACGACATACTTCGTAAGACAGAGAGGGCGACCTAATAGGTCGCCCCTACATATTATGCCACGATGGCGGGTGGACAACCCCAAGGAGCCGCCCCTTCTGGTTAACCGCTTACATATCGTCATCCATCTCCATCATGACGCCGTGATGAGCAGCCAATGCTGAGGGATCGCCGTCTTCCGCCAGCGCTTCCAAGCCGTGGCCATAATCCGGCTGACCGGAGGTGAAGAGGATGCCCTGCTTCATCATCATGTCATCCATCATCATGTCATCGTCTTTGGCCATCTCATCGTCCATCATATCGTCGTCTTTGGCCATCTCGTCGTCCATCATCATGTCGTCGTCTTCGGCCATTTCATCATCGTCCATCATGTCGTCGTCTTTGGCCATCTCATCATCCATCATGTCGTCGTCTTTGGCCATCTCGTCATCGTCCATCATGTCGTCGTCTTTGGCCATCTCGTCATCGTCCATCATGTCGTCGTCTTTGGCCATCTCGTCATCCATCATCATGTCATCGTCCATCATCATGTCGTCATGCGATTCGACGATCCAGAAGACGGGCGTGATAGGCGACGGATACATGCCCATGTCGGAGACGTTGTCGATGCGCACGGTGAATTCGCCCATATCGCCGGCGGTCAGCGTCACGACGACGAGCTCATCGGCGGTGGGATAGCTTAGTCTATCGCCGAGCTCGCTGGCGAGGCGGACCATGCCATCGCCGGCTGGACCAGTATTGGGGGCGGCTTGACGCGGCGCTTGGTACATGCCTTCTCCAATCGGCTCATTGCGCTCGGTGCCGAGATCCCAATAGTAGACCTGGTCGGTGACATCGCCGCTGACTGGCGCGCCCATGTCGTAGAGGGCGATGCCGTATTCATTGGGCGCGAGGAAGCCATCGTTGGATTGGGCGAGCATGGTGGCGAAGGTCAGGGTGTCGCCTTCATGGGCATGGATGACGAATTCGTAGGCGCCGCCGGGCAACGCGACTCCCGCGCCATCCGCGCCAGCGGGAACAGCCGCCACGCCGGCGTTTGCCTCGTGGTGGTCGGCGAGGGCAGCGCCGCTGCACATCAGCAGCAGCAAGGCAAATACAAGAATTGTTCTACGCATTTTAATACTCCTTTAGCTTTTCAAATAAGCTGGCTAATCGACAGTTTCAGTATACACCATTTTGCTTGCCTGCGACTTAAGGAAATATTACAGAGCGAATCAGCAATCAGGCGGCGCCGCGCGCTTGTCAATCGGGCGGACTCGCCAAGGGCAGCCAATCATGGTTGATCAATTTTGCGAGGCGCGCAAGGCGGGGATCTCCCAGACATCCCGCATCGCAACCTCGCGGCAGTAGCCGCCTGCGTCTTCTTCCACGCGGATATTGTTGAAACCGTACTTGTGGCTGAGATAGGACTTTTCCCGCTGCGGATGATATATGTATTCGGCAGATTTGCTATAGAAGAGGATGGTATCGTGTTTGCGGCTGAACCAGCGTTTGCTCACGCCGCCGGTCTTGTAATGCCAGATGATTTCATTGCAACAATTCTCGACGCCGAAGATGGCGTCAAGGGCGAGCTTGACCGGGGCGTGGGCGCTGTTAATGTGCAGGTAGAGGCTGCCATCGTCCCGCAGGACGCGATGCATCTCCAGCAGACGGATCGCCAGCCAGCAAAGGTAGGCGCTCATGCCGTCGTCATAGATGAGACGGGCGGCTTCGATCACCGCCCAAAGCGCGGCTTGTTCAGCGCGGATTTGGTCTATCCATGAAGGCTGAACATCACGCTCCCAGATCCAGGTGTCGCGGAAGCCGGCGCCATTCGCGCTGCGGCAAAAGTTGCGGCTCTTGTTGAAGGGCGGGTCAGTCGCGATGAGGTGGATGGAATTGTCGGCGATGCCACGCAGCGAGGGCAGGTTGTCGCCGGCGAAGTAGCCGCGATTTTGGATTTTCATGGCTGCCAGATCGTGGCTTGGCGCAATGTCTAGGACTCCAAATGGCACATCATCTGGCGAATCTCGCCCAGGTGATAAGCGCTGTGCGCGATGATGCCGAGCATGGACGACAGCTCGGTGATGCCCTGCCAATCGTCCGCGCTATCGAGATGCCCCAGGATGCGTTGATAGGTCGACTTCAAATCGGCGATCATCGATTCCCATTGCGCCTCATCAACCGCGCCGACTTCATCCCAGATCTGATCCCAGTTGACGTAACTGAGGTCGCGGCCGAACATGCGGTCCTCCAGCACCTCCAGGTAATAACGCGTGTGCGCGACATGAGCGGCGATGGTGGCGCAGGCGCCCATTGGCTGGGAGGCGCCGGCCGCGCTGATCCCGGCGAGCGTCTCGAAGAGGGATGTGCCTTGGTCAAGGTACGCGCCCTGGACGCTTTCGAAAGTTTCGGTAAGCAGGAAGCGGAAGCCTGCCGCGACTTCGCTGATGTCGATTTGCTTGGTCATGGCGTATTCCTTTCCCCCATCCCCTTGCCCCTTCCCCCAGAACGAGGGAAGGGGTATCAGCGATGAGGATGCTTGAAGAATAAAGTCCCTCCCTCATCTTGGGGTCGCGTAGACACTGACCCGCCGGGGAGGGATTTAGGGTGGGGGCTTGCTGCCTCTAATCGAAGGCTCGCGACTTAGCTTTTGGCGCAGGATGTCAAGCGGTCCGCCGTCAGCGAGGATGGCATCGGGCAAGCCGAGGACTTCGCCGTAGAAGCGGCGGTCGAGCTTTTTGCGGTTCTCGTCGATGTCGAGCTCGTGCAGCGGCTTGAGCGGGAGTTGGCAGGTTTCGTCGAAGATTTGGACGGCGCGCTGGAGTTGGTCGGGTGATAGGGCGGTGACGTCGAGGATGGGGAGGGTGGCCAATGTTGTCTTTGTGAGTATGCCTCTTCTTCGCTGTTGTTTTGAGGAATGCCACCAGAACATCAACCCACCTAGTATCGTATTTGCCCACAAGACTAAGGCTTTTTCCTGTTTCGGTGCGGATAGCTGAATCGAAATCCACGCTCGTCCGCCGATCGTTTTGCGTTCGGTAAATTGCATAGACGTTGACTGCGCGTCAAATTGGAAATCGAGATTTGAGTGGCAGTGTGAGGCAGTGGAGAAAACATTCGTAACCTCTTTATCGACACGTATCTGTTCATCTTTCGAAGCAGCTTGATATGGAATCCCATCATGGTCTGCCTCGAATACCATAGTTCTTTCGCGGTCGGCGTCATGCGCTGATAGCACAGGGTAAGTCGGGACTTCATCACCTTGTAGTGGCCTCAGATTGAACGGACTTCTTTGTCCGTTGCGTTGCGTCTTGCTAACTTGGAGGTGATAGGGACCAATTTTTCCAATTTCCTTTACAGTCGTAATTGGTAGATCAAGCGTATCCGTTGCGAATTGAGTCGGAAGCCAAAGGCGCGCTTTGCTCGCCAACTGATATGCGCTTTGCGCCAAAGAAAGGTCTACAATCCGTGCGACTTTCCAACTACCGGAACTTGGCAAGGGCGCGTCAATGGCTTTTCCTACGATTTTGTCGCCAAAGTAGATAACGCTGCCGCCATTAGGTCCGTCTTCCAGCCGCCTCAGATTCTTATCTCGCATTAACTTACGGATTTGCTGCGCAACAGTCAAGCTGTATATCGAATTACGTGGCGCTTCGTAGAGAATAACAAAAGTCCCCCTGAATTGCCTTCGGCCGCTACGCTGGCCTATGACGAGACAATCTCCCATCCCTGTGTCGGCTGAAAACGACACTATATTATTGCTTCCAGAGATTGAAATCAGCGTGAGATCTTGATATGCCTCTCGTAATTGATTGCGGCATTTTTCCCAAGACGAGCCCGTCAAGAGGGTCAATGGCATCACCAGAGCCAACATACCATCAATTTTCAGTTTTCTATCGGCTAGAGCGAAAAAGGTAGACGCTTCGCCCGCACTGCCATGTGCCGCCGTGTTTTTGGTCAATTCTTTGGCGGCTCTTGCCATAGTTTTTTGTTCTGCTGCTGTGGCGCCAAATGCCGCGAAGTTCGGATTTGGCGTATCTGGTAATCGGCGCTCAAAATTATTAGGGCGCGTAAAAGGCGGATTCATAATGACCATATCAAATGACCCATGCGGAGCATGACGCCAAATGTCGATCTCGCTACTGCCAGTCGCTTCAATTGCTTTTGCGGTAATCTCGGACCCTTCTAACAGAGCCATATCTCGCAGTAGGTCAATCGATCCGAGCTTGACTTTACCGTCTGCTTGTACGCCGTAGGGCGCAGTGAAAATGGCGCTGTCATCATAGTCCGCGTAAGGGTATGCGCCAGCGAGCATGGATGCGGTCAAATGCGCCGCAGCCGGCAGGATGTCGCAACCTACTAACGCCCGCCCCATCATTTGCGGATGAACGGATTCAGTGTTTCCCCCATGAAGCTCGTGAAGCTGGCTAATGCGCTGGTACGCTGTGGTCAAGAGTGTCCCAGTGCCACAGGCGAAATCAGCGATACGCAGAGTTGCTACCGCATTCTGATTTGACCAGTCGCCATTAAGCAGGTTGTCTTCATTGACTGCCAAGCCAACCAGCAGCGCAGCCGACGCCGGCGTCGTGTAGAAGGCCGCCAAGAATTTGCGGTCGGATATCAGCTTCTGGAATACGGTCCCAGTAAGATCATGCGAGCGAATAACGCCCATGCTTGCTAGACTCGTAGCCGTTCGCGCCAACCGACCGATAAGCTGATGACTTTGGAAGGCGGGGATCGTGCGAAGTATGCGACAGGCTATGTCGAATATGGGAAAATAGTCTACGCGCAGGATCTTGATCCAGTCTTCGAGAATCGCGGGGATCTGTAAGCCCGAATTGCTATATTCCAATTCGCCTAGGGTTCGCACATCGCCCAGGCCGCCGTGACCACCGGCCAGATACTCGTGAAAGATAAAGGCATTCACCAATATCACCATCGCCATACGGCGCGTTTGCGTGCTGTCTTGCTGATGCAATTCATCGGCAATTTTCTGCACCGTAGCCGGGTGGTTTTTCGCAATTTCATTAAGAAAATTCGCTGCTTGATTGACTCCTTGTTCGAAGTCGTCGGCCGCCCGCTCGATTATCAACGGCGGCATAGACGCCGACTGTACGAGCAATGACAAGTCATTAATGCCACCGCTCAGCCAACCGCTCTGAGGATAGCGCTCGAACTTCTGCCGGTGTTCACCAGAATAAAGGGCCAACTCAAGGTCATCCGCTGACTGTATTGCATTCTTTAATTTGCGACCTTGAGCGTCACGAAATCGCTGCGGCAGTCGAACGGCTATGGAGGACAGAATGGGACGACCGCTTCCCCTAAGTCTTTCATCTAACCGGGCAATAGCTTCTGCTTCCACGTTCGTCGCCGGCAGTACCTCGGTTTCAATAACAACAGGGGATGTATGCGGTTCGGCAACAAGAATGTCGGGCTGGCGCGAAGCAGAAGCGGCCAGCACCTGCGTACTTTCAGATCGTATAACATTCTTTTCACGCCACGCCCAGCGCGTCCCGCGCAGAAGTTCCGCGATCGCGTCATTTATCGTATGTTCCGTTGTCGCCATGCGCGTACCTTACAACATCGACCAAAAGACCCCGAACCTATTCTACAAACTCGAAACACTTGCAAACAGTGACAGCCCTTCTATTATAATGTTGATACATGCGCAAGACTCTGTTCACACTTGCGGGATACGCTAAAGCGGAGTCAGTAGCGAAAAGGGAGGCGAGCCATGCAGGAGAAAGTCATGAAGAGCGAGGCGGAATGGCGCCGCGAGCTCAGCCCGGAGCAATACGCCGTCTTGCGGCAGCAGGCGACCGAACGCCCCTTCAGCGGCAAATATGTCAATACCAAGTCGGCCGGCGTCTACGCCTGCGCCGCTTGCGGGCAGCAGCTATTCTCATCTGATACCAAGTACAATTCCATGTGCGGCTGGCCCAGCTTCTGGGATGTGGTTGACGATGGCAACGTCAGCCTGCGAGAGGACCGCAGCTACGGCATGAGGCGCGTCGAAGTCGTCTGTACGCGCTGTGATTCGCATCTGGGCCATGTCTTTGATGATGGTCCGCGCGACAAGACCGGCTTGCGCTACTGCATCAATTCTTGCGCGCTTGACCTGAAGGAACACGCCTAACCACAGGTTATGTAGAGGCTTTTCGCCGAAACGCCCACAGCGCGCCCCATCCGCATACGGGCGACCAGGTTGGTCGCCCCTACATTATTCGTACGACTTGTAGGGGAGATATACCATATCGTCCGCGATTCAACAGGTTCGATGCCGTTGAACCCAAAGCAGGAACGCCGCGAAAACTATCGCCACAGCCGCCCGCTCCCAACGCGCTGGCGCGACAATGATGTCTACCACCACATCAACAATGTCATCTACTACGAATTCTTCGATACCGTCATCAACGGCTATCTGATGGAAGCCGGCGGGCTGGACTTCAGCGGCGGCGACCAGGTCGGCTTCGCTGTCGAGACGCATTGCCAGTTTCTCAAGCCGATTCAGTTTCCCGATGTCGTTGATGCTTGCCTGCGCGTGGGGAAGCTGGGTAATTCCAGCGTGCGCTATGAGATCGGCATCTTCAAACAGGACGATGAGGAGCCAGCCGCGGTCGGCTATTTTGTGCATGTCTTCGTCGACCGGTTGACGGGGCAGCCCATGCGGATTTCCTGGCGGCTGCGCAAAGCGATGGAGGCGCTGCTCGCCTAAAGATGCGGACGACGCGCTTAATGCACGCCCAGGTAGCCCTTTACCGTCTCCTCGTCCTGGAGACATTCTTCTGCCGTGCCTTCAAACACCAATCTCCCCTCCCGCAGTACAAAAGCGTAATCGCAGTATTGCAGCGCGCGGCGCGCATTCTGCTCTACGACTATGAGGGTAATCCCTTGCTCGCGCAGCTCCTGTAGGATGCGGAAGACATCGCCGGCGATGGCGGGCGCCAAACCCGCGCTCGGCTCATCCAGCAGCATAATTGTCGGCTTGCTGAGCCAGGCGATGGCGATCGCCAGCATCTGATGTTCGCCGCCGCTGAGAGTGACGGCGCGCTGTGACCCTCGGCGAGCCAGAATGGGGAATATTTCCAGCAACTCTTTCAGTACAGCGGGACGATCATCTTTGGGCAAGATACGCGCGCCCAGCTGCAAGTTTTCGCGGACGGTCAACTCATCAAAGATGTTTTCGCGCTGGGGCACATAGGCGATGCCGAGGCGCGGGATTTCTTCCGTGCGCAAGCCGATCAACTCGCGGTCCCTCAATTGGATCGAGCCGCCGAAGACCGTGTTGAGCCCCATGATCGCCTTCATCAAGGTGCTCTTGCCGGATCCGTTCGGTCCCAGCACGGCGCTGAACTGCCCTTCGGCGAAGGTCAAGCTGAGGTCTTGCAAGATTTCCAGCTTGCCATAGCCGGCGGTCAAGCGATCGATGGTGATCATGATTATCTACCCCCCATCCCCCGTCCCCTTCCCCCACATGGAGGGAAGGGGCGCATGGCGCCAGTGACTTTGGCATGAAGCCCCCTCCCTCTTTATGGGGGAGGGGGTTTGGGGGTGGGGGCAAGCGCATCGCCTAATCACCAAAATACACCTCGCGGACTACGGCGTCCTTGGCGATGTCGTCGACTGTGCCTTGGGCGAGCAAATTGCCCAAGTGCATGACGTAGACATAATCGGCGAAATCGAAGAGGATTTCCAGCCGGTGCTCAACGATGAGCAGGGTGATGCCATGATCATCGCGCAGGCGGGCGATCTGCTGGAAGATTTCGTATGCCAGTTTTGGCGCGACGCCCGCAGTCGGCTCGTCCAGCAGCAGCAGCTCCGGTCGGCCCATCAAGCAGCGGGCGATCTCGAGCAGCTTCATCTGCCCGCCGGACAGGTCGGATGCCAGCGTATCATAGTGCAGCAGCAGCTGCACCTGCGCCAGCGCATCAATGGCCGCTTGGGCGTGAGCGGCTTCGTCACCCTGCCAATAGCGCCGCCAGGGCGCATACCAGGGCTGCTCGCCGCGCTGGTCCTTGACCGGCAGCAGCACATTGTCAAGCACGGTCATTTTGAAGTAGAGCGCCGGCTCCTGATAGCCGCGGGCGATGCCACGCCGAAACACTTCATCGGCCGCGAGATCGCTGATGTCTTCACCAGCGAACAGAACTTGCCCGGCGCTGAGTTCGGTGGCGCCGGCGATGAGATTGATCAGCGTGCTTTTGCCGGAGCCATTTGGTCCGATCAAGCCGATAATCGCGCCTTGTGGCACATCCAGCGATACATCGTCTACCGCGCGCAAGCCGCCGAAGTCTTTACGGATGTTATGGAGTTCGAGCAGAGGTGGCGCAGGGTCGCGTAGACACAGACCCGTTGGCGCAGACCCTTCAGGCATCAGCCGCCCTTTCTATGTTCCTGGCTGCAAATTTAATGCCGCCGCGATCACCAGGGAAGGCCGCATAAATCCAGCGCCACGCATTGCGGCACGGGTTTCCGGGCGGGCATCACCATGATCTCGTTGCGGGGAAACATTATCTTTGCGCCGTTCTGCCGTACAAAGGTATCGGCAGCGAAACTCCTGAAGCCAAAACGCCGATAAAAGCTCCGCAATCGCGGGGCGCAAAAGAGCAGTGTCATGTCGACCTGCCTGTCTAGCCGCAGGAATTCGATCACCCGTCTTATCCCGGCGCCAGCGCAGCCTTTGCCGCGCTGCGACGGGTGCGTCATTACACCGCCGATTCCGCCAATCGGGATCTCCTCCCGGTCGCACAAGCATAGTCGCGTGATAGCGCCGACATGGGAAATAAGTTGACCATTCACATCGCGAATCATGATATGCCATTGCGGGAGCGCCCACTCTCGCTGTGACCATACCGTTTGCGCGCGGTCTCGGTGGATATACTGCCGTGTGCAATGCTTCAAGCTCCTCCATTTCTTTATCGCTCAGGTGTGCCGCCGCAATGATTTCCAAGCGCATGACGCTACTTCCGCTCACGACTAGGTCGAGTTACTTTTCCAGTGCGCGGCGCAGCACATCGTGCGCGCCTGTCGTCAGGCGGGATTCAGGCAGCAGCCCGCCCGGCCGGTGGCGCAGCATCCAGATCAGGATGATGCCGAAGGCGAAAGCGCACATAATTGAATTCGACATCGGAGCCGCTGAAATCAACAAAAGCAATCGGTTTCCTCGCCCGCCTGATGGCAGAATGTTGGAAATCGAAGGGCGGTTGGACGCTATCAGGCTCGGAAAATATGCGGGAAAAATCTGGGGGATATGACGGCGGCCTGGCTCTGAAAATGGGGGGGAAAAATCAGGACGGGCGGGCAAGCCTTGCATCAGACCTTCTTGCCCGCCCGAATATTGGAGGAAGCGAGCGCGTCATGCGCACGCCACCTGGCGGTATGGTAGCAGGATCGCGGGCGGCCGGCAATGTTGGCCGGCCGGGGCGCGGCAGCAGGCGTCAATTACAACTGCCAACGGTGGTGTTCTGCAGGGTGCGGCCAACTTCGCGGCGTGAGCCCCGGGAACCGTCGCTACAGACTTGCTGCTCATAGGTGACCCGCCATGTGCGGATCTTGCAGGTGCCGTCACCGTTGTCGTCTTTGTGGACGTCCGTGCCGTGCGAGCGTTCGGTGTTGCATGTCGTCTTGGGCGGCTCCGGACAAGCTGACCAGCCGCCCCATGTCCAGGGGCCTTCGTTGGTGACGCATACGCCAGAAACGCGGACGTCACGATGCGCGGTTCTTGACTGCGTGCCACCGCCGCTGCAGCTTCGGGTCTCGGATTTGGATTCTCTGGTTTTCTTGCATTCGTTATTTTCTTTGGGCTTCGGCGGATCTGGATCCT
>JAJECX010000017.1 GCA_022821805.1 Anaerolineae bacterium
CTTCATCCAAGCCTACAACTTTGCCAAACGGCTCAAGACATTGCAGGGGCGAAGTCCCTACGAGTTTATCTGCGATCGCTGGCGGGAAAACCCGGAAAACTTTCATGCTGAGCCGAACCATCTCACTGCTGGACCATACACCTAGGGTGTATATTCGTCGCTAATTGACGTGAGCGGCAAGATGCCCAATCTCCACTACATCTCCCTGATGCGCCTGCCGACGGAAAAGGCGCATGGATTGCAAATAATGCAGAATTGCGAGGCTTTCGCTGATGCTGGCTGCGATGTCACGCTTTGGGTCGCGCGCCGCTGGAACACGCGCGAGATGCGCGCCATAATCGATCCGTTTGCCTACTACGGCATCCGCGCCAACTTCAAGGTGCGCCGCGTCCCCTGTATCGATATTTTCCCGCTCTTCCCGCCAGAGAGCGCCGGCGCCCGCCTGGCATTCTATCTGCTGCAATTGTCGTGCGCGCTGGCGAGCCTGCTCTTGCTGTTCTTCACGCGCGCCGATATTTTCTACAGCCGCGACGCGTTCATCCTGGGTCTATTCGCGCGACTGAAGCCCAGCGCGGCGCTGGTTTACGAGGCGCATCAGTTTCCCGCTTCGGGGCGGGGCGCGGCGCTGCAGGCGCATGTCGTCTCGAAGGTTGGCAGCGTCATCGCCATCACACCGCGGTTGCGCGAGGATCTCATCCGTCAGCGTGGCGCCGATCCGGCGCACGTCATTGTCGCGCATGATGGCATCCGCCGCAGGCGCTTCGCGGACATCCCTGGCAAAGCGGCCGCCCGCCAAGAGATCGGCTGGCCGCAAGAGGCTTTTATCGTCGGCTATCTTGGGCGGCTGCATACCATTGGTATGGACAAAGGGGTGGGCGCGCTGGTCGAAGTGATGGCGACTAACGAGGGCGCTTGCCTCGCCTTGGTCGGCGGACCCGATGACATGGCGGAAGAGCTGCGGCGGAAGTGGCTTGGGCTGGGATTGCGCGCTGAATGCTTTCTCTACGCCGGTCATGTGCCGCCGGACGAGGCGCCGCGCTACATATGCGCTTTTGATGTATGCGCCATGCCCCATCCGCCCACCGTGCAATTCAGCCGCTACACGTCGCCGCTAAAACTCTTCGAGTATATGGCCGCGGGGCGCGCCATCGTCGCCTCAGACTTGCCAGCATGGTCCGATGTGGTGGCAGATGGTGAATCTGCCGTGTTGGTCCCGCCAGACGATGTCACCGCCTGGTCCAATGCGATTGATCGTCTTCGAGCGGACGAAGACTTGCGAAAACGGCTGGGGGCACGCGCCCGCGAACAGGCGCTGAAAGATTATACTTGGGATGTCCGCGCGCAGCGCATCCTGGCGCATATTCGGAGGGCTGCGGCGGGTCACTGAGTCCGGCGCTCTTTCAACTGCGCCACTGCCGATTCGGCGGTGAATTGATCGACATCGGCGTCGTTCATTAGTCGGTCGCGGGCTTCGTCGAGTCGGTCAGCTTGCACCAGCGCTTCCAGCTCGGCAGTATCTATGCCGGCATCGGCGAGCAGACGGCTGCGCTTGCGCTTTTCCTCGACTTGCATGAATTGATACACGCCGAAGGCGAAAAGCGCCATCATCAGCAGCAGATTCACGACGATGAAGAGGACAAATATCACGGAGCCTCCCAAGGCGCCTAGCAGCTGACGTCCACACCGTCTGTACCGAAGACGCGCAGCCGATGCTCGCTGTCGGGCAGCCGACTGACGCTCGCCGGGCAATAGTGAAATTGCAGCGCCCAACGCCGTTTATCCGAGCGAGTCGGCGGTGTGCCATGATGCAGCAGGCAATGAAAAAGCAGACAGCCACCGGGCGGCAAGAGCACGGCAACGCTATCGCCAACCCGCACATCGGTATCGCATATTTGCCAATCGCGCCGCGTCCAGTGGGGCATCGGTCCATCATGATGACTTCCGGGGATGACCATCATGCAGCCATTCTCCGGCTTCGCTTCGTCCAGCGCGATCCAGGCGCCGACGATGGTCGTTTGCGACGGGTAGTTGAAATAGGCCATATCCTGATGCCAGGGTTTTTCTCGACCGATCCGCGGCGGCTTAAGCATCGCCTGATCTTGCGACAGCGCGGCCGGCTCGCCCATGATGCGCCCGATGACATGCAACAGCGCCGCCTCTTCCGATGCGGTCTTTAAGCGCTCGTCAAACGGAACGACTGGCATCATCTTGCGCACGCTGTCCAGCCGCTCTTCATCAGCCAGCGCATGGAAGCGCTCGCCGACAACGGCTTCGTACATGATATTGTCGTTTTCTCGACTGAGTATCAGATCGCGTATGCCCGAACGGCCCGCTTCGATCGCGGATTGATCAATCGCATTATGGATCACTAGGAAGCCCAGCGCGTGAAACTGCTCAATATCGGCATCGGTCACATTGCCGAAGCCGTCAATTCCAGACCTGATTGCCGCGCTGAAATCGTAAAGCCCTGCTGGCGGCGCTGCCAAGCCAAATTCATCTTGTCTCATTTTCTTGCCCCTTGCGCAGGAGGGACTGTAACATTCGCAACATGTCAGCGCAACTGACGCCGCAGCTGCGCCTCGATGCTGTTGGCTACGCTTAGCCAGTGGTCGGTATCGAGCAAGGCGACCTCGTCGTCGGTCCAAAAGGCATAGGCGATTTCGCGCGCGCCCGCACTCTCCTGGCTCGCGCGAACGGCAGCCCAAGCGTCTATCCGCCGTCCGTAGTAATGCTCGACCAGTTCCGCCATGATCGCATTGGCGGTCGCCCCCACCAGGTAGCCGATGCGGGGCGGAAGCGGACCCGGCTGCAAGGCATGCGCCAGGTCAGAAAGCGCCTTCATATAATTGGCCGCGCCAGGATATTCAAAGTCCCGCTGCGCTTCCGGCGGCAGGCGCGAGGGCGCGGTCCCGGTGTTGACCATCTGCGTCAGAATCTGCCGCGCGAATCCGCCGTCGGGGTAATAGCGTTCGAAGGTTTCCAGGAAGCTCTGCGCCCGTTCAATGACCACCGAAAGCGCCAGATAAAACTCCATTTCCATGAAGAGCGTCTTCAGCAGAAATTGGCAGCGCTCGGGGTCGCGCGCTTCGGCGGCCTTCCGGAGTTGGTCGATTGCTGAGAGTGAATACATTGTTAGACTTAACCAAAAGTGACTCGCTGGCCTTTTGAGTTGTCGACGTAGACACGCTAACGGCGCAGTTGATGAAGAATACTCTCCATTTTTGACTGAACCGCAACTTCCAATGAATCAATTACCTGTACATCTTCTGGAAACATATCAAATAAAGACTGTTGCTGGCCTTCTGATTCAGTTCTGACAAGTATCATCAGAGCCGCGTCTTTTGTTTTTCCTGCACGCTGCAGTTTCCCGGCTGCATCTGCCAGATTTTCACCTTTCCTTTGTACGCGCAATACAACAGGCTTTCCGTTGATAAATTCATTGTGAATAGCGTCGAATCCCCTGTTTCGTTGGACAAGTTTAACTGGCAGTTGATGTAGAATGTTGATAATTTCTCTTGGAAGATTCTTGTAGGTGGCGCGCCCAGTCCTAAGCAATCTTGAATCCGAGCGTATTGGATTTTCAATTCGTTTACGGGATAATTCTACTGCTTCGCTGTACGAGTCAATTCCAATATAATTTCGATTAAGAAGTTTGGCAGCCACTAATGTAGTCCCACTGCCACAGAAAGGGTCAAGTATCAGATCGTCTTTGTTTGATGCCAACATCACTATGCGCTCAAGCAAAAGTAGGGGCTTCTGCGTAGGGTATCCGCATCGTTCTCTTGCCTTCGGATTCAAATAAGGAATATCCCACGTATCGGATAAAGGTACTCCCTTCTTCGGCCCATGAAGTACAACGTTTCCTGAGGAGTCCTTCGCGTATACTGCCTTGCCATGTTGATTGCGTTCCCGTCGCTGCAGGATCTGGTCAAGATTTGTTGATTCAGAGTAATCTTGAAATATACGATTGAATTTGTAATTTTCTGTTTTCGAGTACATAAATATGGTTTGGTGTGAGCCTAACAGCGAGTTTTTTGAGTTTGACCATCGGCGGTACGTCCAAATGATCTCAGAAACGAAGCGGTCAAAACCAAATATCTGATCCAACAACATGCGAATTCGATGTGACGCATTGCGATCACAATGCACAAAGACTGCGCAATCGCGCTTCATTACCCGATAAATCTCTTCGAGACGCAGCCCAAGATAGTCTATGTATGCGTCCAAAGAAGGCCAAGTATCCTTAAACTTATATTCGGTGAGCTTTCTCGATTTAAGCGCATGATCCGACTGTGAAAAGAAGGGTGGATCAAGATAAACTAGATCGACATGGTTGTCTGGGACATCTTTGAGAATCTTTAAGCAGTCCCCGTGCAAAATCTCATTGATCATTTTGTATTCTCGGCTGCAATATCTTCCAAGATTTTCAACAGATCGACGCTAGTTGCTTCTTCAAGATGTTTCCATGCTTCTTCGCCACTGTAGTATAGGCCATTGTTAGCCTTGTATAGATCCCGAATTGCGGCTTGAATCCTCATTGCTTGGGCACGGTTAGGGAAATAATACATCAGGCGGACCGGAGTATAGCCAGCTTGCGCAACGGCACGGATTCTTGTATGTTCCTTCGTTATATGATCGCCATCAGTCGTAGCATCACGCCATTTGATTTCGTAGGCACGATTCTCTATCAATAAGTCAATGCCAAAAGTCTTCGGTCGCTGGCCAATTGTATTGGGTATCCTCAATGGTTTTGCATCAGGATACTTGGTTTCGAAGCAAGCCTTTGTTGCGTGTTCGAGAAACGATCCTGCGTAGCGATATAGGAATCGTCCCTTATTCTGATACACGTCGATCAAATTACCTTCTTCAAGTGTAATTCCCAGCACTCTGTATATTAAGTAGTGTGACTTTTCATCTGATTCCATTTCGACAACACGATCGTTTGCCTTTGTTTGCAGCGCATTAGCATAAGTCTTGGCAATATCTCTAATCTGCTCTTTTATCGTCATCCGGCGAACCATTCGTTGTCGAGTGTCAGCACAATTATTGCAGTTGCTGTGTAAAGAGGCAATCTCGCGCACTGTATAGCCGGAAAAGAGACGCCGCTTGCTGATATAATTGACATTGAATATTTACGGATAAAGGACTCTAGCATGGCAATCGCATCCCCGTGCATTCGGCTCGACAGAATCACGCAATACCTCGGCGATGGTGCCGACTATTTGCTCAACCACCACTGCCAGACCATACCGCGCGCGGACCTGGCGCTGCCGGGACCAGATTTCGCCGAGCGCGTCTGGCTGGAAAGCGACCGCAATCCGCAGGTCATCCGCAGTTTGCAGCAGATATACGACAGCGGACGCCTGGCTGGCACGGGTTATGTTTCGATCCTGCCGGTGGATCAAGGCATCGAGCATTCGGCTGGCGCTTCTTTCGCGCCCAACCCGGCCTATTTCGATCCGGCCAAGATCATCGAGCTGGCGCTGGAAGGCGGCTGCAACGCGGTCGCGTCAACGTTTGGCGTACTGGGCATGACCGCCCGCCGCTACGCTCATCGCATCCCCTTCATCGTCAAGGTCAACCACAATGAATTGGTGACCCATCCCAATACGCATGAGCAGATCATGTTCGGCACGATAAAGCAGGCTTGGGATATGGGCGCGGTCGCTGTCGGCGCCACTGTGTATTTTGGCTCGGAAGATTCCAATCGGCAGATGGTCGAGGTGGCGGAAGCCTTCGCATGCGCCCATGAGCTGGGCATGGCGACCATCCTATGGTGCTATATGCGCAATTCCGCCTTCACGGTAAATGGCGTCAATCACGAATCGAGCGCCGATCTCACCGGACAAGCGAATCACCTGGGTGTGACCCTGGGCGCCGACATCGTCAAGCAGAAGCTGCCGACGCAGAATTATGGCTACAAGGCGCTCAACGCGGGCGATTCGTCCTACGGCAAACTCGATGAGCGGATTTACAGCGAGCTCGCAAGCGACCATCCCATTGATCTCACGCGCTATCAGGTCGCCAATGGTTATATGGGCAAGGTGGGGTTAATCAACTCGGGTGGCGCCAGCGGCGCGGACGACTTCGCCGAAGCGGTAACGACGGCGGTCATCAATAAACGCGCCGGCGGCATGGGGCTGATCAGCGGTCGCAAAGCCTTTCAGCGTCCGATGGACGAAGGCGCCCGCCTGCTCAATGCGATTCAGGATGTTTACCTCAATGACGAGGTGACGATCGCTTGATTCGCCGGAGTTCACCGTACCGTGTACGAGAAATATGAAAATCGAAAACGATCGAGACCTGCGCGGGATGAAGCGCATCGGCGAGATCTGTGGCTTGACGCTGAAGCTGATGCTCGACAGCGCCGAAGCCGGCATGAGCACGCGCGATCTGGATGATATCGGGCGCGATTTTCTGCTCAAGTCGGGCGCGGCGTCGGCGCCGGTTCAGGCTTATGAGTTCCCCGGTTATACTTGCATCAGCCTCAACGACGAAGCGGCGCATGGCGTGCCGCGGAAAGACCGCTTCATTCAAGCGGGCGACCTGCTCAATGTCGATGTGTCGGCGGTGCTGGAAGGCTATTGGGGCGATACCGGCGCTACCATCATCGTGCCGCCAGCGCGGCCGGAACTGAAGACGCTTTGCCATGTCACGCGCAGCGCCTTGCAGCTGTCGATCGAAATGGCAGTTCCCGGTCAGCGCGCGCGAGCGATCGGGCGGGCGGTGGAGAAATTCGCCAAGCGCCGCGGATATCGCACCTTGCGCCAGCTGGGCGGGCATGGCGTTGGGCGGCATATCCACGAAAAGCCATCCATCCCCAATTTTCACAACCGGCGCAATCGCGATGTGCTGGAAGACGGCATCGTCGTCACGCTGGAGCCCTTTCTCAACACCGGGCGCGGGCGCATCGAGGCGGCGGACGATGGCTGGACACTGCGGACGGTCGATGGCAGCGTGTCGGCGCAATACGAGCACACCGTCATCATCAACGGCGATGATCCGATTCTGGTGACCAAAGTCGATGGCGGTTATGTCTGAGAGGGCGGAACGCATAAGGAGCAGGCTATGATCACAGGCATCGATCATATTGTAATTGCGGTCAATTCGCTGGAGCGCGCGATTGAGACCTATCGCGGTCTTGGCTTCACGGTGGTTGAGGGCGGGAAACATCCCTACGGTTCCTACAATGCGCTGATTGGATTCGCCGATGGCAGCTATATTGAATTGCTGGGATTCTACGAAGAGAGCCCCGATCATCCCTGGTGGGATTTGCTGCACGAGCGCGGCGGCGGACTGGTTGACTTCTGCCTGGCAACCGATGACATCGGCGCGGATCATGCCGCATTTCGCGCGCAGGGCGTCCAATGCAGCGCGCTGACCGAAGGCGGACGTTCGCGCCTGGATGGCTACTACGTCAAGTGGGTCAACAACAAGGTAACGGGCGATTGGCAGGGCTTGATCCCCTTCATCATCGAGGATGTGACGCCGCGGGAAGAGCGCCTGCCGCGAGAGACAGCCCATGCCAATGGCGTCACCGGAATTGAAAGTATCAGCTTTGCGACGAACGATGTAGCGCGATTTGCCGGTGTCATGTCGGCGGTGACGGGCGCGGCAAGCGAGACGGTGCGAGATGAAGAATCATCGGCGAGCGGACTGCGCTTGGCGGTTGGCGAACATGCGCTGGAGTACCTGTCGCCCGACAGCGCCGAGGGGCTTCTGGCGGCGCACTTGGCGGCGAATCGTCCGGCGCCTTATCGTGTGTGTTTCAAAACAAGTGGTGAAGCGCGGCGCTGGGGTCCGGCGGAGGCTGAGGGCGCGCTGCTGGAGTTGGTGGGGGGCGACGCCTAATCCGCGTCGCCGAAATAGGCTTTAAGAAATTCGTATACTTCTCGCTTTTGCGACTGAGACGCTGACTGCACGATCGCAACTACATTGAGCCATCCTGTCTCGTCGTCCCAGTAGTTCTTTTTCATGACCTGATGTCGCCCACACAATGGTTGCCACTTTGATGGATCTTTTGGATCAACCTCGGCGTGAATTGCGTGCGGTGTCTTGTGGTCTGGCGTCAGCTTTACTGTTCCGCCACCAACTGGATCAATATCGCCACTGCGCAAGCCACACGTGATTCCACCTTCCGACCAGGCGCATCTATAATCATATTGAGTCAGCACCTTGTTCCAAGTCTTCGCATTTGGACGTGTTCTTTTCGAAGCGGTATTTCGACGTTCCGCATTCGGCATCATATATTCGCTGACTCTTAGATCACCACGATTCCGCCACGAAAGAATCGTGTATCCATAGTCTGTTCTGAGTTCAGATAATCTCTGATGCCAGTTTTCCGGCTGTCGACCCGTTTTTGGATCGGTAGCAACTTCTATCAACTGTTCCCGCGTAGCGACTTTACCGAGATTATCAAGAAAGAACGCCTCGATTCGGGCTCGTATTGATCGCTGTGTATAGGGTCCCTTGATTATGGCGTTTCTATCCTCCATTGTTAAGTCTGACGCAGACGGCAATACGCTTTTCTGTTATCGACAGATACTCTTCTGAATTGTCGCACAGCACAGCTTTGCGATTGAGTTGCAAACAGGCTTCTCCAGTAGTTCCAGAACCACACATCGGATCAAGTACGGTATCGTTTTCTTGTGTAGACATCAGGATTAGAGGTTTTATCACTGCTAGGGGTTTTTGAGCCGGGTGCCCGGTCTGTTCATTTCGTCCGACGAAACCGACATTCAGCGGGGCTTCCAGAACAGAAGGGGGCCCGGGGACAAAGCGCATTTTTCCTGATTTCCATCTAGCTAGTTGCTCATCATTCAAAAAGTGCTCTGGATAGACGGTAGCGCCCTCTTTTGCCAAATGCAGGCATGTGTTTTGCGCGGAACGCCATCCGCGAATAACTGATGGGCAATTCTTGTAATACCAAGTCAGCCAGGATACAAGAACGAACCCGTGTGGAAGCTGCGGGATTTGATATGCCAGTATCTCCGGGAAACCCCAAACAAATACATGTTGCGAAATCTTGCAGGCGGCAGCAACGACACTTGAAAGCCACTCGTTGTAGTCGGGCCGCGCGCCCCCTACACCTTTGTTGTACCAAGGGTCTAGAATCACAGCAGATACTTCTTTAGTTGACCCTAAAGTGTCAAAAACATCCGCTGCCGACAAAATCTCTACGGACGAAACAGATTGTGGTTTCTCGATTGTTCTATCATCCGTAAACATTTGAATCTGTGCCATTGCAATTATTCCTCTAGTTGTATGGACTATGGTATCCAGTATTTTGCGGCTGTTCAACTACAATAAGCTATGTCGCAAATGCCAAACCCTTCAAGCATAGGCGCAACTTACAGTTATACTCGCAGGCGCGGCAGCAAGCCGCTGTGGCGCTCGGCGACTTTGTTGTTGTCCACGGCGATATGCACCGCCTGGCGCGTGCCGACGAGGATGACCAGCCGCTTCGCCCGTGTGATGGCGGTGTAGAGCAGGTTGCGCTGCAGCATCATGTAGTGCTGCGTAAGTATAGGCATCACCACTGCCGGATATTCCGAGCCTTGCGAGCGGTGCGTGCTGATGCAGTAAGCGTGCATCATCTCGTCCATTTCGCTGAAGTCGTAATCGACGAATCGGTTGTCCATCACGACTTCAAGCGAGTTGTCGTCGTCATCAATGCTATTAATGAAGCCGATATCGCCGTTGAAGACTTCTTTATCATAGTTATTGCGCGTTTGCATCACCTTGTCGCCGACGCGGAAGAGCCGGCTGCCTAGCTTGACCTCGGCGATGCGGAAGTCGCCATTGAGTTCCGCTTGCAGCCGGCTGTTGAGATTGTTCACGCCGGCGGCGCCGCGATACATCGGCGCGATCACCTGGATATCTCGTACCGGATCAAGGTCCCAGCGCTCGGGCGCGCGCCGCTTGACGATATCCACCATCATTTCGGCTACCGCCTCGGGATCGCTGATATTGAAAAAGAAAAAGTCATTGGACTGATTGTCGGTGACCGGATGCTGGCCCTGATTGATGCGGTGGGCATTGCTGACGATGTGGCTATTGTCGTCCTGGCGGAAGATTTGCTCGAGGCGGGTGACATGGGCGATGCCGCTGTCGATGACATCGCGCAGCACATTGCCGGCGCCCACCGATGGCAGTTGATCGACATCGCCGACGAGCAGAAGGTGGGTCGTTGGCTGCAGCGCCTTGAGCAGACTGTGGAAGAGCTGCAGGTCGAGCATGGAAGCTTCGTCGATGACGACCATATCGCTCTTCAGCGGGTTAGATCCATCGTGCTCGAAGCCGCCCTCATCTGGTGAAAAACCGAGCAGCCGGTGGATAGTGCTGGCTTCTTCGCCGGTCGCTTCGCCCAAGCGTTTGGCGGCGCGCCCGGTCGGCGATGCCAGATTAAAAGGATAGTCGCCTTCATGCAGCGCGTTAATGAGCATTTGCAGGGTTGTGGTTTTGCCGGTGCCCGGACCGCCAGTGAGCACGCTGACCTTGGAGGTCAAAGCCGCCCGCACGGCGCTGAATTGCTGCGGCGAGAGCGATACATCGTTGCTCTCGCCCAACTTGGACAGGTAGCGCGCCCAATCGGTGTCGCGATGATCGCGGACGATCACGCTTGTGCTGCTCGCGATGGCGCGGAGCATCTGGCTTGAGGCGGTTTCGGCGCGGAAGAAACGCGGCAAATAGATCGCGTCTATAGTTTGTTGATCGCCCCGCAACAGCACGCCCAGGCGGACGGGCTCGCTCGCTGCGGCAGCGCCCAGTTTGTCTTCGACCAGCTTGCCGGCCATCAACTGACCTTGTAGCGCAATCGTCAGCGCCGATGGATCGTCGACGCCGAGCAACTCGCCAGCTTTCTCCAGCAGTTCAGCGCGCGGCGCGTAGGTATGTCCCTCGCGCGCCAATTCGTCCAGCGCGTGATGCAAGCCGGCGCGCAACCGATGCGGGTCGTCCAGCTGCAAACCCATTCGGCGGGCGATCTGGTCGGCTTTGCGAAAGCCAATTGTGAAGACATCCCGCGCCAACTGGTAGGGATTGTTTTCGATGATCTGCTGCGTATTACTGCCATATTCGTTGACGATGCGCTGGGCGATACGGGCGCTGATGCCGAGCCCCTGCAAATAGATGAGGATATTGCGCTCGCCGCGTTTCTTGGGCCAGGTTTCAATCAGATGCTTGGCCAGCGATCGTTTCAGGCGCGGCACCTCGTAGATACGCTCCGGCGTCGAATCGAGAATGGCGACAGTGTCGTCGCCCAGATGATTCACGATCTTTTCGGCAGTGCGCGGTCCGATGCCGCGGACGATGCCGCTTGATAGATAATTGATCAGCCCCTTCTTTGTGCTCGGCGGGACGGGCATCGCCTGCTGCGCGCGAAACTGAAGACCATATTTGGGGTCAGTGACCCACTCGCCGGTGAACTGCGCCGATTCGCCTTCGCCGAGCGCGGGCATCGTCCCCACAACGGTCACGGTGCCGTCGCGCGCCTGCGCCTGCGGGTAGCGCTTTTCCGGCAGGATCTTGATGACGCTGTAGCCGTTTTCCTCGTTGAAATAGGTGATTCGCTCGACAGCGCCGGCGAGATGTTCTTGCATGCGCGTTTTCCAACGTTTGCCTGAACCTACCATCATAGTATGGATTGGCGAATGCTTTAAGGGGCGGGACGGGATGTGTGATTGTGGGCGACCCAATGGGGCCCCAACTTTTCCTTGTGAAGAAGAGAATTGTAGGAAAAACGCAACGCGCGACTATATGTTTCCCCGCATTAGAACTAACGTGCTAGGTTGAGGCTGAGATGGCTGATGGCAACTGCCCTCAGACGCTTAACAAGGCACGGGATTCGCTCTTCGCGGTTTCGCTTTCGGGCGGTGGCGGAGGCGGTTTACGCGCTGCATGGCTGCCCGCCCCTGCACCACGTTAGCGCCGCGTGTGGACGGACTGAGGCAGCGCAATTGGGAAGGACATCCTGTTTTGAGAGCGAGGAAGATTGGGCATGGATGAAAGCAAGACGATCGAAGCGATGAAGACAGTGAAGATGATTGATGTGCCGGGAGGACGCGTCGGCGGCTATCTGATCACTTGGGGCGAGGCGCGTCAGCCGGATATTCAGGGCGAGTTTTTCACGCCGGAGACCGATGTCGGGCTCGATTGGTATGAACGCCGTCCGGTGCTGTATCACCATGGGCTGGATGGCAGGTTGAAAGCGGCGGTGATCGGCGTCATCGACAAGTTGGCGCCGGACGAGATCGGGCTCTGGGCGGAGGCGCAGCTGGACCTGCACAAGCGCTATGTGAGAGCGGTGCGGCGGCTGGTGGACCAGGGCGCGCTCAGTTGGTCCTCGGGCAGTTTGCCGCACCTGGTCGAGGTGGAAGCGGGCGGGCGCATCAAGCGCTGGCCCATCGTGGAAGGCAGCCTGACGCCAACCCCGGCGGAGCCGCGGCGGACGGATGTGCGGACCATAAAAAGCGCGTACAAGGCGCTGGGTCTGGACATGTCGCGGCTGGGATTGGGCGATGCAGGCGCCACAGATTCAGATTCTGCAAAAGAGAAAGGAAAGTCAATGACTGAAGAGACAAAAACGCCGCTCAAGCGCCTGCCAATGGCGGATGAGCGCGAAGCGCTGAAGACGGGGCAGGTCGAGGTGGGCAGCGAGTTTGATTCGCTGGATGCGCTGGACATGCTGCATGGCTATATGCTGCTGCGCTCGGCGAAGAGCTTCCGCGGCGTCAGCGAGCGCTACAGCAATGCGCTGGCAGCCAAGATACAGCGCGCCAAACTCAAGGCGATCAAAGCCGACGAGCTGGCGTACAGCACGCAGACCGGCTTCGGCGATGAGTGGGCGCCCGACCTGTGGAGCCAGCAGATTTGGCACAAGGCGCGGCAGGACAATACGATATTGCCGCTTTTCCAAAGCGTCGAGATGCCGAGCAATCCCTTCGAGCTGCCGATCGAAGGCGCCGACCCGACAGTGTACTTCGTGCCGGAGACGCAGGACGAAGCTCACTTGGCCCTTGATTCGGGCAATCCGATTCCGGACAGCAAGATCGGCAGCGGCAAGGTGACGCTGAACGCCAAGAAACTGGCGCTGCGGGTGGGCTTCAGCAGCGAGCTGGTGGAAGACGCGGTAGTCCCGGTGCTCAACATCTATCGCGAACAGGCGGCGCGCGCGATCGCTGACGCCATCGATAATGTGCTGCTCAATGGCGACAGGACTGCGGGCGCGTCCGGCAATATCAACAGCGATGCCGCCCGCCCGCCAGCGACGGCGAAGTACCTGGCGCTGGACGGCTTGCGCCATCTGCCGCTGGTGGAGCGGACGCAGAACGCGGTCAACATGAACGGCGCGCCCACCCTGGCCAAGATGCGCGAGGCGCGTTTCAAGATGTCGGGCAAATACGCCGCGCGCCCGTCCGACCTGGCTTGGATCGTGGACAGCGGCACTTACGCGGCGCTGCTGAACATCAGCGAATTCCTGACGATGGACAAAGCCGGACCGCTGGCGACGGCGCAGACGGGACAGATCGGCTTCGTGGACGGGATACCCGTCTTTGTGTCGGCCGAGATGTCGCTGACCGAAACCGATGGCAAGGTAGGCAGCGGGACGAACAGCAAGGGCCAGGCGGTCTGCGTCTATCGGCCTGGCTGGTATGTCGGCTATCGGCGCAAGATCGCGGTCAGCGTTGATTACCTGTCGTATTACGACTCGTATCAGCTGACGGCGACGGTGCGGCTGGCTTTCGTCCGCTTCGATAACGAGGTGGCGAGCTGCCTGTACAACATCAGCCTGTAGGCGGGTGTTGCGGGGCGGGGGTGTGGGCGCCTCCGCCCTGTTTTGATGTGATATAATTTTTTCGGGACCGTTGTGGTAAAGGTGGTGTGACTTGCGTATTCCAATGATGATTACTGCAGACTACGCGACCGTTGATCATTCGAACGGCAAAATTCATGTTCTCGGGATATTCCGAAATATCTATACGGACGCATTTCCGTTCCAGCATTCGAGAATGTGCTTGGCGATGATCATTGAAGGGGAAACCTCTGACAGCGACAATCCTCATGATTTGTCCGTTACACTTGCCGATGAAGATGGCAAGGAAGTCTTTTCGATACGAGGCGCGATTGAAATGCCTAAGAGCGTTGGAGGTATCGCGCCGCATTGCAATCTGCTCTTGGAGTTGAATGATCTTCCCTTTGAGAAACCGGGCGAGTATTGTTTCTATGTCTCCATTAACGGTGATGAACTTGACGATTCCGTTGCCATTCAAGTAGTGCAAAGCTAAGCATTATGACTTCAAAAGCTGAGAAGCTCTTGGAGCGGATGAGGAGGACGAAAGCCAACTGGCAGAGACGAGATTTGGAGAACCTATTATTTGGATACGGCTTCCAGCGGCGGCATGGCGGCAACCATGATGTGTTCACACATCCTGATCTTACAGGCGCGCAGTTTGTTTTGCCGCGTCATGGCACCGTGAAAAAAGCCTACATTAGCAAAGCAGTGAGACTTATTGACAAGCTGAGCAAATAGCAAGATACTATGGTGACAAAGGGCACGTTATGGAGAATGGGGAATCGAATGAATGAGCAACGCCTGCAACTTGCAAGAAAGTTGGCAAGCCGCCCTTACCAAGTTCATGTGTTTCCCGACGAATCTACTGAGGGGGATCCCTGCTTTGTCGCAACCGTGCCTGAATTGCCCGTCTGCATGTCTGATGGCGACACGGTCGAAGAGGCGACAATTAATATCGAATCGGCTAAAGTCGATTTCATTTATTTCTTGCTGGAAGACGGTCTGCCCGTGCCCGAGCCACGAATGCTGGCTCCATACACGTGTGTTGATATGAGCGACTTTTCTATATTGCGAGACGAGTCTGCTCAATTTCCGTATGTCCAAATTGCTGGCTAGAGTTTGACTTCGCGCCCCTCACCCCACCAGCACCCACAGCGCCTCGAAGAAAAAACCCCCATCCTCCTGCTGCTCGGCGTTTAGCGCCACCTCGACGCCCTCGCCTTGACGGCATAACTCCACCACCGTGCCGCAGGCCTCGCTCGGCAGCAGCGCCTGCTTGAGCGCTAAAGCCACGCCATCCGAACGCACATAGGCTTGCATACCGGGCAGCAGCAGCTCGCCGGCGATGGGCAGGCGATGCAGTTCGGCATTGAATTCATCAGGCGCGATGGCGAGAACTTCCATGGCGCAAACCTCTCTACATATCGCCCATAACGTAACACAGGCGGCGGTTATGCGACAGTCGCCAGTCGGGCCGCCGCGATCAGAACGAGAAACTGATTCAACAGAAAGGAAAGGACAGCCATGTATACGATTGCGACATTGGAAGACCTTCGGCGGCATTTGAAGCTGGGGGATGATAACCGGGGCAGCGATGACGACCTGCTGCGGGCGCTGGGAGAGGCGAGCCATCACATCGAGTCGGCGACGGCGCGCCGCTATTGCCCGCGGGTCGAAACGCTCGAAATCTCGCCCGACGAGGCGAACCCGCGCTCGCTGCTGCTGCCTGATGACTTGCTGGAGTTGCGCGCGGTACGTGATGACGGCGGAGAGATTGACCTGGCGCGCATCCGCGTCTATCCCGCATATCAAGATGCGCCGGCTTTTATGCTGACGCTAGGCGGCGGCCGCATCTTTCGCACCGCTGCTGGCGGCGCCAGTGTCATCCGCGTCACTGGCTTGTGGGGCTGGCACAACCGTTGGACAAGCGCCTGGCGGGACAGCGGCGACCGCTTGAGCGGAAAAGCGCTGAGCGCGAATTCGAAGTTGCTGGGCGTGGAGAACAGCGATGGCGCTGATGCGGATGGCGTCCGTCCGCGGTTTCACATCGGGCATCTGCTGCGGATTGATGGCGAATACCTGCGCGTGACCGGGATCGACCGGGCGGCGAATCAGTTGACTGTGCTGCGCGGTAGTGCGGGAACGCGCGCGACCTCGCATCGGCAGAATGCAAAAATCGAAACCTATGCGCCCGTGCCCGCCATCCGCGATTTGACCGTCAGATACGCTGAACAGCTGATCAAGTCGGCTGGTCCGCTCGAGCTGGAATCGGCGCCCATGTTGCGGCGCATGCGCCGGGTGACCGCCTGAGCGTCCAAGACAGAGGCGATTGAATCTGGCTAGCCATCGGGCTTTGCGATAAGGTTGCAGCTTAAGTCGTCCGCCCGAAACCGAGCCCGCTCATGCCTCGTCAATTCGTCCGCATGGTCGCCTTGCGCTATCGCGATTTTCGCTACCTGTGGTTTGGCGAAATGGCCTCCACCGCCGCGATGCAGATGCAGCTATTCGCCATCAATTGGCATCTATTCGTGCTGCTGCGCGGGCAACGATTCACGCTGAATCTTTTGGGCAACGCCATTGACGTCGGTTCAGAAGCATTCGGCTTGGGCATGCTCAGCTTGGCGCGCGTCATACCGGTGCTGCTCTTCGCGCTGGCTGGCGGTTTGCTGGCCGACCGCTTTGACCGCCGCCACGTCATGATTGCGATGCGCGCGCTGGCGGCGCTGGTGGCGACCGCGCTGGCGATTCTGACCTTCGGCGACCGGATAAACGTAGCGCTGATTTATCTGTTGACGGCGCTGGGGGCGGCCGCCGTTGCGCTCGATTTCCCGGCGCGGCAGTCCATGGAGGCGAACCTGGTCCAAGCGCGGCACCTTAGCAATGCCATCAGCCTCAACATGCTGGTTACCAAGATCGCCACGATTGCGGCGCCGGCGCTGGCGGGCTTGCTGATAGCGCAGTTCAACATCGGCTTGGTCTATGGCATAAGCGCGGCCGCTTATTCAGCCGCGGCGCTATCAATTACGGGAATACTTCATCGCGGCAAAAAGGGCAAACGCGGCCGGATCAGCTGGCGCAGCTTGAGCCTGGGCATCCGCTTCACCTTCGGCAAGCGCATCATTATGGGCACGATGCTGCTGGATTTCTTCGCCACCTTGCTGGCGTCGGCGCGGACGATGCTGCCAATCGTGGCGGGCGATATCCTGGGCTTAGGCGCCGCTGGTTATGGTTTGCTGGCGACGGCGCAACCCGTCGGTGGACTGCTGGCTGGCCTCGTTCTGTCATTGCGTGGCGAATTGAAGCGGCAGGGCGTCATATTTTTGGTTAGCGTGGCGATATACGGCTTGGCAACCGCGATCTTCGGTATCTCGACCAGCTTCCTGCTATCCTATTTTGTATTTGCCTTGACCGGCGCTGGCGACATTGTATCCAGCGTGATCCGCGGCACGATTCGCCAGTTGATAACGCCGGACAGACTGCGCGGACGCATGGTCTCGGTCAATATGCTCTTTTTCATGACCGGTCCGCAATTGGGCGAAATGCGCGCCGGACTGGTCGCATCGGTGCTGGGCGCGCCGCTGGCGATATTCACTGGCGGCTTGGCGGCGACGCTGCTGGCGGGCTGGGTCGCCTGGCGTTTTCCGTCGATACGGCGCTACAACAGCGCCGATGATCTCAAGCGCAAGCACGCGTAGCGAAGGAGACCTGAGCGCGATGAGCAAGAAGAAGCGCGGCTTACAGCGGCACAGCGACGGCGAGCAAAAACAATACGAACGCGAAGCGCGTCTGCAGTACGGTCCCGCCGAAGTCAACGAGACGATCGGGACTTGGAATAGCTACAGCAAGGCGAAGCAGGAGGCAATCAAAGCCGAAGGCGACCAAGTCTACCTCGATTTGGCGGACGTGATGGCGGCGCGCCTGGAGGCGTCTGACGACAAAGTCCGGGCGATCCTTGACCGTTGGCAGGCGCACTTGCGCCACTTCTATGAGCCGAGCCTCGATCGGCTGCGCGGATTGGGGCGGCTTTACAACACCAGTCCCGAATTCATCGCCAATTTCCAGCGAATTCACCCCGATCTACCGGCTTATCTTGAGCGCGTCATCGAAGACTATGTCGATGAGCTCGAGACGGCGGAGCTGGAACGGATGCTGGCGGAAGACGAGGAACTGGCGCGGCGGCGCGGGCGGCTTTCGGGGTAGGTGTGGCCAGCCCTAGGCCCGGCGAGGAAATTTGGAGAGGTTTGAAAGGGCGACTTACAGCCGCGCGTAGACACAGCAGATCGGTCGTCCCTGTTTATGTTGCGAGCGGCAAACCCCATCCCCCGGCCCCTTCCCCAGCGAGCTAGGGTCGCGTAGACACTGACCGCCGACAGAGCGGGTCGGTCGTCCCTGCGCGTTGCATCTCATATTAGAAACAGATGAATAACCGAAAGGAGTAGCCGATGGCGACGTTTCGCACGGCTTTGGCGCAATTGTCCGCTTTGAGCGTTAGCGGCGTGCGCAACAACTACGACCTGGATGAATTGCCGCTCTCGCTGCACAGCGCGCAGATGCCGGCGCTGCTGGTTATGCCGCTGGAGTTGGAAGCCGATCGACGGTTTCGCGAGCGCAATGACAGCTTGCAGACGGCCGCCTTCAGCGGCGGGACGCAATCGGTGTATTACACCGTTACGCATTTGCTTTTGGTCGCGCCTTCCGAAGCCGGGCTGGGCTTGCGCAGTCATCTGCCGCGACTGGTGGATTTGATCGACGGCTATACGGCGTCGCTGTCGGCCGATGTCACGCTAGGCGATCAACTGCTGGCGCCAGCGCGCGTCGGCGTCGAACCGGGCGTCTTCCCCTACGGAGAGCGCGATTTCTATGGCTGCGCCTTCCGCCATACCTGGCTGCTGGAGGTGTAGCGATGGCCATACGCTACCGCATCGCCATCGACCGCAAACATGATGGCGACTTCGACGATGCAAAGGAGGAGATCGGCGAGCGTGTGCTGGAGCTGCGTTGGCGGCTGGGGATGCGCGCGGCTCACGAAAGCATGGCTGAGGCCAGCCGGGCGCGAATCACCGTTCGGAATGCCGATGGCGCCTTTTCGCCCGAGCGCAACCGGCTCGAGAGCGGCGCGCGCGTCAGAATCCAGAGCGAGCAGGCTGGCGCCACGCGCACGCACTTCACCGGATTCATCAGCCACATTGAACCGGACGAGGGCGAATTCGGTCGCAAGCAAGCCCTGATTCACCTGCATGATATTCAGCCTTGGCTGGCGGATAGTCCGGCGCGCTTGGAACCGCAAGTTGATGTGACCGCCGATCAGGTGATCGGGCAATTGCTGGACGGGGCGACACTGCGGCGGGCGGTGCTGGCCGGCTTCTGCATCATTGATGTGGACGGATACAACCGGATCGACAGCGCGCGCGTTTTCCCGCCGGAGAATAGCGGGCGGCGCCTGCAGGCGGGCAAGACTCGCTTCGCTTATGTCGGCGACTGGTGGCGGGAATCCACATCGGCGCGCGAGGCTATCGGCGAAATCGCCGCCAGCGAGCGCGGATTCTTCTACCTCGACCGCGTGGGTGATGCCGTCTTTCTCAATCGCCACCATACCTTGATCCATCGAAGGATCGCCGCCGAGTTCAATGACGATATGATCGGCATGGCTTATCGCTATGGCGACCAGCGGCTGAACCAGATCGCGCTGCGTATGACGCCGCGGGCGATAGGCGCCAGTGGCACGCTGCTCTGGCAGTTGGAGAGCCCGCTGCTCTTGGGTCCCGCGAGCGAAGCGCTGCTGAATCTGCGCCTGGTTGATGAGCGCGATGAGCCGCTTGGATTGCTGAAATTCGAGCGTTTGGAGTCGCGCTTCCAGTTGGGACCGGAAGGCGGCGCCCACGAAATTCACGATGGCGTAGGCGCCGCGGTGGCGCAATTGGGCACGACATCGGTCCAACTGCGCCTGGTCAACCGCACGCGGAGAGATGCCTATTTGGCGCTGCTACGCTTGTACGGCATTCCGCTGTATCGGAGTGATCCGCTTGAGATCAGCGCATCCGATGGCGAGGGCATGCACCTTTACGGGCTCAAGCGGCTGGGGCTGGACCTGCCGGCGCTTTCCGATATTGAAACGGCGCAGGCTTTCGCTGCCTACGAGTTGGCGCGGCGCAAGCATCCGCGCGGAGTCATTCATACGCTGCGAGTGAATGCCCGCGATCATTTGCCGCAGGCGCTGTCGCTGACCCTTTTCGACCGCATCCGCGTGAGCGAGTCGCAAACCGGGCATGGCGCCCGCGATTATTTCATCATCGGCGAGGAGCATCATGTATCCGCCAGCGGGACGCGCCATGAAGTGACCTGGACGCTGGAGCCGGCCACCTCGACGCGTTTTGTCATCGTGAACGACAGCGTCATCGACGCCGGCGTCGAATTGATCGCGCCGTATTAGGTTTAACGGCCGGGGGCGCGATACGCTACTAGATGTAGGGGCGACTGACCTACGGAGGGGGAACCAAACCGCAGCGGGACGCAATGTGTATTGCGTGGGCGGCGGCAATGTCGCGCGGGTGTCTACAGCGCTCCTTTGATAGGCGAGTTTCAGATGTCGTTGGCAGCGACCCTCGCAGCTCCTATGTCAACTCCCAGCGCATGACGCCATTCTTCGCGCAATTTACCTTGCCCCGTTCAAGCAGGCAGTTGAGATGCGCGAGCGTCTCCGCCATGGCGAAGCGCCATTCGTGCGGCGTCAAACGCTCGATGGGGAAGATGCGCGCCGCGATTTCATAGACCGAATGGGCGCCGCCGCCGACGGCTTCCAGCGTATGCTGCAGGCGCAGGTGATGATGGGCGATCAGCTCTTCGATGCGCCCGCGCCAATCGGTGACCGGCGACTTATGCCCGGGCAGCGCCAGTTTCACATCGAGCGACTTCAACTCGCGCAGCGACGCCAGGAAACGCCCCAGCGGATCGCGCTCCGTATGAGGCCAGCTGCCGATATTGGGTGTGATGCGCATCAGCACGTGATCGCCGCAGAGCATCAGCTTTTCCGACTCTTGATAAAAGATCAGCTGCCCGTCGCTGTGGCCCGGCGCATGGATCGCGCGGAAGTTACGCTCGCCCAGTTGCACCCTTGTTTCTTCGCGCAAAGTTTCTTGCCGGGACGGATGAGGCTGGGTCAGGTCGCGCGTGCTGTAAAGCGCATTTTCGACCGTGTCGACGGTGGCTTGATCAATACCGCAATCCAGCATCCATTGATGATAAAGCGCGGTATTGGCGCGGCGGTAGAAGACTTGCTGCTGCGGCTTTTCGCGCTCGGGCAGGTAAACGGGCGTAGGCGTATCAGCCGCGTTCTGCCACCAGCCAGCCATGCCAAAATGATCGGGATGCATATGCGTGAGCACGATTTTCTCGATGTCGTTTGGCGTGAAGTTCAGCGCGTTCATCGCCGTTTTCCATTGGGCGCGCGCTGCGGCGGTATTCAAGCCGGTATCGAGCAGGGTCCAGCCGCGCGAGCCGCGCAGCAGGTAGCAGTTGACGATGTTGAGCCGGTAGGGCAGCGGAATCTGCACCTGGACGATGTCATCGCTGATGAATGTGAGGCCGGTGTCAGTCATGGGCGGGCGCTCCGTGTAAGCAAGCGCGAAGTATAGCAGTGAAGCGCAACTGGATACATGCCGGCGCATCCGGGGAGCGGCGCAGAAAACATGGGAACGCTATGGCAGAGGCCAAGGAAGCGTATTAGTCTATTGGTTGGCATTAACAGCATGGACCTTGCCTAAATGGAAAATCGAGAAAGCTCGCCAGGCGACCAAGCCGTGACAGCGCCGGTGCACCTCTACAAGCGCGAATACTTCGAAAGCGGGAACTACGCCGATAGACCGCTGGGGCGCTTTAGCATGTACTGGTTCGCGCGTAGGTATTACGCGGCGCTGCTGCGGCGATTCGCTCCGCCGGTCGCCGATGGCGCGTTGCTGGAAGCGGGCTGCGGCATGGGGCATCTGCTCGGACTGCTGCAAGATGACTTCCGCTGCTCCGGCATCGATCTGATGGATTACGCTATCGAACGGACGCGCGTCAACGCGCCGAAAGCGCGCGTGCTGCAAGGCGATGTCAACGAAAGCGGCATATTTGAGGCGGGCGAATTCAGCGTCGTGGTCGCGCTGCATTTGACCGAGCATTTGGAGCGTCCGCGCGAATTCATCGGCGAGATCCATCGTATCACGCGGGCGGGCGGCGTCTTCCTCTTCGCCACGCCGCATCCGGAGTACAAGCTGCGCCGCTTCAAGGATCGGGCGACCGACGCCATCGGCAAAGATCCGACGCATATTAATTGTCAGCCGCCGGCGGTTTGGCGCGCCTGGTGCGAGGAATCGGGCTTCGTCATTGAACGTCACTTCAGCGATGGGCTCTGGGATGTTCCCTATCTGCCGCTGCTGCCAAAGCCGCTGCAGTTTGCGCTCTTCGGCCTGCCGGCGCTATTGCAAGTGCTGACGCGCGCGACCCTGAACCCGCTCAATTGGGGTGTGAACCAGGTCATCATCGCGCGCAAGCCGGCTGAGGATTGAAAGCGATCACGCTGCGCCGACCGCCGCATTTGCATCAGGGCTGCGCTTCGGAAATATCACCGGTGAAGAGATAAAACATCAAGCCGTAAGGCGTCATCAGCTTCTGCCAGGTGAGATCCTCCGGATCGCCGCTGGTATCGAAAGGCTGCAAGTCGAAGCCTTCCGCCTTCAGTTGTCCGTTGACTTCCTTCATGTCCGGGCTGAAGTGGCAGATGGCGAAAGGCTCGTCGGAGTCGGCTTCCTGGTGCAAACCGATGAGCATGAGTTGATCTTGCCAGATGCCCCAGGGCGATGGATGCTCATAGCGTCCCAGCGTCGCGTAACCGGCCGCTTCCCAGAAGGCGCATTCGACATTGATATCGGGGATGAAGGCGGAAACCTCGCCGAATTTGCCCAGGCGCGTGATATCCGGCGCCTTCGCCACGTTGTCGTGGGGCAGGTCACGCGGCGGCGGCTCGCTGCTTAGCAAGATATTGATGCCGGCCGGGCTGATCAGGCGGTCGTCTTCGACATCCAGTCCGCCCGCAATAAGCGCGTCGATATCGCTGCCATAGTAACGCAGGCTGGGGTTGGATCCTTCCCCTGGCGCGAGATGCAAATGATAGCGGCCATCGGTGTAGACATCATCGCCCAGCGCGACCAAGCCGAGCCGCTGATAATAATCGCCCGCTGCCGCCGGATCATCGACATAATGCAGGATCTCCACGTAGCTTCCCAGTTTCATGAGCCGCTCTCCTTCGCTCTCAACTTCAGCAGGGCTATAGCAGCAATAATCCACAGGGCGATGCCGATGTAAAGGGCGGTTCGCCAATACGTCGGTTCAAAGCGAAAGACGACGGCGCTTTCGCCGGCGGGCACGGCGACGGCGCGGAAGACTAGATTGGCGCGGTAGATTGGCGTCGGCGCCCCGTTAACCGACGCTTCCCAGCCCGGATAAAACGCGTCCTTCAGTACCAGGTAGGCGGGCGCGCGAGAATTGACCCGAAGAGTTACCAGCGTCTCTTCGTAGGCGGTGATTTCGACTTCTCCGCCGCCGACGTCATCCAACTGTCGCGCTTCTGCGACGCCCTGCAGCACGAGTGGCTCGCCCGCTCGCAGCAGCCGCAGAGCCTCGGCGTCGCCGCGCTCGTCATCGGGCAAGATATGCGCTGCGCCAGCGAGGAAGGCGCGATTGCCGTGCGGCAAACGATACAGCTTGATATCGCTTGAGAGCGCGCGCTCGAATGGCGGCGGCTGCAGTTGAAAGAAAATATTTGGATGGCGGCTGTTCACAAGCGTGACCGCCAGGATTTTTTCACGCTGGTGCCAAACATCGCTCAGGTCGGTTGGTTCGGCGATGTCAACTATCGTGAGCCACAAGCCATCCGGCAACTCAATCGCGTCCTCGTCGTCAGCGAGCGGCGCGTTATGCAGGATGCGCGCTTGATCGGCATCCACAGCCGGTAGTTCGTAAGAAGCGGCGCCAGACCAGAAGCGAGCCAGCGCTATATCGTAGGCGATATCGTCGTGCCAGATATCGTATACTTTATCAGTGATGATATAGCGCGTATCGGTCGCGCGAAGCCAGTTGAGATCGGGGATGCAGGCGCCACGACAGTCGGGCAGCGAAAGCCGCTCGCCCAGCCGGCCGTCGACGGCAAACTCACCTTCTGCCGGCAGCAGCAGCGAACTGAAAAGCGCGTAGTGTCGCGTCGGGGTAATGCCGCCGCCATAGCCGTCAATAGTAGGAATGCCCCAGGTCAGCGACAGATTCGGCATCAGCGTCTCGCCCTTTTTGACCGCGTCGAGGGCGTGGAACTGCGCCGCCGCGTCCAAGCCCAGCCGGTCGTATCGCTTTCGCAGCGCGGCGATATCGCCCGGGTCGAAGCTTAGTTGGCTGATGGCGAGCGTCCGCCCGGGAGCGCGCTCCTCCGCTTGGTAAGCCAGCAGTTGGCTGATGGTGAAGCGCTGACCGAGATAGACCTCCGGCGGCGCCAGGTCGTTGTAGGGCAGGTTCAGTGAAGCCAATAACAGTTCTGCGGTCACGAGGGCAAATGCGGCTATGGGCGTCCAGCCCCGTCGCATCAACAAAAGCGCGATCAGGATGAGCGCCGCGCCCAGCCAAAGTAGAATGGCGCGTCCGCTAATTGTGGAGTCGCCGAAGATCAGCTGCGGATCCGCTTGCAGGACGAAGACAGTCAAGGCGATCAGCAGCGCCAGTAGGCCGGCGACGAGTGAGATGCGGCGCAGTCGTTCGCGTTCCCGATAGTTTTCAAGCGCGAGCGACTCGATTCCCAAGCCGGCGAGCATGGCTGCGCCCAGCGAGAATAGCGAGAGGAATCGCGCCGGCGCGCGAAAGAGATTGAAGGGCGGCAGCTCCGCCAACAGCCAGTAGAGCGGATTGTAGCGCCCAAGCGCCAGCCCCAAGCCGACGGCGGCCATTAGCAGCCAGATCCAGCGCCGGCGATCGGCAAGCGGGCGGGACAGCGCCGCCCAGAGCGCCAATCCCAAACCTGCGACGCCGACATAGCCGATGTATTCCCCAAAAAGCTGTCCGTCGTAATTGGGCAGCAGGGCGCGCCCCAGCAGACTGGGCGGGAGCGAGAAGGCAGTCGCGCTCCCTAGATCTAAGCCGCCGCTCCGATTCGACAGGCGCAGCAGCTCCAGGCTCGTCAGCAGTTGAGGCAGCGCCAGCGCGAGGGCGATTCCAAAGCCGAAACCGAGGATGAGCAGCGCTCGGCGCGCTTCCTTCATTTGCGCTCTGGGGCCGCCCGCGGCTGCTGTCTGCGCCAGGGCGAAGACGCCCAGGCCAACACCGCTGATGAATACGGTTTGCGTATGGCCGCTGAAAATCTGCATCGTCCAGACAATGGCCAGCAGCAGCGCGTGGCGCAGTGGTCTGTCGCTCCTCAGCGCCCGCTGAACGAGCGCGAAGAGGAGCGGCATCCAGGCGAGACCCTGCAATTGGTTGATCTGCTCGACGTGCGCGCCCAAGTGTCCGCTGAAGGCGTAGATGACGCCGGCGGCCAAAGCGGGCAGCCAGCGCTTGCTAACGGCTTCGCGATAAAGCCAGCAGGCGCCGGCGGCAGCCAGCGCGCTGTGCAGCAGGATGCTGAGGCTGACGGCTGTTGGCGCGCGGAAGGGCGCGGTCAGCCAATTGAGCGGGTAGTAGGCGCCGATCTGCGGATTCGCCAGCAGGGGCGCGCCCAGGAAGAGATCTGGCGTCCAGTGTGGCAGGCGTCCGTCGCGAAAGGTGGCGTTGCGCGCGTCCCAATAGGGATAAAAGTATTCAAAGGTATCGCCGCGCGCCAGAATCTTGCCGCTGAAAGCCAGCTGATGGAAGAATAGCAGGCTGAGCATGCTGAGCAGGAAAAGCGCGAAAGCGGGTTTCCAACGGCGGACGATCATGGGCGTTCGCGTCCCCGCTGCGCCATCGACCATTCGACGCTGTGCATCAGACCGCGCGCTGCAAGTGCCAGCCGCAGGCGTCGCAGCGCCGGCGCTTGATTCCGCTCGCTTTGATAGCGCTTCCAGCGCCGCTCCGCCGCCGACCCCCAGAGGAAGGCCGCCTGTTCCGGCGGTATCGCGATCTGCTCCGGATTGCCCCAGCTTTCCCAGGCTTCGCGCATCGCCCGCGGATTGGCGGGCCGCAACTGATCCCAGGCGCGGCGCCTTATGAAAATAATATTCACTTCAATGTCTTCCCGATCGCCGCCGCTGTTGCTAAGGTTGTCGCCGTGCACCACGAAGTCGCCGCCGTCGGCGCTCCCGCGCTGAAATTTCACCCGGGGCAGGGCGCGGCTCGCCCATTCAGTATCGCCAGCGACCTCAAAGTTGGCGTCAAAGGGACCGACCGCCGCGTACAGCGTTCGGCGCGCCATAAAAAATGGTCCGATGCCGTTGCGCCGGGTGAAGCGCTCGCCATCAAACATACAAGGGACGGCGATGCGTTCCTCGCGCGCGAAGAGCCCGAAGCGCTTGACCTGTTTCACCCGCGTGTAATCGAAATCGACCAGGTTTGCGCCGCTTTGAAGGGCGCGGTAGCCTTCGATCAAGGCAGCGGCCGCGCGGAAGTCATCGGCGTTCCAAAAGGTGAAATAAGGCGCTTGCGATAAAGCGAGCCCGCGATTCCAGGAGGCGTACAGGGTCTCGCGCGGCACGTATTGCGGCGTCATCCGCCCGAAGTAATGGCTGTTTATCTCGCTCGCCAGCTGTTCAATCTGTTCGCGCTCGCGGCGCGTCGCCTCATTGACGATCGGCACGAAGTGGACCGAGATGCCGCTTTCGCTGACGCGCTTGGCGAAGCCAAAAACGGCGGCGGTGAAGGCCGGCAAATGTCGCTCGCAGCGATATAAGGATGAGATGACGGCTATCGGCATCGCTTCACCGGGGATTCCGTAACATTTACATTATAGGCGTCGCTGGCTTTGGAGCGCAGTTCATTCCGCCGGTTTCGCATTCGATTGGCAATAGCGAAAGAGGCTGAGCGACCGTCCCTGGCGCTCCGATTCGACCTTGCCGATGATACGCGCGCCCAGCTTGACGTAGAAACCGTCGGCCTGCGGATCGGATGTGAAGGTGAAGTCGCTCGCTAGCCCGGCGATATGTCGAAAAAGACGCGAGCCAATGCCGCGTCCCATGCACTCGGGCAGCACCCAAAGATGCTCCAGCGCCGCGCCCTGCGCCCCCGCTCAAGCGCGGCGAAGGCGACGGGACCGCATTCGTCATCCACTGCGACCACGGGAGAATGCCTCGCGATGTAATCCGCGGTGACGGTCAGGAAGGCAGGGCGCCATGCTGCGATCTGATCGGGGCTGTAACCCCAATGCGCTTTGGAACGGCAAGCGATCTCGGTGAGCAGATCAGCTTCGTCTTGGCGAGCGGCGCGCAGGGAAATCCTCATGTTCTAGTTGCTTCCCAGCACTTGATCGGTGGTCAGGATTGCCGCGAATTCTTGATGCAAGTTAGCCAGCGCCAATTCGTGAACCATCTCCCCCGAAAAATGTTTGCCGTTATAGCTTAAGCGTTCGTGCGCGGCGGTGGCATCGGCGACAACGGTTGCGCAAAAGCCGAGATCACGGGCCATGCGCGCCGTGCTTGAGACGCAATGGTCGGTTGTCAAGCCAACGATGATCAGCGAAGTGAGGCCGGCCGCTTCCAGACGTGCTTGCAGGTCAGTGCCGATAAAAGCCGAGTTGACGCGCTTCTGGATAATCGGTTCGCCGCCAATTGGCGCGACCTCGCGCTTGATAGCGTTGCCCGGCAGCTCGGGGCGCAGCGGTGAATCCGGCTCGGTTGACATATGCTGCACGTGGAAAATCGGGCGCCGGCGCGCTCGCCACTCATCCAGCAGGCGCGCCATATTGCTTTCGGCTTCGGGATTGTTGCGCCTGCCCAGGCGCGGCTCGTCCAGCCCTTGCTGCACATCGATGATGAGCAGGGCGGTTTGGTCATCAATTGCAGCCATGTTTGCTCTACCTCCAGTCCCAGCCGAAAGCATGATAACCCCGCGCCTATTTCTTGTTGAGGGTTGTGTAGCGCTTGATGAGCAGTCAACAGATTCTTGCCGGCTCACTCTCTGAATTGTGCAGTTCCTGTGTTATGATGCAACGCGATTTGCAGGATCGGGATCGGCTTATGCTGCAGGTTGTGAGTTTCAACATCGGCGGCGCCCGCAATATGCGCCCGGCGCCGCATGATCACGAGAAACTGGCTGTGGATGCCTATAGCACATTGCGGCAAGTGATAACGCCCAGCCAACCGACTCTGGTCGCCCTGCAAGAGACGGGCATCGCCATGTTCAACGGCAGCAGTCGCAACGTTGGCCGCAAGATGGCGCAACTGCTTGGCACGGATTACCTCGACTCCTTCGCGCCCGAAGTAACCATGTGTGATCATCCGCATCCGAATCTTTGGGACCGGCCCGCGTATCGGAACATGTCCGGCGCAGCCGAAGGCAACGCCATCATCACCAACTTGCCGCAGAAAGAATGGTCCTGGGGCAGCTACCCCGACTTCGACGATTGCTACACCGTCGGCGCTTGGGCGCGCCATACCACCATCAGCCGCGCCACCTTGTACAGCAGCGGCAATCGCGATACGCAGCCGCGCAACGTAATGGTGGCTTCGCTGAATTATCGCGGCCTTCCCTTCTATTTTCTAAATACGCATCTGGGTTTGCTCATCGGAGAAGATCGAAGCGACGCCACTTACGAACGATCGCGCACGGCATCACAGATCAGGCAGGCGCAGGTCAACGAGATTCTTTATGTGATCGACGAGTTGAAACGGGCGGACCAATATAATGAGACGCCCGAGCGACCGATCGTGCTGGCTGGCGATTTCAACGCCCAGCCCGATTCACCAGAGATGGAAATGCTGCAGCGGCGTTTTCGATTGCTGAGGCCCGAGAATAAAAGCAGCGAACTCTGGACGCATAAGTCGCATCGCATTCTGATTGATCACATCCTGCTGCATGACCCCGCCGAGCAATTGGAAGTCATCTCTTGCCATATTCAGAGCAAGATTCCCTTTGATGATCTGACCGATCATCGCCCGACTGTCGGCATTTTCGCGCTGGCTTAGTTCGCGGCGGATCCCGTTCGCTTCTGGACGGCAAGACGGGTTTGCCGACTTTGTGCAATTTGCGGTAGCGGGTCATGACCTGTTATACGTGGTCATCCGGCGTAAACTCGCGGCTCGTCGATTCGGATGATGTTTCTCCTTTGAAAGCGTCTGAAATGCCGTATGTTCAGTGTGCAAATTGTATCAATGCCATATTCCAGCATGGTGGCGACGAAATTGGCATCGTGGATCGGCGAGCCTTCCATACCATAAGATTCTATCAACTCAAATAGCTTTTGGCGCACAGCCGGCGTTTCCTCCGCAATGCGAAACCGCGCAGCGAATGACTCCACCGTGCGGACTACCTGTTTGCCACTCAAAGGCTTTTCGTAAGTGCTAGAATGTGTCGCGCGTACGCAGAATTCTCGGATCACCTGGTTGCTGATCCACAGTTCGGCCCCCTCTTCAAAGTACCGATTCAATTGATCCTTGCATCTGATTTCGTCTCGTGGGTCTTTCATCCCAGAAAGCGTAAATCTGAGGAGAACGCCGGTGTCGATAAATGCACTAGCGGGCATTGTCGCCGTACCAGTCCTCCCGACGCGCGGTGGGCTCAATCCGGTACTTGACTTTCATCCTTACAGCATCTGAAAGGCGAATCTTCTCGGCGGCGGTCAGGGGGCGGTGGTTGCCCACACGAATCAGCAGACGCGCGATCAATTCGTTGTTTTCCCTTTTGGTAATTTGTCGCGTCAGTTTCCTGACACGCGCATCCAGTTCTGTGACCCGCCTGGCAAGTTCTTTTGGCAAATCCGGCTTGATTTCGCCCGCTTCGGCCCGACGATTCCAGTCCCCTACAACCTTGAGTAAGAAAGCAGTTTGCCCTTTGATGCGGGGCGCTAATTGTTCCTCAAACACTGTGAAGGTTTGCGCGAGGTCCAAATTCACTGTCCATGTATCAAACTTAAGGGCAATATCGTCGTCCATCCCGGCCTGCCGAACGAATTCCACAAAGCTGTCTAGTCCAGTGTCTATATATATCTCGCAGCCAGTGACGTCTTCATCAAACTGCGCGGCCATTTCTGTAAGCAGAATGGTTGAAGCAGACTCTTGGGTTGACTTAGCGGCCAATTGGGGGTTTGTCCCGGTTAACTCTTGCCACGCTTCGTCTTTACACGGAGACAGACTTGTGGTCGCATTTTCCAGCCACTCCCCAAAGTGTGGCGGCAATTCGGTTGCGTGAGTCTCCAGATGCACAGCCATCCCCTTGCTCCTTGTCCAAAAGCTAGACAGCTTCCATTATACACGCTAAGACCCTGGTCACGGGCGCCCTGATATCCCGGCCCCTACGGGTAGGAATTTCACGTCTTGGAAAGCCGCTTTTTCGCCCGTTCTTTGCGCAGTCGCTTATTGCGCCGGCCCAGATGCTCGTGCATCTCGAGCAGGTAGGCGAACGTCCGCTCGACCTCCTCAGGCGCCATGCTGAGGTACTCAGGGCAGCGTGAGATTCGCTGGCGCGTCACCTCATAAATGCAGAGCGCCGCCGACACCGATACATTCATGCTTTGGGCGATGCCGCGCATGGGAATCCTCACCATGCGGTCGGCGAGCGAAAGCGCTGTCGAAGACAATCCGGTCTTCTCATTGCCAAAAAGCAGAGCGATCCGCGGCTGGCAGAGATCGGCTTCAAAGATGGATTCCGCCTCGTGGTCGAGCGCGGTAGCGACCAGCTCCCAGCCCTCGTATTTCAGCGTTTGAAGGGCGTCTCTCGTACCGTGATGAATGCGGTATTCCAGCCATTTGTTGGTGGCGGTTGAGCTGTTTTTGCCGACTTCCTTGGGATCAAATTCGGGATGTGTCTCAAAAATGACGTTGATCTGCTGGATGCCAAAGGCGTCGCAACTGCGGCTGATCGCGCCTAGATTGTGTGGATCAAAGACGTCTTCAATGACGACTGTGAGGCCCGCCTGGCGCGCTTCGGCGACCTGCTTCAGCCTGTTGATGCGTTGGTCGGTGGGCATGCCATCAATTGAAGATGCGGCGCGCTTCGAGGCTGAAACCGGGCAGGACATTTTCGCCGGACAGCGTATCGTCAGGACCAATGACCTCGCGCTCGGTCTCACCCGATTGACTCACACGGCAGACTTCGACGCTCTTCTCGCCTGGCAAGACAGTCCAGACAATTGACGTACCCAGACGCAGGTAGCGCTGCGCTTTTTCGCGCAATTCTTCGAGCGTGTTGCTTGGCGAACGAATCTCGATGGCGATGTCAGGCATGGCTGGCACGAGTTTCTCGGGAAAAGGGTCGGGGGCGCGGTCGGCGCTGATGAAGGCGACATCAGGCAATAGCAGGTTATAGCGGTCGCCGGGCGGATGATAGCCCGTTTCCGCCGTCACAATGCCCAAGTTTTTCTCTTCGGCGAAAATATCCAAATAGCGCCCCAGCCTTATGGCAATCCGTCCATGTATACCGCCCGGACCAGACATCTCAATGATTTCTCCGTCGAATAATTCAAATCGCAAGTGGTCATTGCTCCGGTCGCAATAGAGCTCCCAAAGGTCGTCCAAGTCATACAGGCGCTGTTTCGTTTCCATGATTGTCTCGCTTCATCGCTCGCGACAGACAAAGCATAACATACTTTGAATCGTCTGTAGTATCGCGCCGATTGCCGTGCGCCGATTGCTGGCAGTCTGCAAAGCGCAGTACCTTTTCGCTATAATAAAGTGGAACAATATTGATTCGAGGCTTCTTCTTATGATGAGTAAAACGATAGGCATCCTCACCGCTGGCGGCGACAGCCCCGGCTTAAACGCGGCCATCCGCGGCGTCGGCAAGGTGGCGCTCAACAAATACAACATGCGCTTGATTGGCTTCCGCGACGGCTTTCGAGGCTTGATGCAAAACCGAATCGACTGGCTGGGGCCCGAGGAATTAAGCGGCATTTTGACCCTGGGCGGGACGATATTAGGCACCAGCCGCGACAAGCCGCATAAGATGCCAATTGGCGGCAAGACGCGCAACATGATGGATGTGATGCTGGAGAATTACCATCGGCATGACCTGGACGCGCTAATCTGCCTCGGCGGCGGCGGCACCGCCAAGAACGCCTGGCGCCTGGCGCAGCAGGGCATCAATGTCGTTTGCTTGCCCAAAACGATCGACAACGACGTCAGCGGCACCGATGTCACCTTCGGCTTCGATACCGCGGTGAATATCGCCTCCGAAGCGATTGACCGGCTGCATTCGACCGCGCACAGCCATCATCGAATCATCGTTGTCGAGATCATGGGGCATAACACCGGTTGGCTGGCATTGGGCGCGGGCTTGGCCGGCGGCGCCGACGTCATTCTGATCCCGGAAATCCCCTTCAATATCGAGTATGTGGCCGAGTCGATTCGGGCGCGCAGCCGCGGCGGCACGCGCTTCAGCATCGTGGCGGTATCGGAAGGCGCGATGACCCAGCGCGTCGGCAAGAAGCTGCAAGAAGCGCGGGCTCGCGTCGCCGAGGCGGAGGCGGACATGGCCAGCGCCGCCGACGACAAGGCGAAACAAAAGGAAGCCAGAGGTCGGCGCAAGAAGGCGCGCGCTGAACTCGACGAAATCGAAAAAGAACGCAGCGGCGGCACGCAGCTGCTGACGACCGAACTGGAGAAACTGACTGGATTGGAATCGCGCGTGACTATCCTGGGCCATGTGCAGCGCGGCGGCGTGCCATCACCGCGGGATCGCCTGCTGGCGACGCAACTGGGGACGGCGGCCGCCAATTACATCGCCGAGGGGCGCGAAAATATCTTGGTCGGCGTATGCGGCGATGGAACAGCCGCTGTTCCGTTGGACGAAGTCGTCGGCGTACGCAAGAATGTGCCGCTTGATCACCCCTGGCTGAAGACCGCGCAAGACCTGGAAATCTGCCTCGGCGACGCGATTTCTTGATTAAGCGCTTCCGCCTAGCAGTTTGCCCTTTTTCCACTCTCGCAGTACAATTGTTCTAGTTTACTGCGGATGACTGATGACATATACGACGCAGCTTCAAAACGGAAACGAACTGAATCGACTATATGAGGACGACCGACCTGTCCACGAATGGTACAGGTTTGTTTTGTCTTTTCCGCCCCACTTGGTGCGCCATTACGTGGAAAAATTTGGTCTTGCAAAGAGCCAGCTTGTACTCGATCCGTTTTGTGGAACCGGAACAACGCTTGTGGAAGCCAAGAAGCTGGGCATTAAAAGTGTCGGAGTGGAAGCCAATGCGATGGCTCAATTCGCGGCAAGCGTGAAAACCGATTGGGATATCGAACCCGATAAATTGGCCGAATTTGGACGCGATATCGCCAAAGAGGTTAATGAAAACTCTCATGAAAATGTTCATGGTGGCGAGTCTTCGAAAATTGGCGTTAGTGTGTACAAGGGACCACTTCGCGCGTTTGATGCCGAACAATCTCGGCTCGTAATAAAGAACTCTATAAGTCCGCTCCCATTGCACAAAGTGCTAACCCTGTTGACAGCGATAAGACAACACGATGCAGCAGACCTTAGAAATCATGCGAAACTGGCATTGGCCAGGCAGACGGTTAAAGACATCAGCAATCTTCGTTTCGGCCCAGAGATTGGAGTGGGCAAATTAAAGGTTGACGCGCCTGTGCTTGAGCCATGGCTGAATGCATTAGGATTGATGGTTCATGACTTGCGAGAATTTCACGCCTCGTCCGTTACGCCTGCAACAGCGTTCAGGGCTGATGCAAGGGACATGGGCAGACACTTGTCACCCCGCTCAATTGACGCGGTTATAACATCTCCGCCATATCCAAATGAAAAGGACTACAGTCGAACGACTCGACTGGAATCCGTACTGCTTGGATTTATGTCGAGTCGCGAAGACCTGCGGAGACAAAAGCGGCAATTCATTAGATCAAATACTCGGGGCGTCTACAAAGCCGATGATGACCACAGGTGGGACGAGGACATTCCAAGAATTCAGGCGCTGGCGGATTCAATCGAAGAGCGCCGACTTGAATTGGGCAAAACATCTGGATTTGAAAAACAATACGCGAAAGTAGTTCGGCTCTATTTTGGGGGTATGGCTCGTCATCTGTCAGATCTTCGAGCATTGCTCCGCCCGGGAGCAAAGCTGGCTTATGTGGTAGGCGATCAGGCGTCTTATTTTCGAATCATGATTCGAACGGCCAGCTTCTGGCGGAAGTGGCAGAACGATTGGGTTACGAAGTGTTGGGCATTGAGTTGTTCCGCACACGGTTTTCGACCGCCACAAAAGAGCGCCTTCGAGAAGAAGTCTTGCTTCTTCAGTGGAATGGCTGAAGTCCTTACATGGCAAGAGCAAATCGCTATTCCCGGATAGATGAAGATAGCATAGCGCTCTTTGAATTTGGAAGAGACACTGACGGGGCGGTGGTGAAGCTAGCGGAAAGACACTACCGCCTTGTTCAAGAACATGAAATGTCGATCGAAGACCTTCAACTTTATCGCAGCCGTCCTGCCGACTGACTTTCCTAAGCGATGCTCCCGCGCACCTCGCTGATCGCCGCCGAGGCTGCTTTTTCCAATAGCATCGTGTCATTCATCACGGTCACAAAATCATAGCCGCGCTTGATCATGTCGATGGCGTGGCTGGTTTCGGCGGTGAACAAGCCCGCTTTGACGCCATGCGCCCGCGCCGATTCCTGTATGTCGTCCAAAGCCGTGTTCACCGCGTCATCCGTGGACGAATGCCCGGCTTGACCGGTCAAGGTCAGACGCAGGTCGCCAATGCCGACGAAGACACAGTCCAAGCCCTCGACGCTCAGGATCTCATCGCGATTGTCGTAGCCGGCTTGGGTTTCGATCATGGCGAATGTGAGGATGCTGTCGTTGGCGCGCTCGGCGTAATCGTCGCCAAAGTAGATGCGGGCGCGCGTTGGACCGTAGCTGCGGTATCCCCGCGGCGGAAAGCGGCAGGCGCCGACGAAAGCTTCGCATTCTTCGCGCGTCTCGATCATCGGGCAGACGATGCCATACGCGCCGGCATCAAGCAGGCGCATGATGTCGCCGGGACTATTCCAGTTGACGCGCGCCAGCGGCACGGCGTCGGTGATCGAGATGACTTGCAGCATCTGGATCGCCGTTTCGATGCTCATCAATCCGTGCTGCATATCGACGACCAGGCTGTCCCAACCTTGATGCGCCATCAATTCCGCCGACCACGCGCTAGGGCTGTGCAGCCAGCCATTGATCACCGGTTTGCCCTGCGCCCATACCGTCCGCACTCGATTCTCGCGCATCTTTCAACCTTTCGCGTTTATTGCTAAACTATGGTGAAGTATACGATTGTAGTGGTGTATTGCCAAACTTGAGGACGGCAATAGGCCAGCCAGCCAGATTGAAAAGGAAATCAGGCATACTGCCGACTTGCGCTCTGTCTGATAATTGCAGAAGGAGAAATACATGGAAAACCTGGCTATTGAAGGAATTAAACTGCTCTTCGGAGTTGTTGCCGACAAAGAGGCTAACGAGCGTCTCGAAGACTGTCGTCAGCAAGAATTTGAAGGTGAGGAACTTCAGGGCCATCATCCACAAGCCAAACGAGTTGTCAGCGCCCTGTTTGCAGTCGTCGAAGAAGCTGCGCGCACAAACAAGGAAGGCTGGCTTTGCGTCAAGTCGCTTCTTCCCAAATCAGAGATGAGCCGACGGGTTCTTCTGGGCTATCTCCACCAGAACGGATGGCGCTGGACGCTGGAAGAAATCGCAGTCTTCAATGTCGGTCAAATTGAATGTACGCTCTACACGGATGGTGTGCTGCAGTTTAAGCGGCAGGCCGTGTAAATGGGAAGACCACTGTCTGAAGCGTCTTTGCCAGCCGCGACAGGATAGAAACGCGCAACCTTTTGTAATCTCATTCATCCGCATCCCCCTATTTTGCTGAGATAGACGAGCTTTTCGAGCATCCGCTAGGCTGGTTCTGTTCGCATTCACGAGGGTAATGTGGCATCGATATTATGCTGACAGCCAACATCAACAAAATCATCTTCATCAGCTTCTCCCATAACTTTCATTTGTACATTCATGCCTATGCGCTGCTGCTGCTGGGGCGCGGCTTGACGCTGGTGCAGATCAGCCTGATAGAATCGATTTTGATCGGGACGATATTTCTGATGGAAGTGCCGACCGGTGTGCTGGCTGACCGTATCGGGCGCAAGTGGTCCATCTTCTGCGCGACCTTCTTGCTGATGGTCGCCGAATTCATCTTCATATTCGTCCGCGAATATGAATGGTACGTTTTGGTGGCTTTCTTAGCGGGAGCCGGATATGCATTCGCCTCTGGCGCCTTTGAGGCGCTGGTCTATGACAGCCTGCCGCCGGAAAACCGTGAAGCCGAGATGAAACGAGTTATAGGGCGGGTGAAAAGCTATAGCATGATCGCCCTCGTTATCGCCCCCATCATCGGCGGGCTTATTATCGGCGATGCCCGTGTCGAGGATTTCATCCCCGCCATCGCCTTGACTGTCGTCGCTCTGTTCCTTGGTTTGCTGGTCTGCTTGACGCTGCGCGAGCCGGCGCAAGATTCATCGGAGGCCAAGACGGGCAGCCTGACGCTGCTGCGCGATGGCGTCTCGCTGCTGCTCAATAATCGGCGTTTGCGCTGGCTCGCCATACTGGTGGTCTTTACTACGCCTTTCATCGATGCCTTGGCGGTTACGCTGGGTCCACCTCATTTAGTGCGGAATGATGTCTCGCCATTTGCCATCGGCGCGGTGCTGTCGGCGGGCAGTCTGCTGGCGGCTCTTACACAACGCTACGCGTACAAGGTGGAAGAATGGCTCGGGCAGCAGCGGGCAATCGCGCTCCTTATTCTGCTGCCGGGTCTGTTGTATTGGATGCTGGCGGCGGTCGCCGGACCCATCCCCGCCGCCTCGGTGGCGATCCTGATTTATGGATTCGGCAATATGAAGGGTCCCCTCTTCTCGGCGTATCAGAATGCGCTAATCGAAAGCAAGAATCGTGCGACCGTGCTGTCGCTCATTAATATGTTCGTTAGTTTATTCGTGGCTTTGGGGGCGCCCGTCTACGCCGCGCTGGCGGAGCAATCGCTGGAACTCACTTTTGTTGTAATGGGCAGCGTGATCATTGCAGCGGCGCTGCTGCTCCGCGCACATCGCTTGCCGAGCGCGGAGGCGGGTTGAGCTGGGCGGGCGACCTGATAGCTCGCCCCTAGATTGCTTCGGCCTTGCGCAGCTTGTAGATGCCGCGCTTGCTGTAAACGGCGCCGGTCGGCCGCAAATCGCTTTCAAATAGCGCGAACTCGTCGACGCGAAATGGCTCGGCATAGAAGTCGATATGCGCAGCCAGCCACTTGCTTGCCAGACCCCGGCGTATCGGCTTTTTGAAGCGCATCAAGGTGATATGCGGGTGGAAGCGCCGTCGCTCGCGCCGGAAGCCTTCGCTCTCCAATGCGCCGCCGACTTCTTCGTGCAGCGCCCGCAGCTCAGGCCTATTTTGCGCGCCAGCCCAGATGACGCGGGGCCGATCGTTAATCGGAAACTGCCCAACGCCCATTATCTGCAAGTCAAAGACGCCAACCTTCACCGCCGCCAGCCTGCGCTGATAAGCCCGCGCCACCGCTTCCGGCACATCGCCGATGAAGTGCAACGTCATGTGCAAGGCATCGCGCCGGGTCCAGCGCCCGGGCGGCAGGTCGTCTTCGCGCAGGCTGAGGATCTGGTCTTTGACGCTATCTGGCAGGTCGATGGCGACGAAGAGGCGCGGCATCCACTCTCCCTTTTCTTGAGCTTTCGACAGGGCGCGTCTCGGCATTGCAAGCCTCAAGACTTTACTCTAACATAGCTCCGCCACTTGCGCTCAGAAGCAAAAGCAAGTTAGTCATGCCAAGAGGGACGGTGTTTCTCGTTTTCGGAATCTGTAGGGGCGAGCCTTGGCTCGCCCGTAATATTGAGATTATGCGTTCGGGCGACTCAAGAGTCGCCCCTACACTATTCTTCTTATTGTTGCATTACTTTATTGCACTTACTGAGAGGGAAAAAGATGAGGAAAACGCTGTGGGCTCGCGCCGCTGTCTTGATGCTGATGATTGCTTCGCTCTTGGCTGGGGCTGTCTATGCCGACAGCCACTGCGGCTTCGCTGACGATGCCATACGAATCGGCGGCGTCGTGCCCTTGTCAGCGCCCGGCTCCGTCGCGGGCGGCATCGGCATGGATTGGGGTTTCCAGCAGGCGGCTGCCGATATCAACGCCGCTTGCGGCATACAGATCGGCGATGCGCGCCACCGCGTCAAGGTCATCACCGTTGATTCGGAAGGCGTCTCGGAATTCGGTCAGTTGGTGGTCGAGCGCTTGATCTTGCAGGACGAAGTGCGCGGAATCGTTGGCTTCTATCACAGCGCCGTCGCCTTGGCCACAATGGGCATGGTGCAGCGCTACCGGATGCCGACCATTTACGCTCATCCGCGCAACGACAGCATCAGCGCCGCTGGCTACACTGAATATGAAGGCGCCCCGCCGCGCAAGAATGATGGCACTGATTATGTCTTCCGCACCTCGCCGCCCAGCTCCGTCGTCGGCAAGATCGTCACCGATTGGCTGCTCGAGCAAGGAGTCGAAGATGTCGTGATCATCCTGGAGAATACCGATTACGGGCATCCGGCGGCGGCGGCCGAACGAGCCCAATTGGAACGGGCGGGCGTGCGCGTCGATCAGCTCGAAGTCGAATTGGGCACCGAAGATTTCGTGCCCATCCTGACGCGCCTCTACGCGCGCGCCAAGCTGCCTGACGCCATTCGCATTCTGGTCAGCGGGGAGACCTCTTACAACCTGACGCAGCAAATGGCTGAGCTGGGCATCGCGCCGACCGCCGATACGATCTGCGTTACCAACCATCTCGCCTTTCAATCCATACAGTATTGGAATGCGGTGCCCGATGGCAACTATTGCGTCTTTGAACGGGTCGGCACGATTCCCAGCTTTTACAACGACTTGGCTTCCGACCTTGACGCCCGCTATCAAGAGGATTTCGGCGACATCCTCGTCAGCTTCGCCATGGAAGCCTATGACAGCGTCTGGCTGATGGCTGACGCGATCGAGCGGGCGGGCACTTTCTCTGACCCCGACGCCATCGTCGCCGCGCTGGAAACGACTGATATCGACTTGTCGCAGGGCCGCTACTATTTCACCTACGGCAGCCACAACCCGGAATTGCCCGCGGGCACGCCCGCCTATATGTGGCATCAATGGCCCGTGCCGGAGGTGACGGTGATGCAATATTTCGAGGCCGGGCAGAGCGGTCTCGATGCTGCAGTTGTGTATCCGCCTGTCTACCAGACGCACGGCATATCCTACTTCAAGCCGGGCGATTAGGCGGAAACCACAACATCAGCCTGCGATGCGCCTGGCTCTGTGACTGGCGCCGCTTGATTCACGATTTTCGAAATATATGATACACTTAATTGTAAGTGAAGATTCTAGCTCTTGCATTTACCGGCAAGAGCGGAGGGGGAAGTATCATGAATAGTAAATTATGTTTAAGAACAATATTACTGGCCTTCTCATTAATGCTGATGTTTGGCGCCGGCTTGACAAATGCCGACGGCCACTGCGAATTCGCCGACGAGACGATCAAACTGGGCGGCATCGCCCCGCTTTCCCCGCCGGGATCGACGGGCGCCGGCGTCATCATTGACTGGGCTTTTCAGCAGGCGACCGCCGATATCAACGCTGATTGCGGTGTGGATATCGCCGGCGTCAACCATCGGCTGGAAGTGCTGACGGGCGATTCCGAAGGCATATCCGAGCGCGGACAGGCGTTGGCCGAACGCTGGATCTTTGAAGATGAGGTTCATGGCGTGGTCGGCGGTTATCATAGCGCGGTGGCTTTGGCGCTGATGAAATTGACGCAGGAGAACCAGATCCCGACTCTGTTCGCCGGACCCTGGAACGACAACATCACCGCCAACGGCATCATCGAATACGAAGGCAGACCGCCGCGCATTGAAGACGGGGTGGATTATATCTTCCGCACTTCGCCCGCCAATTCCATGGTCGCCGCGGTCGCCGCGGATTGGATAATTGACCTGGGCTTGGAAGATGTGATCATCATGACCGAAAACACCGATTACGGCATACCCGCCGCAGCCGATGAAAGGGCGCTGTTGGAAGCGGCCGGCATCACCGTCGAGCAATACAACGTTGAGCTGGGCACGGAAGATTTCGTCCCCATCCTCAGCCGGGTGCTGGCGCGTTCCGAGCCGCCGGACGCCGTCCACGTTCTGGTTACTGGCGAGACCGGCTTCAACCTCAACCAGCAGATGGCGGAGCTGGGAATCACGCCCAGCGCCGATACGATCTGCATCGCCGAGAGCTTCGCGGGCGAATCCGGTCTGTTTTGGGCGGCTGTGCCCGATGGCAACTATTGCGCCTTCACCCGCGTCGGCGCGACGCCGGCATTGTTCAATGACATGGCGCATGAATTACACGCGCATTACCGCGACGAGTGGGGCGGCGTCCCGCCCAGCTTCGCCATGGAGCCCTACGACAGCGTTCGCTTGATGGCGAAGGCCATGGACCTGGCCGACACCTATAGCGACGGCGCTGCCATTGTCGCCGCGCTCGAGACCATTGATGTTGAACTTTCGCAGGGTAGGTACTACTTCAATTTCGGCAGCCATAATCCCGACCTGCCCGAGGGTACGCCTACCTTTATGTGGCACCAGTGGCCCGACCCGATCGTGGTGATGATGCAGTACTTCGAGCAGGATCAAGACGCCCTCGACGCCGCGGTGATCTATCCGCCGCTCTATCAGACGCATGGCACGTCTTACATCGAACCTGGCGCATCGCCCTGATTTTGCCGCTGGCGTCGCAAAGGCGTTATAATTGCTCGAATAGACGGGCGGGTCGCAAGCCCGCTCGTTTTCTTTTGAACAGATACAGGACGTATAACGATGATCTTTCCTGAATTGACTGAGGGCTTTCGCATCAGCCGGCTGGCGCATCCGGGCCGCAAAGCGCGTATGGTCCTTGACACCGATACTTACAATGAAATTGACGATCAGTTCGCTTTGACCTACGCGCTGCTCTCGCCGGAGCAGATGTCGGTAGAAGCCATCTACGCCGCGCCTTTTCACAACACGCGCTCAGACGGACCTGGCGACGGCATGGAAAAGAGCTATGAGGAAATTCTGCGTTTGCTCGACTTCTTGGGTTATTCGGCCGATGGCTTCGCCTTTCGCGGCTCAACGGAATACATCGGCGTTGATCGTGTGCCGCAGGATAACGCCGCCGTCCGCGACCTGATCGAAAAGGCGCTGGCGAGCGGCGATGACGACCCGCTTTACGTCGTAGCCATCGGCGCGATCACCAATGTGGCCTCAGCGCTATTGCTCGAACCGGAAATCATCAAGAGAATCGTGGTTGTTTGGCTGGGCGGGCATAACTTGAACTGGCCCCACACGCGCGAATTCAACCTGGTTCAGGATGTGCCGGCGGCGCAGGTTGTGCTCGACAGCGGCGTGCCCTTCGTCATCGTGCCCTGTTACGGCGTGACCTCGCACCTGCTGACGACGCTGCCGGAGTTGCGCGAATTTATCGGCGGGACCAGCCGCCTGGGCGATTATCTCTGTCAGATTTTCCAGGAATACCGACCGGACTCCTTCGGCGCTTCCAGCGTCATCTGGGATATCTCAACGATCGCCTGGCTGATCAACCCCGACTGGGCGCCGAGCGATCTGACGCACAGCCCCGTGCTGACAGACCAGGTGACCTGGAGCGTCGACCGCTCACGGCATCTGGCGCGGGTCGCCAACTTCGTTCATCGCGATCCGATCTTCCGCGACCTTTTCGGCAAAATCCGCGCTCACGGCGGCGTTTAGATCCAATCAAAAGCCTCTCGGGTTCGGCGCAGGCGCGCCAGCACCGACGGAGCGGCATCCTGCCCGGCTTCGGCCAGCAAATCCAAGGCGCGATCGCGAAATGCCTGATGCTGATCGGCGAGCACAGCGGCCCCGTGCACGCTCCAGGCGCGGATGAATTTGTTGTCGCCCCGCGCTTGGGCCGCCAGCGCATCCATCAAGGACGCCGCCAGTGAAGTTGGCACGGCCAGCCTGTCCATCATCTGCAAGACATGGATGCGGCTGAGCCAGTTGCTCTCCTGAATCAGCAGGCGCAAAAGCGTTTCAGTTTGGCTTGGGGAAAGCTGCGCGCCGGTCACCCCAAAACGCTTGAGCAGCCAGGTGGCGGCCGCTTGCGCATTGTGGTCATCGCTAGCGGCGAAATCGCACAGTTCCGCGACCAGGCTTGCGTCCGGCAGGTGCGCGGCAGCGAAGCGTTCGAGCGCATCGGTACTCTTGCCATTGAAATCCAGCAGCGCCTGCGTCAACGCGTCCGACCGTGGAGACGTCATTGCAGTTTGGGCAAGTACCGGCTGGCTTCGGCGATCAACTCCCTTAATCCCTCACCCTCCAGATCCGCTGCATTGCGAATCTTTATATGCCGCAAGTCGGCGCCCTTTCCCTCAAGCAGATTCTGCGGATCGGGCAGGTGGGCGCCGTACATGAAGCCGAAGTTGAGGTGTTTCTTGAAGGGCGCGATATAACAGAAATGCTGCGACATTTTCTTCGGTCCGACGCCGTATCCGGCGATCTTCTGCCGCGCCCAGGGCACTTCGGTAATGCCCGGCATGACATCCGCCAGCAGCGCGCGGGCGGCATGGGCGAGCGCTTGAATCTCCGGCGGCGCAGCGGCGATGACATCTTCGAAACTGCCGTTGCCGCCGACGGTTTTGATGTCGAGGTCGGTCATGTCAATCCCTCAGCATAGAACAGCGAATCTGATTCTAGCGACGCCGAGTCAGAGCTGTCAACGGAGCCTGTTACAGGCAGCCAATCAGACTTCGTAGATGATAAAATCATAGAGATTGCTTTGCTTCAAATGGCGGGGAGGATGAGTGGCTCTCGTTTCAGTTGTCATGCCAGTGTTCAATGGCGAGCGTTTTCTCGCCGAAGCGATAGAGAGCATCCTGTCACAGACCTTTACCGACTTTGAGTTCATCATCGTCGACGATGGTTCGCAAGATCGCTCGGCGGCGGTCGCCGGCTCGTATGCCCAACACGATGAGCGAATCCGCTTCGTCAGATTAGAACGCAATGTGGGAGAAGCGGACGCGCGCAACCATGGCCTTGCTCGCGCGCGCGGCGAATTGATCGCTACCATGGATTGCGATGACGTTTCTCTACCGCAGCGTCTTCAAAGGCAGGTGGATGTCTTGGCGCGCAAGCCGGAGATCGGCGTGCTTGGGACCGGCGCGCAGGCGGTAAATGAGGAATTGCGCCCGCTCTTCAACTTTGACTTGCCGCAGCAGCACGCGCTGATCGTCATGAATCTGTTCGTCGGTTCCTTCTTTATCCACCCGTCCACCATGATGCGGCGCGAAGCGCTGTCAGATGTTGGCGGATACCAAAGTTCCCAGCCAACGGCGCCTGATACCGAGCTATGGTCGCGTCTGATGTGGCGTACGCGCTTCGCCAATTTGCCCGAGCGGCTCTTGCTCTATCGCTGGCATCCCGAGCAAATTCACCGGAGGCGCGACGCGCTGGCGATGAAGCAAGCATCGGAAGTGAGAGAACGACTGCTCAAGCGGCTTTGGGGCGAAGCGCCGCCTGATTCCGTGATCCGTTTCGAGCGGATGCAACGAGATGAAAAGCTAAGTGCTCTCGATCGAAGGCGAGCCCGGTGTGATTTGACGCGTCTCTTGAATGCGATGATCGCGCGTGAGGCAATTGATCCGGCGGACAGAAGTCTTGTCGAAGTCCACATTCAGCGCCGACTCGAAAGCACGACCCCGCGCCTGTGGCAGATCTTCCTGCATTGGAAACGTCATCATTTCGGTCGCTGAATCTCGCGCCTCTTGCTTTACAATGTCCCGCATTGCCCGATCAGCCGAGAGCTCCCCCCATGACCGCTGACCCGCTGCTCAAATGGCGCGCTGAATTCCCGATTCTGAGCCGCTGCAATTACCTGATCAGTAATTCTCTGGGCGCGATGCCGCGAGGCGTCTATGACAGCCTGCGTTATTACGCCGATACCTGGGCGGAGCGGGGCGTCTCGGCTTGGGGAAGCGGCTGGTTCGAATTGCCGCAGACCACCGGCAACAAGATCGCCCCGCTGATGGGCGCCGCTGAGGATACGGTGCTGGTGCATCAAAACGCCAGCATCGCCAACAGCATCCTCTTTGGCGCGCTCGACTTCAGCGATCGGCGGCGCGACAAAGTTGTCATCACCGAGCTTGATTTCCCTAGCGATGTCTATGCGCTGCGCAGCTGGCTGCCGGACCACATGCGCATTCAGACGATCCGTTCGCGCGATGGCGTGCATATCGACATTGATGAGCTGCTCGACGCCATCGACGAATCGACCCGTCTAGTCAGCACATCGCACGTGCTATTCCGCAGCGCCTTCATTATGCCGGCGCGGGCGATCACAGAGAAAGCGCATCGCGTCGGCGCGCAAGTCCTCTTCAACGGCTATCACAGCGTCGGCGTGATCCCGGTTGATGTCGGCGGTTGGGATGTCGATTATTACATCGGCGGCGTGCTCAAGTGGCTCTGTGGCGGCCCCGGCGGAGTCTTTATGTACGTGCGGCCCGATCTGCTGCCATCGCTCAACCCCAAGGTGACCGGCTGGTTCGCCAGCAAATCGCCTTTCGCCTTTGATGTTGAAGGGCTGGACCTGCGCGAAGACGCCTACCGCCTGATGAACGGCACGCCCGGCATCGCCTCCCTGCACGCTATCCAACCGGGCGTCGACATCATCGCCGAGGTCGGCGTCGCCGCCATCCGCGAGAAATCAATGCGGCAGACGGCGCTGATCATCGAGCTCGCCGATGAATTGGGTTACGAGGTCGTCTCCCCGCGCAATCCCGCCCAGCGCGCCGGTACGGTCACCGTCAATCCGCCGCATGCCTTTGAAGTTTCGAACGCGCTGCTGGCGCGCGACATCAAGATTGACTATCGCCCCAAGGCGGGCATCCGCATCGCGCCGCATTTCTACAACACTGATGACGAAATCCGCTCAGCCATGCTGGCGATCGGCGAAATCTTGGCTGACGGGAGTTGGACTTGACATACGGCAGATTCACCACAGAGGAAACGAGGAAACACAGAGAACACAGAGGGATTGTGGAGTGGGTAATGCGCGATTCTGAAAAAGATCCGTTGACTCGTCGGATTATTGGTGCGGCGATGAATGTGCACAGCGAGTTTGGCGCCGGGTTGCTCGAAAGTGTTTACCAGAATGCCCTTTGCATTGAATTGAGGGCGCAAGGCATACGCTATCGGGCGCAGCAAGCCATCGACATTAAATACCATGAACAGCGTGTCGGACATTTAGTCGCCGATATCGTTGTCGAAGGGCGTGTCATTCTCGAATTAAAGTCTGTGGAAAAGCTGCTGCCCATTCACACCGCCCAGTTGATCACGTACCTCAAAGCCACTGGCATAAGAACGGGATTACTCATCAATTTCAATGTCCGTCATTTGCGGCACGGCATCAAACGGGTCATGTATTGAAAGAATCGCCAGATCATATCTTGCAAACCGCAAAGTTTTCCTCGGTGACCTCTGTGTTTCCTCTCTTACTCTGTGGTGAAGCTTCTATGTGCACGCCGCCATCTCAAGACTTCGGCGCGAAAGGCTTAGTCTGGACCTCTTGAGATGGTAGTTAAGTGCTTGCCGTTCTGATAGGATGCGTCTTGGACTAGGCAATTAAGGGAGGCGCGGCATGGCAGAAGTCGGCATCATGCTTGAAGGATCGCGTGGTTTGAATTGGCCGCGCTGGCAGCGCCTGCTCCAAACCGCCGAGGATTGCGGCTTTCAATCCGTCTTCCGTTCCGATCACTTCACCAATCCCGCCGGCGAGAGCGACCAGGATTCGCTTGAGCTGTGGATGTCGCTTGCTTATGCCGCCAGCCACACGCAGTCCATCGAGTTCGGTTCCTTGGTGGCGCCGGTCACCTTTCGCCATCCGAGCATGCAGGCGCGCTATGCCGCCGCCATCGACGATCTCAGCGGCGGCCGGCTGGTGCTGGGCATGGGCGCCGGCTGGCAAGAGCGCGAGCATAAGAGGTTCGGCATTCCTTACTATGATTTCCCGACGCGCTACCAAATGCTTGAAGAATCGCTGCAAATGACACGGCTGCTGCTGCAGAGCGATACGCCCTGCGACTTCAATGGCAAGTATTTCCAGCTAGAGGAGGCCATCATCCTGCCGCGTCCATCGCGGCCCGGCGGTCCCCCGATCCTGATTGGTGGCAACGGACCCCGGCGCACGCTGCCGCTGGTGGCGAAATACGCCGATGAATGGAACGCCGACGCGCTCGACGTCAATACGTACAGAGCGCGCCGCTCCATACTTGACGAACTTCTACGCGCTGAAGGACGCGCCGTTGATGATGTTAAGTATTCGCTGATGACAAGCGTCTACTACCGCCCGACGCAAGCGCAGTTGGACGCTTTTCTGCATGAATGCGGTGTAAGCAGCGAGGCGCGGGAAGCGGGCAAGATCATCGTCGGCACGGGGGCGGAAGTCGTGGATCAGCTGGCGGCGCGCTTCCAAGCGGGCGTCGACCGCGTCATGCTGCGCTGGCTGGAGCTGGACGACCTGGAAAACCTGGCGCTGCTGGCGCGCGATGTGCTGCCGCAGTTTTGATGTTTTTCCTTACTACCTGAGGAAAAGCTTTACCACAGAGGAAACGAGGAAACACAGAGAACACAGAGGGATTGTGGAGTGGGCAATGCGCGATTCTGAAAAAGATCCGTTAACGCGTCGGATTATTGGGGCGGCGATGAATGTGCACAGCGAGTTTGGCGCCGGGCTGCTCGAAAGTGTGTACCAGAATGCCCTTTGCATCGAATTGAAGGCGCAAGGCATACACTATCGGGCGCAGCAAGCCATTGACATCAAGTATCGTGACCAGCATGTCGGGCATTTGATCGCCGATATCGTTGTCGAGGGGCGTGTAATTCTTGAGCTTAAGTCGGTGGAAGAGTTAGAACCCATTCATACTGCCCAGTTAATCACCTATCTGAAAGCCACGGGAATCAAGAAAGGACTGCTTATCAACTTCAACGTTCGTCACTTGCGGCACGGTATCAAACGCGTTGTGTATTGACGGGCAGATCCATTCCACAATTTCCTCTGTGACCTCTGTGACCTCTGTGTATCCTCTTTTCCTCTGTGGTGAATCCTTACATCTTCCGCGCAATCTCAAGCCTTCGGCCGGAATGCCTTGATCCGGCTCTCATCCGTTGTCAGATAAGCGCTCTCGATCAGGTCAATGCAATACGGGATGGCCGGCATCACCGCATCCAGGAAATCGCGGATGGCACTTGGTTTGTATTGCATCTGAACATGTGCTTGCACTTTGTGCATGAAAACTATAACTTGCGCTTTCATTTAAGCAATATATACGAAATCAGTGAGAAATTGCGGGCGTAAAAGTTTATTTCTGGTTGTAGATTCAAACGGGAGGAGGCGAAACCATGTACAAAATCGGCCGACATTGTTTGGTAACTGTGGCTATCGTTCTGGTAATGCTGTGTATGACTTCGGTTGCTCTTGCTAACAGCGGAGCAAACAAGCTGGAGGAATTCGTCGACCGTCTAACGGCTAATCTCGCATCGTCGCAAGAAATTGAGGCCTTCATTACCAGTCTTTCGGACAGCGAAAGAGAATCCTTCGGGCTGTTACTTGCCAGCGCACTGCAAATACCCGTTCAACAGTGGCAGGATATGCTTGATGAGTCAACTCAATCTACCTCGACACTATTCTACAGTAGTTCAGTGCTGCTTGGGCACGACCTGCATGCTCACAATCTTATCAGTTCCAAGCGCTGGTATGACAACGCGACAAAATGTGATGAGGACAGCGATGTGGACAGGCTATTCGTCTACGGAATCAAATCCTCTAATTCGCGCAACTTTCGCTGGACCGCCCCAGAGTCCGGCCACTTGACCGCTATCATGCTACTTGCGTACCATGCCGGCGGGAAGCCGGGTGTTAAGGGGATTTTGACCGGCGCTGAACTCCATGTCTGTATTGGAGATACAGTGGTAACAATCTTCAGTAACGAGACAATTTGGGGTCACAACTTTGTCGGCAGGCACCTCAAAGTCAGGGAGTATTAGCGAGCATGAGCCATTTTGGGCGCAACGATGAAGGCGACAAGTTCGGGCTGGCGTCCGCGATTGGCATCGCGCTTATTATATTGCCTTTGCTTTCGCCAATCCTGCTCATCCTCATACTCTTGAACCCTGTCATCTTTGAAGACGCGTATTTCATTCCGCCCGAAGCTGCTCCGTTACTTCCCCTTCGGCCGGAAAGCCTTGACCCGACTCTCATCCGTCGTCAGATAAGCGCCCTCGATCAGGTCAATGCAATACGGGATGGCCGGCATCACCGCATCCAGGCAATCGCGGATGGCGCTTGGCTTGCCAGGCAGATTGACAATCAAAGCTTTGCCGCGCACCCCCGCCGTCTGCCGCGAGAGGATCGCCGTCGGCACGTATTGCAGCGAGACCTGCCGCATCAGCTCGCCGAAGCCGGGCATCATCTTCTCGCAGACCGCCTCTGTCGCCTCCGGCGTGATATCGCGCACCGCCGGCCCAGTGCCGCCGGTCGTCACCACCAGGCTGCAGCCGCGCTCATCGACCAGTTCAATCAGCGCCGCCTGAATCGCGTCCAGCTCATCGGGCACGACCACGGATTCTGGCGTCCATTCGTTGGTCAGCGCCTCGCTCATATATTCCTGAATCGCCGGTCCGCCGAGGTCTTCGTAGACGCCGCGGTAAGCGCGGTCGGAGACGGTGACTATGCCGATTCTCGCCGTCATGCGGGCTTCCCCTCCCATAGTAGAATTGCCCTATCTTAGCTATACTGGCGCCGTTTAGACAGTAGGAGCGCGAGAACAATGAGCGAACACGGGGATCTACGAGCGCTGGTCGAGGGCGATGATGGCATCAGCGTTTTGCGCGGCGGCGGAAAAAAGCGCGATTGGAACGGCATCCACTACAAGACCGGCTTGTCGAGCAAGAATGTCAAGGCCAAGGAGCTTTCGATCAATGTCGCCACCATCCCGCCCGGCGGCGTCGCCTACGCCCATATCCACGTCGATTTTGAGGTGATGCTTTACATCCTCGAAGGCGATGTGCGCCATGAATACGGCGATGGCTGCAAGCAAGTGGTGGATAATAGCGCTGGCGATTTCATCTTCATCGAACCGGGCATCCCGCACGAGGTCTTCAATCTGAGCGACAGCGAGCCGGTCGTTGCTTTCGTCGCCCGCTCAACGGCGGACGAGTGGGACAAGATCATCCCCTACGAGCGCTAGGCGGGTTAGTCCTCTTCTCCTGCGCAGTAGTGTTGGCGCAGGCTGTCTAAAGAAGTCTGTTAGCGTTGTGAAGATTTCGTCGGCAACCCGAACGGTTGATTTCGAGTCTAGCACGAAAAACTTTACTGCCTTCTGGTACTCTTTCTCGTTTCTTGGGCTTTCTCAGGAGAAACTCGCTTTTCGCTGTGGCAGCCATCCGAACTATATTGGAGAAATCGAGCGGGACGAGAAATCCCCCTCGTGACACATCGTCTTTGCTCTCGCGGAAGCGCTGGACATGGAAGCATCTGACCTGGTGAGAATGGCGGAAGAACATAAGTTTGTCTCCGGACTTGAACCAAGCCTCTGTACAAACTAGAATGTCCCGATCATGTATGGTAAAATTAGATATAGGTTGCGACGCTGGCGTCGTAAACGTTCGGGTCTATCTGGTACGAAGGCAATGTCTGGTGCATTGCCATTGGAGATGATAGTTGCGCGACAGGAGCAAGGCAAGCCATTCATTGGCTCGTATGCTGAACTCCGAAGGGAAAGATTGTTGGTCATGATTAATGCGGCAAAAGAGAAGTGGGATACGATTCTTATTCTCGTAGTCTTGCTCGGCGGACTAATAGGCATTATCAATCCTCGTTCTGACGCAATTGAAAACAGGCTGGGGCGACTTGAGAAAGCGGCAAGTGACAATGATAAAGCTATTGTGCAAATCGAGAACAAATTTGACAACTTGGCCGACATGATGATAGTGGCTCATACCAACGGCGAAGTCACCGAAGAAGAGCTACGAGCTATCTGGGAGCGCGTCGTCGAAGGAAATTAAATCACAGCGGACAGGCTGATACCTTCGTACGTAGTTCCCACCCGAATAGTCTCTCTGGCGAATAATAACTATCCCCGCCAGAAAGCCTCGCTCAAATACTTGTACGCATTGTCCGGGAACAGCGTCACCACCGTGCCGCTCTGCTCGCGCTCGGCCAGACCTTCTGCCACGCGCAGAGCGCCGATCATCGCCGCCGCCGAGCTGATGCCGACCAGATAGCCCTCTTCCCGCGCCAGCCGCAGCGCCATCGCGTGCGCCTCCTCCGTGCGCACCGAAAGCGCCATATCGGCGAAGTTCGCCTCGAAGATGGCCGGTCGAATCGCCGATTCCATGTGCTTCAGCCCTTCCAACCCGTGGAATGGCGAATCCGGCTCGACCGAGACGATCCGCACGTCGGCGCTGTGCTCCTTGAGGCGGCGCCCCGCGCCCATCAAGGTGCCGCTGGTGCCCAAGCCGGCGACGAAGTGCGTGACTTGTCCCTTCGTCTGCCGCCAGATTTCAGCGCCCGTGCCCTGATAATGCGCCTGCCAATTGGCCGGATTGCCGTATTGATCGGCGTAAAAGTAGCGGTCTGGCTCGCGGGCGGCCAAGGCTTGCACCGCCTGGATTGCGCCGTCCGAACCTTCCAGCGGATCGGTAAAGACGAGGTCGACATCGTAAGCGCGCAGAATGGCAACGCGCTCGGGACTGACATTCTCCGGCAGGAAGAGCTTGACCCGGTAATCCTTGGCCGCGCCGATCATGGCGTAGGCGATGCCGGTATTCCCGCTGGTGCTGTCGAGGATGGTTTTGCCGCGTTGCAGCGCGCCATTGGCTTCGGCGCTGCGGATGATGCCGTAAGCAGCGCGGTCTTTGACGCTGCCGCCCGGGTTCTGCCATTCCGCTTTTGCCAGCACACGGACATCGGCTGGCAGATGTTTCGTTACGCGCCGGAAGCTGAGCAGGGGCGTATTGCCGATTTGCCGCTCGATATTCCGTGCGGCGTCATCGGTCTCGATTTCCGATTCAAGCTCGGTTTTCACTAGGGTGGTCATTTGATTCTCGCCGCCGGTCGACCTCGCAATTCAGCAAAAAAGCCAACCTGCAAGTCTGCGCGCCACATGGGCTCCCGTTTTGCGGCGCCGCGCCTTCTTGCCAGTTGACTTCGCGTCTCAGTCTCAGATGCTGTTGGCTCTTAGCTCAGGCGGTTAAGCTCCCTTCCCAAGGCAACAACAACAGCATGGGCATTCGGTTCTTCGCATCTGGATCCCCAGATTCATCTGCAGTTGAGGAAGAGCATAGCGACTTAGGCGCTGTCTGTCAACTTCGCGTCCAGGTGACGCTTTCCACCGCTTTGCTCTTGCAGGTCATTCGTTTTGGTCTTCAGCAGGCGCGATGAAATGGAGTGCCGGCAACTCCAGCATATTCTCGGGGTAGGGCGCGGAAAGCCGCTGCAGGATGCCCTCGTTATACCAGCCGACATAAATGTTGTGCTCATTCCTGTATTCTTCCGGCAGGCCGAATTCATGCCGCGTAATGAAGCGCTCGCCGACATTGAGAAATTCCAGGCGTACTTGCGGCACATCGTCCGCCTGTGTCAGTATTTCGAAGGGCGAGCCAGGCTGGAATCGTTCTTGCAGTACGATGGCGAAGACGCGCAAATCGCCGCCGATTTCGCCCGTAAGCTGCCACTCTAATTCCAATACGCGCCCCTTGCTGAAGCGCCAGGCTTCCAGGCGGATAGCATCGCCAAAGACCGTGTCGTCCGCTATGGAGTCAACGCCGAGGCGCTCATCAACCGCCGAATCAATGAATGCGCCAATCGGGACGGTGTAAGCGTCGGACCGCTCGCCCGATTCCAGCAGCGGACGGATATCCGACCCATTTGGATACGTATACCAGCCAATATGCAGTTGCACACTGTCAACGCCCTGTGCATTCTCCGGTAGCTGCATGATATAGTCGTCGCGATAGATGGCGTCGGCCTCCCACCAGGTTGTCGGCAAGGTTCCCCAACCGGGGAAACTGTCGAAGGTCGCCAGTGATTCGCCGCTGGAATCGATCAAGCTGATGAAGAGCGCATGAGGCTCTTCTGTTGGCTTCAGCGGCTGCCAATACAAGGTGAGCGGAATCTCGTCGCCGGGCGACCAGCGCGCCGGCGCTGGGATCTGGTGCCCGATCAAGCTGATGTCGCCCCAACGCGCGTAGCTGCGCACAGCGGAATCGGGCAGTCGCTCCACCTGTGGCGGGTGATCGTATTGCGGAATGATGTAGACAATCGGCGCGGCGACGCTAAAAGCGAACATCGGCAGGGCGATCAACAGCGACGGCAGCCGCAAGGCGCATAAGCCGAGCGCCAGCAGAATGCTGATTGATGTCACATAAGGGAAAAGCAAGCGCCCGGTGCTGGCTGTCGTCTGTAGCGTCCACCAAATAAGTGTGGCGCCGCCAATTGCGAGAAAGAACGCCAGGAAGGCGGTAGCGGACAGCAGGAAGGCATTGCGGCGGCGCTTCGCAAAAAGGACGAAGAGCCCGACTGCGCCAATCAGCGAGAGCGCGTCCATCAGCAGATAATGGATGCGATTCGTCAGAATGCTGAAGGCGCCAAAGAGACCCCAATAACTGATGCGCAAGCCTTCGAACTCATCCAGCAGGAGCCGCGGCAGGCTCATCGTCCGCCGGCCGAAATGGTCGAGCATGGCGCCCGTGCCAAAAAGATCGCCATATAGCGAAAGATTGCGCAGGAACCACCAGCCCGCCAGCGGCAACAATGCCAGCGTGATCGAACCGATAAGCACGACGAAACCGCGCCGGTCGCCCGTCCGCCGCAGCAGCCACAAGCCGGCCACCGCCACCACCGGCGCCAGCGCCAAACCGCTGAGCTTGGACAGGGTCGCCAGCGCGATCAGCAGCGCCAGCGCGACGCTGCGCCGCGTCTCAAAGCCATGCCGCAGGGTCAGCAGCGCCAGCCAGCACGCCAGCGACGACAAAGTGGTCACAAGCACATCATTGCTGACTGAAGTGGATATGAAGAGGAACATCGGGTTGAATGCAGTCAGTGATGTCGCCAGCAATGCCAATCCGGACTGCGCCGGCATCACCGTCCGCGCCGACTGATAAACCGCGGCCACCGTCACCGTTGCCATGCCCAAGGTCAGCAGTCGTATCACATAAAGCGCCAACGACGTTCCGCCGAGATCGGGCGGGTAGGGCTGGCGATAGAAGACCACATTGCGGTTGCCCAAATGTTTCGGATACCCTTTGGACACATAAGGATTTTGCTGAAAATAGTCATCAAAATCCGACGTGTCGAAGGCTGACCAGACCAAGGACATCAGCAGATAATAGAGCGGCGGCTGGCTGCCCTCCTGCGCATAGAGGAATTCGTGTTCGGCCGACTGAACGGGGAGCGTTCCGGTCTCGGCAATCCACTTTATGACGCCGACATGCGCGACAGTGTCGGAAGCCTCAAAATGGGGTGCGCTGTAGAGATATAACAACCCGACGCAAAAGAATGCCAGCGGTAGCAGCCAGCGGAAGGGCAGCCCTCGCCAGTTCTTTAGGAATCTCATCTGAAACTCGCGATGTATTTGGCTTCGATTGCATCAATTCAATTGTCGCATGATTGTTGTCATTATGCCGACCACGCTGTAGTTGATCGCCAAGGACCATTTCCATGTGGGCTCTCAGGGCGGACTCGGACACGAAATTCGCCTGACCAGCCAGGTTGGCGTTTATAGTATTCTGTTCTGGTTGTGTTACCCGCATAGGTCCATTTATCGCTCCACGGATCTATGTACTCAACACGGTATGACGAGACACTACTAGCGCCCGATGATGGCGCGTCCCAATCGACGCTAATCGCATCGGTAAAAACGCCTCGTGATTCCAGGTTTCTCACCGGCCCTGGTGGTGGGATGGGTGTTGGAGTGTTTGTCGGTGTATTCGTTGGGGTAGATGTCGGCGTGTTCGTTGGCGTGTCGGTAGCTGTATTTGTCGGCGTAGGTGTTGGAGTGTTTGTCGGTGTATTCGTTGGGGTAGATGTCGGCGTGTTCGTTGGCGTAGCGGTAGCTGTATTTGTCGGCGCAGGTGTTGGAGTGTTTGTCGGTGTATTCGTTGGGGTAGATGTCGGCGTGTTCGTTGGCGTAGCGGTTGGCGTGTCGGTAGCTGTATTTGTCGGCCTAGGTGTTGGAGTGTTTGTCGGTGTATTCGTTGGGGTAGATGTCGGCGTGTTCGTTGGCGTAGCGGTTGGCGTGTCGGTAGCTGTATTTGTCGGCCTAGGTGTTGGAGTGCTAGTCGCTGTATTCGTTGGGGTAGATGTCGGCGTATCTGTCGCGACCGGTGTGTCGCTTGGCGTAACTGACGGCGACGCCTCCAGCTGCAAGACACCACTCCAAGGTCCCTTCTCTTCATACTGCTTGCCATCACTAAGCGCTCTCACCTGCACGTTGTAGGTCAAGCCAGCAGACAGTCCGCCAATTGTGTACTGCGTCGGCGATGACACAACTGTCTTGAATCGCCACTCCCCGCCAGACAGAGCCCAGCGCAGACGGTAGCGGGTCGCGCCGATGACCGGATCCCAGGCAACGGTGATGCCCCACAGATGGCGCAGATTGCGCGCTGACAACAAATCCTTTGGCGGGCTGTCAGTCGGAGTCGCAGTGTCCGTAGGTATGTCTGTTGGTGTCGGTGTATTTGTTGGGACGGGAGTGTTACTTGGAATCGGAGTAATTGAGGGTGTAGGTGTCGGTCCCGTCGTCATCCGAAGCACAGCGCTCCAAGGTCCCTTCGCTTCGTATTGCTGGCCATCGCCCAATGCTCGCACCTGTACTGCATGAGTAACGCCAAGCGGTTGTTCCGATTCCGAGAAAGTGTATTGCGTTGCCGCGGCGGACACGCTCGCAAATTGCCATTCACCGCCCGGCAAAGACCAGCGCATACGATAGCGGCTCGCTCCTTCGACCATATTCCAAGACACTGTGCGAAGCGATGTATGCCGCAGGTTGGCCGGCGCCGTCAAGTCCTTTGGTCCCGAATCAGTTTGAGTCATTGTTGCGGTAAACGTCGCTGTATTAGTTGACGTGGGTGTGGCTGTCGGTGTGTGAGTTGCCGTTGACCAGGTTCCCGGCCTCAATTGTACGACTCCGCTCCAAGGTCCCTTGGATTCATATTGCTCGCCATCACCTAACGCACGCACCTGCATCTCATATAAGATACCCAGCGACAGTCCCGCCACCGTGTATCGGGTCGGCGAAGCGACAACCGTCTGATACTCCCAATCTCCACCCAACCGTGCCCATCGCAGTCGATAGCCGCTTGCTCCTTCAACCGCATCCCAAGCGACCGTGCGAACCGATACAAGCCGAAGATTTGCCGGATCTATTAGTGTTTCTTGTGCCTGTACAAGTGACAGCGTTAGAATTATGCTGATCACCGACAATAAAACCGTCAGCAACTTGCATAACATACTGCTTTTCCTTTCAATTGCGAGTTTTTGTAGACAATGCCGGTATCCTATGAGATGGCCAAGTATGTGAACACTAACGGATGTAATGCTATTTCCGTTAGAATAAAGTAACTGACAGTAAATCAACTGATGGTATTTTGTCTCATAGGCTCGAGGGGCTTCGCGTTACGTTGACCTTGTACACAATCCGTATCGCCTCATTTGAGTCTCAACTGCTTTGATTCATTTCCATTCCCCGACTGCCTTCACAATGCACCCATGTTACACTTAACTAATCGCTAACGCCAAATTGGAGAGATCATGCGCCTGGCGATTATCGCGGACATTCACGGCAACTTTCTCGCCCTGCAAGCCGTCTTTGACGACATGGTGCGCTGTGGCGATTTTGACTTGATCTGGTGCCTCGGCGATTTGGCTGCCTTGGGCGGGCAACCACATGAGTGCGTTCAGGCGCTGATATCGCTGCGCGAAAAACACGGTGAAGACAAAGTGAAGATCATCGGCGGCAACACCGACCGCTACCTGGTGACCGGCGCCCGCATCGCCTTCCCGCCGCCGAAAGAGGAGGGGGAATACGCCGCCTTTCGCGACAATATCCTCAGTATGAACGCCATCAACGCCTGGAATATGGAGCGGCTAACTTGGGAGGACTTTGCCCTGATGCGCGATATTCTCGGGCGCGAACTGAAGTTGGATGTCGAAGGTTACGGCATTGCGCGGGGCTTCCACGCTATACCCGGCGACGACGAATCGACGGCGCTTCGACCCGACAGCCCCGATGAAGAAGCGGCTGACGCGCTGCTCGACCGCGGCGGACGGCTGGCGCTCTGCGGCCATACCCATCTGGCGCTGGACCGGCAGGTCGACGGCTGGCGCGTGATTAATCCGGGCAGCGTTGGCTTGTCCTTCGGCAACCCGGGTCTCGCTGAGTGGGCGCTTCTGGAATGGCGGGATGGCGCGCTTTCGGTCGATTTCCGGCGCCTGCCTTACGATGTCGAGGCGACGCTGCGCGAGTGGGAGAAGCTGGGTTATCCCGAGATGGATTGGATACGCCCCAAGCTTGGCGCATAGGGGACGGGTGTAGCGTTGAACAGAATGCTGTTTCTTGCGCTTGGCTTCTCTGTATGGCTGTTGGCGACGGTCATCTTTCGTCTGGCCGGTCATGTTTTCTTTCTTGATGACGACCTTGCTATATTGTCCCTTCTGTGGATTGTTACGATTGTCGCGATGTTTCTGCTCGCGCAAGCCCTCTTTCGCTGGCGGCGACTGACGCGAGCGCAACAATTCGAAGCGGCGGCGCTGATGGTGATATCGGGCATGATCCTCGATGCCATCGTCATCGAGGGCTATTCGCAAATTTTTCCCAATATGTCGGCCGATAGCGCCGGTAGCTTTGGCGCTTGGCTCCTGATCGCATACGTTAGTGTGCTCCTAGCAGCATTCGTCCGTTCGTGGGGCGATTAGCTTTCCACTACACGGACGGGGCTCCGCCGCAGCCAAAAGCCCAGCGCATAAATCACGATCCCGGCGGCGACAGCGAGCAGGCATACGATCCATACCGTCGTCAGCGGCAGCAATAGCGCAGCCTGAGCCGCCTCTTCCACGGCGGCGACATCGCGCAGGGTTATCTGCGCGACGCCTCGGCAGGTCAGCAAGATGGTCGCCAAGCCGGCGCCGAAGGTGATCAGCCAAAGCGGCGTGAAGCCGGTAACCCGCCGATTGTCACCACGCAGCGATGACGCGCTCTCGTTGACGAAGGCAAGCGCGATTGCCAGGTTGACCCAGCCCGCCAGCCAATCCTGGGCCGCGGCCAGGTCGGTCCCGCGCATGGCTTCGCTGATCCCTGGCTGGATGCTCAGCGCGCCGAGGAATCCGCCGCCGACCAGCCAAAAGAACGTCGCTGCGGCGACCCAATGCGGCGCCAAGGAGGCATTTTCGTTGCGGCTGCTCAGGGCGCGGTAACTGTGCCCGGCGAGGATGATATAACAAAGCGGGATTAGCGCTGTGGCGCCCAGACTGGCGACCGGCGGCAGACCTAGGCGCCCCAGGCTGATCAAGCTACCGCCGAGAAAAACCAGCAGCGCGACAATGCGGGCGCCGTCGCGCGCCCAGTCTTCTTCGACCAGGCTGTAGCGCCGCATCAGCCAGAACATGAGGCTCAGTCCCGCGATTGGGAATGCGACTTGCAGGCGAAACGCGCCCATGGCTTCAAGCGCTCGATCCTCAAGCGGATGCGGCGCTAGAATGCTCACGACGATAAGCGCCAATCCAGATTGCCACAGGCGAAAAAAGACCGATGCTTCAACATTGCGTTGACTGGCCGCCAAGGTGTAGAGTAAAGCAAGCGCCAGCGCCAAGTCCAGCGCCAGGTCAAAATCAAAGGGACCGAGAATGACCGAAACAATCGCCAGCGCGGTCCATATCCGCCGCAGCCAAAGCGCGCTGCGCCGGCTCATACCCGCGCCCGCCATCATGATGCCGCCGCTGACGTACGCGCTGAGAATCGCGAGCTGGAAGACCCGTTCAGTGAAGCTCTCGACTCTAGCGGAATCGAGCAGATCGTCGAGCGGACGAGTGGGCAGCAGATCCGTCGCTGCCGCCAGGAAACCGACGCCGAAGAGCAGCAGCAGCGCCACAACGAGGCTCAGCAATTGATAAACCGCCTGTCCTCGCGGCGAAAGTTGAATCATGGCGGCGCCTGAGCGCCCGTATCGACGAGCTTCCAGACCTGCGCATCGCCATGATCAAAGATGCCGTTAATGGTAAAGGTGCGCTTATAGCGCTGCTGAACAATATCCAGCAACTGGAGAATCCCCGGCTCGCCCGCCGCTACCAGGTCGGGGAATATGACGATCCAGGTTGGCGGCGAGCCTTCCCATTCAGCAGTCAGCGTCTCCAAAACGCGCGCCGGCTTGAAATACCAGCGCCAGCCCTTGACCCAGGTTCCGGGCGGCAGCATGCCGGTCAGCGGGTGGAGCTGTGGCGTGCTGTCGGTTTCTGGCAGCAAGAAAAGCGTATCGTCGGGCTCGGCGCGCTCGCGAAGCTGAGCCGCCAGCGGGCGGAATTCGTCGTAGGCGAGGATCTTGCCCGCGCCCAAAGGCGTCGGGATATAACTAACGGCGCCGGTCCACAGCCAGCCGAGTCCGCCCGCGACGAGTAAGCCCGCCAGCATCGCCCGTGGGGCGTCCCAAGCTCGCCATTTGGCAAGCTGCCGCAAGCTGGTCGCCAGTACGATGCCGGACATCACGGCGGTGAAGGGCAGGTGCGCCATGGCGTGATTCTCGCCGGCGCGTGGATAGAGCAGCGCAGCGCTCGCCAGCCAAAGCGCTATCAGTATGAGATGCCGTCGATCGCCGCGGATTGCGAGCGCGGCAAAGGGAAAGACGAGCGCATTGGTCAAGAGCAGCTTGCGAAAGAGATCGCCATCAAGCGGGACGCCGTCCATGTAGCCGCTGAGGTTAAATGTCCAGTTCCAAAAGAAATAGCTTTCGAGCAGATCCCCGCTCCACAATGCGATCCATTGCAGCAGCGGAAGGATTAGCGCCGCGCCCGCGTAGACCAGCGCGAAGCTTCGCCGTCTCTCGGTCAGCAGCAGCCAGCTCGCCAGTACGCCAACCGCCAGCCAGGCATGCTGCTTGAACAGCGTCGAAGCGCCCATCAGCAGACCCACGGCGGCGATCTGCTTTGTCGTAAGCTCTACGCCGTTCCGGAAGTAAATGACCAAAGCCGCCAAAAGGCAAAGCGCCACCAGGGAATCGAAATAGAGCAAGGAATTGCCGTAGACAGGTTCCCACCAGGCGAAGACGGCGGCGGCTAAAATGCCCGCCCAGTCATCGTCGGTCAGCTGCTTCGCCAACTGATACGCCAGGGCGGTCAGCGCCAGCGCGAGCGCGATGTTGAGCAGTTTGACCAGCAAGCCCGGATCGATGCCGATCAGTGACTGAGCGGCGGCGGCCAGCGCGGAACTGCCGGGCGCGTGCTGTTCCCAGATGTCGTCGAATAGCGTCATGCCCCGGTTCATCATCCAGGGAATCGCCACCTGTCCCGAATGCGCCGCCGGCGACAGCCAAAGCAGATGCGTCAGGATTTGCAGCGCGAGCAGCGTGTAGAGCAGTCGGCGTGGCAAGGCGATCTCCCGATTGATATTCCGGCGAAACGATGTTCGAAACAGCGATGTCCCCAAAACTGTCTATATTATAGGGCAAGCGCCGTCGCTTGCTTACGCGATAATTTACGTTACCCCCACCCCAAACCCCTCCCCGACGGGTCTGTGTCTACGCGACCTCAAAATGAGGGAGGGGCTAAAATGTTGGTTACACTCCCCTTCCATCGTTCTGGGGGCAAGGGGCCTGGGGATGGGGGCTAATGCACGACGACAACTACTTCGAAAAAGGCTTGCAGCTGCTGGAAACCGGCGATTTCGAGGGCGCAATCGCCTTATTCGACAGCGCCATTAAGCTCGGGCTTGGCGATATCGCCGCAATCCACGTCTGCCGCGGCGAGGCGCTGGCGGCGCTCGGGCGCTGGGATGCCGCCATCGAGAGCATCGGCGCCGCTTTGACCATTGAGCCTTACTTGGCGGCGGCTTATTTCGCGCGCGGCAATATCCGAACGGAACAGCGCGCATTCGATCTGGCGATCAATGATTATACGATGGCGATCCACATCGAGCCGGAATTCGCTGAAGCCTATTACAGCCGTGCGCTCGCTTACGAAGAGCGGAAACGCTACGCTGACGCCGAAGCCGACTTGACGCGAACCCTGGAGTTGAATCCAAATGCGCTGGGCGCCTATGAAGCGCGCGGACGGATGCGGGCGGCGCAATTCAAGTTCGATGAAGCCATCGCCGATTTGAGCTTCTACCTGCGCAGCGGCGGCGGCCGGCAATTCGACAACCACAGCGAGACGCAGGGCTACCTGCTCATCCTGCGCGCGCAGCGGCTTTTCTGGCGGCTGATTCCCTGGGTGGGGCGACGGGGACAGTAAATCAGAATATGTTACGTCTGATGTGAAATTGCTTGAGCATTGAAAGGTCTGAACATCAATATGATAGTGAAGACGCAAGATATGCTTAAACAGGTGAGTGGTGGCTTTTGCAATCAGGCGGGTTGTCAAACCGATCACCGTCTTCGCCAACGGGCCGCCGCTTTCATACACGCTGCCAATTCACCCAGGATATTTGTCGGACCACTGTGCCCGAGTGGCGAGAACATGCCGCAGGTCACTTTGCCGCCTGCCACTTCGTCGAAGAACTTGACCTGAGCGGCCCCGCGGCAGTCTAAATGTGCGCTACCGCTGATCTTTAACTCCAGACCGTCTAACTAGGAAATCTACTTCTGTCCACGGGCGGTCCGACCTTATATTAATTGATAACCATACCTCAACTATTGGGCTTGATTGCGACCCGGATCACTTTGCCAGATTGTGCAACAGCAAAGGCTGTATTGATTTCATCCAATGAATAGTATTCTGAGACCAACTCGTCAAAAGGAAATTCGAGACGATACCGCGATACGAAGTCAACTGCCTGTAATAGATGTTTAGGTTGATAATTGTGAATCCCATGAAGCGTAAGCATCTTTCGCACAATTTTCGCGCCATCAACAGTGAAATTTGCATCAGGGTAGACGAATCCTGCAAGGATATAGCGTCCACCAATTTGTAGCGCATCAATTCCGAATGCGACACAAGAGGGGACACCACAAACTTCTATCACAATATCGACTTTCAATTCATCAGCTAGTGCTACAAGGTCTGCTTCTTGCAGAGCAATCGTCCGGGTCGCTCCAAATTTCTCAGCGATGGCTAGTCGTTTGGTGTTGAAATCTGTAACGATAATATCTGAACACCCGGCTTTACTCAAGACAGCACAGGCATAGATACCAAGCATACCCGCACCCTGTACTAAGGCACGTTCACCGTTCTTAAGTTGTATCCGATCCACCGCTTGCATGATTGTCGCCAAAGCACAGTTTATGGGGGCGGCTTCCGCATCTGTTATGTTGTCCGGTAATCGCAAAATTGTTGATCCCGGGCGTAGATAAAGGTGTTGTGCGAAGCCACCATTGAGATGGGGACGTGCTTCTGAATTGGCATGACCATATTTAAAACTATGAATGCATTTTTGGCTGAGATCACGTTCAACACAAAATTCGCAATCGCCACAGGAAGTGGTTAACCCCCACGTAATACGGTCACCGATAGACAGTGTTTCGCCATTTATACCCTCTACTGTTTTGGCACTCATTTCTACGATTTCGCCGACGATTTCATGCCCGAGTATGCTTGGCGCGTCAGCGCCACGCCTGCCAAGAAACGTGTGCAAATCTGATCCGCAGATTGTCGCCAGCCGCACCTTAGCCAGAATAGCGCCACTCTCCAGCGATGGCGTAGGGTATTCACGAATCTGCAGGGGTTGATTCGGTTCGATAAAGATTGCAGAACGTACCATTGTGTATCCTCTTCTATTATTAGCATGTTAGGGGCTGGACTGGGTTAAGCTCCTGCGTGACTCTAAGTTGGCCAGGGTAGCGAATAAGTTTTTACGTTGGTAAAGAATTTCATTGCCTCCAGCACCCCTTCCTTGACGCCATTGCCCGAATCTTTGATGCCGCCAAAGGGCGACATCTCTATGCGGTAACCCGGCTGCTCCCAGATATTCACCGTACCGACATTGAGCCCTTCGATATAGTTAGTGGCACGAATCAGATCATTGGTGCAGACGCCCGCGGAGAGACCGAACTGGGTGCCGTTCGAAATCTCTATTACCGCCGCGTCATCATCCGGAACGCGTACAATCGGCACCACCGGGCCAAAGGTCTCCTCGATCACTAGTTCACAGTTATGGGGAACGTGATCAACCACAATCGGCGGCAGCAGCGCGCCGTTCCGACCGGGGTGGTAGAGAATTTTCGCGCCCAGCTTTTCAGCGTCAAATACGCGGCTTTCAAACAATTCGGCCGCTTTGGCACTGATTACACAGCCAAGCTGAGTCGCTGGGTCCATGGGGTCGCCAAAGCGGATGGTCTTTGCCTTTTCGAGGATCAGCGGAACAATTGCATCGGCAACGCTTTCCTGAATCAGAATGCGTTTGACCGCGGTGCAGCGCTGCCCCGAATTGCCGGTCGCACCGGCCACCGCAATGGTAGCGGCCTTGTCAAGATCTTCACCACTCAGATCATTCAGAATGATCAGCGCAGAATTCCCACCTAGCTCTAACGCAGTGCGCTTGTAGCCCGCCTTTTCCGCAATAATCTTGCCGACAGGAACACCGCCAGTAAAGGTGACGATGTCGATGTTTGGATTGGTGACCATTTCGTCGCCGATATCCTGGGGCCAACCGGTGACAATCTGGAACATCTCAGGCGGCAGGCCGGCCTCAAAGAGAATGTCGGCCAGCGTGATAGCGGTTAACGGGGTCAGTTCGGTCGGCTTGCAAACCATGCAGTTATTGGTGGCAATCGCCGGAGCGACTTTATGCGCCACCATGTTGAGCGGGTGGTTAAAGGGCGTGATCGCGGATATGGCGCGGACCGGTTCACGTTTCGTGAAGATCTTGCGACTTTTGCCATGTGGCGTCAGATCACATGAAAAGATCTGCCCATCATCCTGAATGGCAAGTTGGCCCGCCAGCGTGAACACATCGTAGGAGCGGCCGGTTTCATAGAGAGAGTGTTGCTTGCAGATGCCCAGTTCAAGCGTCAGCCAGTGAGCGATCTCTTCCCGACGGTCCCGGATCAGCGCGGCCGCGCGAAAGAGGATCTGTTGACGTTCATACCGCGTGAGCTTGGGCTGATACGCGGCGGCAATCTCAAAGGCACGGTGGGCATGTTCCGCCGTGCCAGCCGGAACCGTAGCAATCACCTCACGGGTTCGCGGATACTCAACTTCAACAACAGCGTCGGCATAGACCTTCTCCCCACCAATGCGCATGGCTTCACGGCGGATTTCTTGTTCCGACATATGAATACTCCTAGCGAATTTAATATTCAATATTACTGATTACTGCTGCCCAGCGGCTTGCGCCACATAATAAAACGCGTCAAAATTGCGCAGTTCGGGTGCAGACGGCAAATCGATCTGGCGGTTGACGATGAAAGGCACCTCTTGCTCGGTCAGTCCACCATGACTGCGCAACGGTTCTTTTAGCGCCGCCAGATCATGCCGCTCTTCAGAGGCGCCAATAGTCATGTTTTCATCTGAGATAATGACAATATCGCCGATACGGTCGGCAGGCAATTCAAATCGGCGCACCGCCTCTTCACGGTCGATCACAACCATGATGCCATCAATGGCTGCAAGACGCGCCATGATGCTGGCCACATCAGCACCATCTGGAAGATATGCGGTGGCGAACGACCCAAGTGCGCCGTGATGCACGACGTACGGATCGGTGATGGGTAAGATGACGCGTGCGTTGGCAGCGCCAACCCACTCATCAAGAAGATCCTGGATATAGACCACTGCTGGAGTGCCATTGGTGTCATGCTTTGGCTTCATCCCGTGATCCGCGGTCAGAACGAGCGCTGCGCCCATCGCGTCTAGTTGACCGACATAACAATCGATCATGGTATAAAAATCCTTAGCGCCTTGCTCTTCGGGAGCGAATTTATGCTGAATATAATCGGTCGTTGACAGGTACATCAGATCCGGCATCCACTCTTTGAGCAGCTTTACACCAGCTGCCAATACAAATTCCGATAGATCGCCTGAATAGACTTCCGGCACTGGACGGCCGAGCCAGGCACTGGCGTTATCGATTCCATTGGCCGCTTCGGTGGCGATATCCGCGCGTTCAGATGAAAAGCAGATTGCTCGATCTTCATCAAATGAGAGACCGGCTCCCAAGAGGGCGCGGAGCTTATCCTTTGCAGTGACGACAGCGACGCGCGCCCCTACCTTATAATATTTCGAAAACAATGTCGGGGCACGTAGAAACCTGACGTCGTTCATCATCACTTCTTGGCCAGTTTCCGGTTCATAAAGATAGTTGCCACAGATGCCATGCACGCTCGGCGGGCGACCGGTGGCAATCGACATGTTGTTCGGATTGGTAAAGGATGGGATCACCGAATGCGCAATCCGGTCAGTGCCTTTCGCGCGCATTCTAGCGACATTCGGCATTCGTCCGTCGGCAATCGTAACATCAAGATAGGCAGGCTCGCACCCATCGAGGCAGATGACCACGGCACTGGTCCGCAGTGCGGCGTAGGTTCGACTATTGGCCTCAACAGAAGATGAGGTTGGCATGAAACGTTTCCTTCGCGTTTAGGTAAGTCGCAAGTAAGCAGAGAGTTTCTGATGGTCAGATAGAACTGTTTAGGCCAGCACAGCCCTGGCCCCTCTGGCCCTAAGGAATGTAACTAGCACATTTGAGATTACATCCGCCATGGTCATGACAATCCCACATACAACGATAGCCATCGGGCGGTGGAACTTGTTGTGCGCCGGACATCAGTGGTCCTACTCCCTCTCGGAAAAGTTGCTCACCACTGAGCGACATCACATCCATTGTGCCACCATGAAAAGCATCCCAGATCGAAATTGTTTTATGGCGACCTGTCACCAATCGTTATAGTTGAACTGCCATACTGATTGCATTTGTTCCGCCGGGAGCAAGCAAAATTCTGTTCATGCCTTCTGGGGTCAAAGACGTTAATTCTTTAGCAAATTCAACCGCAACTTTGTTAGTATAACGACGAGTGCTAAATGCGAGTTCATCAAGCTGCTTTTAATCGTCTAAATTATCTATTTCTTTACTAATTCGATTTCCATTTCTTCGAATGTTGCCGCTACTGCATCTAACAAACCATGCATTTGTGAGGCATTCATTCGCCCGATATTACCGATACGGAAACAATCTGCCTGAGTCAATTTACCCGGATAAATAACAAAGCCTTTATCGCTTAAGCTGTTGTAAAAGGTCTCAAAATTGAAATTAGGATGCTCAGGATAAAGGAAGGTCGTGATGATATAGCTCTGGGTGTCTATATCAAGATAAGGTTCTAGACCAAGTTTTTTCATACCTTCAATGATGATTTTGTTGTTTTCAGCATAACGTTTACCACGCCCTTCAACACCGCCTTCTTCTTGTATTTCGACTAGTGCTTGATGGAATGCTAACATCACTTGAATAGGGGGCGTGAAGCGAAATTGCCCATTTTTCTCTAAACCTTGCCATTGTGCCAATAAATCAAGGCTCATACTGCGTGCATAACCTTTTGTTTGCAGAAGAGTTTCTTTGTGAGCAATTGCAAAGGAAAAACCCGGAAGACCTTCAATACACTTATTCGCTGAAGATACTAGAAAATAAATTTGTGAATCGACTATATTAATCGGAACAGCGCCAAAACTACTCATAGCGTCTACAAAGTAAACACGATTGTATTTCGCAACAATTTTGCCTATATCTTCTATTGGATTGAGTAGACCTGTTGTTGTCTCGCAGTGGATCGCCGCAACATGCGTAATCGCCTCATTTAAGCGGAGTGTCTCTTCAATTTCTGTTAAGTCAGGAACGCTATTTTCAGGGTAGCTTAGTTCAATCGTCGGAATATGCAAGGTTTTTGCCATTGCAGCAATACGCCGGCCATATGCTCCATTGGCAATTACGAGGAGCTTGCCATTTTCTTGTGGAATCACAGAAGAAATGACTGATTCCACACCAAATGTTCCACTGCCTTGCATCAAAATCGCAGTATAGTCCTCATTGCCTTGTAAACCACCCAAATCGAGGAGCATTTGCCGAATTTCGCGTACAACTTGAATAAAGCCTGTATCACGCGAACCCAAGTCACGTACTAAAGCCGCTTTTACAGTATCGCTTGTTGTCAATGGTCCCGGTGTAAATAGCAATTTATCTTGAGATGCCAATGCGCGACTCCAGATATGAAATCAAATAAACTTTGTCCAAATTCTAAGAAAATACGACTGAATAGTCAATATGTCCGCAGCCAATCCCGGCGCATCTTTTCGACTAGATAACACAAACCACGCGCGCGGGGATTGAATTGACTTTGGCTCAAGAGTTTGGGGAACAAGGCATAATGATTGGCGCGGATATAACTCAAATACTGGGACTCGGATGGAAAAGGCAGAAATTCTGATGCCAGCATTAATGTCATCACCTCACTATCACTGAACTTGGCTGGGCGTCCAAGTTTGCCCCTCAGCCATTGTCGCCCTTTTAGTTGATACCAATCGTCTATCTCAACAAAGAGGATGGCAAATAATGTTTCAACGTCTATACTGTTAATCGGGCTGGCTCTCCACATGGTTGGTTCGATACTTACCATTTTGGAGATCAGCCCGTTTTTGGCAACTCAATTTGACATCAGACGTATGTTGCATATTACCTGCCAATTTAAGTATCGTGTACTTAAAGTCAAGCATGATATGGTCCGCTACATCAACTCGGGAGCAAGTCAATGGAAGCGAATCCGCGAATCAGGTCGCTGGCAAAGGAATCCGTAGAGGATGATTCCGCCCAGGCGGAGTTTCTTGATGATTTCCGCGCCAGCCTAAAAGACATGCAAGAGGGCAAAGTCTTGCCGGCCGATGACGCGCTGAGATTGATTGAAATGGGCTTGGATGACGATGAGCTTGAAAGTCGTCTTCCCCAATAGTTTTACCCGCAAAGCAAATCGACTCGCTCGCAAGCACCTGTCGAATGCAGTCAAGTATTGTAATTGCACATTCGCGCACCGATGGATCGAGTGATGGACGCGGCAATACAGTTCGACAATATGGCCGAATACGAGGCAGCATATCCGCTTCTGTGTAGTTATCCAATAACAAGGCGGTGTCTTGGGGCACCCGAATTCGTCGAGACACTGCTCGAGATTGCCGATGAAGACAGGTATGTATTTCGGGGGCAGAGTTGCTCATTCTGGCCGATCATAGCCTCGCTTTTCCGACCAGACTTCGTGGCGAAGCCGGTAATTGATCATTCATTCACTCGAGTAGGCGCTGACCGCGAACCGGGCGAATACTATGATGAATACCTGGGGTGGGAGCAAGACCTCGTTTATGAATTTGCTAATAGTTGTATGCTTCAGGGGCTTCCACTTCCGCATATTCCATACAATGAAACACTTGAAATGGACACCGAAGCGGTTTCTGCTTACTTCGTAGCACGCAATTTTGGGATTCCTAACCGGCTACTTGACTTCACCACCAGTGCGATAATAGCGGCTTGGTTTGCCGCGGACAGGGAATCCGATTACGTTTCCATTGAAGAGCCAAACGACATCGTAGTTTGGGCAATCCAGTCGGAGTTCTTGGAGAGGACTGGTTACGAGCCCGCTTCCACATCTTGGGCTAATGCCCAGATTCTTCAGATGCAGCGTCAACGGGCGTTATTACTGGTGGACAACAAAGGAAAAGAAAACTATATGGCGACGGGCAAATTCCAGCCAATGGAATACACGCTGGAGGAATTAGCTAGAAATCACAGCGACTGGAGTCCTTTCGCGCCGCCTGTTCAGCGGGTGACTCTTCCTCAAGATGCGGCACTTCAGTTGCAGAGCCAGCTCGGTAATTATGAACTAAGCCATATTCACCTGTTCCCAACAATAGATAATATAGCCAGTCGCACTCTGCGCAAGTATCAAAGGCTTTCCGCATTAGGTTCGGCTCGGAGTCCAGCGGGTCAGGAATGACTGCATTTGGGATCTGTGGGCCGGCAGCCCAAAGTCTGTCGTTGACTATATTACTTTGTCAACGGAAGCTGTTGCGGCAGCACTCCGTCAATCAATTGCGGTTGTTGCGGCAAGTCCCAAGACAGCGATTGTTCGTCTCGCATGTCGATTCTGTGTGTTGTCGCAATATTGCCGTTGTTGGCGAGCCGCTCAACAATCATCTGGTGATAAACAGGATGAATTTCACAAGACAAATAACGTCGACATAGCTGCTCGGTGCGCACAACCTCTGAACCGCTTCCTCCGAAAAGAACGAACACGCTGTCACCTTCGACTGTACTTGCCTTGAGCAACATGTCGTACAGTGGAATCGGAATCTGACAAGCGTGAAATGTCTTGTCCTTGGAAACGTTTTTGACCAAGTTAAATTCAAACCAAGAATACGGCATGCGTCCGTTGCTACCACTCGCAAGTCGTCCCTTTATCCGACGATCTTCTGGGTTCTTGTACGGCAGCGCAACTTGCTCTTTGTAAAACGAATTCTTCTTGCTCTTCACGGCATGCATAACCGACCGATGAGCGGTCGTAAACCTTCTCGGAGTATGGCCGACGTTCGTTGGATAAACCCAGACGTAGTCAAATACTTCGTATGCGAGTTCATCAAGGCACCGCACCCTCAGGTATGAATTCTGACGCGGATAATTGATGAAGAACAAATTGCCATCATCCCGAAGCACACGCATACACTCGGTGGCAAGTTCAACATACCAATCGATGTATTCATTCCAGCGCTGCGTGTATTTCTTGCCAGCGTAATTGATGCCGACGCCGTAATCGGGGTCGCCGTAAATCATGTGCAGACAATTATCTGGTAAGGCTCGGAGGGTTTCCATCACGTCACCGCGCACTACCGCATCGCGATATTGTTCGGGTATGGGGTTCATAGCGGATCCTTTATCTCAAGCCTGTATTCTCTTTTCTTGATTAGGTCAATGGACGACAGTTCCCTCGCATGGAATCGGTACAAATGAAGCCGTAATATGCTCCCAGCGTCCCGCTTCAATCGCTGAAAATAGCAACATTGGATTTCTCTGATATCCAATTTACCACTATCACGCAAGTCATCAAAATAGAGATATGGGTGAAACAGTTGATAGACTGCGAAATCTGGTGGAAACCCGTTTTTCCCTTCAATCACGGTAATATCGTTGTCCATTTCAAGGACGGCATCAATTTCCATTTGCAACCTTCTGACTGAAATGGGCTCTGAGTCAATCGTATAATGACCAGAGAACTTAGTTCGGCGCGCGCCATACTGTTTGGGATTAGCCACAATGTCATCGTAAAGGAAGTGATGCAGTATACGCTGATTAATTCCAACCGAGATAATGTTGCTTTCACTTGTATCAAACTCATTAAGCAGGCTCTTGCGATACGCCCAAGGGATGATTTCGCTTTCAGAAATAGACTCAAGTGAATGATAGCCGAACGATATATTCGGAACAATTTGGTGGCGCCCTTGGCCTAGGTGGATGATGAAATGCCCTTGCCCCTGCTGCATAATCTCCGGGTAGAGTTCGGACCTGTCCACTTTAGTGGCGTCAAAGGGGTTTCCAAATTCGAAATCCTCACATACTTCCTTCACAAGGTAGTTGTCGAAGACGAAGTCGTCACGCTGCTGGCATATGTAGAACAACTCTTGCAAAACGTCTTGCTTCTTGCCCATGATGCTTTCCTTCGACAATATCCTTTACGGGAGTGCATGGGAGTCGAACCCACCAGCGCCTGCTCTGCGCAACCGCTCACCGGTTTTGAAGACCGGGGCGCCCACCGGGACACATCCACCCCCTCGCCCGCCGAGTATAACCCCGCACCGCGCTACGGCAAAGTCTCCCCTCATTTTGGGGGGAGATTTAGAGGGGGGCGAGCATTATGTTATCATGAAGGCGAAGCCCAAGCCAACAAAGGAGCGAACGATGCCAGCATACCTCTTGGTGCGCGCCACGGTCACCGACATGGAACAATACGCCGAATACATGAAGCTGACCCCCGCCATCGCCGAAAAATACGGCGGCGAATTCCTCGTCCGCGGCGGCGACAAGGTCGTCCTCGAAGGACCGGACACGCCCGAACGCATCGTCCTGCTCAAATTCGACAGCATCGAGGCGGTACAGCGCATGTACAATTCGGATGAATACCAGGCGGCGATCAAGGTGCGCGAAGGCGCTGCTGAGGCCTCCTTCATTGCCATAGAAGGCGCCGATTAGCTTGGGCGATCTACGCGTCGGCGGGCGATCACCTACAGGTTTCCATATGGTCCAGGGGGTATGGGGAATTGAAACTTGTCCTCTTCGATATTGACGGCACCTTGCTCATCAGCCGCGGCATCGGGCGCGAAGCCAAGCGCCGGGCGATGCAAGAATGCTTCGGGATGACCGGCGACCTCGACAATCACGTCTTCGGCGGCAAGACCGACTGGCGCATCGTCGCGGAATTGCTGGCGCCGCATGGGGTCTCGGCGCACGATGTCGGGCGGGCGATGCCGGCTTACGAGGCGGTCATGGCGCGGCACATGCGCGCGATCATGGGCGGCTACCGCGCCGAACCCATCGCACACGCCATGGAGTTGGTGAGCGCGCTGCGCCAACACGACAATACGCTAATCGGCTTGGTCACCGGCAATACCTCCAAAACGGCGGCGATAAAACTGGAGATGGCTGGCTTCGATCGAGCCTGGTTCCCCGTTGGCGCCTTTGGCAATGAATCAGCCGAGCGCGACGACCTGACGCGGCTGGCGCTTCAGCGGGCGCGTGAACTCGCCGGCACGCAAATCACTGGCGCAGATGTGATTGTCATCGGCGATACGCCAGAGGATATCAAAGCGGCGCGCGCCATCAACGCGATAGCGGTCGCCGTTTGCACCGGTTATGTGCCGCGGGGAAAGCTGATCTGCAGCGATCCCGACTTTCTACTGGCCGACTTAAGCGCCTTTCTCGATCTGATCCCGATGTGAGTAGGGGCGACCGTCTGAGTCGCTCGCGGCAGCGCAGGGCGGGGGGCGATACCCATGCAGATTCGGACGCCCAAAAAATACCAGGGAGTACAGCGACGCAACGTGATCGGCTGCCGCCGGCTGTCCTTTTATCTTCTGATGCTGGCGCTGATCGGGCTCGGCATCGCCATCGCGCTCAACCGAGCGACCCTGGCGCCAATCGTGCAAAACGCAGTTTACGATTTCATCGGCCAGCTCGAAGATACCGCGGCGACCATGGCTGTGCCCGAACCCACGCCCACGGTCGACCCGCGCAACAGCTTGGTCGAAGCCAACAATTACTGGCTCAGCGGCGCGCTGGGCGAGGCGACCGATCTCTATATCGATATCGCCGACTCCATGCCGAATTCGGTCGAAGTCTTCCGCCGCATCGCCATCGGAAAGATCAACGAGAGCCGTTATGACGAGGCGGTGAATTACGGCGAGCGAGCGATCAATGCCGATCCCTTTGACGCCGAGGCCTGGGCGGTCTACGCCTGGGCGCTGGATTGGGACAAACGCGCGACCGAAGCGCTCGCGAACGTTTTGCACGCGCTGGAATTGGCGCCGGACAGCAGCCGCGCCCGCGCCTATTTGGCTGAAGTGTACAGCAGCCTGGGGCAGGCGCAGCGCGCCGAACTGGCGCTGGATGACTTGCTGGAAGCCGATCCCGACAGCGCCGAAGGCATTCGCGCCCGCGGGCTGCTTAAGTGGAACCGCAATGACTTCTCCGGCGCGCTGGACGACTTCAAGACCGCTTACAGCCTGGCGGACAATATGAGTTTCATCGCTATCGATATCGCCATCATCGAAAAAGACCTGGGCAATTACGCAACGGCGCAAGAATTCCTGCTGCAGGTCGTAGACGCCGACCCCTACAACCCGCACGCGCTCTTTCGATTGGGCGAGATTGCCGTGAGCTTTGAAGGCAATCCGGCGCAGGCGATGCGCCATCTGCAAGATTGCGTCGACCTGAACCCGGATTATCTCTATTGTCACTTCATGCTGGGGCGCGCGCAGGAGCGGCTCGGCTCAATTGAAGACGCGGCCGCCTCATTCGAGAGAGCGATCGAATTGGGAAGCGACAATCCGCAGCATTATTATTGGGCTGGCTATTCGCAGATTCTGCTCGGCAATTGCGCGCGAGCCTTGGCATACCTGGAGCCTGGCTTGCGCCTCGCGCGTCAGAGTGTGCCGCCGCGTTTCGTCGCTGATATTGAAGCGGTGATACCGGATTGCGATCCCGCCTTTTTGGGGCGCGACACCGGTTAAGATTGTAGGGGCGAGAGAACCGCAGTGTCGGCGGTCAGTGTCTACGCGACCTACGCGCGGCTTGTCTCGCCCTCCCGCCCACCGAAGAACTACTGACGATCCCCGGTTCGCGTAGACACTTACCGTCAATCGTCCTACAGATCAAAATAGCGCAGGCTGGCTTTCATGTCTTGGATGCGATCCATCTCCAGCACCATCACCGTTTCGCTCAGCATCGCGCGCAATCGCGGCAACAAGCGCGCATAATCCAGCACGCCTTGCTCCCAGTCGAAACCGTGATGCTCATCCATGACGCCGTTGTTGTTGTTCATATGCAGTTCAATCACCCAGGGCGCGAGCGTCTCCAGCCAATCATCGAATGTCACATCGGGATCGGAAAAAAGCGAGGCATGCCCCACATCAATGCAAGCTTTCAAATGAGGATGATTCAGCTCTTGCAAAAGATTTCCAATGATCGCCGGGTCGAACTCCCACATATTCTCGATGGCGACTGCCACGCCATAAGCGCGCGCGTAATCGCCCAGCGGACCCCAAAAATCGACATTTCGTTGATGCCAGCCCTGCCGATAAACCTCATTGTGCAGCAGACCTATATAGTTGGCGTGCAAGACCACTTGCTGAACGCCAAGCAGGTCGGCGATTCGTATCACGTGCTCATAGCGACCGTAAGACACCATATTGATGCGCTCATCGGGGCTGCCGGATACCAGATCCATGAAGGGACCATGTATCGACAGCTTGCCCGGCACATCGGCCAAGGCGGCGCGGTACTCATGCTCAAGCGCCCGCCATTCGCCATCCAGTACGCTTGGCAGGGAAAAAGCCATCAACTCAATGCCCAAGCCGCGTTCGCAAGCTAAGGCGACGCAATCATGAAAGTTGCCAATGCCGGCGCTTAGTGACACCTGATCGCCCATTTGGACTGTCCGCCTGGCTGGTGGCGCAAATCGAGCCGTAACGTGGAATGCGGGGAATCGTCCTCGAATCTGCATATAGCTTACATCAATATTAGAGCGCCTTGCAACAAATTCGTAACGCGCCATCTAAAGCTGATTGGCTTTCACGCAGTTGCCTCAAGCGCCCATCTTATCTTGACCTACACAGGCCATGCAGTCTCGATTACCATCGTCGGCATTGGGAGGGCAGTCCGATGAAGTCCGCGCGCATCCTGGTGATACTTCCGGCGTTGAACGAAGGGCGCAATATCGCTCTCGCAGCGCGCCGTATTCGGGCGCTTCTGCCGCAGGCGGACGCGCTGGTCATCAACGACGGCTCCAGCGATGACACCTCCGCGGAGGCGAGGTCGGCGGGCGCGCAAGTGCTGGAACTGCCCTATAATCTCGGTATCGGCGCGGCGGTGCAAGCTGGTTTTCAGTTCGCGCGCGCAAATGATTACGATATCGTCCTGCGCAACGATGGCGATGGCCAGCATGCGCCCGAAGCCAATATCGAATTGCTGGCGCGCCTGCAAGCGGACGACGTCGATGTTGTCATCGGTTCGCGCTTCATTGACGCGCGTGGCGATTACGGGACGCCACTGCCGAGACGGTTGGGAAGCGCTATCCTCGCGAGCCTGCTTTCCGCCATCATCGGCCAGCGCGTCACCGATCCGACCTCAGGCTGCGCCGCCTTCAATCGCCGCGCCATCAAGCTATTCGCCGATGCTTACCCACACGATTACCCCGAGCCGGAAGCGATTGTGATGCTGCATCGCAGCGGCTTGCGCCAGGCGGAGGCGCCGGTCAAGATGATCCCGCGCCAGCACGGCGATTCGTCGATCACGCCGCTGCGCTCGGTCTATTACATGATCAAGGTAATCCTGGCCATCTTGATCAACCTGCTTCGGCGGCGGGAGACTGCTTAGGCGATATCAAAACTCTCCCGCCGCTTTGAGCGGACTGGCGCTGCTGCATTTCGGTTTACTCCGCCAACCAATCAGCAAGCGTCGGATATATGGACAAGGGTCCAATCCCTTATGATACTGGTGTATTCGCGTACAACAGCGCCACCTTGCGTACATTGAATTTCCTCTACCTCGTTCTCATAAATAAGGGTTCTGCATCCTCTACTAGGATCCTCGACTGCCCTTCTATTAGTCCAAGAGCTTGTCCCTGGTTTGCGGCCGCACGTCACTGACGGGCAAGCTGACCAGCCGCCCCATGTCCAGGGGCCTTCGTCGGTGCCGCATACGCCAGAAACGCGGACGTCACGATGCGCGGTTCTTGACTGCGTGCCACCGCCGCTGCAGCTTCGGGTCTCGGATTTGGATTCTCTGGTTTTCTTGCATTCGTTATTTTCTTTGGGCTTCGGCGGATCTGGATCCT
>JAJECX010000003.1 GCA_022821805.1 Anaerolineae bacterium
CATCCAAGCCTACAACTTTGCCAAACGGCTCAAGACATTGCAGGGGCGAAGTCCCTACGAGTTTATCTGCGATCGCTGGCGGGAAAACCCGGAAAACTTTCATGCTGAGCCGAACCATCTCACTGCTGGACCATACATCTAGCTTCTATCTCTCTCAGCCGGCTTGGGCTGCGCGCTTAGCGATTCCGCGCGATACGCCGCGACCGCTTCTTCTATCGCCTGGTCGATCCTCGCCGCATCGTCACCGCCGACGCCCAAGCTGCCTTCGCGCTCAAGCTGATCCTGCGCGCGCAGCAAGCGAATTCCGCGCCCCACCCAAGCCTCGCGCTCAGCCTTATAATCGCCCTGATTGATCTTGCCCGTCGCCATGTCTTCGTCCAGGTCGCGGATATTGGTCAGCACACGCTCGTAATAGGCCGCAAGCCGGTCGCGCTGCAGGCGCAGATTCTCGGCTGCCGCCCGCTCGCGCCGCGCCGGACGCAGCAAGGGACGCGCCACTATTGCCAACGCGGCCAAGCTCAAGACCAACGCAATCAGCAGTCCCGCTATGCTCATGGCTCTTCCGCCAGCAGCGACTCAATACTGTCGCTAACATCATCAAAACGAATGGCGCCAATGAAGAATCGCCGCACATTCCCGCGCCGATCAATTAGAAAACTCTCCGGCGGCGCCTCTACCCGATACAGATTGGTCAGCTTCTCGCCGATGTCTTCGCCATTGGGATAGGTAATGCCGAACTCGTTGATGAAATCCAGCGCCTTCTGCCGTGAGCTTTCCAACATATTGATGCCAATTACGGTCAAGCCCGCCAGTCGATAATCCTCATAAAGCGCCTGCAAATCGGGCGCTTCATCGCGGCAGGGCGGGCACCAACTCGCCCAGAAATTGATCAAGACCACATCCCCGCGATAATCGCGCAATCTGATTTCGCTAGCGTCAAAGAGCTTCAGCGCAAAATCGGGCGCCGGACCGCTCGTCGGGCGCGTCGCGTTCCGCCGCGATAGCTGCAAGCCCAATACAAGCGCCAGCGCCAGCACAGCCGCCATCAGCGCTAACGAGCCCAGGCTGAATCCGCGCCGAACTGGCAGCGGCTTGCCCTCGCTCAGAAATTCCAATTGGTCATTGCTATTCGACATGGATTCGCGCTCAGCGGCGTCCCCTCACATCCGCTTCCAGCCGTTGACGATATGCCTCATCGCTCAGCTCACGGACGCCGTTTCCAGTTGCTCCCCCTCCCTCATTTTGGGATCCCGGGGGTTGGGGCAAGCCTAGCTTCCGCTGCGCCCCAAATCGGCGAAAGGTGAATGCGCCCAAGCCTAGCGCCAGCGCCGTCGCCAGCAGCGGCACGATCACGGTCAGCGCGCGCAGCAGCGGATCCTGCGGCAGGCCCACGACATTGTCGCCGAAGCGCGCCACAAAGCTGTTGATTACTTCCTGATCGCTCCGGCCAGCCGCCAACTGCGTCCGTATCTCTTCTTTCCACTCGACGCAGGCTATCGTCTCACAGTCGTCCAGCGGGATATTCTCGCATACCGGGCAGTACATCCGCTCCGCCACGCGAATCACATCGTTATCCGTCGCGCCGCCGTCCTGCGCCCCAACTAATACGGGAAGACCCAGCAGCGCAAAAGCCGCCAACAAGATATAGCAATTCCTCAGCCACTTTCGCGACGCCGCGTCAGAGGCTCGCTTAGCTCCCTTTCCCTCCTTGCGGGCTGAGGAGCGGACTGGTTTTCTACCCCATCCTCGGCCCTTCCCCAATGCTTTGGGGAAGGGTGACTCGATGATGAAATTGATAATATGCGCGCAAACGAGTACAAGAATGAGCAAAAAACCATCTGCTTTCAGCGCTCTCACCCTCTCCGATGCTTCGGGGAGGGGGCCGGGGGATGGGGTTTGCTTTGAGATTTGCGCGGTTTTCAAAGGTGTCCGCTCCTTAGCTCCTTGTGGGGAGGGGTAGGCTCATGTCCCGCCCTCGCGCTTCGCCGGCGCTCTCGCCGGAACCACCTTCGGATAAGCCGCTATCGCCGTCCCTAGGACCAGCAGGATGCCGCCCCACCACACCAGATTCACCAGCGGATTGATATAGATGCGGAAGGTCGCGCGCTCGCGGTCGCCGCTCATCAGCAGCACATAATAGTCGTTCTCCAACGTACTATGCGCGCCGGCGATCTTCATCGGCATTTGCGGGTAATCGTCAATCCGTGGCCGCAGCCGCGCAATCTCGACGCCATCGCGGAATACTGTCACCGCCGCGATATTCATCATCCGGCCATCGACCGCCTGCGCTCGCAGGAAATCGTCATATCGCAGCGTATACTCTTGCACGCTAATCGTCTCGCCTCGCGCAACCGAATGCTGTACTTCGGTCTGAAAAGCGGTGCTCGCGATGACTCCGATGCCGATCACGGTCACGCCAAGGTGCACGATGTAGCCGCCGTAACGCCGCTGATTGCGCCGGAAAAGCGCCGTCAGCGCCTGAATCCAGCTCTCGCCCAGCGACCGCCGCCTCGCCCCCGCGCCTCGAATAATCTCGAATAGCGCGACATAACCGGCGAATAGCGCGACCCCGTATCCAAACAAGGCAATTGCGAAGTCTGTCCCGCTCAAAACAGCCGCGGCGATGCTCAGCGCGGTTAAGGCGAGCGGCGTCCTAAGCGCAGCGCCCAAGCGTCGCGCCGAGGTCGCGCCCCAAGCCGAAAGCGGCGCCACGCCCATCAAGATGTACATGGCGATGAATAGCGGCACAACATAGAATTCGAAGGTATCGGCGCCGATCGTCACTTCTTTCCCCAGCAGCAGCTCCGATGTGATCGGCAGCCCGAAACTGCCCCAGAATATCGCCAGAAATAGCGCGATGAAGACCACATTGTTGAGCACAAACAGCGATTCGCGGCTGAGCAGATTGGCGAAATGGCGCTCGTCGCCTAACTCGCCGCGCCGCCAGCGCCAGAGCAGCGTCCATAGCGCCACCAATGTCATCGCCGCCCAAAATGCCAGCATGGGGAAGCCGACCTCGCTGCGCGCGAAGCTGTGTACGCTCTCGATCACGCCGCTGCGCGTGGCGAAAGTGCCAAACATCACCGCCGAATACGCCGCGATCACCAACACCATATTCCAGCGCTTCAGCATGCCGCGCTTTTCCTGAATCATCACGCTGTGGATGAAAGCTGTGCCCACCAGCCAGGGCAGGAATGCCGCGTTCTCCACCGGGTCCCAGCCCCAATATCCACCCCAGCCCAGCACATCGTAAGCCCAGCGCCCACCCAATATCAGCCCGATGCTCAAGCAAATCCAGGCGATCAGCGACCAGCGCCGCGTCGCCTTGATCCAGCCCGTCGACAAATCGCCCGAAGCCAGCGCCGCCATGGCAAAGGCAAAAGGTATCGTGAAGCCGACGAAACCCAAATACAGCATCGGCGGATGTATCACCATGCCGAAATGCCGCAGCAGCGGATTCAGCCCCTCGGCGCCCGCCCGCAGATTCGCCTCGGCCGGCGCAATCGCCCCCGGTGGAATCAGCGCCGTCGAAATCACCTGTTCCGCCGCTGGCGCGCTCGGCAAGATCCACCAGCGCTCAAAGGGATTCTCCACCAACAGCGACAAGCCGAGGAAAAATGCCAGCGTTGCCATCATATAGGCGATCGCATAATGCATCAGCCGCCGTTCGCTCCGCCAGTTAAGCCCGATCGCCGCAAAGGTGAAGCCGCTCATCAGCAGCGACCAAAGCAGCAGCGAGCCCTTCTGCGATCCCCATAAAGCTGTGAAGCGATACAGCGCTGGCGTCTGCGGATCGGTTACGCTGTAAACATAAGTGAGTTGATATTGCTCGGTCATCAGGGCGAAGACCAACGCGCCCGTCGCCAGCAGCGCCGCCGGAAAGGTCAGCAGCGCCGCGTTGCGCCCGCTGAGCGCGAGCTGGGCCGAGCCCCTTCGCGCTCCGATTAAAGATGCGAGGGCCGCGTAAACCGCCAGCGCAAAAGCCAGCGTAAGCGCAGCGAGTCCGATTTCTGCGGACATTATTGATGTTCCGGAATACGACTCAAGCCTTCGGGCGCGGTACTCTCTTCAAAGCGGCTCGGGCATTTCAGCAGCAATTCTGTCGCCGCGAAAACCCCGTCCGCGCCCAGCGCGCCGGTCAGGATTGCTTGCGCCTCGTGCTGCAGCAGGTCCGGGATCGCCGCGTCTTCCACCACAATGCGCAAGCGTTGCGCAGTGCTGTCGAGCAGCGCCTCGCGCAGCGCTGTTGCCAGGTCGTCATATTTGCTCGGGATATTAACGATCTCGAAGCGGATGATCGCCTTCTCGCTGTCGTATTCGATGCTCTCGCCATCGACCGCGCCCGAGATCCGCACTGTGCGTCCAAGATACGACGCGCCTTCCAGCACCTCGCTCACGGTGATGAAATAACGCGCGCCCTGCAGCGTCCCCGAAATCAAAAGGCACAGGACGGCCGCCAGAATCATCACGCCAGCGGCGATGAACTTGAGCCGCTCAGAACGTTTTCGCTTTTGCGAATGCTTCGGCTTGCGCCAAATGACGTCGGTCATGCGCCTTTGCGCAGCGCCCCCTGTCTAAACTCCCTCGTCGTCATCGCCCGTCGACTGGCTCCAGCGGATGACAAAAACGCCGATGATGCCAGCGATGCCCAGAAACAGCACCAGCATCGACATGCCCTCGGGCGAAGACGAAGCTTCGCCGTCCTGCGCCAGCGCCAGGCTCACTTGACCAATGAGCAGCGCCAATACTATCAGTACTCGATTCATGCCGCCTGCGCTTGCGAGCTTTCTCATCAGTCTCTCCATATTCGCCAATTCTTTTGACCCCGCTATCCTCAATTGCACCAGGTTTATCGCGAGTATTCAAATATTTGGCGACTTGTAGGGTGTCGCCCGAATGCTGTAATTTACCTACGCCGCCCCCAGCTTGACAATGTCGTAAATGGTAAAAGCCACCAGCAACGTCAGCGCCGCCGCCGCCACCACCAGATAGCGCCAGCGATGCGCGTAGCCAATCGTCCAAAACCGCCGAAGACTGAAGAATATCGACGCCATCGCCAGTATATTTATCAGTAGCAATATCGGAATCGTGGCATCGGCTGCAATGCCAACGATCGGCAGCAAGAAGGGCAGCAGCGCATACTGCAAAATGCAGCGCGCGCCGGAAAACAGCAGCGATACTGTCAGCGCGTTCTCCGCGCCCCGCGATGCCGCCGCCTCGTCAAGCGCAATTCCCGAATCCGCCCCCGCGCGTATCAGCAGCAGCCTCGTCATCAAATTGTCCGCTCGGCTCACCGCCATCGTTACTTCAATTCCCAATCCCTCTCGAAATTCAATCAGTCGCTAGGTCTGCGCCTTCGCATTCTATCATAGTGTCGTTCGCCATGACAGAGCTTGGCGCGGCGCTGGGACGGTTTCTTGACGCAGCGCGATACAGATGATACGCTCTTTGTTCCATTATGCTGGGCAGGGGAATCGGTGAGACACCTTTGGACGACGGTCACCACTGAGCACACGGTAACGCACGACGCGGGCGAACCGGAATGGCTTGACTTGCCTTTGGATGACTTCGTCATCCCCGTTACGCCTGGAACTGGAGAGTATCCGGTGGAAATCAAACTTGATCCGGCCTGGCTGATTCTGTCAAAGTGGTTGATCGACGAAATAGACGTTGGTTTGCCTCTCGTACCTGTAGTGGAATTCAGAGACCCCTTGGGATTCGCCCTCTACAATGACACTCCCGCCCTAAACAGCTTCAATGGCGCTTTCATCTCTCGCGAGTTTTCGACTGTTCCGATAGAGTTGAATCTGTCCTGGCTTTATATATGGTATACTGTACCAGGACTCTACAGTTTCATTGTGCGTTGGACTGGGAGCACGGCCGCCAGAGAGGCCGGGCAATACTCAATGAACATACGGGATATGGGAAGCGGAGCGAGCCGTGGATGACAAATTGACCGCCAAACAGCTTAGGGAACTTGTGAATTTTCACAAGACAGACCGCGCCAACCAGCCCCATATGAGACCTATTGGCAGGATTATCACCGATCCGGAGGAAATGTCTAGGCTTGGGCCGCGGGGCATTCTTTCGGAATACGTCATCAGGATCAACCGCTACAGCGCCAAAGGCGATGAACAGCAAGAGAATTAGCGCTTGATCGTAAAAGCGGTATGCGCCTACGGCGGTTAATAGGGCGAACGTTTCTCCTGACTACTCGTTTAGCAACTGATCCTGACTATCCAAAAACGCCACCAAGTCGGCCAATTGCTGGATCGTCAGCTGTCCGCCATACATCTCTGGCATCACTGCGGCGTAATCTGGCGTGATATAGTCCATCGGCCGCACGATGCTCTCCACCAGAAACTGCCGATGCGTGTATTCGGCGAATTGCGGCAGCCGCAGCCGAACATCGTTGATCCGCGTCCAGGTAGCGGCCGTTAATGGCGCGATCGCCTCGTTCTCGTGGCAGCCGGCACAGCCAAGCGGCGACCCGCCGAGCGCTGGTTCCAGCCCATTATAGAGCAACTGCCCGGTCAGCGGATCGCCATAAACTTCGTCCAGCTCGACCAGAATATCGTCCACATCCAGCCCGACAGACTGCGCCACGATCAAATCATCAAGCGAGGCGAACATCAGCGCCCGCTCCAGCATCACGTTGACTTCTGCCTGGTTCGGCGCGTAGCCGCAGTCCAGCGCCATCGACTGATAGAGCGCGCCCAAGCGATACAGATTGGCCAGCGCCAACTCAGCATCGACCGCAAAATCCAGCGTTAGGTACAGCGCAAAGGTCTCTTGCTGACGCGTCAACTCGTCGGGACTGCAGCCCTCGCTGGCATCATCCTGCGCCAGACCCGGCAAGAGTAGCGACCAAAAGAGAAGCAAGATGATGGATCGCCTCGTCATTTCCGGCGTCTCCAGACAGACGCAAAAACCCCCTGTGTCGGGGGCTGTAATTCACTTCGCATCAATCTCTTGTTGATTCCCGATTGCTGGTACATCTGTAGACTCCCGCGCGACAATGCCGCTCGCGCAAAATGCCTTGCGTCCCACTATGGACAAGATACTAGATGAACCACATGTATGCAAAGTCTAACTCCTCTTCCCAGCTTGCTGGGAAGCCCCCCCGACGAACGGGGGGATTCACGGGGGGAACCAGGGCCGGGGGATGGGTTTTGCCGCTCACTACTGCGACATCAGGAAGGCGACGATATCAGCCAGCTGCTGATCGGTCATGCGCACGCCGAAGTTCACCGGCATCAAGCCTGAACTGTAGCCATCCACCACATAATCGCCGGGCCGCGTGATGCTTTCGACAAGATACTGTTCAACCGTATAACCTTCAAAGCCAGGCGCCGTCAGCCGCTCGTTCTGTATCCGCGCCAAAGTGCCGATCGTATCGGGCGCCGAAGCGCCGCCACGGTGGCAATCGGTGCAGCCGAACTCCGCATCATACAGGTCCGCGCCGCTGACCTCGCTGCCCACAATCTCGTTCGCTTCCCAGCGCGCCAGGATGCCCATCACGTTATCACCGGCCGGTGGTGGCGGCGGCTCGCTTGGCAGAGAGCCATCCGCCAGCGGCTTGCCATACTGCGCCACCGCGATATAGTCTTCAAAAGCCCAGTCAGCGCCCTTGTCCCAGTTGAGGATATAAGCCGCCAAATCTTCAATTTCGTCGTGTCGAAAGCGCCCGCCCGCGGTCTGTGACCAGGCTGCCATACCCTCGCTGTTGGGCCACACGTTGCCGCTGCCCGGACGACCATGAATCAGGGTTGTGATAATGTATCCACGCAGATCGCCAGCCCATCCAACTTGCGCCAGGCGCGTGCCATTGTTGTAGAAAAAGACTTCTACTTCGTTTTCGCTGGTGGTTTCAATGTCTACCACCGTATCCCAAAGCGGGAAAAGCCCGTTCTCCACCGCCGTATCCAGCGATTCCAGGACAGCGACTCGACCAGCGACAGCCGATTCTATAGTTGCGTTCTGCTCGTCTATCTGCGCTTCCAGCTCAGTCAATGCCGCCAGGATCTCGTTCTGACGCTCTTCCGTCGGCGGATTTTCCGCGTCCGTCATTTCCGCCAGCAGGCTGTCGGTATTCTTGTTCAAGCGCACCAGCGCCCGATTCGCGTTGATGATCGCCGCAGTATGCAAGCCGACCGGGTCATAACCAAAGAAATGTGGATTGTTCAAACCGGGCGCGCGATCACCGGCGCCATAACCCTCTTCGCCATGACACTCGGAACAATTCAAAGCGTATAATTCAGCGCCTCGCTCAATCGATCGGCCCGTATGCTGCTGCACGAACGACTGCATCCGCGCTTCTTCGTTGATCGCCACCCATCCAACCAGGATCATCATGCCAACGAACATCGTAATGCCCATTAGAATGCGTCCCTCGATCGATCTGATGAATAGAAGATTCATGCTCGATTCCCGTGTCTGATTCGCTCAGTCGCGCGCCCTAATCGAAATACGCCGACGCCTCGTGAATGAATAGGTGATCACTAAAAATGCGCCGAACCGGAATGGGATTGCCTTCGGAATCCACCCGCTCGGAATAGACCAAGATAGGCTCGCCAGCCTCATCCAATTGGACCTGACCGCCTTCGATCAATACGCTGTCCCAACTCACGATCCAATCCAGCCGCTTCAAGCCCGCCTGATTGTCCGTAATCACCAACGCGCCCCAAACCCCCGGCAGCTCTTTCGCTTCCACCGCCGCGAGATGATGGTGGAATTCCTCCATCACCCGCATCACCTTCGGCGCCTCAGCGGCCGGTATCGTGCGGAAGCGCAGCGGCAACTGATTCGCGCCGACCTTCTGATCCTTCAACTCCTGAATCAACTGGTCAAATTGACCGTTGGCGAAGACTTCGGCGTTGAACTCGGCGATGATGTCGGTCGCCGACATATCATCGCGCCCATGCAGCTGCGCCGTCGTATAGGCGCCAACGATCATCTGGTCGAAAGGTATCGTCCGCCCAATGCCGACCTTGCTGTGCGCCGGCTCAAAGGTCAACTCGTGCACGATCTCGGTCTCCGCCGATGTCTGCACCGCGAACTTCGCCAGCCCCATATAACTCAAAATCGTCGTCAGCGAAATCAGCAGCAGCGCGATGGTAATCATAAAGCGCCGATGCGCGTAACGCCGGCTCGGCGTCACATCAAGATAGGGCAGCAGCGCCAAGCCGCCCAGCGCCACCGTCGGGAATGCCACGCCCCAGACGAACTTGTCGCCCAGCTTCAGCGCGCCCTGAATCCACAAGAAATACCAGGGCGCCGTCGTGCCCAGCGGCGTCACCTCCGGATTGGCGTGATTCTCCAGCGGCGCGTGATAGAACCAGATGCAGAGCACCGTGATGATGAAGGTCGTCGCGCCCAGCCACATCATTTCGTAGGTCAGCATGTCGGGGATGAAGTAAACGCGTTTGTCCAGCGGCACGCGCTTCGCCGTGTCCTCGCCGATATTCTCTTTCCGCGGCGGCAGACTGTGCCCGTGAATAATCACTTTGTAATAATGCACGCCGAACATAATGAAAAGCAGCGCCGGCAGCGCCAGCACATGCAGCAGATAAAAGCGCAGCAAACCGTTCGCGCCCAGCTCCGGCGCCCCGCGCAATAGCAAATTGACCTGATCGCCAACCACCGGCGTCGCTTCCGCCATCGAAGCGCCGATCGTCACCGCCCACAGCGACAGCTGATCCCAAGGCAGCAAGTAACCGGAGAAACTCAAAAAGCCCGTTATCACCAGCAATAACAAGCCGGTGAACCAGGTGAACTGCCGCGGCTTCTTGTAACTGCCGGTGAACCAGGTGCGCATCATATGCATCGCCACCACCGCCACCATGAATTCAGCGCCCAGGCGGTGCATATCGCGCATCAGCTGACCTAGCGGCACATTGCTCAATATCGTCAGCATATCGCCATAGGCGATCTCCGGCGACGGCGTATACCAAAGCATCAGCAAGATGCCCGTGATCGTCTCGAACCAAACGAAATAAGAGGATAGCCAGCCCAAGCGGAAGCTGGGGTACATGCCCGTCACATCCCGATTGAAATAAGACGGGCGCATATGCAGCCAGAAGCCATCGGCATGCGGCGTCAATCGCGGATTCGGCCGCCGGCTCGCCGTCTCGCCGCGGAAAGCCTCGCGCAGATCCTGCACATTCAAGCCCGCGGTCAGGCGCTCAACCGAGTCGTCGATGCCTTCAAATACCGCTTTCTTGAAGCCTTTTTCCTTGACATCATCCAGGAAGGACGGGAAGGGGAGGATGCTCATGGATACTCCTCGTCTTTAGCTGGCGCCGCTACGGATGCAGCTCGCCAGTGATGCGCGCGCCCGTGTCAATCTGTATGCTCGTAATCTGCCGCTCGGGGTCCAGCGGAATCGCTCCGCCATCGGTCGGCGTCACCGCGGTGCTGCCATCGGCATAGGTCACCGTCGCGATGAAGCGATCCAGATTGCGCGGCGCCGGTCCCTCAATCCAGTTCCCATTCAGCTGAAACTTAGAACCATGACATGGACACTCAAAGCGGAAGTTGGTCGGCACCCACTTCGGCAAGCAGCCCAAATGCGTGCAAACCTGATAAAGCGCCCGCAAGCCGTCTTCGGTATGCGAGATGTGAAAGCGCCCCGAAGACACCGTCACCGGCGCCGTGCCCAACCCCGGCAATTCCTCCGGATTGAAGGCGAAAGTGCCGCCGAACTCGCCCTCTTTGAAGCGTGGGAAAGCGAACCAGATTAAGGCCGCGCCAGTTTCGCCCAAGGCAAGCAGCGTCGACGCCGACCAAATATAGTATAGGAACTCGCGCCGGCTGGGCGCCGCCACCTGTACGCTGGGCCTCGCCGCCGCCCGCGCGACCGGCGCGCTCATCGCCGTTGGATTGGTGCGTTCTGCTGTTGCCATAGGCTGTTGTCGTCCTTCTATTCCAACAGGACCGCCGCGCGAAATGACCAGAATTGCAGCGCGATTAGCAAGCAAACTTTTCGATAGTTAAATATATCACAATCGAAGCGGGAGTTACAAGTGAAATGTTTTTGGGATTCAGTGTAGAATATCCCACAGCATCAACCCGCCGAAAGCATGCGCGATGCCGCCCATCACCATCCAGCCGAACGACCGGCACTTGACGAAATACTATAGCGCGATCAAGGAATTGCGCGATGCCCAAGTCAAGCCGACCGAAGGCAATATGCGCCGCGCCTTTGGCGCTCTCTTAACCGGGCTCGGGCGCCGCCGCAAACTGACCCTGATTGACGAATACGCCACGCAAGGGAAGGGCAGGCGGCATATCCGCCCCGACGGCGCGCTGGTTGACGAGTGGAAGCGCCCCTTTGCCTTTTGGGAAGCGAAAGACAGCAGCGACAATCTCTACGCCGAAATCGAAAACAAGAAGTCGGTCGGTTATCCGCTGGACAATATCATTTTTGAGGACACCGTCACCGCCGTCCTCTATCAAGACGGATTGGAAGCCCGGCGCACTTATATCCGCGAAAAGAAGAATTTCGCCGCGCTGCTGACCCAATACTTCAATTACAAAGAACAAGCGCGCCAGAGTTTCAACGAAGCGGTCCAATCTTACGGCGAGCAAATCCGCGATATCGCCACTCAGCTCAAAGCCAAGATTGACGCCGCCCATCAAGACAACCCTGAATTCCAGCGCCAGTTCGACGAATTCATGGAACTCTGCCGCCGCTCGCTCAATCCCAATATCAGCATGGAAGCGGTCGACGAAATGCTCATCCAGCACTTGATGACCGAGCGCATCATCCGCCGCGTCTTTGATGTCGCCCACTTCACCCAGACCAATGTCATCGCCGCCAAAATCGAAGAGGTCATCCGCGCGCTCACCAGCGCCTATTTCAGCCGCGCCGATTTCATGGGCGGCTTGCGCCACTTCCATCAAGCCATTGAAGACGCCGCCGAAGACCTCGATTTCAGCGACAAGCAGACCTTCATCAACTCGGTCTACGAGCGCTTCTTCCAGGGCTACAGCGTCGACATCGCCGACACCCACGGCATCGTCTACACGCCCCAAGAGATCGTCGACTTCATGTGCGCCGCCGTCGAAGAAGCGCTGGAAAGCGAGTTCGGAAAGAAGCTGGGCGACGAAGGCGTTGTCATCATCGATCCGGCCACCGGCACCGGCAACTTTGTCGTCAACCTGCTGCGCCGCGCCCATGAACGGAATCTGCGGGAATTCGAAGACTTTTACAAGAAGCGTCTCTTCGCCAACGAAGTCATGCTCATGCCATATTACATCGCCTCGCTCAATATCGAGCGCGAATACTACGAGCTCACCGGACGCGCCGCGCCCTTCGAGGGACTCTGCTTCGTCGACACCCTCGATCTCGCCCGCGAGCGCCAGATGACCTTCCTCACCGAAGCCAATACCGAGCGCGTTGAACGCCAGAAAAAAGCCGACATCAACGTCATCATCGGCAACCCGCCCTACAACGTGGGCCAGGTCAACGAGAATGATAACAATAAGAATCGCAAATACGATGTCATCGACCAGCGCATCCGCGAGACCTACGCCAAAGATTCAAAAGCGACCAACAAAAACGCGCTTAGCGATGTCTACGTGAAGTTTTGGCGCTGGGCCACCGATCGGCTGGGCGACCGCCCCGGCATCGTCTGCTTCGTGAGCAACAACAGCTTCGTCGATCAATACGCCTTCGACGGCATGCGCAAACATCTGATGCAAGATTTCGACCAAATCTACCATTTGGACCTGCACGGAAACGTCCGCCAGAATCCCAAAATCAGCGGCACGACGCACAACGTTTTTGGCATTCAGGTAGGCGTCGGCGTCACCCTGGCGATACGCAACTTGACGACGCTCAATGATTGATTTTGGAGCGTATTCGTTTATAATAGACGCATCATAGATTGTGAGATAGGTATGGCCGAGCAGAGAACTGAGAGTGAACGCATCATCGCCATCGAGGCAACTTATGAGCATCTGGCGACCAAAGCCGATGTCGCTAATCTGCGAACGGATATCGCCAACCTGCGAACTGATTTGAAAGCCGATGACGCGGCGCTAAGAACTGAACTGAAAGATGACATCTCTAATTGCCGAACCGAACTGACCGAAGAAGTCGGCGATCATCGAGAAGAATTTATCGCCTTTAGTACCCGTGTCGATACTTCATTTCGCAACCTGAAATGGTTCATTACAATTGCGGTAGCCGCTAGCGCTGTTGCGGTTACTGTCATCAATATAATCGTTGCGGTCGCGCTCGCTTTGGTGCTGCGTGGAGTGTAAAGGCATTCAAGTTGTGATAGGCAGGGAGTATGTACGGCGCTTCGCTGAATTGGAACGTACCGTCTAGCACTAACGGAAAGCGTCGAAATGACCCCAACGCCACATTCCAACAGCGAGCGCATCACGTTTATCGAAGCGATCTTGCCCCATCTTGCCACCAAAGCGGATTTGGAGCGTCATACCAAGCTGCTCATCATGTGGTACGTCGGTACACAGATTGCCCTCTTTGCTGCTCTTTTCGCCGTGCTATCGCGTTTCCTGGGTTAAACTTGGCAAACCCCTGCTAGACCCAGCTTTGACTATAGAGTCGGCATTACGCTGGCGATACGCAAACCTAATCGTACTCAGGGAATCTCTTGCTTTGCAGGAGATTTGCGCTCAAGTAATATTGTCAAATTATTATCATCATCTGCATGAAGAGAGTACTTTGTCCCATTTCTAAAGATCATGTGTCTTATATCAAAGTGATCCGTTGCCAAGTCGAAATATTGTCCAAAACCTGCACGGTCTTGGTAATACATTCTCGCAGGAACGGACCAAGGTTTTTCGGGCATAACAAATAGACTAATATTTATTGATTCTCCAAGCTTGTTTAGCAGGGCAACCGTTCGCGGCGTGTTTTTTCCAAGTTGTGGCGCGAGAGATTTGATGCCATCACTGTAATACTTCGCCTTAGCGGGAACAACTTTTAACTCTTCCAATTCAGCGGAGTGTATGCTCATGTATATGTTATGAGCCAGTTCTGGGGTCATCTCTCTGTCAGTCATCATTATCGGTCCTAAAACCCATCGGCGGTTTGGGAGGAATGTCAAAATGATCGAGAATAGCGTCTAAAGCCGATTGAATAGCGCTAACATCTTCTTGCAATCGGGCGATTGATTCTTGCATTTGGATCAACGTGACGGCGGTCACATTCATGTTTTCCAGTATGCTGTCTTGCGCTGACCGCAAACTTAGATACTCCGCTTTCAGTCGTTCGATTTCAATGTCTCTCGTGAACATTGCTTCAGCTTTCCGTACCTTTCGAAATGGACTATATTCCTAGTATATGTAGTCTGCGTCTGAAAATCAATTCTCGTTCTCTTGCGAAATACCGATGTTCAAGTCCGATTGTGACTAGCCTGATATCAGAACCTATGGCTCGCCTCTACTACCACCGCCTGCCCGAATCCTGGCGCAAAGAAAACAAGCTCGATTTCCTCAGCGACAACTCCCTCAGCACCGTCGACTGGCAGCGCTTAATCCCCAACCAAAAGCACACCTGGCGCCGCACCGACACCGAAGACGAATTCGATTCCTTCCTCCCCATCGGCAGCAAAGAAGCCAAACGCGCCAAGCCCGACCAAGCTGAAACGATTTTCAAGACCTATTCAAGTGGCGTGAAAACGAATAGAGACGCACATGTATACGACTTTAGCGTTTCTACGTTATCCAAACGCATGCGACGAACTGTAGAAGTCTACAACACGGAAGTTGATCGCTTTAGCCGGCAGACGCCCAAACCGGACGTAGATAACTTTGTGAACTATGACTTGCTCAAATGGGACGGGACATTAAAGGCGTACCTTAAGAACGGCAATTACGGTACGTATGACCTAAACAGACTGCGCGATTCCCTGTATCGTCCTTTCACAATTAAGCGTGTATATTTCGACAGTCAATTCATTAACGGCGTTTACTTACAGCATTACTTCTTCCCGGACGAACAGTCCGAAGCAGAAAACCGAATCATCATTACAAGCGACATTGCGTATCGTGCAAACGTCTTCTCGACGCTTATCTCTAGAATAATTCCCGAGCAACACCTGTGTGCTTCATCGGACGGCCACCAATGCTTCCCCTTCTACACATACGACGAAGACGGCAGCAACCGCCGCGAGAACATCACCGATTGGGCGCTTGGCCAATTCCGCCGCCACTACAAGGACCCCGCCATCGCCAAGTGGGACGTCTTCTACTACGTCTACGGTCTGCTCCACCATCCCGGCTACCGCGAACGCTACGCCCTCGATCTCAAGCGCAACCTGCCCAGAATCCCATTTGCTCCAGTGGCGACGAAGTCTCCCCCTGATACTTCGGGGGGAGATTTAGAGGGGGGTGGCTTTTGGGCGTTTTCCAAAGCCGGCCAGCAACTCGCCGGCCTCCACCTCAACTACGAATCCGCCGACCGCTACGAACTCGATTGGGGTTCCGCGCGCAAACCCGTCAGCTACCGCGTCGAAAAGATGCTGCCCAAAGGCAAAGTCGATTCAGCCGAAGGCAGCTACAAGATCTACCACTCGCTCAAATACAACGATACGCTGACCCTGCACGGCATCCCCGAGCGCGCCTTCGCCTACCGCCTCGGCAACCGCAGCGCCCTCGATTGGATCGTCGACCAATACCGCGTCAAGACCGACAAGCGCAGCGGCATCACCCACGATCCCAACGGCTACAGCGACGACCCGCAGTATATTTTGAAGCTCATTGAGCGGGTTATCACCGTCAGCTTGCGGACGGTTGATATTGTCGAAGAGTTGTCAAAGCTGCCATTCCGCGACGATTCGAAGGACGATTGATTTCCCTCTGTGCTCTCGGCGCCCTCTCCACAACTCGCTGTCGTAGGTCTGTGTCTACGCGACCCTCGGTGGTGAAATCCCCAAGCCCACTCAATACGACTTCGCCACAATCCCATTCGCCTCCTGCAATTCCCGAATGTAGCGAATGATCAAGCCCACCTCCACTTCCGATACCTGCGGCTGCGCCGGCATATCCCCGTAGGTCCAATGATGCTGCCGCACGCCCGCCGCCGCCGCCAGGTAGAAGGCTTGATCCGAATGGTGACCCGGATTGTAAATGTCATGAATCAGCGGCGGACCCAGCTTGGTGCCCGCCGCGCTCGCTCCATGACAAGCCATGCAATTGGCTTCGAAGACAGCCTGTCCTTCCACGCCTTCCGCCGATAGCGCCGCCGGCGTCACCTGAACCGTGACAGCCGCGCTCTCCTCAGTCGTCCTGCGCACAATCACAAGCGCCGCGACCAGGCCACACACAGTCCAAACGACCACAGCCAGCATCACGATCCGCTGTCGTTGCTTCGTGGCGCGCAGCCGATTCCGCTTCTTCATTGCCCAGCCCTCGCTCCAAGTTCCGGATTCGCTTCGCCGATGACGCTGCCCCGCCCGCCAACTGCCGTCGCCAAGGCTGCTACCTTATCCATTATAGCGATAACCAGCTGTCAATTATGGCGGAATTCCTCTTTCTCCGCGTCCAGACCCGCCCAGTATCATCCCCGCCACCGTCGAAATTCGTAGGGGCGACCTATCAGGTCGCCCGCCTCTGTGTCCTCAATTCAACTCGGTATCCTCGGTGGTAAAACCGCGACCATCCACTCACCCCGCCAAGCCCAATCCCCGCTACCCTTATCCCACACGCGCACATTAACAACCGCATAACCCGCCTGCCGGCCGCCGCCGATTTATGACACATCATGACACAAAAAATATTTGCCTGTGTTATGAGAATCAATCATAAACCGAATCGCGCCGCCTGCCGCCCGCCTGTCTGGAATCGGAGTTGTATTGAACAAAAAATATTTCGCCGTCCAATTGGACGTCCAATAAAAACGCCAACAATGCGCGCGCTGTCCTCGGTGGTGAATACCTGCCCACCGCCAGTGTCCTTGCTTCCCCCCATTATGATGGGGGGACTGAGGGGGGTAAAATCACACCCATTGCGATGCGGCGATTGAGGGGGGTAAAATCAGCCCCATGACCACCCGCATCATCAGCCACGCCAATACCACCTGGATCGACATCATCCACCCCTCCGCCGAAGACGTCGCCGCCCTTCACGCCCGCTATCCCGGCTTCCACCCGCTCAACCTCGAAGACATCGTCAGCCCCATTGAACGCCCCAAGCTCGACCAGGACGACGACTACCTCTTCCTCGTCATGCACTTCCCGCGCTGGGACTCCCGCGATGAGCTCTCCCGCGCCAGCGAAGTCGATTTCTTCCTCGCGCGCGACGCCGTCGTCACCGTGCATGACGGCGCGCTCAAGCTCCTCGTCCAGGCCTTCGAACGCTGCCAAGCGGACGAGAACGCGCGCGCCGACCTGCTGGGGCAGGGCGCCGATCACGCCTTGCACGCCCTCATTGATCAGCTCGTCGATTACATCTTCCCCATCCTCAACAAGGTCGATCGCCGCGTCCACGCCATCGAAGACGCCCTCTTCGCCTCCAAGGCCAGGCGCGTCATCCAGGAGCTTGCCTTGTTGCGCCGCGATATCATCTCGCTCCGCCGCATCATCCGCCACCAAATCCCCATCGTCTTGCAGCTGGAGACCTGCGAGCACCCGATCCTGCACGAGCGCATGGAAGAGTACTTCGGCGATATCGCCGATCATCTCTTCAAGCTCCGCGACATCGCCGATGAGAACTTCGACATCATCAATAGCTTCGCCGATACCGCCGACACCCTCGCCAGCTATCGCATCAACGAGGTCATGCGCATCCTCACTGTCATCTCGGTCATCATGCTGCCGCTCACGCTCATCTCCAGCATTTACGGCATGAACATCGATCTCCCCTTCGCCGATGACCCGCAGGCTTTTATAATGGCAGCCGGCATCATGATCGTCATCGTCATCCTGATGCTCGCCTGGTTCCGCAGACGCCACTGGTTGTGACGCCCGCTATGCTCCCGCCCGCCATCACCATCGACGACAGCCGCGCCCTCGGGGCTGCGGTTGAACGCCTCGCGCGGCAGCAGCGCATCGCCATCGACACCGAATCCAACAGCATGCACGCCTATCGCGGAAAGACCTGCCTGATTCAGCTCTCCACGCCGTCCGAAGACTTGCTCATTGATCCGCTCGCCATCGCCGATATCAGTCCGCTCCGCACCATCCTGGCTGATCACGCCATCGAGAAGGTCTTCCATGCCGCCGAATACGACCTCATCTGCCTCAAGCGCGATTTTGATTTCGATGTGCGGTCGATCTTCGACACGATGGCGGCCGCCCGCGTCTGCGGCTATCAGCGCATCGGCTTGGGCAATATGCTGGAAGATCTGCTTGGCGTCCGCCACAGCAAGAAGCACCAGAAATACGACTGGGCGCAGCGTCCGCTGCCGGAAAGCGCCCGCCGCTACGCCCAGGTCGACACCCACTACCTGCTGCCCCTGCGCGATGCCCTGTACGCCGAACTGCGCGCCCAGGGCCGCCTGGAAGAAGCGAGCGAGTACATCGCCGACATGACGCGCTTCGAGCTGAAGTCGCAGGAATTCGATCCCGATGGCTTCTGGGCGCTCGCCCGCCCAAACTCGCTCAGTCAGCAGAGCGCCGCTGTCCTGCGCGAGCTCTACATTCTGCGCGATGAATTGGCGCAATCCGTCGATCATCCGCCGCAGCGGCTCATCGCCAACAAGACCCTGCTCGAGATCGTCAAGCTGCAGCCGCGCTCCGCCAGAAAACTGTACGACATCCGCGGGCTGCCGGCCTGGCTGGTCCGCCAGAATGGCGATGAGATCATCGAAGCGGTGCGTCACGGCTTATCCAGCCGCCTGCCAATTGAGCGTCCGGCGCCTGAGCCGATCCCGCCGCCGATCGTCGAACGCTACAGCGCGCTCCATACCTGGCGCCGCGAGACCGCGGCGGCGCGCGGCGTCGAGTCCGATGTCATCATCAGCCGCAATGCCCTCTGGGATATTGCCCGCCGCAACCCGGCCTCCGTCGATGACCTGCGCGACATCTGCGGCTTGGGTCCCTGGCGCCGCCAGACCTACGGTTCCGCCTTGGTCGCCCTGCTAAATGGCAGCGGCTAGTGCCGATGCCTGGTCACGCGCGCCTGCCGCTTTGGCGTGATAAGAGGCCCGCGCATAAGTGGGAAGCGCTGCGCGAAATCCAGTCCATGCTCGACGCGCATGCGCCCGCCGACGCCAAAGAAGCGCGCGACATCCAGTTGATCAAAGACCTCATCGAGGCGCATCCCAACATCCTCAGCAGGCACTGCGAAGTCGGGCACATCACGGCATCGGCGGCAATCGTCGATCTCGCTAATCGACGCGCGCTGATGCACTGGCACAAGCGCCTGAATCGCTGGCTGCAAGTTGGCGGGCACACGGACGATGAGACCGACATCGCCCAGGCGGCGCTGCGCGAGGCGCGCGAAGAAACCGGCTTGCCCGATCTCGCCTTCTATCCGCCGCAGGTCCAGCCGGCGCCCATCGACTATGATGTACACAGCATCCCCAAAACTGACGACATGCCCGAGCACTTGCATCTTGATTTTCGCTATCTTCTTGTCACTGAGCAGCCGGCCGCGCTCGCGCCAGCAAAAGGCGAGTCGACGCGCTTCCGCTGGCTGACCTTCGCTGAAGCGCTCAGCCTGGGGGATGCCATCGACGACTCGCTCCGCCGCCTGTTGAGAAAAGCGGCCGCGCTGGTTGACATCGAGACCGATGAGGCATCGGCTTGACACCGTATGAAACGGTTTTGCGCCAGAGGCAATTAACACTGTATCGATATTGACAAAAATGCCAAAGGGACTACACTTGATGTCAAGAAGCGAACGCTATGGATTGATTTCCCCTGCGCCAGTCCTTAGGGATGCGTTTGGATAGTAGCGAGGCGCTTCTTTTTTTGTTGCGCGCTGTTGGAAAGCGATACCCGCTTCGTGCTACACTACAGGCGAAGCGCCAGCAGAAAGCCCGCGCATTATGTCAACCGACCGCAGCGATCAACTCCGCGCCATTCGCGACGCTATTGTCAGTCTTGAGGCATCGCCGCTATATGAATATCGTGTCAGCAACAACTATTTTCCAGTGATCGGGCAGGGCGATCACTACGCCGATATCATGTTCATTGGCGAGGCGCCGGGCAAAAACGAAGCGGAAACGGGCCGTCCGTTTTGCGGCGCTTCCGGGCGTGTTTTAGACGAGTTGCTCGAATCAATAGACCTCAAGCGCGAAGACGTATACGTCACCAACATCTTGAAGGATCGGCCGCCCAATAATCGCGATCCGCTCAAAAACGAAATCGAGTTGTATACGCCCTTCCTCGAGCAGCAGATCGAAATCATCCAGCCCAAAGTGATCGCCACTCTCGGACGCTTCTCGATGGAATTCATCTTGCGGCATTTTGGCGCCTACCAAGCGAACCAGAAGATCAGCCAACTTCACGGCACGGTAGTCAAGGTGCGAACCAGCTATGGCCGGGTCTCGGTCGTGCCGTTATTTCACCCGGCGGCCGCGCTCTACAACGCAAGCCAACGCGAAACGCTGGAGAAGGATTTCCAGGTGCTGAAGAAGTTTGATTCTCCGGCGCAACCGGGTACAATGAGATTGCTCTAGGGCAGAAAGGCAGGATGTTTCTCGTCATGGTCTTGGAAAGGCAATTCATCAGCGCTGATATGTTTCTCGAGTATGTCGAGCAGATTGACGACCGCATCGTCGAACTTGTGGAAGGGGTGATCGTCGATATGTCGCGACCCGGTTGGGAACACGGTGAAATCCTTATGCTGTTGGCTGGCCGGATTCATAGCCATGTGCGTGAACACGATCTCGGTAGAGTTGCTGTAGGTGATACCGGCTTCGTGCTTGAGCGCAGAGAAGATGGCAAGGATACGGTGCGCGGCCTCGACCTCGCCTTCATAAGCAAGGAGCGATCCGCCGAGCGTCTGTCTTCCGGTTGGACTACGATCGCGCCCGATTTAGCAGTGGAAGTTATATCCCCAAGCAACAAGGCGAGTGACATTGAAAAGAAGGTCCAGCAGTTGCTCCAAGCGGGTACAACCTTGATCTGGATCGTATATCCCGAAATGCGAATCGTCTCCGTCCATAAGCCGGTTGGCGCGATTACGCTGCGCGAAAACGACGCCTTAACCGGAGGCGACATCCTGCCCGGCTTTGAAGTCCGCGTCTCTGACATCTTCCCGTCATAATCATCACATCGCGTCGACCGACTTGCTAAGGCGAGGCGCCAGAGGGACCGTTGAGCGCCTGGTCGCGCTTGGCTACGACGCGCGGCTGGTCAGGTAGATCTTGCTGCCGCGCCAAAGTCAAGGTCCAGCAGTATCGCCGCATGATCGCTCAACTTCTTTCCTTCCAATTTTCGTCCCCAATCATGCGTACACGATGTAAGGCAGCGTTGCAACGCGACATTCATATACGCGTGATCAAGTCTGAAACCATTTCCGTACGACGAATACCACGATGGAGCGTTCTCCTGCGGGTGTATTGCGCGGAACGCATCGCGCCAGCCAGCGTTTGCCAAGGGAGCCACGAAGCGATCTTTGAAATCGGCGGAATCTGCCGTGTCCTCATCGAGACCAGTCAAGGCGCAGTTGGTATCGCCGATGATGACACCTGGTCCTTTTGGCCAGCCTTTTGCGACGTTCGCCAGCGCGTCCAAGTAGTCGTACCACTGATTGCCCAAGGGCGCGAGAATGACACCTATGTGCAGCGCCGGTTCGGCTTCAGCTTTGGCGAGCAACCAGAGGTAGTCTGGTTTCGGGGCGCCTTCGATTTGAACTTTCTTAATCTCATATCGGCTCGCCAATAGCAAAGAATTCCACGTCGGTTCTTCTTTGTTGACTGTCGATAACTGATGAACCAATTCTGCGTCGTGCAATCTTTGGGCGATAGATTGGCTCGGCTGCGCTCCGCGAAACTCGGCAAGCGCGACGATATCCGGATGCCATGCCGATAACTGCTTGGCGATCATTGCAGCACGATAACCGCCGCCATGCCATATATTCCAAAATACAATCCGGCAGGTCGCTTCGTTTGTCATGATTACCGCAAGGGATGCTCGTGACTTGGCGCTTGCACATCATCGGGAATCGGACACTTGTACGGCGTCCTTTCGATGACTGCGCGGAACTCCGTTTGCGCCCGCTCCAATATCTCCGGCGACAACACCAGCTCGGCTGCCGACAGCGCCATGACCTTGGCCGCGTACATCATGCCTTTGTGCCCGATTGAATTGCGCCCGCTGGCGACCACAGCCCAGGAATGCGCTGCCGCGCGGCTGGCCCAGGTCGCAGTCTGCAGCATGCTGCAGGGCGCGTGCCAGCTCATATCGCCCATATCCGATGAGCCGGGCGAGACGCAACCTTTGTCGCGGCTTGGCAAAACATCGCCGATCAGCGCTTGCTCCGCCGTATTTGGATCGACGCCATAGCGATCGACGAGCGTCTTGACGTTAGCGTCGCCGAAGTGCTGGTTGATCGAGGCGGCGTAGGCTTGCTCTTCTTCCGTAAATTCAATGCCGCCCATTTCGCGCATGATGTCATATTGCAGGTCGGCCAATACCTCGTTGGAAAGGACCCGCGTCGAGCCCGATTTGTACACGATTTCGACTTCCGTATCGGTCATCATCGCCGCGCCCTTGGCGATGCGGATGACGCGCTGACTGACATCTTCCAGCGTGTCCGGCTCATTGGCGCGCACATAATAGTAACTTTCGGCGTAGTCCGGCACGACATTGGGCGCCAGCCCGCCGCTGAGAATCGCATAGTGGAGGCGCACGTCATCGGTCACATGCTCGCGCAGGTAATTGACGCCGATGTTCATCAGTTCCAGCGCATCCAGCGCCGATCGTCCCGAATGCGGATCGGCGGCGGCGTGCGCTGTCTTGCCATGGAAGCGAAAGTAGTAGCGATTGACGCTGAGCAGGCTGCCTTTCATCGCCGAATTGATATACCAAGGATGCCAGTTGAAGGTCGCGTCGAGGTCATCAAAGGCGCCCGCGCGTCCCATGAAGACCTTGCCGCTGCCGCCTTCTTCCGCCGGGCAGCCGTAATAGCGTACCGTGCCCGCATGCCCAGCGCTCTCCAGCCAATTCTTGAAGGCGAGCGCCGCCGCCAGGCAGCCCGTGCCCAGCAGATTGTGCCCGCAGCCATGCCCCGGCTCGCCAGCGCTTATCGGATCCGGCTCGTTCTGATCTTTCTGTGACAAGCCCGGCAGGGCGTCGTATTCGCCAGCGAAGGCGATCACCGGCTTTCCCGCTCCCCATTCGGCGCAGAAGGCTGTGCTCAGCCCGCCGATGTCCCAGGCGATGCGGAAGCCTTCATCGCCAAGGAAGTCCGCCTGCAGCTTCGACGCCTTGAACTCAAGAAACTGTAGCTCGGGATTGTCCCATATCTCGTCTGACATGCGTGTGAAGAGCAGATCATGTTCATCCAGCCAGTCGGCGATATCTTGCTTGTTTCGCATGGCGCATTCCCTTTTGGCTTGAGTCGTATTGCAGCATGATACCGCTTCGCCAGACGGGCGGCTACGCTTGCTTAATCTGGCGCTTTGATCAGGAGAACCGGTCGGCAGGGTCGAGAATTGCTTGCCGCGGCCGGGAGGTGGATACAGGCTAAACGTTGGCCACTGCGATTACCTGCTGATTTGGCTCGCGCGTATGCTCGGCCGGCAGCAACTCGGCCGCAGCGTCAGGCAGCGCTAGCGTGAGCGCGCGATAACCGAGCCGGTGGCCCATATCGCGTATCGCCACCAGCAACTGCGTGCTTAGGTTTCTAGGCGACCAACAGTAGACTTCGGCATTGCGCTCGTTGTATTGCTGCTGGTGGAAACAGACCAGCGCTTCGTGCCCGGAGGCATTTATGTAATAGCGCTGCTTGCTGCGCGCGACAATCTGCGGAATGCTGCTCCAATGTTCGACCCAAACGCTTTCCCAAAGCGCTCGCGGGCTTGTCCAGCGACCCACCGCCATCGACCAGTCGTCAATCTGGCTTGCGTCGTTATTTTGGTATTCCTGGCTCTTGTAAAAGCTCTGACCGACCTGCGCCGCGATTGAATAGCGCGTCAGACGAAATGCTTCGCTGGCGCCGAAATATTTCCGAAAATACGTCGCCTGATCCTTGTCATAATCCGGGTGCGCGACCGTTAGTTTTCCGGGACCGCGCGCGTCGCTCAGAATGGCGTCCGCCAGCCGGTGATGCCCGTCATCGGCGCAGCGCTCGTCGACAATCATTTCCGCCAAATGAAGATGAGCGCCCATAGGCGTCAGCTCGCGGTTAAGAAAAGCCTCGGCATAAGCCAATACTTCTTGACCGCCATCGTCCATTACATAAGCCAAGCCATTGCCACTGAGAATATGGCTGAGCCAAATCGCGCCTGTCTCCAAAGACATCCAGGCACCGCCATGCAGCCAGCGCTCATAAATCGTCAAGGCTTCGTAGGGCAAGTCTTCCACTTGCCCGCGCGCATCAAGCCGCTGCCAGATGGATACGCGCCCGATGAACAGCGAGACAATCTGCCGCGTATCATCAAGTGTCGCCTGGCGTACCAACATGGCTAAAACTCGTGTGGTCTCTTTGCATCCGCTCGCCGCAGATTCTAGTATAGTATAGCGCAGTGCCCGTATCAGTATGGCCGGCTGCCGCCTAAACATGCGTCTGAGTCCAGCGGCAGTTGAGTCTCGGCGCAAGGCTTTAAGTTTGCCCAATAGCGGTGATCGCAATGCTGCTGGCTTTTGACATCGGCAATAGCAACATCCATCTCGGCTTGTGGGACGGCGCCGGCTGGCGCCTTTCTTGGCGGGCGCGTACCGTCGCGCAGAAAATGACCGATGAATACGCGGTGCTGGTGCGCAACTTTCTCCTTACTGCGGAAGTCGACCAGGACGCGATCAAAGCCGTTTGCATGAGCAGCGTAGTGCCCTCGTTGACCCCGACATTTCAAGGGCTCGCGCATAGATACCTGAAGCTGGAACCGCTGACGGTAAACAGCCGGACCGAACTAGGAATCGAAATCGCGATAGATATGCCTGAGCAGGCAGGCGCTGATCGGCTCTGCAATTCGGTCGCCTTGTCGCGGTTGTTTGGCGCGCCAGCCATCAGCGTCGACTTCGGCACCTCAACCAATTTCGATGTCTTGTCAGCGAATAATGAATACATCGGCGGCGTAATCGCGCCCGGCATTCGTCTGGCCCATGACGCCCTGGTCAGCCGAGCCGCGCAGTTGCACAAGGTGGATCTGCTGCCGCCGCCCGAGCCGATCGGGCGCAACACGGTTCACGCTATGCAATCGGGCATTTTCTGGGGTTACGCCGGCATGATTGAGTCTCTGCTGCAGCGCATTTTGGCGCAACTGGAATCGTCAACTGTTACGGTGGTTGCAACTGGTGGTCTAGCGCCCGTCTTCGAAGAGCATATCGACTTGATCGACGAGGTCGCGCCGGAACTTACGTTGGACGGGCTGCGGCTGATCCATGAGCTAAACCGCGACCAATAAATACGCCTCGGCGCAAGTTTCTCCCGTCAGTCACAGCCAATGAGACGTCCAGCCAACTCCAGCGCGTCGACAGGCCAGAAGGTCTCCGGGCGCGGACGAAATACGTTTGGGCGGTCCCGGTCAGGGCGACAGTTAAGCACAGATTCAGCCCATTGGTCAGGTATCGCGGCTCTACCCCAAACCGCGCCAAGAAGCGCCCCAGCGATCGCGGCGTTGGTGTCGGTGTCTCCCCCACGCATAACGGTATCGACAAGCGCTTGCTCCAGGTTGTCGGCGTGCAAGAGCTGCCACAAGGCGTTTTGAAATGCAATCAGCACCCATCCGCCTTGGCTGACATAGTCGGACGGTGGCGATACTGCCGCGCCTTCGACCGTTTCCAGGAGGCTCGCGTCCACATGCATATTGCTGGACCAAGCCACGATTTGCCCATAAAGAGTTTGGGCATCACAGCCGTGGCGGACAGCGTGAGCAATCGCCATCGCGAATAAGGCATTGGCTTGCTGACAAACAGGATGAATATGTGTGATCGCGGCATCCTGTCGCGCCCACTGGTCCACCTGCGCCAATTCATAGTTGGCGCCGAAAATGCCCAGCGGACTGATTCGCATCATCGCGCCGTTGGCTTGGCTGTCAGGGTTATGCCGACCGCGCAATCCGCCGGCGACTGTGTAACCGCAATCAAAGGGCTTGGATTCCAGCCAGAATATGTACGCTTGCCGGGCATCCTCGCGGTCATACCGTCCCTCTTCCGCCAGCATGCGAGCCAGCATCAGCGCCATCTCGGAATCGTCGGTTGGCTGTCCGGCGGTTGTATTCCAGGTCCCGCCGTCGGCAAGCTCCCGGACGCCATTGGGATAATCCCGCCGAATCTGTTCCGGCGTCTGGAACTCGACCAGGCTCCCCAGCGAATCACCGGCAAGCTGCCCAAGCAGACAGCCTTGGGCTCGTTCCAAGATCTCTTTCATAGTTCATTCCTTAGCTGCTACAGCTTAGAGTGGCAAGTCCACGACGGCTGCCAATTGCGCTGTGGAATCCGCAGAGGTAGGCGCCGGGCGGGCAAATGCAATTTGCAAAGTGATGATTGCTGCGGGTAAGGTATCGACTCCGTAGCTTGGACTTGAACCAAGAACCTAGCGGTTAACAGCCGCCCGCTCTGCCAATTGAGCTACTACGGAATATATTCCTGGTATACTATCAGCGACAGAATTCATTGTCAAGATAATTCTGCTTGTTGCTGGCGCGCTCTGCCGCCTGGGCAATATAGACAACGGGAGGAAGCTTGCTGGAAATCCGTCCGCTTGCCAACCGCCGCGAATTTGAAGACTTTTTCTGTTTTCCTTGGCGGCATTACGCTGATGACGCCAATTGGGTGCCGCCACTGCTTTCGATACGTCGGCAGTTGCTGGACAAATCAAAGCATCCTGCCTGGAAATATATGGACGGCGAGTATTTCGGCGCATGGCGCTTAGGGCGGATGGTCGGCACTGTCGCCGCATTTATCAATCACGAGCACAACCGCTATCACGATGAGAATATCGGTTTTTTTGGCCTGTTCGAGTCGATTGATGATGCTGCGGTCGCCGCCGGGCTATTAGATATAGCTGGCGACTGGGTCCGCGCGCGCGGAGCGATCGCGATACGCGGACCGGCAAATTTTACGACGAATGAAGAATGTGGTTTGCTCGTTGATAACTTCAGCCAGCCCGTGATCATGATGCCCTATAATCCGCCGCACTATGGGGCGCTGGTGGAAAGCGCCGCATTCGAGAAAGTGATGGATGTGCATTGCATCTACCAAGACCGGGCGACCATCGAGGCTAGCAATTCGCTTGAGCGATTGGAACGGCTGGTCAAGCGCGCCGCCGAACGCAGCGGCATAAGCGTACGCAGCATGAACGCTAAAGACAAGAAAGCGGAATTCGATCGCTTTCGCGAAATCTATAATGCGGCTTGGGAGAAGAATTGGGGCTTCATCCCGATGAATGATGAAGAATTGGAAGCGCTGGTCAAGGACCTTGGCATGCTGGTCGAAGCCGACTTGGCATTCTTCGCTGAGATCGCCGGCGAGCCAGTCGGCTTCGCGCTGACGATTCCCAACTTCAACGAAGCGCTGCGCCGCGCCTATCCGCGGCCCGGCGTCCCGGAAGTATTCACCATGGCGCAGGTCGCCTGGCATTGGAAGATCAGGCGATCGATCCGCGGCGTGCGAATGCCCCTGATGGGCGTCAAGGCGGAGCATCGCAATAAAGGCGTCGAATTGGCGATGCTGCTTGAAATTATGAAAGCGCTGCTGCCCTCGCGCTACAATTATCTCGATTCAGGTTGGATCCTGGAGACCAACCCGCTCATCAAGATCAGCCTCAGCCTGGGCGGAAAAATCTACAAGACACACCGATTCTATCAGAAGTCGCTATCCGCTTAACGCTCGGAAATCTGGCTCAAGACTTGTCTGGTCGCCTCGACGGCGCTCGCATCGCCATGCAATACATGGATCAGCGCTTCCTGCATCAAACGTGGCGCGGTGCCGCCTTCGTTTTCCGGCAGCGGCAGCGTCGCTTGCGCCAGCAGTTCGGCAAAGAATGGGCGATCAACCCCTGCTGGCAAACTGCTGTCCAATAGCGCGGGTTGAGTGGGAAGATGGTAAAGCGCGCGGGCGAAACCGGCGTGGAAGTCGGTTTCCATCATCCACTCCAGGTATCGAGCCGACAGATTCTGCCGGCTGGTATCGGGTGTGACCAGCACCCAGAGCCAGCCGTCGCGAATCGACTGGCCGCCTCCGCTGGCGGTGGGCACTTGCGCCGCCAGCAACGATGAATCTTGCTGATCGAGCATCGCGAGAAATTCGCTCGCGCTGAATACTGCCAACTGGGCGCGATCGGTATGGTTGATGAAATCGGTCAAATACGCGGCTGGCGATTGAAAGGTGAGCACATCTGGCGCGACCAGCTTCTGTTGGACAAGGTCTTCGTAAAACTGCAATACCGTGCTTAGCGCTGCTTCATCAACGCTCATTACGCCGTCGCGTGGCGACATGCCGCCTGCTGACAAGTACTGCAAATAAAATGTCTGATTCAATCCGTTTGTGCGCGCGGCCGGGAATAGAAAGGTCGTATCGTTGGCGAAGACATCATCAAATGTCAGGCTAAAGCCCGGGTTCTTCAGCGGCTGAGTGTGAACAGCCAGGAGCACATCGTACAAATATGGAAGCCCATAAAGCGCGATCCCCGTTTCGAGCGGAATCTGACCGAATTCAAGACCGTAATCCAGGTCCTGGAGCAGAGATGAAGAGAACAAGGACTCCAGTGATTGCAGATACTGACGCGCCTGAGACGGCGAGAAATCGCGGCGGCGAATCAGTGAGACATCGGGCAAGGCAGCCGGTGCCACGTCTTTGCCCGCGCGAATAGTGGACATAATGCCGCCAACCTTGCCGACATCTTTGATTCGGTACTCGATGGCGATGTCGTTGCCGAGGGAAAAGGCTGCTGTATGCTCGCTGAGCAGTTGAAAGGCAACGCCAGACTCATCGGAGATCAAGGGCGCTGGCAACCATACCTGTAGCGGGCGCGGCGCGTCAAGCACAGGTGTATCCTCTTGCGCGCTTGTACCCGCCAAAGCGAGCAAGAAGACCAAGAACAGACCTATTGCGCAGGGCTTAGCCACAATTTGACTCCCGCATTTTTCAACCTCTGTCGATCACGCAAAGCGCTCATTCCACTCGAATCGCGATTACGGCGTCGGTCTCGTTGCGAATCTTGCCAGCGCCGGGCGCGGTCCGCCGCTGCAGCCGCCGAACGGATGGCAAATCTTCAAGCGGAAGGGTTGCATTGATGCTATACCTCGAAAGCCTCAATCACATTCTCGGGCGTATGCGCAATCTTGATCATGCCATGGTATCCGTCCCCAAGGTACGGGCTTTCTTCCAAGATGCCGATGACGTCTTCCCACATTGGACCATAGCAGACGAATGGACGGCGCGGCACGCCGCCGATGCGCATCAGTTCCCATGTCTCCGCAATCTCGTGAAGAGTGCCGATCCCGCCAGGCATCGCCAGATAGCCATCGGCATTCTCCACCATATGCAGCAGCCGGTCGCGCAAGTCGGCGTAATTTACCATATCATCCAAATAGCCGTTGGGCTGTACGTTGAATTGTAAGCCGATTTGATCAGTGGTCACACCAATGACGTGACCGCCGGCCGCTTTGGCGCCCTTGCTGATCGCTTCCATAACGCCCAGGTATCCGCCGGTCATGACCGCGTAGCCTGCCGATGCGAGCGCGCGCCCAACGACTATTGCGTCCTGATAGACCCGGTCACCGGGACCGACCTGGGAACTGCCGTAAACCGTGATCGTCTGCATATTGCGCGCTGTTTTCGTAATCGAACTTTACTCGCGAGTATATCAGAATTGCGGAAGGAATTTAATGCGGGGCATCGGGCGGCGACACTTATTACTGGCGGAGGCGCTCTCTCGTTGCCTCAATGATTGGGGGAAACTCGGCGAAGATTCTTACGTTATACTGTAGAGACAAATGCTAATTGAGGAAAGGGACATCATGCTTAAGAGAGTAAGGCTTCTCATCGCGCTGACGCTTCTGCTGCTGCCTGTCGCCGGCGCGCAAGCGGACTCCATGGATGGCGACGTATTCTGCGGAGATCTGCAAGCGTCCGATTGCCAGATTCTGCTGGATAACGCCGCCGTTATGGACGAAATCTTCTCCGCCGCTTTCAGCATGAGTATGGATATGCAAGCTAGCGGCGACGCGCCCGAAGACAACATGCGTCTGAGCGGCGCCGGCAGCGGCAGCCTGGCGGTTGATCCAACGCTTCTCGCTGACATCTTGGCAGCGCAGGCTGAGCCTGACGGAGACAGCATTGGCGCATTGATCGAGCTTGCGCTAACGGCGATGTCCGGTGAATTCATGCTGGATCTGAATATTGATTCGAGCGCGGAACCGCTTGCTATGACGCTTAGCCTGAGGCTGAAAGATGGCGTAATCGCCTTCAACGCGGGCGCTATGGAAGAGTTCACCGGCGAGTCGATGGAAGGATTCGAATGGTTTGGCGTGGACGTGAGCGGCGCCCTGGATGACGTATTGATGCAAGCCGGCATGGATTCCTTGCCCGGCGTCGCAGACCCGTCGGCGATGGAAAAAGAAGTGGCGCATGCGCTTGCGGTCACGCGTTTGGCTGATGATGTCGTCGCCGGCATACCAGTGGCGGTGTTCGAGACGCGGATTGACGCTGGATCAGTCGCGTCGCTGTATATGGGTGAAGCCCTAGAAGCAGCCGGCTCAGAACAAGGCGAGCTGATAAGCAGGCATTACATCGGCTTGGCCGATCACTTCACGCGTCGCATGACAATAGCCGGCGATATGGCTCTTCCCAAATCGGAAGCTGGGGAGATCGCCGGTAACGTTAATTTGGCCATGAATATCGGCATCGACATGACCGCCTTCAACCAGCCCGTGAGCGTCGAGATACCGGAAGATGCAATGGTCTTCCCGCTGGCGATGATGATGCAGATGGGAGAGCGATAGCGTCAAAGGCAAAAGGACGGGTGGAAGCTCGCCCGTCCGTTACAGTCCTGTCTTCTAGCTAATGAGCGGAGAGGGTGGGATTCGAACCCACGGTACCCCGGAGGGTACAACTGTTTTCGAGACAGTCCCGATCGTCCACTCTGGCACCTCTCCCCAGCAGGCAAAAAGTATACACCAGCGCGGGCGCAATTGAACAGCGTCTAGCTATCCTTCGCAGGTCAACTGTCGCGGAGTTTGCGGAAAAACTCGCGAATCAGTTTGGCTGACTGCTCGGCATACAAGCCGCCTTCGACCTGCACACGATGATTGAGCCGATGGTGTCGCGTCAGGTCGAAGACGCTGCCGGCCGCCCCCGCTTTGGGATCAGTCGCCCCATAGACGAGACGCGGAAGACGCGCCAGCACCATTGCGCCAGCGCACATCGCGCAGGGCTCCAGCGTGCAATAGAGCGTCACCTTGTCCAGGCGCCACCTGTTTAATGCAGCCGCGGCTTCGCGCATGGCGATCATTTCGGCGTGCGCCGTCGGATCATGGTCGGCTTCACGCCGGTTGTAGCCCCGCCCAATGATCTCACCCCGCTGGACGGCGATCGCGCCAATCGGCACATCGCTGCTGACCAATGCGCGCTCCGCTTCCTCCAGCGCTAAACGCATCCACTTCCGGTCGTCGTCGGTGATCGGCATTGCTAGAAGAGGTCCATCTGCTGCGGCGCATCCGGATCGGCCTCGCTCTCGTCCGCTTCGGCAGTGGACTCTTCCTCCTCGTCGATCGCTGAAGCTGCTTCGGCTGCGATGCTGTCTTCAAATGTGATCGAATCGACCTCTTCGCCGTCATCGTCCGCCGCGATTTCAGCGACCGGAATTACATGACCAGGCTCGTATTCCTCCGCTTCGGGATCGGGCGCGATTGGCTGTCCCTCGCTGTCAAACTTGCTTTCATCGACGGGCACGCAGGCGGGACAAGCGCATTCAGCCGGATGCGCCTGCGTCAGACTGGTCTTTGCAAGAATATCCATATCGGGGCTGAAGTTTTCGCCGACATCATCGACGTGCATTGTCGCCTCGATGCGCAGCTGCGACAGCTCATCATCGCGAAAGCCGACATTGTGCATGACCGCCGTCAATGACGACAAGGTTCCGCGATCGTCGTTGCGCACGACCTGCTTGTATTGTTCACGCAGGCTGCGCAGCCATTCGTTATGAAAGACGCTTTGTTGGTCCATGAATCAGGCTCTAATCCTTCAATCTTTCGTAATGCTCGCTTGCGCCAGAATCTTGCGATTACCGAGACTTCTGCTGGTCGGGATGTCGCTGATACAGCCGCGTGATATGTAGAAGAGCGTCTTTGCCCGGGTGGCTCAGATCCCTTTCGGCGATGCGCCAAGTCCAGTTGCCGGCGGGCTGCCCCGGTGTATTCATGCGGGCGGCGGCGCCAAGCCCGAGCACATCTTGCATCGGCATCACAAATGCCTTGGCGGCTGAGCGCATCCCGACGCGGGCCAGCGTCCAGACGATGTCGTGAATGTCTTGCCCGAGATAATCCTTGACGAAGGCGCGCGTACGCTCATCGACTTCATTCTCCCACCAGCCGCGCGTCGTATTGTTATCATGCGTACCCGTATAGACGACGCAATTGGGTGGATGATTATGCGGCAAAAAGGGATTGGCGGGGTCGCTCCAGGCGAAGTGCAGCACCTTCATGCCGGGCAAGCCAAAGTCGTCGCGCAGCTTCTCCACAGCGGGCGTGATGACGCCCAGGTCCTCGGCGATGATGGGCAGCTCGCCCAAGGCAGCCGTGATCGCCTCAAAGAGCGTCGCGCCCGGACCCTTTACCCATTGACCCTTGATCGCCGTCGGTTCGCTGGCCTGGATCTCCCAGTAGCCTTCAAATCCGCGAAAATGGTCGATCCGAATGTAATCGACGAGCCGCAGCAGCGCCATGATTCGTTCAATCCACCAGCGGAATCCGGCTGCTTTCATTACATCCCAGCGATAGAGCGGATTGCCCCAGCGCTGCCCGGTCGGGCTGAAGTAATCGGGCGGCACGCCGGCAACTGCGGTCGGGTTGCCGCTGTCATCGATAAAGTATTCATGCTGATGCGCCCAGACATCGGCGCTGTCGTGGGCGACGAAAATCGGCAGGTCGCCAATCAGGCGGATTCCCTTTTCATGCGCGTAATTCTTCAGCGCGGTCCACTGCCGATGAAACAGCCACTGCCGGAAACGCTCGAGATTGATTTGCTCGGCGCATTCCGCGCGCGCGGCCGCCAGCGCCGAGCTATCGCAGCGCCGCAATTCGCGCTCCCACTCGGTCCATGGGCGCAGCTTGTGCTGCCGTTTCAATGCGATGAACAGGGCGAAGTCTTCCAGCCAGAACCGATTCGCGCTGACAAATTCGCCGAATTCCCGTTTCAAGGTCAAATCGGCGGCAGCGCTGAAGTTGTGGCAAGCGAGCGCCAGCTTTTGATTGTGATAGGGGATGACCCAACCATAGTCGACTCGGTCCTTTGGAAATGGCGGCGCGTCGGCGAGGTCGCCCAACTCCAAGAGGCCGTCTTCAACCAAGCGATCGAGGCTAACCACGTTGCTGTTGCCAGCGAATACCGACAGCGTTTGATAAGGCGAATCGCCGTAGCTCGTTGGTCCCAGCGGCAGAAGCTGCCAGATGGATTGCCCCTGCGCTTCCAGCCAGTCAACGAAGCGATAGGCGCCCGCGCCCAGATCGCCGATGCCGTATCTGCCGGGCAGCGATGTGGGGTGGAGCAGGATGCCGCTCGAACGGGGCAGGGAGTTCATGGCGAAGGTCCTACTATTGGTGGCAAGAATTCGAATCAGCGATCGGCGAGCAGTTCACCGGCGGACTGAGCCAACTTTTTCAGATCTACCATTTTTTCCTCGCCATCGCGCAAGCGCCGCAGCTTGACGACGCCTGCCTCGATCTCGTCCGGTCCGGCAATGGCGACGATTGGAATGCCTTTCTTGTCGGCGTGCGCGAGTTGCCGGCCCAGCTTGCGCCTACCCAGGTAAACCTCTGTATTGATGCCCGCCTGGCGAAGCTGATGCGCAATCCGCGTCGATTCGCGGCGGGTCTCGTCACTGAAGACGGTCACCAGCGCCTGCACCAGCGTCCCGCCCAAGTGGGGCGGATAAAGCGCCAGCTCGTTCATCAAATCGATGATGCGCTCAATGCCGAAGGAGGTGCCGGTCGTCGGCAGGCTTTGGCGCCGGAACATCCCGATCAGATTGTCGTAGCGTCCGCCGCCGCTGATGCTTCCGAGGTTTGGCTCCGATATCACCGTCTCAAATATGGGGCCGGTGTAATAGCCCAGCCCGCGCACCATCGTGAAGTCGAAATCGAAGTTTTCGGGCGGGATGGACGCCTCCGCTAGCAATTGCGCTAGCTGTCTCAGATCATCCAATCCCTTGACATCGTCGCCGACTGTCTTCGCGATCAACTCCAGGCTATTTGAGCCAGGTTCCTTGGACTGAATCAAGTCCATCATGCGGCTGACCGCGTCGCTGTCGATTCCGCGCTCGATCAATTCTCGCTTGACGCCGTCAGCGCCGATCTTGTCGAATTTGTCGACGCTGCGATAGAGATCCGGCAATTGCTCGTTTGGGACGCCGGAAAACTCGCCAATCGCCACCAGCAGCTGGCGGTGATTGATCTTGATGACAAATTGCGGGAATCCCAACCGGCGGAGAATCTGAACCATCATGATGACGATTTCGGCATCGGCGCTCATGCTCGCTACGCCGACCGTATCGGCATCGCATTGCCAAAACTCGCGATAACGCCCGCGCTGCGGACGTTCCCCGCGGAATACGGGCGCGATGTGATAACGCTTGAAGGGCAGGTTGAGCTGGCTTTCGTATTGCCCGACGACGCGCGCCAGCGGCACGGTCAAATCGTAGCGCATCGCCAGCGGATCCCGTCTGCTGCGCCCGTGCTGCGCCGTGAATATCAACTGTTCGGCATCTTCGCCGTATTTGCCGAAGAGGGTTTCATGCAGCTCTAGGATCGGCGTGTCGATCGGCTCGAAGCCGTAGAGATGGAATACTTCTTTGATGCTATCCAGCACGTAGCTTCGCCGCAGCATTGTCTCGGGCAGGAAGTCACGAAAGCCTTTGGGCGTACGCGGCGCCACGAATTTGCTCATCAGCCCTCCATTGGCGGCGATGCCAACATGCTTGTCATTCCCCAAAATGCAGAATCATTGCGCTTTATACGATTCACATTGCCGCCGCGCGCGCCGCCAGCGCCTGACGCTTGACCTCTTCAATCTGCTCGTAGTGCCCGACTTCGTGCGACAAGCCGAACAGGAAGGCGGCCGGCGCATTCATCTCGCCGAACCTGGCGCTGAAGCGCTCCGATACCACGCGGCAGACATCCAGCAGCGGCGCATCGGGCCAGGTTTCCAAATAGGCGTTGCGCATGCGCCGGCTCTCTTCCAGCCGCTGCCGCACTTGCGCTACCGTCTTGATATCGCGCCAGGGAGTTTCGTAACGCGGCCGTTCCGAAGCCGGCACGCCGCGCGCCAACAGCGAGCTCAACGCGGCGCCCTCCTCTGAGCTGGCAGTTACATGCGCGATCAGATGACCGAAATTCCAACCAATCTCCTCCTCGCCTTCGACGGCAAAGGGATCGTCCGCATTCGGATCTTCCGGATCAAATACAATATCAGCATCGGCAAGTCCATCCAGCAGACTCAGCAGGAAACCGACGCTCTCGTCGCTCAGCCGGCGCAAATCTTCCGCGCTGATATTCTCCTGCGCCGCGTATTCAAGATATGTCAGTTCGCCATCGCGCATGGGCGCAAAGTCAATCATTGTTGATGCTCCTCTTTCCCTATCCTGGTAGCTTCTCATTCTACTGATGGCTTCGAATTCCACAAGCTTACATGCGGAAAGACGCAGCCGAAGAGAGGTGGCGGCGCCATTGTCCGGCGAAAGCGCCCGCTACCCGCGCTTGCGTCCGGTCCGGTTGGTGATTGCTAGGCTCAATGGTAAACTGAAACAGGCGATTTCATGCGACTTGCGGTCGAGAAAGCCAGCGCTAGTTATGCTCACGGACGTGGAAAAAACGCTGTTTATCCTGCTGGCGCTTTTGTCTTTGGGCGCCAGTTATGCCGGCTTCAAAGAGATGTTTCAGATCATTGGACGAGGGCAGGGCGAGTTGCGCGTCGACCACATCTTACGTCGCGCGCTGCGCGCCTTGGCGATTTATCTGCTCCAGCGCACGACCCTCAAAACGCGCCCGCTGACCAGTCTGCTTCATTGGGGAGTCGTGCTCGGGTTTACCTATTATTTCTTGATTAACGCTTTTGACCTGCTGATTGGTTTCCTGCCCGATTTCGAGCGACAACTGCTTCGCTTTAGTTCGGCTTACGATGCCTACCGATTCCTGGGCGATATGCTGAGCGTCGTCGTATTGGTTGGCATCGGATACTTCATCTTGCGGCGACTGGTCCTGCCCAATCGCAAGGCGCTGCAGTTTAATGACAATGTGCTCTTGCATCCCAAGGTCGAGGCTGGCGGCGTCACCAGGGACTCGATGATCGTGGCGGTCTTCATCTTGCTGCATGTCGGCGCGCGCTTCCTTGGCGAATCGGTGGCGGTGGCGCAGCATGGAGACGACCCTTTCATGCCCTTAGCGACTGTCTCTGCGGCTATATGGTCCGGCTTGAATGCTGATGCGCTCGAGTTGATGCGCCACCTCTTCTGGTGGATTGCGCTCGGCGGCATTTTGCTATTTCTGCCTTACTTCCCCCAGAGCAAACATGCGCACTTATTCATGGCGCCGCTGAATTTCATGACCCGTCCGCAGCGGACCTCAATCGGCGCGCTGACGCCGCTCAACTTTGAAGACGAGAATATCGAACAATTCGGCGCCGCCCGTCTCGAAGACTTGCATAAGACGCATATTCTCGATGGCTTTGCCTGCATCATGTGCAATCGCTGTCAAGATGTCTGCCCGGCTTATGTGACTGGCAAGGAACTGTCGCCCTCGGCGCTGGAAGTCAACAAACGATTCCTGATTAATGAAAACTGGGATGAATTGGCGCGCGGGGCGGATTCCGATTGGACGCTCGCCGGCGGGCTGCTCAGCGAGTCGGCGCTTTGGGCTTGTACAGCTTGCGGCGCCTGCATTGATATCTGCCCCGTCGGCAATGAACCAATGTTTGATATTCTCGACATTCGCCGCGATGCTGTATTGATGAGGAGCGAGTTTCCAGCCGAGCTGCAAGGCGCCTTTAACGGCATGGAGCGCCAAGGCAATCCCTGGCAGCTGCCCGAGCGTCGAGGCGCCTGGACGGATGGCTTGGATTTCCCCGTGCCCAATGTTGACGAGAATCCAGATTTCGATGTGCTCTACTGGACGGGCTGCGCCGTCAGCTATGATCCGCGCGCGCAAAAAACGGCGCGGGCGCTGGTCAAGGTGCTGCGCGCCGCCGATGTCAACTTCGCCATCCTCGGAGACGGGGAAAGCTGCACCGGCGATGTCGCCCGGCGCGCTGGCAACGAATATCTTTATCAGGAACTGGCCGCCGCCAATGTCGAGACGCTTAACGCGCTCAATCCTAAACGAATTGTCGTAACCTGTCCGCATTGCCTGCACAACATCGGGAAGGAGTATGGCGACTTCGGCGGCAGTTTCGAGGTCGCGCATCATAGCGAACTGATCGAGGAGCTCATTGCCGCGGGCCGGCTGCCAGTAAGCGCTAGTTCATCGGCATGGAGTAACGTGACCTTTCACGATCCTTGCTATCTAGGGCGGCACAACGATGTCGTAGACGCGCCCCGAAACATCATCAAGGGAATCGGCGCGCCTCTGGTAGAAATGCCGCGCAATCGGATGAACTCGTTCTGCTGCGGCGCCGGCGGCGCGCAATTCTGGAAAGAAGAGGAGCCGGGCGCGGGCAAGATCAGCGCCGAGCGCTATCAGGAAGCGGCGTCGACCGGCGCCGAGACGCTGGCGGTCGGCTGTCCTTTCTGCATGCGCATGTTCGAAGACGCGCGGACGGAGTCGTCTGGTGGACCGCAGGTAGTCGATATCGCTGAGATTGTCGCGGAAAGTCTTTAACTCGATTCATTGGGATCGACTTTCAAGCTCGCTCAACTGTCGGAATTCTTTTCGCTTTGAAAGCATAGCGAATGTGATCGCGGAGGGTAAATTGACCGACTTCGATTTCGCCACGGCGCCGGCGCTGGAAACGGATCGTCTCCGGCTGCGTCGAATCACCGTGGACGATTACGAAGACTGGCTGGCGGTTTGGCATAGCCCCGGCGTGCTTGATTATCTCATCGACTTTGATGGCCTGCCGGGCGGCGAAGTCGCCAGCGCGATCATCAATTGGGCGGACCGAATCGTTCGCGAGCGGTCGGGAATCCGCTGGGCGATTACGCTCAAACCGAACGATCGCATGATCGGATCATGCGGTTTTCATTTGTATGCGCGGCGCGATCGCCGAGTTGAGATTGGCTACGAATTGCATTCGGATTACTGGCGTCAGGGCATCATGACGGAGGCAGCACAGGCTGTCGTGCAGTTCTGCTTCAATCAGCTGGATGTACACCGTGTTGAAGCCGATGTCGTCGAGGGGAATGCCGCTTCCGCCGCGCTGCTCACAAAGTTGGGTTTCACGCTCGAGGGCAATTGGCGCGAGCGTGTATTCAAACGTGGCGCCTTCCATAGCCTTTGGCAATTCGGACTGCTGGCGCCGGACTATCAGGCGCTTCAAAAGGCGAAGCGCGGAACATGAAGGCATCCGACCAGCGGTATCTATTGCTGATGGTCGCTGTGCTGCTCGGCGGCTATGCCTTGGGCGCGCATCGACTCAATGCCGACATTCTTTGGTTGGACGAGCTGTATTCGCTATCCAACATGGGTGTCTTCGCAACGCCGTATGACCTCTCGGAAGTCGTAGACTCCCTGACCGAACACAGCCCAAATCATGTGCCACTGTACTTTTTTCTTGGCGCGCGCTGGGCTGGCCTCGTTGGCTGGTCACAGCTTTCCATGCGATTTCTGTCCTTGCTCATTGGCCTTCTTCTCATTGCCTGGACCTATCGCTTCGCCGCCGACCTGCTCGACCGCCGGACTGCCGCCACCGCCGCGCTGCTCCTGACTACGAGCGGATTCGTGCTGATGTATTTTCACGAAATCCGCATGTACTCGCTTTTGCTACTGCTGACGGTCATCCATGCCTGGTTCTATTGGCGCATGACGTCGGCTAAATCAGCGCGAAGATGGCATTGGCTCAGCTTTGTTCTCACAGCTGCCGCGCTGCTCTACGCCCATGTATTTTCCCTCTTCGTATTCGTCGGGCTGGGTCTGCGCCATCTGCTCTATTTTTCGCGAATAAAGCGGTGGTTTCAAGTCTGCGCCGCCTGGTCGCTTAGCGCGTTGGCCTTCCTGCCTTATCTGCCTCACTATCTTCGCGGGGCGCTGGCTGAACGCACGATCCCGGCGCTGCAAGACAGCGCCCTTAGCGCGCCTCAGCTGGCGCGAGAACTCGGCAACATCATCGTCAACGGCATCGAAGTGTTGTGGCTGCCGATAGCGCTGCTGACGTTCTTGGCAATTTTGAAACGGCGTCATCCGGCAATCACGCAGATACTGATCGTTTGGTCCGGCATCATTCTGTCTCTAATACTATTCAATGAGTTCTTTCCCTTGATTGACCGACTGCGGTTTAGATTTTTCCTGGCGTCGATGCCGTTCTTTGCAATTCTATGCGCCCATCTTCTGTTTACGCCGCGGCGATCGAAATTCATCTTGCTTCCTTTCCTGCTGCTTTGGATCGCCGGCGGGCTGCACATTCACGGCTTGGGCGATAGCTGGGCTTACTCCGGCCGCACTTCGATATTCGCTGACATTCCTCCTTTGCATCGACATGCTGAGGCCCTTCAATCCAAAACGCGGGAACTGGATAAGGCGCTAGGCTTTAGCCAGGCTAAGTGGGTTGACTGGAAGTTGCGCCACGGCAAAAGCATTGCCGATTACTATTACGGCGTGATGCTCAATCGGGATCATGCCTTTGTCATTACGGATGAGTCAGCTAGCCATTCTCTTAAGGATCTGGACAATCTAATTGACGAGCACCCCTACCTGGTCTTGGTCTACAATCCCGAGGAAAAGCCGCTCATATTCGGCGAGGTGATCGCCGCGCTCGAAGCCGAGTACACTGCCTGTAATCTGTTGGTGAAAAAGAACGATCTGATCGCGCAACGTTTCGTATTCAATACGCTCGCCTGTGACCGCGATTATGAACCCATTCAGTACCAAAACGGTATTCGGATCATCGACAAATTCGCTGACTTTGACAGCGACCGCCAGACCGTCCGCGTCGTCACCGGATGGGAAGTCGCCGATAAAAGGCAGCTGGAAGAATTCAATGTCTCGATTCAGATCCTATCGAATGACGGGCAGAACGTTCGCCAGATTGGGGACGAACATCTCTACAACAATGTATTAAAATGGTACGTGGTCGAAGTGTCAACCGATGGCCTGCTGCCCGGCGATTACCGCGCGGTGATAATTCTTTACGACCGCTACAGCAAAACCAAGGTTACAGGCGCGGATCTGGCAGCTGGAACATCGGGCGATATTCTTCCGCTAACGACCTTTACGATCTCGAGCTAGCGCCTTGCTCAGGCGCCACTAGATGTAACTTCGCAAGGAAAATCCGATATTGTCAGATCTCATTTGTACGAGTGAGGGTTCAAAGGCAGGGCAGAGGCAATCCGCTTTTGACATCTTTGCAATAACGATTGCGCTCTTGCTTGGTTTTGCCGCAGGCGCCGCCGGGCTGAATAAGGATATCGTCTGGTGGGACGAGCTTTATGGCTTGGGCGACATGGGCGCTTTTGATCCTCCTTACAGCCCACTTCAGGTGGTTGAGTCAGTTCACGAATCCTTCCAGGACCAGGTACCGCTCTACATGGTGCTGGCATCGCAATGGTCGCAGAAGGTGGGTTGGTCGCAAGTGCCAGTGCGCTATTTCTCGCTGCTCGCGGGCTTACTAGCGCTGGCGTTCACGTACCGACTTGGCGCGGACGTCTTTGATCGGCGCGCGGCATGGGTGGCCATACTCTTGCTGGGCAGCAATGCGCTCTTTGTGGCGCAATTGCATCAAATTAAAGTCTATGCGCTTTTCACTATGTTTGCGCTTATGCACACTTGGCTGTATTGGCGGCTGACCAAGCGGGATTCCACCTGGTTGCGTTTGCTTCTGTTTGTATTGACTGGAATCGCCGCCATATACACCCACATTAGCGCCGTGCTGCTAATCGTGGGACTGTTTGTTCAACATCTCTTTGGCGCTCGATCGAAGGCCACGCTCAAGATCATTGCCGCCTGGGGGATTTGCGCGCTTGCAATCATTCCCTACATTCCGGTGCTAGCGAATGCCCCGTATAACATAACCACGGGCGAAGGAATGCCGATCCTGTCTTTTGGACTGGCTGCTGATTTAGCGTCTGTGCTTGTAAATGACGTTCCGTTGCTCTGGATTCCGCTAGTCGCATTGGGCGGTTGGACATTTCTCCGGCGTAATGACACTGAATTTTGGCGCTTATTCATCGCTGCGTCGTTAACGATAGCGCTCATCCTTGGCTGGAACGAAATGTCTCGCGCCATTGATGCCGGCCGGATGCGCTATTTTGTGTTTGTCGCCCCGTTTTTCACCATCTGCGTTGCCCGCTTGTTGACAAGCACAAAATATCGGCGAACGCTGACCACGCTTTTTGTCCTGTTCTGGCTAGTCGGCTTTATACAGATTCAGCAACAAGGGATTATGTGGGCGCATGACGGGCGTAAATCGTTGTATTCGCATCACCCTCCCTTGCATCGATTTGCCGACGAGCTTCATGGAAAAAAACAAGATCATGACTTCATGATCGGATTCGCTGAGTCGCGGATGGTATTCTGGACAATGAAACACGGCAGGTCTGTAGCCGACTATTATACGCAGACGGTACTCGGCATCGACGGCGACTTTGTATATGCGCGCCTCCAAGGCCAGGAGTTGCGGAACAAAATTGCGGAAGCCATCGGCGACAATCCATTTCTGCTTTTCTCATACAACCCGCAAGAGAAATCTGAAATCTTCGATGATGTGCTGGCAGCGATCCAAGCCAATCACAACCGTTGCGAGACGCTAGTCGATACTGAAGACGTATTTGTAGAGCGCTACATCATAGATCTGCTCCCGTGCGACCATGAATATCAGCCGATCCTGTATGAAAACGGCATCAAGATCGTCGACAAATTCGCCGACTTTGACAGCGCCCGCCAGACCGTCCGCGTCGTCACCGGCTGGGAGGTCGCCGACGAGGCGCAGCTGGAAGAATACAATGTGTCCATTCAGATTCTGACGCCGGACTGGCAGATGGTTCGGCAGGCTCGCGACAGACATCTGTACAACAAGATTCTGAAGTGGTATGTGACGGATCTCTCAACGGCTGATATGCCGCCTGGCGACTACCGAGTCGTCGTAATCCTCTACGATCGATACAACAGCGGCAGCAAAGTTACCGGGGTTGACAAGACCACCGGCGAGGTCGGCGCAATCTTGCCCATTCTTCACTTCTCGATTGAATAGTAGACCGGCCTGCATTTGGGTTACATGTTGAGGAAGCGCCCCACCAAGCCATGAGCCGCCTCTTTGAGCGCCTCGCTTAGCGTAGGATGGGCGTGAACATTGCGGGCGATCTCCGCCGGCGTCAACTCGGCTGCGCGCGCCAAGGTCAATTCCGGCAACAGCTCCGTTACATCGGGACCGATCATATGCGCGCCAAGAATCTCGCCGTATTTCGCATCGCTGATCAGCTTGACGAAGCCGGTCGCATCGCCCATGCCTCTTGCTTTGCCATTGGCTTGAAAAGGAAACTTGGCGACATTGATGTCAAAGCCTCGCTCCTTGGCTTGCGCCTCTGTGTAGCCGAAGCTGGCAACCTGCGGCTGACAGTAGGTTGCGCGAGGCATCATGTCAAAATCTAGCGTAACAGTGGGAGCGCCGGCGATGTTCTCGGCCGCGACCACGCCCATCGTCTCGGCGACATGCGCCAGCATCAGTTTGGCGGTCACATCGCCAACGGCATAGATATTGGGAAAATTCGTCTGCATCTTGTCGTTGACCGCAATGCCGCGAAACTCGTTGAGTTCTACACCAAGATTTTCCAAGCCATAACCGTCAACGCGCGGCTGGAAACCGATCGCTTGCAAGACTCGATCCGCTTGCAGCGTCTCCTGCGCGCCATCCACGGTCGTCACAGTGACCAAAACACCCTCGCCGCGATCTTCAATGGAGTCGACGCGTGTGCCAGTTAAGACTCTGATGCCTAGCTTTTTGAATGACTTGGCCAACTCAGCGCTGACTTCCGGATCTTCCAGCGGCAGAATGCGCTCGAGAAACTCTACCAATGTCACGTCAACGCCGTAATTGCGCATGATATACGCGAATTCGACGCCAACCGCGCCAGCGCCGGCGATGATAACGCTGGCCGGCAAGCTGTCTTCCATAATCTGTTCTTCGTAGGTGACGACACGCTCGCTCAGTTCGCTACCCGGTATCAATTTCGTCGCGGCGCCTGTCGCAATCATCAGATTCTTAAAGCGAAGTTCTTCGCTTTCACCGCTGTTTAGCGCGACTCGCAAATGATTGGCGTCTTCGATCGTCGCCCAGCCCTCATAGGCTTCGATTTTGTTTTTGCGCATGAGGAACTGTACGCCCTTGGTCAGGCCGTTGGCGACGCGGCGACTGCGCTTATGTGCCACGCCGTAGTCCAGCGTGAACTCTCCACTGATGCCGAAAGTGTCCGACTCGTGTTTCAAGATATAGGCTAGCTCCGCATTGCGCAGCAGCGCTTTCGACGGGATGCAGCCGACATTGAGGCAGACGCCGCCCCAATACTTCTTCTCGACGATTGCGGTGGACAAACCGAGTTGGCTGGCGCGGATCGCGCCTACGTATCCGCCGGGTCCGGCGCCAAGCACGACAACATCAAATTCCTTAGCCATGAATCGAGTTCTCCCGACCCTCGAAGTTTTCCAAGTCGCGCTAGTCTACCGTAGCGCGGCACACAAATGAAGAGGGCTGTTCGGATGGATTCTTACCGCGACGCTTCTGCAAGGCGCTGTCGCTGCGCCTCAAAAAGAATAATGGCGGTTGCGCTGGCAACGTTGATCGACTCTGCCCCGCCCAGCATGGGAATGGAGATGGGGTAGCGCGCCAGTTCGAGCGCTCGCTTGCTGATGCCATGCGCCTCGTTGCCGACGATGAATGCCCAGCTATCGAGCCAGTTCACTTCGGTGTACTTCTTTAATGCTGAAGGCATCGCCACATACACCGCCAGCTCCCGGCAATAGCGGCTTATTTCATTCCAACTTGACTCGACGAGTGGCAGCCGAAAATGGGCGCCCATTCCCGCTCTTACCGCTTTCGGGTTGTACGGATCGACGCAGTCCGGCGCCAGGATCGCCAGATCAACCCCGGCCGCGGCTGCCGTTCGCCAGATCGTGCCCAGGTTGCCCGGCTCGCGGACGCCATCCAAAATCAGAATGCGCTCGGGGACCGCAGGCATCGGCGGACGCGGCAACTGAAAGACGGCGAGGAGCCCAGGCGCTTGCTGCGTAGCGCTGACATGCTGAAGAACCGTTTCGCTAACCGGCAGCAGCGGGCAGTCGCGCCCTTGTAATTGCGCGATCAGTTCGTAGTCGGCTTTTTCCGGCGAATAGAGCGCAATGTCCGGTTTGCCATTGGCCAGCAAGGCTTCGGCGATCAGCCGGCCGCCTTCCAGAACCAGCTTTCGCTCGCTGCGCCGGAAGCGCGGCTTGGTCTGCAGCGATTTGACGTAGCGGATCCGCTTGTTCTGCGTACTGCTGATGATATCCATCGTCCGCCGCCAGAAATAGAAAGAGGGTCCCGTACCGGACCCCCGTTGCAGCCAATTAGCCTCGTCGCGAATTAAAGGCTTTGCTTGGCAAGATCGACAATCTTGCCGAAAGTCTCCCCGTCCTGGATGGCGATCCCCGCCAGGCTCTTGCGATCCAATTCGACGCCGGCGCGCTTCAAGCCGTTGATAAGCTGGCTGTATTTCATGCCGTTCATACGTGCGGCCGCGTTGATGCGCTGGATCCAAAGCCGGCGCAATTGCCTGCGACGCTGACGCCGGTCGCGGTAGGCGTACCAGAGGCTGCGCATCATCGCTTCGTTGGCGCGCTTGAAATTCTTGCTCCGCGTTCCCCACTGCCCCTTCGTGAGCCTCAGGACCTTTTTGTGTCGCCGGCGTCTGACGATTCCGGTTTTCGTTCTGGCCATTTGTCGTCTCCGTACATGAAAGACCCGGCAAATCACGGCGCCGGGCTAAGCCTTGCGGTTTATGGATTGATACGATCTATGCCGGCGGGTTAGCTTTGTATTTGCCAAGATAAGGCGCCAGGCGGCGAATCCGGCGCTGCGTCGCTTTTTCGCCTACTTCCATTCTCTTGTCCCATTGGCGCTTGACGCGCTTGGCCGAGCGCCGGCGCAAGTGGCTCTTGCCGCCTTTTGTACGCATGATCCTGCCGCTTCCGGTCATGCGGAATCGTTTGGCAGTCGCTTTGTGTGTCTTTAGCTTGTACTTTTTTGTCTTTTTCTTGCGAGGCACTATTGCTTCTCCGAACTTTGTCTGATGTCCTTGTTTGGCGCCAGAATCATAAGCATATCGCGGCCCTCCATATTGGGGCGCAACTCAACGACGCCGACGTCTTTTAGCTCTTCCTCGATCTTGCTCAACCGATCTCGCCCGATATGCTGGTGCGTGATCTCGCGCCCGCGAAAGCGAACGCGAAACTTAACTTTCTTGCCTTCAAGCAGCCATTTTGCCGCCCGTTTGATATCAAATCTAAGGTGGTATTCATCGGTCTTGGGACGTAGCTGGATTTCCTTGACCGTCACCTTGACCTGATTCTTCTTTGACTTGCGCTCCTTGCGCCGCTGCTCGTATTGGAACTTGCCATAATCCATGATGCGGCAAACGGGCGGATCGGCGTTCGGCGCGACTTCCACCAAATCAAGACCGACGTCATCGGCGCGCTCCTGCGCATAGTAGAAACTGACTACGCCTATATTTGTGTTTGTGTCGTCAATCAACCGGACTTCGCGTACACCGCGTATATTTCCGTTGATCCTGTATGGTGATCCTGCTATCGCCGCACGTCCCTTCAATTGGCTCTGGCAATACAAACAAACGCAGAGGAACTCACTACGCGAGGAGAGTTTAACACGTACGTTTGCGCTTTGTCAACTGCAACTGGCGGGAGGAATCAAATTAATCCAGCAGGGCTGGTTCGAGTTCGCCCATCCTGACGACCGACTGCTCATACATGTGGATTAATTCTTCGTCGCTGCCCTTAAAACGGCGCAATGTCTGCTGGGCGCAGGCGGTGCAGCCGCGCATCGCCCGATAACTATCGGTTTCGCAAGCCAAGCAGCCGTTGAGTTCGATCATCAGGGACATCAAGGCGAGGACTTCGATGCTGGTCTCAGACTTGGCGGAAAGGCGGTCAATCAATCGCACCCACGCTGGTCCGCGGGTGTTGCGCAGCGCTGGAATCGCATAATGAGGGAACAGAATCTCGTTGTCTGTGTACAAACTCGGATACCCTTTAGGATTCAGCGCCTGGAAAAACCGTTACGCGTGGTTACCGCACCATATAGAGGATATGCTCATTTGACGCTCCTCGCAAGCTGATACCAACCCTTTTCGCGACTATTTTCGTAATCGCGGCACATGTTTATTTTAGCGCTCGGATTAGCCGCAGCGTGGCGTCCAGCGCTTCGTCGCTCCGCTCCAGGGTGTCATTCCAAAGGCTGAATAAGATGCCGGCGGTATTCCCCTGCGCCAAAACAAACTTCAGCGAATCGATGCTTTCATTTAACGACGGTCCGCCGGGCTCGGGGTAGCTCATGGCGGGCATTTCGGCGCAGTCAACGACATCGGTGTCAAAGTGAATGTAAAGTGGCTTGTTGGGCAGCGGTCCAGCGTGCAGGTCAGCCAGCGTCTCATATATTGTGACCTCGCTTTCACGCAGCATTACACCTTCTTCGGGATCTAGATTGCGGACATCGCTGACAATCACATCAGCTTCGGCGATCGGCGCCAAATCCAAGCCCCTCATCAAATGCTGATTGCCTCGGCCGACCAGCGCCGCCAAGGGCATGCCGCCCAAAAAGCCGCTCGGCGTCGTCTCGGGTGTATTGAAATCACCATGTGAATCGTACCACAAAATCAACGGCGCCTTCGCCTCCAAGCCCTTCACCATGCCAAGGCAACTGGTGCAGTCGTTGGCAAATACCACCGGAATCTTCTCCACATGTGATTGTATCGCCTTTGCGAGCGCGCGATTCACCGCCACGACCGGATCATCGTCCGCAGCGAAGTCGGGCGCGATATCCACCCATTCAGCATCCAACTCGTCGGCGATCCCGCTTTGGCGCAACGCTTCCACTTCGCGGCGTTCCGCTATCGCTTCGCCCAGATAGTAGGGCGCGCCTATGCAAACATATTTCGACATGGTTGCTCCTATGGAATGATCAGAATCTGGCCAACGTTTATCCTGTTTGGATTCAAAAGGCCATTAGCGCCGACGATCTGTGCCACCGTGCGTCCGTAGCGCGCGGCGATGGCGTCCAGCGTCTCCCCTCGCTGGACGACATGCTGTATCGCGCCAGCCGCGAGCGCCGGCGTCGCGACAACTGGCGCCGACGAAGACGAAGCCGGAATGAGAATGACATCACCGCCATAAATTCGCGTTCCGATGGTAAAGCCATTCAAACGCAGCAGCGCGTCCGCGACGACGCCGTAGCGCTCGGCGACAAAATCAATGGATTCGCCCGATCGCGCAATATGCAGGCGATATTGCCGCTGCGAAGTCAAGCGATGCACCGGGCGCTGGACCGTTGGCGCCGGTTGAGCGGTCGGAATTATGACCGGCGCCACATCTTGCCCGCCGGACGCCGGCACGATCAGCGCCTGGCCCGCATAAATCAGATGCGGATTGGCGATGTTATTGGCGCGCGCCAGCGTCTGCCAATCGAGACCGTAGAGCTGCGCGATCACTTGCAACGTCTCGCCCCGTTGTACGATATGAGTTCGCTCCGCAAGGCCGCCGTCGCTGTGGCCGCTCGCGCTCGGACTGATAGCCGCAGCATCGGCAGGCGGAATGATTAGGATCTGGTCCACTACAATTGGGCTCGCCTGCGCCAATCCATTGCGCTCGATGATCGATTCCGCCGAAATGTCGAATTGCGCCGCGATGGATTCAATTGTGTCGCCCGGCTGAACACTGTACCACTCCTCTTGGGCGGCTGCGCCGGCCGGCGTCAAGCAAAGACTGACGCAGACAATCACTCGGGCAATCAGTTGCGGCAGCCGACGCTTCATTTTGCGGGATCGCGCTCCACCCGGTTGGCGGCGCCGGCGATGTTGCCAGCGCTTAGGCTTGATTATAGTGGAAAGCAAAATACCTCGCCCGGCGCGGCTTCCCGACGAATACAAGCGCGAAGGGGATCACGTCAGATGCCGCGCACGTGCGTCCATGGTATGTTGAATAGTTCCTTAAAAAGCTGCCAGTTGAAGGCGATGAATTCACGAGCCAGCGAAAACGGGTAAGCTCGCGGGTCGCGAATGCGACCACTCGTCACCGGGCTGGCGAAAGATTGAATGCCTTGCTTGCTGAAAAGCCATCTCGCGCGCAGCATGTGATAGCTGTCGCTGACCAAGACCACATGCGTCAACTGTTTCTGGTCCAGGATCCGCTTGCTGTAGGTGGCGTTTTCTTCCGTGCTGCGGCTGCGCTCTTCCATGAGGATGGCGCCGGCTGGCAAGCCCGCGCCGAGCAAAATCTCGCGGCAGGCAGCCGCTTCCGTGCGCGGATAATATTCGGATTGTCCACCGGTGCATAATATCAGCGGCGCGATGCCCTCATGCCAAAGGTCGGCGCCATGCCTGGTTCGACGGGCAAGAGCCGGACCAGGGCGGCCGTCTTTGCGCAAGCCAGAACCCAGAACGATAATGACATCGGCTCGTTCGGTCGTATCTTGCAGTCCAGCAAAATGAGCGGCGGTGACGAAGCCGACGAAGTAGAGCATGGCGGCGGCAAGCGTAATCAAGATGATGCGCTTTAAGCGCGACTTCAGTTTGGACTTCTGCATTTGCGGCGATCCAAGCCATCAGGTAAATGCGCGTCGATGAAGTATCAAAGCAACCCTTGCTGCGACTTGCCGGCTGAGTCCGCGTTCGTTGGCTTGTAGCGCTCGGCTTTCCGGTGCGTTCCATGCTGCGGCGGCATATCCAGCGACGCGCCGCCAAGCAGATCGCTGACGGTAGCAAGTTGCAGTCGGCGGTATCGGCGCCCCCAGAAATCCGATTCGTAATACCCCGCTGCAAGCGCTTCGCTGACCATATTCTGAGTGGGCGATTCCAATGTGATGAGGAGACCGATTTCCGCTTTCTCACTTTCAAGCGTACTCTTCAATTCGCGAATATCTTTGACGCTTACCTTGCCCGATTTGATCTGTACGATTACCGTTCGAGCCTTCGCTTTGCCTTTGTCGTCCTGCTCGAAGAAATTGATTATGCCGTCAATGCCCTTGTCCGCGCCTTTTTTGCCCTTGCGCGAGCCGGTACGTCCGCCAATCGGCTTCGCGCCCACCAGCGAGAGCGCCCACCATTCAAACTGATAGCGGCCTTCATTGGCGGAATCGGTCGCCAATGCGCGCGCGCCCTCTTCGGTCGTCGGCTCGCCGATGACAGCGTAATCCCGCCCCGATGCCAATTCAAAGCTGTCCTGCAAGCGGTGCTTCTGCAGGGCGATGCCGAGGTGGGTGATGTCGATGCCGATCCAGCGGCGCTTGAGTTTATGGGCGCCTACGCAGGTCGTGCCGCAGCCGCAAAAGGGATCCAGCACCAAATCACCTTCCTTGGAGGAGGCGAGAATAATGCGCTCCACCAAGGCAACCGGCTTCTGTGTGGGATAGCCGAGGCGTTCTTTATGCCAAGAGCGCAATGCTTCAATGTCAGTCCATAAGTCGTTTGTTAGTTGACCTTCGGACTCATCCAGGTATCGTTTGATACGTGCAATACCATTTTGCGTATAGTAAATTCGATTCTCGCTCGCCAACTGCCTCATAGTTTCGATTGGGCATCTCCAAACTCGAACTACACCATTCCATTCATATTCATAGCCACCGCCTGTCAAACCGGCTGCGCTGAGATCGCCAGACATCCAACGCCGCCCGTCTTCATCTTGATAACGGTAATATTGTTTCACGTACTCCTCGTCGTATGGTTGATATATGTTGTTCCACAGTGAGGATTCGGATTTCGAATAAAAAAGAATCACATCATGGATTCTCCCGAACCGCTTGGCGTCGCTGTGGGCGGATGTGCGCTTCCAGATCAATTCATTCTTGAAGTTGCGCGGGTCGAATATTGCGTCCAGCAGGATCTTCAGATAGTGGCTGGCGGTCGGGTCGCAATGCAGATAGAGGCTGCCGGTCGGCTTCAGCACCCGGTCCAGCTCCACCAGCCGCGCTGCCATCATCACCAGGTAGGCCATCATCTGGTTGCGGTCGATTAGATTCAGCAGCGCCTCAATCGCCATCGATACCTTGGCCGGCGCGCCAATGATGAGGTCGCGGTAAGTCGCCTCGGCGGTTTCGCCCCAATGCCAAGTGTCCTCGAAGGCGGTGATTTGCGCTTCGCTGTCGGACCCGCTCTCCGATTTGAAGAGTACATTGTGATCGCGATTGCTGTTGAAAGGCGGGTCAAGATATATCAGATCGACGGATTCATCGGGGAAGTATTCGCGGCTGCGCAGGATCTCGAGGTTGTCGCCGTAGTAGAGTCGGTTGTCCATATTGTGCTGCTTAGATTTTAGCCCTTCGGTGGATGCGGGTCGTTTCCATAGCTGTTTCTTTCGCGAATTTTGCCGTCGCGACCGTGAATCAGGACTTCGGAACTTTGGTTGCGCGCAATTTCCCGTGCGGCTTCAAATGCCTCCTGTTGTGTTGGCTTGATAACAGTGTCGCGAGTATTATTTTCACCATGCACCGCCCAGCCATCGTCCCGTTTGACTACATGTTGATTCTTGCTTTCGACATGATCTTCTTCTCCTTTAGCACTCGCTGTAGCCGCAAGTCAGGCACTTGCGGCAATTCTCCGCCCGAATCAAGGTGATCGTCCCGCAAGCCGGGCACATATCGGCGCCCGAAATCGCCGAGTTTATCGTTGTTCCGCCGTCAGCTTCGCCAGCTTCGCTTGCGCTAGCGGCTTGCTCAATAGGCAAGTTCAATTGCTGCGGCTGGTCCTCCGGAAAGAACTCCAGCTGCAAGACGCGCGCCACCGCATCCGGCAGGGACAGCACGCGCTTTGGACCAAAGCCAATCGGGCGCGCGCCGCCAATATCCTGCAGCTGCTCAATGATCAGCTTTAGCATATCACGCCGATTATGCGGCGCCGTCGTGCGCAGCTGCAGGGAGATCATCCGTCCCAAGCTTTCGGCATCGGCTTGAATATCCGTGCCCGCCTTGGCAATGGCGATAAAAACTTCAAAGGGATTCTCCTGCTCATCGTGGTTGATGGTGATGTACGCTGTGCCAAAGGGCGTCTGCGTCTTAACCGTTCGACCTTGCAGGATATCGGGCCGCGGATATACATGATGCGGCGTCGTCGCTGGCTCAGTGTCCTCGCCGCCCTGAAGCTCTTCCATTTCGCTCTCGGCGCGTTCATCGCCTTTGAGCATCAGCACTTGCTCATCGCGGCTGCCGTCGCGGTAAATCGTGCCGCCTTTGCAGCCGAGCTCGTACATATACTTGTACAACTCGCTGACCTCTTCGACCGTGTAATCATTCGGCACATTGCAAGTCTTCGAGATGGCGCTGTCGATCCAGCGCTGGAAGGCGCCTTGCACTTTGATATGCTCATTTGGCAAAAGATCCATCGCGGTGACGAAATAATCCGGCAGCGCGTCGGCCTCCGGATGAGCCGCATACCAGTCTTTGACAATTGGCACCTGCTCCTCATGCAAACCGAGGCGGCTCTTGCGGTAATAGACCCAGGAGAAAAACGGCTCTACGCCGGTGGAAGTATTGACCATGGTGCCGGTCGTGCCGGTTGGCGCTTGCGTCAGCAGCGTGACGTTTCGAATGCCATCGCGCCGAATCTTGCTCCTTACATCATCAGGCATCGCCCGCATGAAGCCGCTTTCCAGGAACTTCTCGGCTTCAAACATGGGGAAGGCGCCTTTTTCCCGCGCCAAATCGCTCGATGTTTCGTAGGCGGCGCAGGCAATCGTCCGGTAGATGTCGTCAATGACTTCGACCGACTCATCGCTGCCATAACGCACGCCGAGCTTCAGCATCAATTCGGCGATGCCCATGGTGCCCAGCCCAACGCGCCGCTCCGACATCTGTACCTTTAGATTCTCCTCGAAGAAGTACGGGGTGGTGTCGATGACGTTATCGAGGAAGCGCGTCGAATACGCGACCGTCTGTCGCAGTTTGTCCCAGGCGACATCGCCTGCGCTCTCGTCGTAAAACTTCGACAGGTTGATCGCGCCCAGGTTGCAGACGGAAAAAGCGCCTAGCGGCTGTTCGCCGCAAGGATTGGTGCAGATCTGCGGATTGAAATACCAACTGTTCGCCATCTTGTTGCTGCGCTCGCGGAACCAAACGCCCGGCTCGGCGCTCGCCCAGGCGCTTTCGATGATCGCGTCCCAAAGCTCGCGCGCCTTAATCGTCTTGTAGTGTACGACCTTGCGGCCCGTCGCCAGCCAGGTATCCAGGTCGCCGTCCCAGAGTTCGTCGAAATCCGGATCGCGCGTATCGGGAAAGACCAACTCCCAATCCTCATTTGCTTCCACCGCGCGCATCAACTTGTCGGAAACGCCGACGCTGATATTGGCATTGGTGATTTTGCCAGATTGCCGCTTGCTGTTGATGAAGTTGAAGATATCCGGGTGCCAGTCGTTGAGGATTAGCATCAAGGCGCCGCGTCGACTGCCGCCTTGCTCAATTAGCCCGGTGACGAAGCTGTACAAACCGCCCCAGGAAACGGCGCCGCTGGAGCGACCGTTGACGCCCTTAACATACGCGTGGCGCGGGCGCAGGGTCGACAAATTGATTCCCACGCCGCCGCCGCGCGACATGATCTCGGTCATCTGCGTCAGCGTGGTCATGATGCCTTCGCGCGAGTCTTCCGGTGAAGGGATGACATAACAATTGTAATAGGTCAGGTCCTGGTCTGTGCCGGCTGCGGTCAGTATGCGCCCGCCAGGCACGAACTTCCAATCATCTAGCAGCCAGCGGAATTTCTCCGTCCACTCGTCCTGCTTCAACTGCCCGGCTTCCGTCGCGGCGACGCCACGCGCCACCCGATCCATCATTTGCCCGGGTTCGGTTTCTATCGGCTTGTCGACATGCTCCAGATCGCGCACGACGACCTCGCCATCAAGCAGCGTCACCTTGACTTGGGGCAAGTCAATATCGTTCACCCGGCCGATCTCACGCTGGCCCGTCTTGGCGTTGACGACCACGATGACCGTGTCGCCGACCCGAAGGCTCGCTCTCGTCATGTCCTTCTGAGCATAGCGATCAAGGAAGATCTTGTAGCCAAGTTCGTGTAATGTGCTGGTCTTTATTTGCTGCTGCTGAATCATGACGGATCAATCCTGATGAGTCGAGTTGGCCTGAAGGCAACTAATGATTGGATACGGAAACGCTAGTCGAATCATGACTGCATGTTGGCGCAGGGATTAAATTTCGGTCTTCTGATCGCGAATTTTCATCACGGAAGGTGATTACTTTTATAGCATGGAAAGTTCATCTTTGCGACAAGTTTCGATTATGAGTTTTCAAAATATCTTTACCATTTCTAACGCCGCCGCGCAATAGTAGTTTAGCTCTTATGTTCTAGAACCGCAAGTTAATTCTAAGATTGTTGAGAATAGAAAAGGCGGGCGCGAATCGCCCACCTCTTTCCTGAAAGCTTGTTATTTCGCGATTTACTGACGTCGGTTGCGCTTGCGCAGAAATGCAGGCAGCTCAGTATTCTTGGGATCGATATTGTCGTAGGTCCGCGGGTCTTCCTGCGGAGGGGAAGGCGGCGCGAGGCGATTGCGCTGGAATGGTGAAGACGACCCCGACCCACCGCCAGCCGCTGCATTCTCCCCCGGCGCCTGAACTTCCACTTCTTCGTAGACAGCGCGCTGAACCTGGGGCGGCTGGGGCAGCGGCGTCGCTTGACGAATCGGCAAGGCGCCCGCTTCCTTCATCGTAGTCTCAAGCCGGCTGCGCTCGAAGCCGGTGGCGATCACCGTGATATGGACCTCATCGCCCATGCTTTCATCAATGTGGGCGCCGAAGATGAGGTTGCATTCCGGATGCGCGCTATCTTTGATTATGGCAGCCGCTTCGTTGACCTCGAACAGCGTCAGGTCGCTGCCGCCCGTTATCGAAAACAGGATGCCGCGAGCGCCATCAATCGTCACATCAAGCAGCCCGCTCGTAATCGCCATCTCGGCCGCGGATCTGGCGCGGTCGTCGCCGGCGCAGCGTCCCACCGCCATCAAAGCGGCGCCGCCTTCGGACATCACCGTGCGAACATCGGCGAAATCAAGGTTGATTAAGCCGGGCACCGTAATCAATTCTGAAATGCCCTGAATGCCTTGACGCAGCACATCATCCGCCAGCGAGAAGGCTTGCTGAAGCGTTGATCGCTTGTCCGCCATTTGCAGCAGGCGGTCATTCGGAATCACAATCAGCGTATCGACCTGGCTCTTTAGCGCTTCAATGCCGGTCTTGGCCAATTGCGCCCGCCTAGTTCCCTCAAAGGTGAAGGGGCGAGTTACGACGCCAATGGTCAATGCGCCCAGTTCTTTGGCGATCTGCGCAATTACCGGCGACGCGCCGGTGCCGGTGCCGCCGCCCATGCCGCAAGCGACGAATATCATGTCCGACCCGCGAAGCACTTCGAGCAAATCTTCCGAGCTCTCTTCAGCCGCCTTGCGCCCAATCTCCGGATTGCCGCCGGCGCCAAGCCCGCGAGTCAGCTTGTCGCCGATGCGGACGCGCGTCTTCGCCTTGGACAGCATCAGGGCTTGGTTATCAGTGTTTACGGCGATAAACTCAACGCCACCCAATCCTTCATTGATCATGCGATTGACGGCGTTTCCACCCCCGCCGCCAACACCAACGACCTTGATTTGCGCAAAGTTTTCCCCAGTTATCAAATCATTGACCATAATGTCTACCCTCGTGAATCAGCACGTTTAACCAACGTGTGCGGCTCGTTCATTTGCTCATTGTACGCGTATTGCGACCGCGCGCAATTCAAATACGCGGCAATAATTCATAACAATTATCGGCTGGGTTTCTCAATCATCCTGCGGCAGAAAGCGGCGTATGATCTCGTTCATCCGCCGGCCCCACTGGTTCACTGGCAAGCCCATTGTGTCGACAACTTCCGGCTCGACCATGGCGTCCATCTCCAGCCCCAGTCTTAGCAATCCAACGCTTGTGCTATAGGACGGATTCTTAAGCGTATCGGCGATGCCAGTGATCTTCTCCGGGTGCGCCAATCGCACCGGCACATTCAGGATTCGCGACGCCAGGTCGCGATAGCCGGGCAACTGCGAACTGCCGCCGGTAATCACTGCGCCCGCCCGCAGCAAGCCAGCGTATCCCGAGCGTTTGATTTCTTTCTCGACCAGTTCAAAGATCTCCTCAAAGCGCGCTTCGATTACCATCGCCAAATCACGCCGCGATACCGGCAGAATCTCGCCGCCAAATGGCTCCACCGGGAAGACTTCCGATTCGCTCACCGCGTTCATATCGGCGTGACCGCGCTGAATTTTGACCTGCTCCGCCAAGCCGAAGGGAACGCGCATCCAGTAGGTGATATCCTGGGTGACGTGATTGCCGCCGACCGGGATGATCGCCGTATGCCATACGGTGCCATCAATGAATATCGCTAGGTCGGTCGTGCCGCCGCCAATATCAATGACCACCGCGCCCATCTCGCGTTCATGCTCAGTCAAGATGGCATCGCCAGCCGCCAAGGGGTTGAGAATGAAGCGATCGACTAATACGCCTGCTGATTCCACCGCGTCTTCCAGATTTGCCAGGCTGGTCGTCGAGGCGGTGATGATATGAGCGTCCACCTCAAGCCGGAAACAGTGCATACCCAGAGGACTGCGGATGCCTTCCTGCCCATCCAGCGTGTAGCTGCGCGGCACTACATGCAAGATCTCGCGATTATGGGGGATTGCGATATTGCGCGCGACGCTCATCGCCTTGTCCAGATCGTCGGCGCCTACACTGCGCGAGCCAACAATCGTCGCCAATCCGCGGCTGGTCAAGGAAGAGATATGGCTGCCCGCGACGCTGACGAAGGCGCGATTGATGTCATAGCCGCTCGACTTCTCCGCCTTGCGCACCGACTTGGCGATGGCGGAAGAGAGCGCGCCAACATCGTTGACGACGCCCTTCTTCATCCCGTCGCTGGGCTCAATCCCCAAGCCGACGACATAAACATCTTCGGGACGCACCTCGCCAACAATTGTGCAAATCTTGTGAGTGCCGACATCTAAACCTACTACTAAGTCACCCATGTCGATTTATAGCTCCCCTAATACCCGGTAGAATGGCGCTTCGGGATTCGCGATATTTAATTCCGCAATAGGAATCGCGCGACCGGTAATGTTTTCTACTAACAAGTTGTACAAATTAACCTTCTCTCCCATGACCGAGGCCGAATCACTGCCCATCCACACTTGCCAACCCAGTTCATTGGTCCAACCCAGACCATGCGCCGGATGAAAACTGAGGTGTTCGCCCTCGGGCAAAATCTCCCGTAGCCGCAGGGCGCCCAAAACCATGTCTCCGCTAAATTCCTCCGCGCTCGGCTTCGGACCATCGTAGCGATCCGAAATGAGATTCACATGCAGCAAATTGGGCATCTCGGCTCGGGCGCGCATCACACGGCCCTGTAAATCGATCCAGGTCTCTTTGCCGCCGTCTGACCAAACAATTGCAGGCTGTCGTTCTTGCACGATGATCGTTACCAGATTTGGCGGCCAGCCGAGCTCAATTGCGATATCGGCAATTGACGACGAACGCGAGACACGCTGACGAATCTGCTCCGGATCAAGCCAAAACATGTGATAATCAGCGATATCGGAAAAAGCGAAAACCTCTTCACGCGAAATATGCGTGTTGCCCCGCACTTGAATCGACCGCACATAAAAGACATCACTGGTAAAGATGAGCAGCAAGATGGCGCTGAACAGGACGAATATGACGGCGCTTGACACGCGCCAGCGCGATACAACGCGGCTGCGCTCGCGGCGGACTGGCGCCGATCGCTTGGGCGCCGTGCCGGGCGCTGACCGATGCAAGACACCGGGCGCGCGCTCCGGTTGCCGTCTATGAGCTTGCACATGACTAGCCACTCGGGGTCTTCCAAACGATGCATGATAGAGCCGCCGCTCAATACAGATTTCAGTGTACTATCGCTCAAAATACGGCGCAAACCGCCAGGCGCGCAATATCAGGCCCAATCGCCCAGCGCTTGAATTTCCAGTTCAAGCCGCAAATTGAAAGCCGCGCGCACGCGCTCTCGAACTTGGCAAATGAGCTCCATATAGTCTCGTGCTGTAGCCTCGTCGCCCAGGTTGACGAAAAAATTGGCGTGAACCGCGGAGACCTGCGCCGAACCGACGCTCAAGCCCTTTAAGCCCGCCGCCTCAATCAGCCGTCCCGCGTAATCACCAGGTGGATTCTTAAAAATGCTGCCCAGGCTGGCGCCCGGCGGCTGGGTGCGGCGTCGATAATCGTTGTTGTGATCCATCCGCGCCTGAATCAAGTCCGGGTCGTCGCGCCTCAACTGAAACTGCGCCCATTTGACAAAATAGCGACGATCGGCGCGCTGCTTCAGCCGAGAATGACGGTATGCATAATCGAAGTCTTCAGTCCCATGCCAACATTCGCCGCGTTCCGCTTCGTAAACCAGCGCGCCAGTTAGCGAACTTGCGATATCGCTGTCGTGCGCGCCGGCGTTGTTAACGACGGCGCCGCCCACTGTGCCCGGCACGGCGATTGCCCATTCCATGCCGCTCAGTCCTTTTTCTTGGCAGTAGCGCGACAGGCGGATCAAGCTCGTGCCGCTGCTGACGGTGACTAGCGCTTTGTCACCGGCGTCCTCGCTTTCGATTCGCGCCGCCCGATTGATGATCGTCAGGCCGCGGATCCCGGCATCGGACACCAATACGTTGGCGCCGCCGCCGATGACAGTTGTATTGAGCCCGCGCCCCCATGCCAGCCGCAAGAGATCAAGCGTGTCTTGATATTCCGGTTCTTTTGCGATGTACAAATAGTCAGCTGGACCGCCAAGGCGAGCAGCGGTGTAACGAGCCAGCGATTGCTGCGTCTGCAAGCCCGCTATCGCATGCGCGTCAAGCGGCTCCATCGGCTTTACTTCCCCTCGGCGAGGAACTTGTCGGCAATGAGATTGGCGTCGCCGGCGCTGAATATCAGCACAACCGCTGGCGCCCGGGCGGCGCGACCCAGCGTCTCAAGCACATCGTCGAACGTCGGCGAATAGGTCGCTGAGAGATGCGGCGAAATCGCTTCGGCCAGGGCTGCGCCCGTCAGGCCTTCGAGGGGGGCTTCGCGCGCAGCGTAGATTGGCGTTACGATCACTCGATCGGCGCCGCTAAAGGCTTTAACGAAACCCGACCAGAAGGTTTGAATTCGGGAATAGGTATGCGGCTGCCATACCGCCAAAATCTGGCGTTCGGGGTAGCGCAGCCGCGCCGCCTTGATGTTGACCCGAATCTCAGTTGGATGATGAGCGTAGTCATCCACCACGATCACGCCGTCCCGCTCGCCGCGGATTTCGAATCGGCGCGCCGTCGACTGGAAGCTGCTAAGGGCGGCGGCGCCCTGTTCGCTACTGACGCCGCGTTCGTCCGCGACCGCCATCGCCGCCAGCGCATTCAGCACATTATGCGCGCCGGGAACTTTTAGCTGAAGTTCAGCGCGCGCGCAGCCACGCTGCAATACAGACGCCGTTACAACGTTGCCGCTGAAACGTAAGTCTGTCGCCCGCCAATCCGCCGCCGAATTCTCAATGCCGTAGCTGACCACCTTGCCACCGCTTGCGCGACGCGCCTCGGCGATATCGTTTGCCGCTTCATCGTCCGCGCAAGCCACTAGCGCGCCGTCGTCCGCCAGCGTCTCCACAAATGTCCGGAAAGCGGCATTCATCTGCGCCGGCGTCCGAAAGAAGTCAGGATGATCGTGCTCCACATTGGTGACAACAGCCAGATTCGGATGCAGACCGTGAAACATATTGTCGTATTCGTCGGCTTCGATAACGAAAGATTGACCCGTGCCAACACCTGCGTTTTCGCCCGTGCTCGCCATGTTCCCGCCGACGATGAAGCTCGGATCTTTACCCGCGGATCGCAAGATATGGATAACCATGGATGTCGTTGTCGTCTTGCCGTGGGCGCCGGCAACTGCGATCGTATCGCAGCCGTGAAGGACTGCGGGCATGAAATCCTTGCGCTTGAAGACCGGGATGTTCAGCGCTTTCGCCGCTGCGATTTCGACATGGTCCGGTTGAGCAGCCGATGTCGCCAGCACGATTTCCGCGTCTTCCACATATCGCCCGTCATGTCCGACGTAGACGCGCGCGCCATCCCGCGCCAGCGCTGCGGTGAGCGAACTGCCGCGCAAGTCCGAGCCACTGACGGAGCAGCCGCGTTCCAGCAGAATCCGCGCGATCGCCGAGAGACCGGCGCCGCCGATGCCGATGAAGTGAATGCGCTGCCCCGGCTTTAACTGCAACATGCTCTTCAAGCGCCTTCCTTACTATATACGCGGAATTCGTTTTGGATTGTCATAACGACAAGCGCCCGATTGACGAGCACAGCGGCTGCCACCCAGAATAATTCGCCCGGCGCGCCCGCTCCGCCACAAACGGATCAAGCTTCCCCCGTTTCGATCAGCAGACGCGCCAGCCGCTCTGCGCCATCGGGATTCGCCAGCGCGCCTGACCGGCGGCTCATCTCCCGCAGCCGCTCCTCGTCATTGATCAGCGCGGTGACCTCTGCATATAGATTCGCCGGCATGTCCTCGTCATTCATTCTGACGGCCGCGCCGCGCTCACTGAGGTAATCGGCATTCACTTTCTGATAATGCCAGGCGTGAGGGTAGGGCGCCAGAATCGCTGGCAGCGCGAACAGCGGCAGCTCAGCCAGCGTGCTTGCGCCGGCGCGGCAAAGGGCGAGGTCGGCGGCGGCGAAAGCCAATCCCATATCATCATGCAAGTAGGGGAAGGTGTGATAATCCGGGTGCTCTTTCAATTCGCGGACCTCCCGCATTGCGCGCTCCCAATCGAATTCGCCCGTGATATGCAAGACTTGCAGGCCCTCGTCGAGCAGCTGCCGGAGATTTGCGCCCAGCGCGATATTGATGTTTCGCGCGCCGCGGCTGCCTCCAAAGACCAGCAAAGTCCGCCGAGCGGCATCCAGGTTGAAGTGTTCGCGCGCCTTCTCCCGCGTGGCTTTCAGCCGGTTCTCCTGCAGAGGGTAACCGGTTACGACTGTTTTCCCCGGCGGAAAATACTCCGCCGACGCCGCGACGGTGACGGCGACTTTTCCTGCGAAACGCTGCAGCCCCTTGATTGCCAAGCCCGGTTCGATATCGGGTAGATAAATCACAATTGGAATGCCAAACATGCGACCGCTCATGGCAACCGGCAAGTTCAACCAGCCGCCGGTCAGCAGGATCACCTGCGGACGGATTCGCAATAGCTTGACAAGCGACTGGATCGTTCCCACACTCAACTTGACCAGGCTGGCAAGGGCTCGCAGTGGATTTACACCGTGCAGCGGACCGGCGAGTATCTCGTGATAGCCGGCGAATTCGAGCCCCGATTCCAGCGCCAGCTTGCGTTCCATACCGCCGGCCGCGCCAAAGAAGAAGAGTTCGTGCGCCTCACTGTTGTCCCGCAGCAGCGCTTGGGCGACCGCCAGCGCGGGATATACGTGTCCGCCGGTTCCGCCAGCTCCGATCAAAACTCGCAATTTCGCTTCTCCGTTCCGCTGTCGATTTTCGCCGGGTCGCCACGCGGTGTACGCTCAGCATCAGGCCGACGCCGATCATTACGACCATCAGCGAGGACCCGCCGAAGCTAATGAGGGGCAAGGGCACACCGGTTGAGGGTATGGCGCCCGTCATCACGGCGATGTTCAACAGCGCTTGAATGATCACCCAGGAGGTGAATCCAACGCAAAGCAGCGAACCAAAACTGTCTTTCGCCCGGCGCGCGATCTGGAAGCCGCGGATGGCGAAAGCGACATAGAGCGCAACCACCAGGGCAGCGCCGAAGACCCCAAGTTCTTCGCCGATGATGGCGAAAATGCTATCGGTGTGCGGCGCCGGCAGCGCGCCGAATTTCTGCTCTGAATGGCCGATGCCGACGCCGATCCAGCCGCCGCGCAGAAAAGCCGTTATCGCCTGCAGCGTGTGGTAATCCGACAAGGTGACATCGCTGAAACCAGCCACAAAGTCGGCAATTCGCTGCTGCGCATAGGGCCGGCTTTCGACAACGATCGCCATGACGGCGCCCGCCAATACGCTTACAGCGCCCATCTGCATTATATTGGCGCCAGCAACGAAGTACATGACCCCAGCCGTAAGCGCAACGATGGCGGCCGAACTCAGGTCAGGCTGCGACACAATGAGGCCGCTTAAGGTACCGACGACTAATAGAAACGGAATCAAGCCGAAAAAGAAACTGTCGACCCTGGTATTTTTTGAGCCCAGCCAAGCCGCCATGTAAAGCACGGTCGCGAATTCCGCCAGCTCGCCTGGCTGAAAGCGCCCCCCCGTGAACGAACGCTGAGCGCCGAATCTCACTTCACCGAATAGCCGCACGGCAACGAGCAGCACGATCGTCACCACCAGCAGCCAGAGCGCAAATCGTTTCCAAAAGCGATAATCAATCGTGGCAAAAAATATCAAAGCCAGCGCCGCCAGCGCGACATTGCGCAGATGCTCCTCAACGAAGAAACCGGTCGCGCTGCCATAGGTCTTGTTGCTCCAGTCCCATGTCGAACTGAATACCATCAGCGAGCCGATGGCGAGCAGCAGAACAACCACCGCCACCAGCGGCTTGTCAAGCGACGCCAGCAAGCGCCGCCTTTGGAAGGAGATCGGGCGGGGAATGCTGTCATCGACGCCAGTGAAGCCAAAGCCCCGGCGAATTCTGCGGCGAATTCGGCGTTGCCTGGCGTCATAATTCACTCGGTCCGTCATACCGTCCCTACGCTGGCGACTCGTTTGCGGAGTCCATTCATTATAGTTGAGATACCAATTGGCGAAAGTGATCCCCGCGCTCGGCGAAGTCCTTGTAAGCGTCATAACTCGTGCCGCCGGGAGACAGCAACACGACATCGCCCGCTTTCGCCACTTCCGCCGCCCGCTGAACCGCGTCCGCCAGCGTCCGCGCCCGCGAAATCCGCGCCTCGCCAACACCCATCTTGTCCAGCAGGTTCATCACCTTCGTCGCCACTTGCTTCTCGCCGTCTTCGCCGAAAATGACAATATGGCGCGCTTTTTGCAGCGCCGCCAAAATCGCCGCCTCCCAGGGCAGGTCTTTGTCGGCGCCGCCGATCAGCAGCACCAGTGGCTCTTCGTAGCTGGCGAGCGCGGCCAGCAGCCGTTCCGGCGCTGTGGCGATGCTGTCGTTCACCCAAGTGACGCCGCCCAGGGCGCGCACATTCTCCAGGCGGTGTTCAATGGGCTTGAACTCGCAAATCGCCCTTCGCATGACATCCGGCACGACACCGGGTCGATCGATTGCCAAGCCCATCGATCCCGCGATTGCGCAAGCCGCCAGCGCATTTAATACGTTGTGATCGCCGCGCAGCGGTATATCTCCGCGTTCACAGACGACGTGTGGACTTGCGTCGAAACTGGCGGAGCCGGCGACGATCAGCCGGCTGCCCAGCATGAAGGCGCCATCGGGCGCCATCTCGTACAGGCTGAATGCCAACAACTCGCCTTTCACCATTGGCTCTAGCGACTTGCTGCCAGCGTCGTCCCAGCCGAGCACCGCCACATCGCTCTCTCGCTGATACCGAAGGATCTTGGCTTTGGCCCGGGCATATCGCTCAAAGGCGCCATGCCGGTCCAGGTGATTCGGCGTCAGGTTGAGCACGGCCGCGACCTGTGGACTCGCGGTCATCAGCTCCAGCTGAAAGCTGGAAAGCTCCATCACGACGATATCATTGGCGCTGATCTTTGAAAGCTCCGCAATCAGCGGATTGCCGATATTGCCGCCAAGCCAAACTTTGTAACCCGCGCGTTCCACAATCTTCGCCACCAGAGCCGACGTGGTGGTTTTGCCGGCGCTTCCCGTTATGCCAATGATCGGCGCCGGACAGCGCTCGAGGAACAGCTGCGCGTCGTTGCTGAAGGGAATGCCGCGTTTCCGCGCCACTTGCAGAATCGGCAAGTCGAGCGGGACGCCGCCCGAGACGCAAATGCAGCGCGCCCCAATCAAGACTTCGTCCGGATGCCGGCCGAGATAAAAGCGGACGCCCGGATAATCGCGCCGGCGCAATCCGAGCGCCTTGGCGCTGCGGCTGTCGGTCACGGCGACTTCTGCGCCCACCGACGGCAGCCAGCGAGCAAGCGCCCGACCTTGGCGGCCGAAACCGAAAACGACTACCTTTTTGCCAGCCAGGGAATCTCGTCCCACCATTTTGCGCTGCGGTCTACACGGCGAGCGAACAAACAGTTTCAATTATAGTGCATTGGGATTTCACGACACGAAGCAAGCGCGTCATATGCCAATCGTTTCAAAGTCACGAATTCGCTGCGCGACCTGACAAATGCTCAAAGCAGCGCCAGCGCGACGCCCACGAAGGCGCTGAGGATGCCAATCAGCCAGAAGCGCTGCACGATCTGCGTCTCGCTCCAGCCACCCAATTCGAAGTGATGGTGGATCGGCGTGCGGCGGAAGGGACGAATATCGACGCCATAAAAGCGGCGGCTCAGCTTGGCCGAGGCGACCTGCAGGATTACACTGAGTATCTCCATCACCGGCACAATGGCGATAACCGGCAGCAGCAACCATTCACCCGTCATTACCGCGACCGTGCCGAGAGTCGCGCCCAGCGCCAGCGACCCGGTATCGCCCATGAATAGCTGCGCCGGATACGCGTTGTACCACAGAAAGGCGAAACAGGCGCCGACGATCACAAAGCAAAGTTCCACCATGTAGATCTGCTCTTGCAGAAACGCGATTACGCCATAAGCGCCAAATGCGCTGGCACTAATGATGCCTGCCAACCCATCGAGCCCGTCGGTGAAGTTGGTCGCGTTTGAAGTCGCGACAATGATAAATGTGCTTATCGCTATGAAAAGCAGCGGGTGCAGCGGGATCTCGGCGCCGATCAGCGGCAGATGCACGCTGTTGGCATAAGAAAACCCGAAGTAAGAAATGACCGTGGACGCGGTCAGCGCCAGTAGAATCTGAAGCGCGAACTTCAACTTGCCCGATAAACCTTCGCCGACCTTGCCGCGCGAAGTTTGAATGCCTTCCCAGTCGTCCAGCAAGCCCAGTAGGGCGAAGCCTATCAGCACGATAATTGGCAGAAGTATGCTGCGCCCCTCGCCTGACTCTACAATTCGCGAAATGTTGAGCGCGAGCGTGACGGCGATGGCTGGCAAGATGATCATGATCCCGCCCATGGTCGGCGTGCCAATCTTTTGCACATGATGACTGTCCATGAGTTCGGCGCGGATCTGCTTGCCCAAATTGAAGCGATGCAAGATCGCGACAAAGGGTCCGCCCCAGATGACGCCCAGCAAAAAGGTTGCGCCTCCTACGCTGAGCGCAAGCGGTAATTGCCCTTCCATGATTCGGCTTGCCTAGCTTCCGTCTGCGCTGGCATTCGTCTTCGCCGCGTTTAGGCGGCTGCGGACTTCATCATCCGGTATTTCGAGCAGAATCACAAGACGTTCTGCGATTCTCTTGAATATGTGCGGCGTCACCTTGTAGCCGTAATACTCATTCGGCCGATCAAGCTTGACCAGAACAACCGCTTGCGGATCGTGAGCGGGCAAAAAACCAATAAAAGACACAATTGACGAGTGAGATCCAACCTCCTCGCCAACGGCGGTCGAGATCCAGGCGGTGCCAGGCTTGCCGGCAATGGTGTAGCCGCGCATGAAGGCGCCTAGCGCCCCTTCGCGGACCACGCGAATCATCAGATCTCTAACGATGGCGGCGGTCTCGGTGGAAACGACGCGCCGTACCGTCGTCGGGCGCGCCTCTTCAATGCCCTCTTCCCCGATCACCTGCCGAACGATGCGCGGCTGCCTCATGATGCCGTCATTTGCGATCGCGCTGAATGCGGTGATCAGCTGCATAGGCGTGACTTTGACGTCTTGGCCAAAGCTGTTATAGCCGAGATAGCTCTCGTTCCAATTGGTGTCCCCCGGAATTTTCAGGTCGCCCCGTTCCTCGGCGAATAAGCCAACGCCTGTGGCTTGCCCGAAGCCAAAGGCGCGCATCATGCTATAAAACTTCTCGGTGCCCATTTCCAGCCCAACGGTCGCCGCGCCCGAATTCAGCGAGCGGATCAATATAGTAGCGGCGTCCGCCGTGCCATGCGCCTGGAAAAACCGATTCCAAATGTCTTTCCCGCCGATTTCAAGGTGGCCATCGTCATTATAGGTCCAGTAGGGCGTGATCGTCCCGGTTTCCAGCGCGCTGGCCACCGTCAGCGCCTGCATGATGGATCCCGGTTCATAGACGCCCTGCACCGCCGGATTCTCCAGCAGAGCCGGGTCTTCGATTTCCAGAAATCGGTTGGGGTCCATCGTCGGGTAGTTGGCCAACGCCAAGACATCGCCCGTGCCCGGATCCATCACGATGACGGTGCCGCGGTAGGCTCGATACTCCTCTACCGCCGCTTTCAGTTCGCTCTCAACCCAGAACTGCACATCACGGTCCAGCGTCAGCACGATATCCTTGCCGCGCTGCTCAGCCGGTCTGTCTTTCGGCAGATCGAATGGTACATTGCTGATCGAGAGATCCAGCACGCGCCCAGACAGCGTCTCGTTATAGGCGCCTTCCACGCCGAGCGAACCAACCAGCCCCTCGTCCAGCACGATGCCGATTACGTGCGCCGCGAGCGTCTCCTGCGGATAGAATCGTTTGGGGATTTCCTCTAGACCGAGAGAGATTTCGTCAAGCGCGGCGATAGCCTGGCCTTGCTCAGCGGAAATGGGACCGGCGACGAATTCCCAGACATTGTCGCTTATCGTTTTTCGGTAGACTTCAAACTCGTCGATGCCCAAGATATTTGACACTTGATCGCTAAGCGTTTCCGGATCAGCTACCAGATCCGGGCTGACCCCGAGGCGATATTGCACGATATTGAAGGCTAGCGGCTCTCCATCTCGATCGAATATCAAGCCGCGCTCGGCCGGAACGCGAAGCGTCGTGTTGGTAACCGAGCTTCCGATTTTCTCCAGTTCCTGTCGCACCGACCGGGGGAAAAACTGGAAATTCGCCAGATTAATGACGAGGTAGGCAGCTAATAATATAAGGAAGATGGCCACAAAGGGCAGCCGCGCTTGGATCGTGGATTGCTGTGGCGAAAGACCTTGCATAATACCGAGGGCTCAGTTCACTTGCCAAAAGATTCGAGCTGCTCCGTCAGGAGCGTAAATTGCTGCTCAAGCCAGCCGCTGAAAGTCTCTTCGTAAATTGGCGCCGCTGCTTCCAGTGGCTCTGGCGAAAAGGCATCAGCCCGCGCCTTGCTCCCCTTCGAATCATATCCCTCTATCAATAAGTAATCGATTTCGCTGTTGGTAGCGGGTCGAAAGCCAATTTCGACCGCGCGCGCGAACAAGCGAGGCACAGTCCGATAGCTGGCGATTTCTCCGATCAGCTGCTCGTTCTGGCGTTTCAACTGGTCACGACGGCTGATTAAATCTTCGATCTCCCGATTGGTGATGGCAAAAGAAGCCACCTGCGACAAGTACAGGCTACCCAAAATCAGCAGAACGGCGATGCCCAGAATCGCCATCGCTGTCGCCTGATTGCGCGTCTGAAAGCGTTTGCGGCTGAAGGTATGCTGGAACCAGGTTTGCGACATAGCCGTCTACGATACGTCAATCGAGATATCAAAAACTAAAACTTCGCGCCGGGCAGCGCGCTATGTTCTTACCAATGTATTCACTTTGCCAGTTCACGCAACTCGGCTTTAAGCCCATTCCAGCTTTTCAACCACGCGGAGCTTGGCGCTGCGGCTGCGCGGATTGGCTTCGATTTCTTCGCGCGACGGCTTGATCGGTTTGCGATTGACCAGTCGGATCTGCGCCTTTGCTGCTCCAATGGATGCCATCCCAGGCGGCGCGCTTACCGTTGTCGATAGCCTCTTAAAAGTCTGCTTTACGATGCGATCTTCCAGGCTGTGAAAGCTGATGACTGCCAGGCGACCACCGGGACAAAGCAGCCCGACAGCGATCGGCAGGGCGCGCTCTAGCGCCTCCAATTCGCCATTGACCGAGATGCGCAGCGCTTGAAAAACCTTCGTCGCCGGATGCGTCTTGGGCGACCGGCGGGTACGGCTTCGTTTGACGCGCGCAACCGTTTCAGCCAGTTGACTGGTCGTCTGAAGCGGGCGCTGCGCAACGATCGCGCTTGCGATTTGCCGCGACCGCCGCTCCTCTCCATAGCGATAGAGTAGATTGGCAAGCTCCGCCTCCGGCAGTCCGTTTACCAGATCCTGCGCCGTCATACCGCTGCTACGATGGTCAAATCGCATATCGAGCGGCGCGTCAAAACGAAAGGAAAAGCCTCGCGCCGGTTCGTCTAGCTGCAGCGAGGATAGACCCAGGTCCAGCAATATGGCGTCAACCGTTTCCCAGCCAAGCAGCCGCGACTCAGCCGCCATGTCAATATAGCTGCCATGAACCAGACAAACGCGGTCAGCGAAGTCGCTTAATTTACGGCGGGCGTGATCAAGCGCGCTTCTGTCCCGGTCAATGCAGAGCGCTTCATTGATGCCCGCTCGCAGCAGCGCCAGCGTATGCCCGCCACCGCCGACTGTGCCATCAACCAGTCGCTTGACGGCCGGATCTTCGGGCCGCAAAGCCTCGACAACTTCGCGCTCCAATATCGGAATATGCTTGTGCATCCAGTCCGTCTCTTCGCGTCTCAACTCAGCGCCAGCATACCGCATCTTGCAATCCATGTTGAGTCCATTCGCCGCCGGCCTCCGTCCTCGCGCTAACTCGCGCTTTTGAGATCATGCTAAAATAAAAGTTGGTCATTCTGCTTAATCCACCACTATGTCATACAAGAAACCAGCTCATATCGAGACAATCCTGAAGAACTTGCCGGCCAAGCCGGGCGTATATTTGCTCAAGAACAGAGCGGGCAAGGTCATCTACGTCGGCAAAGCCAAGCGACTGCGCAATCGCGTCCGCAGCTACTTTACGACGGTCGCCGATGGCAACAGCAAGACGCTGCGCATGCGCGGGCTGGTCGCGGACATCGACTTCATCATCACCGAAAACGAAGTCAAGGCGCTGATCCTGGAAGAGACGCTGATCAAGAAGCACAAACCGCGCTTCAATATCGAGCTCAAAGATGACAAGCGTTACCCCTACATCCGCGTCGGCTGGGGCGACGCCTTCCCCAAAGTGGAGACCACACGCCGCATCGTCGATGATGGATCGCGCTATTTCGGACCTTATTCGGCGATGTGGGTGGTGCAGAAAACGCTGCGGGATCTGCGCAAAGCCTTCCCTTATCTAACTTGCGATCGCGAGATTAGCGGGACCGACGAGCGCGCTTGCCTCTTCCATGACATCAAGCTCTGCAACGCGCCCTGCATCGGCGCCGTCGACCGGGAAGAATATCGCTTCATGATCCAGGAACTGATGGATGTGCTGGGCGGACGCGCCGAACATGTGCGCAAGCGTCTGCAAAACGAGATGAAAAGCGCCTCCGCCGAACTCAACTTTGAAGCGGCGGCCGCCATCCGCGATCAACTCTGGGCGATAGACTTCATCACCAACAAGCACAAGGCGGTCGGCAAACACATGACTGATCATGATGTGATCGCCCTGGCGCGCGACGACCGCGACGCCACCGTACAAATCATGTTCATCCGCAATGGCAAGCTGATCGGCAGCGACTCGCGCGCGATGGATAATACCGAAGGCGAGAGCGACGGCGCGGTGCTGGAACAGTTCATCAGCCAGTTTTACGCGTCGTCCAGCAATATCCCGCGCGAGCTGATCCTGCCCAAGGAAGTCGAAGAAGCGCGTATCCTCGAACGCTGGCTAAGCGACAAACGCGCCAGCTCAAAAGTGACGATTCACGTGCCGCAGCGGGGCGACAAACGCAAGCTGATTGGCTTGGCGCAAGAGAATGCCCTCGAAAGCCTGCAGATGATGCGCGCGCAATACGAAGCCGACACCACCAAGCATGAAATGGCGATGGCTGAATTGCAGGAGGCGCTGAAGCTGTCGCGCGTACCCAATCGCATCGAATGCTTTGATGTCAGCACGACGCAAGGCACGGCGATTGTGGCGAGCCGGGTCGTCTTCGCGCGTGGCGTCGCCCGCAAAAGCGAATACCGCCGCTTCAATATCCGTACCGTGTCTCATAGCGGCTCAGACGATTATCAATCAATGCATGAAGCCTTGACCCGCCGCTTCCTGCGCTGGAAGCATGCCGCCGAAGCCGACGCCGAGCTCTCGCCCGATGGCCGAGACAAAGACGAGACCTGGCGCTTGCTGCCGGATCTGCTGCTTATTGATGGCGGCTTGGGGCAGCTTAATGTGGCAAAGTCGGTATTGGCGGAATTCGGCTTGTCGGATCGCGTGCCGCTGGCGTCTCTCGCCAAGCGCATTGAGGAGCTCTTCGTATCAGACCGGGCGGATCCCATTCTGCTGCCGCGCCGCAGCGAAGCTCTTTATCTGGTGCAGCGCGTCCGCGATGAAGCGCATCGTTTCGCTATCGCCAGCCACCGCTCGCAGCGCCGCAAAATGGGCATGGCCAGCCGCCTGGAAACCATCCCCGGCGTCGGACCCAAACGGCGCAAGGTGCTGCTCAGACACTTCGAGAATTCCATTGACGCCATTAAAGGCGCCAGCGTCGCTGAGCTATCGGCGGTTAACGGCATCAGCAAAGAGGTCGCGCTGAATATCAAGAGTCACTTGGATTGAGCATCGTGCGGCAACTTGACATGACTGCCGCCGCAAAGATATGATTGGGTGTGACAAGCGGGAGAGGTATTAGAATGGCTGCGAAAAAAACAGCAATGCCGGTTGCCTTGCCGAAGCGCCCTTTTATGCGTGGAATCGCGCGGCTGTTTGACTTCAGTGGTGAGTTGGATCGAGAGTTGATTGAGCAAATGCGCGCCCACTATCAAAAGCGTCCACCGTCTGATTCCAGGGAAGACGCACAGCGTACAGCCTGGGGCGCCGTAGGAGACAGCGTGCGCCGGGCAATCGGCGAATATGAACATGAAATTGGTTTGGCGGGAAATGGCGGGGAGCGGCAATCAGACGCCGAGTCTATTCGCAACGCGCGCCAAGAAGATTTGATGGTTTTGATGGGGCTTGTTGATGCAGACGAGAAACGAGTCAAGGCCATTTGGCGATCGGTCGATGAACGTTGGCAACGGGCGCTGGAAAGTTATCACCGTGTGACGAACGGTAAGTGAAGCGCGTGGGCGACGAACCTGAAAGAGAAGAGCGACTGCCAGAAGCTTCGCGCCTGCTGGATTCCAGCGGTATTTCCAAGGAACTGCTTCAAAACATCCCGCCCGAAAAGAGCGAGGACTTTGCGCGGGCGATTATCGCGTTTCAATTGGAAATTCGACAAGTTGAACGTTACTCAGGCATCCTACCGCATCCAAGCATCGTTGAACGCTACGAAGCAACTTTGCCGGGCAGCGCGGAAAGAATCTTGACGCTGGCGGAAGAGCGGCAGGCTGCCGACATTCACCAAGAACAGCATAACGCCAAGGAAAGCCACAGCTTCAACATGGCTGTGGTTCGCGGCATCATCTGGAACGAGCGGCTGGGCATGCTATTACTGGTCGGCTTGGCTCTCGCGCTTGTAATGCTCGGTGTGCGAATCATGGAAACCGGACACAGCGGTGAGGGATTTGCTCTGATTGTCGGCGCCGCATGCGGGGTGCTTGTCGCCTATGTGAGAAGCGGAAGCCGGCGGGGGCAGCTCGCGGAGACCTCTGAAAGCGCTTGATTTGGTGCCGGTCAAATCCGCAACTGATGCACGTGCCGGATGAAGTCCTGCTCGCGCAGCGCCGCCATCACGGTTTCCGGCAGCGCCTCATCAAAATTCAGCACCGTCAGCGTGTTGCCGCCCGGCGCCGCCCGTCCCGTATGCCAGCTGGCGATATTGATGCCATTCTCCGCCATAAGCGTGCCGACCCGCCCGATCACGCCCGGCTGGTCATAGCTGCCCATGATGAGCATATGCCCGCGCGGCTCGAAATGAACGCGATAATCGTTGATCTGCAAAATATACGGTTTCTGCCGGTCGAGCAGCGCGCCAGCAACGCTGATCTCCTCGCCATCTTCCAGCGTCGTCTGGCAAGTGATGACATTGCGGTATTCGCTGATCTTGATGCCCTTCGCCTGCGTGATCTGCCAGCCGCGCTCGGCCGCCCGCAAGGGCGCGTTTACGTAGCTGACGCTCTCGCCCAGAATCGGGCTCAGCAAGCCCTTCAAGATGCCGACCGTCATCGGCTTGATTAGCCCATTCATGTCGTCGCCGATGATCTCGATGGCGATGCGCTGAATCGGGCTGCGCGCCAGCACATGCTGCAATGCGCCGATTCCCTCAGCCAATTGCATATAAGGTCGCATCTCTTCATAGGCGACGCCCGGCAGCAGCGGCATATTGACAACATTGCGGTAATCGCGGTCCTTGAGCGCGTCAATCACTTGCTTGACGATCTGAAGCGACAAGTCTTGGCGCGCTTCGGCTGTGTTGTCGCCGATATGCGGCGTGTGTATCACCCGGTCCATGCCAATCAGTGGACTGTTGAAGGGCGGCTCCTCATTCCAGACATCGAGCGCCACTCCGCCCAGGCGCCCGTCAAGCAGCGCCTCCGCCAGCAGCGATTCCTTGACGACGCCGCCGTGCGCCGTATTGATGAAGCAGGCGCCTCGTTTCATCATGCCCAGCGTCTCTTCGTCAAAAAAGTCAATCGTCTCCTTCGTCGCTGGCACGTGCGCGCTGACGTAATCGGACTCGACTAGCAACTCGCGCAGGCTGACGAGCTGAATACGTCTATCGTTGACCTGCTCCTCGCGTATGTACGGATCGTAAGCCAGCACGGTCATGCCCAGCGCCAGACAAAGATGCGCCACCCGCTGCCCGACGCGCCCCAAACCAATGATGCCAATCGTCTTGCCATGCAGCTGCGCGCCGATTTGCTGTCCGCGGTCAAAGAGCCACCAGCCTTCGCGCAGGCTCTCGTGCACCGCCGGCAGATTCCGATTCAGCGCCAGCATCAGCGTCAGCGTATGTTCGGCCGCGGCAACGGCGCTGACGCCCGGCGCGTTCATCACCAGGATGCCGCGCTCGGTGGCGCAATCAATGTCGATGCCGGTCAGCCCGGCCGACATGCGCGCGATCAATCGCAGCTTCGGCGCTTGCTCAAGCAAGGGCGCGTCCAGCCTAAAGTCCGAGCGCGTGATGATTGCGCTGGCCTCCTGCAGCGCGGCGCGGACGCTGGCAGTCTTCGGCGGCACAATCGCAATCGTGAATTCATCGCTCGACTCGAGTAGAGCAATGCTCTCGCTTGTGAGATCGGTGGCGACCACAATATGCTGCTGACTCAAGCGAATATCCTTTTCCGCCGGAATTCATCCAGAATATCATTCAGGCTGCCATAGATCCTGTCATTGATATCGGCAAAATCTTCAATGCTGGAATGCGAGAGATCGGGCACGGTATAACAGGTCATCCCGGCCGCCAGCGCCGCCTGGGTGCCGAAGCGGCTGTCCTCAAGCGCCAGGCAGCTCTCGGGCGCGCAGCCCAGCTGCGCAGCCGCGTGCAGATAGATGTCGGGCGCCGGCTTGCCCCGCGCCACAAACTCGGCTGAGTAGCGTCGCGGAATCAGCGCGTCCCAGTCCATCAGTTGAACAAAATGCTCGATGATTCTTTGCGACGAACTCGATGCAATCGCGCGCGGGATGCCAAGCTCGGCGACGTATTTCAAGAGTTCATCAGCGCCGGGCTTCGCTTGAATCCTGCCGGCAGGCAGGCTCATCATCCGCCCGGTGATCGCCGCTTCAATGGCGGCCGGGGTCTCGCCCAGCCTAGGATAGCGCTGCTGCAGAATGGCGGCGAATTCATCAACGCGCATGCCGATGCCCGAATCGCGCAACTCTTGACTGTATTCGTAGCCCAAGGATTCGATCAGTTCAACTTCGACCTCATGCCAAACTGGCTCGGAATCGACCAGCAAGCCGTCCATGTCAAAAATGATTGCCTTGAAATCCATGCTCAGGCGATGTCCTCAAATTCGCGGATAAATCGGTCGCGCGATGTTTCGTCGCAAAAGGCAACATATTCGCCCTGCAATCCCAGCAGAATGCCCTTGCGAACGGTCGGCTCATGCGCTGTGCCCCGCAGCAACTCCCAGCCGCGGCGACCAGCAGCCAGCGGCAGAATCGGCGCGAGCGACGGGCAGCTTACATAAATATCCGACTCCGCCATGACCGCCTCGCGCGCGACCACGCCACCGAATCCGATAAAGAGATCTACATCGACCTTGGTCGCCAGGTCTGATGAGCCATCGCCAACCATCATGCGCCGCCCGGGCAGATCGCGCGCCAATTCGCCAATGATGGCCGCTTTGCCGCTGGATACCGTCAACGGTCCTTCGTCGTAATCGAGGTAAGTCTGCGTTTGCTGCGCCTGCGGCTCGGCATAATCCCACCAGCGCCCGGAAAGCTCATTATACTCCAACTCCACCGCTCGAATTCGCGCCGGATCGACACCCAGCCGCCGCCCAAATCCCTTCACCGCGTCGATTAAGCCGCCGCTGATGATGAAGACCTGCTTGCCCAAAGCCTGAAGCGCGGCGATTACTGCGGGCGCATCCTCGACCGTCGTCTGCCAATAGCGTTCTTCGACCGCTTTTAACTGGGCGCGCGTCGGTTTGATCGCTCGCAAGCGCTTGCCATACACATCGGCCAGGTCGAGCTCGCCGTCCATCGCCTTGTTGGTCAGCAATCCGACGCGCCCCTCCTTGCCTTTCAGACGCGCCAACTCATCAATGCCTTCAATGGTCGAAAGCGTGCTGTCGCAATCGAAAAATATGAGATCGAAAGTTGACCAGCGCGGACTGACCATAGAACATGAGCCTGCTTCAGGCAAAAGCCTAATCCGCGCTCATTATAGAGGCTTCAAGGCAAAAGACTAGCGCCGTCTGCGCCGCGCCAGTGAATCCGCGCTGTTGCTGGCTTGAAACCTCATAGCCTGTAATCTACAATCGAAACTGGTTTTGATTCGGCGGCATTAAGGAAAGGAGCATTGAGGTGGCGCGTAAACCAGCTGATCAGACGGTCGATCGTGAAGACATTCTGTGGGCGGCCGCCGATGTGCTTCAACGCAACGGCTATGACGCGACAACGATGAAAGATATCGCCGCCCAGGTGAATCTGACCGCCGCCAGCTTGTATCATCACTTCCCGAATAAAGACTTCCTGCTGCTCAACGTACTCGAATTCGGGATGGGCTTGGCTATCGAGAAACTGGAGAAAATCGCCGCTTCGGAGATGAGCAATGCCGAGAAGCTGGAAGCGATGATTCGCTTCCACGTGGTTACGATCACGAGCAATGTGGCGATGGGGACGGCGATGGTCTTTGAGATTCGTCCCCTGCTCAACGCAAACCCCGGCAAAAGATACGGCGGCGAGAAGTTCACGAAAGAGTTCGCCGCGCGCCGCGATCGGTTCTTCGTGCGCCGCGATTATTTCGAGGGGCTTTTTCGCAATGTTCTGCTGGGAGGCATCGCCGCCGACGAATTTCGCCAGGTCGACGCCTCCACGGTAACGCGAGCGATACTGGGCGCGCACAACTGGATAGGCGTCTGGTTCCGCGCTGGCGGGCGGCTCAGCGGCGAAGAAGTGGCCGATGTCATGGTCGATACCTGGCTTTCGGCTTTGAAGAATTAGCGTATGGAATAGCAATATGGAAAAACGTCAACTCACGCCAGATTTGCCGACATACGAAATTGGACGACGCTTCCTGCAAATCATGGATGGCGTAAGCGAAAATCACTACAGAACTATGCGGGAAGACATTTATGCGCATATCCGCAACCCGAAAGATCCATTTAATTGGAAGGACCCGGACGACTGGATTCCGCTATTACTGAAAAATAATGAAGATAGCCGCGTTCTGGCGCTGCGGATATGGCGCGACTCTAATCAACTCGTTAATCCGCGGCACACCTTCGGCCCCTACTACCTCTGCACAATCCACCAGCTTTCGTCCGTTGTCAATGGAAGCATACAGATTAGCGCGCGCGGCAAGCGATTCCTGGCCGGCGATGAAACGGTCGTGGCCGAAATGGATGACTACGACGGCTTGCTGCTAGTGCTGGCTGAAGTCGCCGCGAAGGGACCCGGGCGCCGTCGAGAATTCGAAGAAAGCTATACCGAGTTCTGTCGCGCCCAAACGACCTACGCTGCCGACTCATCAATAATCTCTAGTCTCATTTATCGCCTCAACAACCTTGTTGATCGCAGGCTTATAGACAAGAGCGGGCATTCGTACCAAATAACGCACATGGGGCTCGAACATCTTGGTCGCTATGGCAGTACCGGAAGCAAGGATGCGCCGAATCCCGCGATTTCCAGACTGGCGAGAGCAAACAACGCTGCCGCGCGTCGAGAGCTCGCCGAGTTTTTGCAAACAATGGATCCATACGCATTTGAACATCTCATTAAATTGCTGCTTGTAGCGATGGGCTATGAAAATGTCGAAGTAGTTGGCGGAGTAGGCGACAAAGGAGTTGATGTAGTCGCCGATATTGCTCTTGGCATTAGCAGCGTACGCGAGGTAATTCAAGCAAAACGCCAAAAAGGAAATACTGGTCGCCCGGTACTTGATCAGCTGCGAGGCTCGCTACACTACTTTCAAGCTGTTCGCGGAACCATTGTCACTACTGGCGGATTCACAAAAGGAACAAAGGACGCTGCGTTCGTACCTGGCGCCGCTCCAATTACTTTGATTGATGGAGACACACTGGTGAACTTACTAATCGAACATGACATTGGCGTCCGCAGGCGCGAAATCAGAATTCTCGAATTCGATGCAGAGAGTTTGAGCGAAATTGAGTCCGAAGCGGAAATGGAAGTGGCTGCTTTGGTACAGCCGGAGAGCGAGTAGCGACTCATCATGCAAACCATCCTCATCACAGGCGCCAACCGCGGCATCGGCCTGGCATTGATGCGCCAACTCCTGCAAGACGACGCGCGAATCTTCGCCACTTGCCGCGCGCCCGAACGCGCCGACGCCTTGAATGAGCTAGCGCAACAGCGCCCCGAGCGCGCAACCGTCCTGCAACTGGACGTCAACGACGAAGCGTCAATTGAAAGCGCTGTGGCGTCGGTCGCGGCGAAAACCGACGCGCTTGACCTGCTGGTCAACAATGCCGGCATCGGCGGCGACGATAGCGGCCGCATCCTCGGGCAGCTGACCTCAGATGAAGTCAGCCATGTGATCAGGACCAATGCCGTCAGCCCGCTGATTCTGACGCAGGCTTGCCAAAAATTGCTGAAAAATGGCGACAACCCGCGCGTGGTCATGATCTCCTCTGGCTTGGGCTCGCTGCAGCGGACCGGCGGCACGTCCTACGCCTATCGCATGAGCAAGGCGGCGATGAATATGGCGGCGCGCGTCCTCGCCTTTGACAGCGCCATGACCGGCATCACGACCGTCACCATGAATCCCGGCTGGGTGCAAACCGATATGGGCGGACCAAGCGCCGCCCTCAAGCCGGAAGAATCGGGGAGCGCGCTGCGAACGCTCATCAAGCGCTTGACGCCCGCGGACAATGGCAAGTTCTTCCAATACGATGGAAGCGAGCTTCCCTGGTGAATCGCGCCCGATTTAAGTGACATGTAGATTGACGACCGAAAGGCGAAGGCGCAGATGGGATTAGAGATCAAGAAAGCGGCGGTGATTGGATCGGGCACAATGGGCGGCGGCATCGCGGCGCTGCTGGCCGGCGTCGGCATTGAAACGCTGCTGCTTGATATTCCAGCGAAGCACAGCTCGCCCGCCGATGGACCCAAAGCGCGAAACGCCCTGGTCGCCGCCAATCTCAAGGCGCTGGGTAGAATGCGCCCGCCGCAGCTCTACAGCCCGGACGATATCGCCAATATCAGCATCGGCAATATCGAAGACGATCTGGAAAGCGTTGGCGATGCCGATTGGGTGATCGAAGCTATCGTCGAGAACCTCGCAATCAAACGCGGGCTTATGGCGCGGCTGGTCGAAGTCGCGCGTGATGATGCCATCGTCACCACCAATACATCCGGCATTCCCATCGCCAGCATCGCCGAGGGCTTGCCCGCGCAGTTCACGCGGCGCTTCCTTGGCGCGCATTTCTTCAATCCGCCGCGTTATTTGCGTCTGCTGGAAATCATCCCGCACACTGGAACTGATCCCGAAATCACCGATTTCATGCTTCGCTTCGGCGCCGAAACGCTCGGCAAGGGGACAGTCCTCTGCAAGGATACACCCAACTTCATCGGCAACCGTTTCATGTCGATGTCCGGCATGCAGGCGACTAACTACGCCCTCGATCACGGCTACACGGTGGAGGAAGTCGACGCTCTGACCGGTCCGCTCATCGGCCGGCCCAAGACGGCGACCTTCAGCTTGAATGACCTGGTCGGTTTTGATATCGCCGTCGGCGTCGCGCGCAACCTCTATCACGCGATTCCCGATGATCCCGCTCGTGAGATTCTGATGCACCAGAAAAACGCGGCGCTCTCCGACGAGCTGCTGAAACGCGGCTGGTTGGGACGGAAGACCGCGCGCGGCTTTTTTCATATGCGGCGCGATGGCGGCAAGAAAGAACTGTGGGCGCTCAACCTGGATACGCTTGAATACGAGCCGCCCAGCAAACCGCGCTTCGAAAGCGTCGGGCAGTTTCGCGCGGTGGAGCCGCTCGGCGAGCGCATCCGCCTGCTCATCAACGCCGATGACCGCGCCGGCCAATATCTCTATCACTTGCACGCCTTTCTGCTCGCCTACGCCTCCAATCGCGTGCCCGAAATCACCGATACCATCGTCAATGTCGACAACGCGCAAAGGTGGGGCTTCGCCCATCAGCTCGGTCCCTTCGAAATCTGGGATGCCATCGGCCCTGCAGAGACGATTGATCGTTTCGAAGCGGACGGCTACCCGGTGGCGGATTGGGTCAAGCAGATGATCGCCGCCGGAGTTACCACCTTTTACCAGCGCGATACGGCCGGCAAAGTCATCGGCTATTACAGCCCGCAAGACTGCGCCTATGTTTCCCTGGACAAGGACCCGCGCGAAGTCACCATCGCCGATTTGCGCGCGTCCGGCGCGGAAGTGCACAGCAATGGCGATGGCGCCATCTACGACATGGGCGCTGGCGCCCTGCTTTGGGAGTTTACTACCAAGCACAACTGCATCACCCCCGGCTTGATCGAATCAGGCTGGAAGGCGCTGGAACTTCTTAACGATGATGACTGCAAGGCGCTGGTCATCGGCAACGATGGCGAGCGATTTTCCATCGGCGCGAACCTGGATCCGTCGGCGCTAATGGCTGGGCTCGAAGGCATTGAGAAGACGCTGGTCGCCTTGCAGGACTTGACGCAGGCGCTGCGCTACGCGCCCAAGCCGGTTGTCGTCGCCGCGCATGGCATGGCGCTCGGCGGTGGCGCTGAGCTGGTGATGGCGGGCACGGCGGTGGTGGCGCACGCTGAACTGTACATGGGATTGGTCGAGGTCGGCGTCGGTTTGGTTCCAGCCGGCGGCGGCTGCAAAGAGATGATGCGCCGGCTGGTCAATCCGCTGGCGAGCGCTGGCGCCGACGATGTGCTGGCTGGCTTGCAGAAAGCATTCGAGAATATCGCCACGGCAAAGGTCAGCGGCAGCGCCAAAGAAGCCAAAGCCCTCGGTATGCTGGCGCCAGCGGATGTGATCGTGATGAACCGCGCTCACTTGCTGGGCGAAGCGAAATCGCTGGCGCTGGCTTTAAGCGAGACTTATGCGCCGCCCAAGCCCGAGCCGGTCTACGCCGCCGGACGCGATGCCTACGCCGCGCTGATGCTGGGCATTGCCGGCTACACGGAGGCGGGATACGCCAGCGAGCATGATGCCCTGATCGCGAAGAAGCTGGCTTACATTCTGACCGGCGCCGCGCTCGCCGAGCCGCAGTGGGTCAATCAGCAGTACCTGCTCAACCTGGAGCGGGAGGCCTTCTTGAGCTTGATCATGGAGACGAAAACGCAGGAGCGCATCATGCACATGCTGCAGACGAACAAGCCCCTGCGGAATTAGGTGCTTAGAGTGTCACATCGGCTACTTTGAGCGCGAAACGGCGGAAGGATTCGATCCTGCGCAACCGCTGGAAATCAGGGATGGCGGCAGCGAGGCGTTCAGCATCAAAAAGGTCGTTGTATTTGATCCCAGTGTGCTCGACAAAGAGTTTTTTCAGTCTCGTCTTCGGGTTGCCTCGGTCTGGCCGCTTTTGTCGACTGATCTGGACCCTTCGAGTCGGTCGAGACAGTACTTCGCTGATAGCTCTGTGATCGGCTAGCAACCAGGCTTCAAGCTCCTCTTCAATACATATCAGAGCAACTTTCGTTTGGTCGACGCCAACGGATTCAAGCGCTTTCACGATGTCGTCGCGGTCTTCCTTTCTACAGGGCTTTTCTCCGCGTTTGCGCCATGCAGGGTACAAATCCCAAACGATGATTACTCGCTCGCATCCGTCTTCAAGCAGTTCCGCCGCCGCCATCCCGCATTCAGAAATCAGATCGGGCTTGCTGTCAAGAGTCTCGCTTCTAATCTCAAGATCAGGTTTGAGGCGAAGCGCAAGTCGTTCGCATACTTTCTTGTCGGCACCCAGTGGACCGCACTCAAATATCATGCCTATCTTCATACAGGCTACCCGCTGCGAAAGTTACCCATGGTGTATAGTTTGCCCGGTCCAAACCTCCGGGACCATCGCTGCAAGCTTTCATCGTCAGCAGGGCGCGTAAATGATGGAGGTTGGCCATCTACGCGTTCCGCCAGCACTATAGACCACAGCGGCAGCAGGTCCAGCAAGTAAGGCGAGTGCGTCGTGATGATGACCTGCGAGCGGCCGCTCTCGACGACATTGCGAATTTCTTCCACGATGAGGTGGATGCAGCGCGGGTCGAGCCCGTTTTCTAACTCTTCAATGACGATGACTGGCGGCGGGTTGGGATGCCGAAAGAGCGCGAGCAGCGCAAGTATGCGCATCGTGCCAGTCGAAAGCAGCCAGCCGGGCACAGTGAAGCCCGCCTCTTTCATTGTCAAATGCATCTGCCGACCGAGGAAATCAGTCAAGACCGGCTTGATATCGCGCATGTAGGGCATGACGAATTTCATGGCGTCGATGATGCCTTCGAATGCGTCTGCGTCGCGCTCGCGAATGTCGCTCAAATACTCAGTAATATTGGAACCGTCGGTACGCAGACGGATGCCGCCGCCCGTGCGCTGAATCGGCTGCGGTTCTCCCATAGTCAAGGCATCGAGAGTCAAGAATTGCCACGAAGCAATGGCGGAAACATTATAAGGAATAGCTCTGCTACTGCTGATAAGAGATTTGCCACCCGGTAGTGTCTCCGCCTCGAAATCCATTGGAAAGGCAATTGGAAACGTGATACCGCCACCTAATTGCTCACCGCTCGAATCATATAGATATCCTTCCGAATCGCGGGTCAGATACTTGCGCCCACTGGCATTCCACCTCTCTTGCAGGATGAATATTTCATCGCCGTTAGGGGCGCATGCCACTTTTAGCAAGTGAGAGTGGGATTGCGAATTACTTGTATCACTATCGATCGCGACTCGGTGGCTCAAACAGAACTCAATGGCGCCTTCCTGATATTTCTTGTTCTTAGCGCGTTTCACTGTACCTTGAGGCGCAGCACCATGTCGAATGTTTTCGTAGCCGCGCCAAACATTCATCGCTTCGTCAAGCCCGTCTGTAACGATGCGCTGAAACGTCTGCAAACCCTCGACAAGACTGCTTTTGCCAGAACCATTGTCGCCAATCAGCACTGTAAGCGGCGTAAACTTGACGTCGCCGCTGTCTCTAATAGCCTTGAAATTCTTGAGCCGAAAAGACTTCAGCGCCAGCGTCTTCGCCATCTCAGTACTCCATTCCCCCGCTCGCGCCCATAATACCACAGCCCACGCATTGCATTGACCCTGCGCCGATATTCGCTAAGATACAGTTGCGGAAGACCCGAAAGGATCAATCATGCGCCAAGCAGTCATCGTAGCGACATCGCGCACGGCAGTGGGCAAGGCGGTACGCGGCGTAACGAAAAACGCCCGCTCCGACGACATGGCGGCGACCGTGATCGCCGACCTGCTGGAGAAGACCGAAGGCAGGCTAGATCCGGCCGCGGTCGACGATGTCATCATGGGCTGCGCCATGCCCGAGGGCTCGCAAGGCATGAACTTCGCCCGCGTGATCGCTTTGCGCGCCGGCTTGCCGGTGGATACGCCGGGGCAGACGGTCAATCGTTTCTGCTCCAGCGGCTTGCAGACGATCGCGCTAGCGGCCAACAGCGTCATCGCCGATCAAGCCGATGTCGTCATCGCCGGCGGCGCCGAGTCAATGTCGTCGGTGCCGATGACTGGGCACCATCTCAGCCCCAATCCACACATGGCGGAACATGACCCCAATGTTTATATGAGCATGGGCTTGACCGCCGAACGCGTCGTCGCCGAATTCGGCATCAGCCGCGACGATATGGACGAATTCGCTTATAACAGCCACCGCAAAGCGGCTGCCGCCACCGACGCCGGCTTGTTTGCGCAGGAAATCAAACCCTTTGAGTGGCAAGAGACGGTCGTCGGCGACGACGGCATGCCAGCGACTGTCACCAAAGTTCTCGACCAAGACGAGCATCTCCGCCGCGAAACCACGCGGGAAGCGCTCGCCGGTCTCAAACCGGTCTTCAAGCCAAACGGATCCGTCACCGCCGGCAATTCCAGCCCCTTGAGCGATGGCGCCGCCGCCGTCATCGTGATGGAGCGCGAAAAAGCCGAAAGCCTGGGGCTAACCCCATTGGCGCGCTTTGTCGGTTTCGCTGTCGCTGGCGTCCGTCCCGAAATCATGGGCGTCGGACCGATCAAAGCCGTGCCAAAAGCGCTGGAGCGCAGCGGATTGAGCCTCGATGACATCGACATTATCGAGCTGAACGAAGCATTTGCGGCGCAGGCGCTGGCGGTGATGCGCGAGTTGGAATTGAATCCGGATATCGTCAACGTCAACGGCGGCGCGATCGCGCTTGGTCATCCGCTCGGCTGCACCGGCGCCAAGCTCACCGTGCAAATCATCAACGAAATGAAACGGCGCGGCAGCGATTATGGTTTGGTGACGATGTGCATCGGCGGCGGCATGGGCGCGGCTGGCATATTTCAGAATTTGAATGAGGGAGATGGCGCAATTTAGCATCCGCGAGAGGCGCTATGGCGGCGAATCGAAACCTGCACAAAGCGAAGTCCAATAAAAAGGACGAGTTCTACACCCAGCTAGTCGATATCGAGAACGAGCTCCGTCATTACACCGAGCACTTTCGCGGCAAAGTCGTCTATTGCAACTGCGATGATCCGCGCGTGAGCAATTTCTTTCACTACTTCGCCTACAACTTCCGCGTACTCGGCTTGAAGAAGCTGATTACGACCTGCTACAAGAATCAGCAGATGGACATGTTCAGCCAGCACGATGCGGAAAAGGCGATATGGCTGGAATACGATGGGACGGAGAACGAGACCGGCGTGCCCTCAGTCGAAGACATTGGCATTCATTATCTCGAAGGCGACGGCGATTTCAGAAGCGCGGAGTGCATCAAGCTGCTCAAGCAGGCGGACATCGTGGTGACAAACCCGCCCTTTTCGCTGTTCCGCGAGTATGTCGCGCAGTTGATTGAATATGACAAGAAGTTTCTCATAATCGGGCATCAGAACGCCATTACCTATAAGGAGATTTTCCCGCTGATTAAAGATAACAAACTGTGGCTTGGGATTACGCCTCGCGGAAAGGATATGCTCTTTGACGTGCCGCAAGAGTACGCCAAAGAATTGGTGGCGACAAAGAAAGAGGGCAGCGCCTATCGGATCGTCGATGGCGTCGTTTACGGAAGACTGGGAAGCGCTTGCTGGTACACCAACCTGGACTACCGGCAGCGCCATGAAGAACTGATTTTGTACAAGCGCTACTCGCCCGAGGAATATCCCAAGTACGACAATTACGATGCGATTGAGGTGTCAAAGACCGCCGAAATTCCAATGGATTGGGACGGCGCGATGGGCGTGCCGATTACGTTCCTTAACAAGCACAATCCGGGTCAGTTTGAGATAATCAGCGCTAATGACATCAGGCGAAACGATAGAGTTCCTTTCAAGAAACATGGACTGATCAAAGACAAAGACGGGACAATAAACGGCAAGCCGAAATATGTCCGCATCGTTATTCGGCGTAGGAGAGGGGTGTAATGGAAATCAATCACAATTACCAAACTCTAGTGGATAATATGGCTCTTGATAAATACGGGTATATTGAGATTCAGGGATATGAAGGTCGTGAACCGGAAAAACTGCTTACGATCCGTGCCTACGAATCAAAAAACTCACAAAGACATATTGCGATATATCATTTACTGGAAAAACAAAGGGAGTCTGTGAAAAAGGCCGCTGCGCAACACGGGATCGAATTTGAAGAGCTTCCCGATATTGAGACAAAATCAAAAGTGCAAAATGAGTTTGAAGGATGGATGACAAGAAAAAAAGAGAAGAAAATGGATCAAATCAGTCACTACGAAAAAGCCGTTGAGTTTGCAAAAGAATTATCTTATGGCGTAGTTAGAGGGTATTGGAGAAACGAAATCGCTAAACCTTTCGACACTTTTAATTTGAGACGCAATGAATGGCGGCCACATGGTGAATTCAATGTTGGGCGCGACAGGCTTGCCAAATATATGATAGAGCGAATTGGATACGGTAAGAGAAGTGGCCAAAGCTATACCACTAAGAGAGGAGCAGTTGTTCATCATAGAGATGACGAGGCAGGCGACATTGACTTAATGATTAGCGCTATGGTTGGAATTGGGATGTTGAAAAAAGTAGATGGCAGTAGCATTTACGAATTAACAGGCGAGGCTTTTGCTCTACTGAGGGAACCAAGTTGGTTTGAGAAATATCATTCCAAAATGGCGTTTTGGGTATCAATTGCTGCCGCGATTCTTTCAATTATTCTGATGCTGAAAGAATTAGGCATCATTTGGCAAGGATAGGGAACAAGCTAACCAATAAAAATCGAGCTACTCGACCGCACCGCGCGCGCCCTCGCCGCCGGCCGCCATGACCCAGACGCCACACCTTAAGGCGCTGCCATCTGGAGGAGGCGGCACAGAGTTAGCTTGCGTTGACTTTGCTCTGCCGCTATGGTATCTTGTGTACGCGTTCAACGGGATGGTTCTTGGATATTCAGGTGAATGATGGATACAAACACCCTTGCGCTGGTTCAGACTGTTGCGCTCTTCCTGGCTTTGTTTGGCTTCTGGTGGAAGCTCGACGCCAAGGTCGAAAAAGTGCGGGAAGCATCCGAAGATGCGCATAAAGAGATCAATGACAAGTTGAACGCCATTGGAATAACGCTGGCGACTCACTCTGAGAAGTTCAACACCGTAGACCAGCGATTCAACGCCGTAGACCAGCGATTCAACATCATAGACGAGCGATTCAACGCGGTAGACGAGCGATTCAACACGGGAGACGAGCGATTCAACACGGTAGACGAGCGATTCAACACTATACAAACGCAAATAAAGAACGTTGATGACAAGGTGGACAAGCTAGGAAATAGCTAAAATACTCGCAGCCTCGTGATTCACCGCGAAAACTTGCCGCAATGAAAATCCAACAGCCAGACCCCACCGTGCGCGCCCTCGCCGCCGGCAGCGTGGCAGGTTAGGGCGGAATAACAGTTGAAGACAATTGCCGAATGCTGTGCGGGAAGCGCAACCGCGAGAAATCAGCGAAATAGGAAGGCGCCGCCGTGGAATGGACGGTGGCGCGCATTATATGCGACGCGCCTGTGCCGGAGCGATTTCAGGGGCTGAGCATGTCCGCCTTCTACTCAACCGTGGCGCGCTTCTACGATGCCGAAAACCGCGACAAAACCGACGATCTGGCGCTGTACACCCGGCTCGCTGCCACGCACGCGGGCGACATCCTTGATGTCGGCTGCGGCACCGGTCGCGTATTGCTCCACCTGGCGCAAGAAGGCCATCGCGTATTCGGCATCGACAACGACCCTCGCATGCTTGCGCGTCTGGATGCCAAGCTCAAGCGCCTGCCGCAATTGCGCGAGAAGGTATCTGTGGCGCAGGCGGATGTTTTGCGCCACCAATATGAGCGCAAGTTCAGTCTTGTTCTGCTAACATACAATGCATTGATGCACTTCAGAGAGCAGGAACGACAGATTTCTCTCTTGCAACGGTTGCGAAGCTGGCTTGCCGATGGCGGCGCCCTCCTGATTGATCTGCCAAACGCCGGACCCGTCTTCGCATCGGAAGACAACGATACCCTTACGCTGGAGCGCGCCTTCCTTGATGACGAGAGCGGGCATATGGTCATGCTGCAATCGGTCAGCGCGCTTGACCGCGCCGCGCAAGAACTGCATATCGATTGGATCTATGACGAGATTGACGGCGACGGCTTGGTCAGACGTCACTTGGCGCCGCATCAACTCCGGTATTTCTTTCTGCCGGAGCTGCGACTGCTGTTGGAGCGCTGTGGCTTTACCATCAACAGGGTTTGCGGCGACACCGAAGACGGACCCTACCTTGCCGATAGCGAACGGATGATCGTCTACGCGGCGGGGTCCTGACCCCGTGTTCAGCGACGCGGTGGGCAATTTGCGCCAATGGCGCAGTCGCAATTTTCTTTTTGTCATGCTCGCTGCGACTGCGGCTATGCTCGCCGGCTGCGGACTTTCGCCCGATTGGCGGCCGACCGCCGCGCCCACGGCCGCCGCTCCAAGAGCGATGCCCACGCCTACCGAATTCGTATTGAGGACGGAAGCCCTATACCGGGACGACTTGCGTCACTTGGGCGTGACGACCGTCGATCTAGCGTCGCTGCCAGCTGGCGCCATCTTGCCGCCGGCGCCGTCCAGGGATTCGGAGCGCGGCGTTTCCCTCTTGCTCGACAATCGGACGACCATTTCAGGCGAACTGTATCGTCAAAGCGTTCAGCTGGCGCCGGCTCTCATGCTAATGGGCGCAGAGGTTTCCGCCTGGGGATCGCTGCCGCATCAATTGTCCGCTGCCGGCTTTGTCGTGCTGGTTCTGCGAACCGATCCCTTGATGCCGGCGCGTCAAGTCGACGCGATGCTGCAATCCCTAATCGCGATTCCCGGCGTCAATGCCGGCGCGATTGGATTGATCGGTGAAGCGCGATCGGCCGATCTGGCCATGCTCGGCTGCTCGGTCAACTCGCTCTGCGACGCGCTGGCGCTGTTCAGCCCGACATCCCGCGCTACCCTGATGAACATGCTTCCTTCTTATGGCGAGCGTCCGCTCTGGCTGGCGGCGGGCAGAAGCGACAGCCGATCGCACGCGGCCGCCTTGGCGCTTTCGCAAGGGCTGCGAGGGCAAGCGCATTTCGTCGAGCTTGACAATGGGCGCGGCTTAGATCTTCTGCGCGCCGAGCCCAGCCTGGCTGATCAACTAGTCGACTGGTTTGTACATCACTTGCGCGATTCCTAAACACGTCAATTCAATTAGGGACGACTTCAGATGACGGATCTGCTGCAGCACTTCATATCGCGCCGGGCAGCGATGCTTGATCTACTCGCGGCTATGGTGGAGCGCGAGTCCTTCACCCGCGCGAAAAAGCATGTTGACAGCCTGGTTAATTTCATGGAGGCGCTATTCGAGGCTTATGGCGCTGCTTCTGTTCGGCGATATACCCAGAAGGATGTTGGCGACTTCCTGCTGGCGAAGTGGAACGAGCGCGCCTCAGGCAAGCCCTTTCTCTTCCTGGCCCACGTCGATACCGTGCATCCGATCGGCTCGCTCGCGACGATGCCAATCAAAACTGAGGACGGACGTTTCTACGGTCCCGGCGCCTTCGATATGAAAGGTGGCGCCGTAATTGCGCTGGAGGCGATTCGCGCGCTTCACGATCGCGATCAATTGCCCGATCGTCCGATACATTTTCTGCTAACGACTGACGAAGAGATCGGCAGCCCGCGCAGCGAAGCGCTAATCAAGGAGCTCGCGGCGCCGTGCGAGCTGGTCCTGGTGATGGAGCCGGCCACCAAAGAGGGCACGATCAAGACCTGGCGCAAAGGCGGCGGCAAATACACCCTGACCATCGAGGGGCGCGCCTCGCACGCCGGCATCGCGCCCCAGGAAGGCATCAACGCCATCATTGAATTTGCCCAGCAAGCGCTGGAAATCAATCGGCTGAACGATCTCAAATATGGCACATCGGTTTCGATCACCATGGTCGAAGGCGGCTCGGCCGGCAATGTCATCCCGGCCCAGGTCCGCGCTCATATCGACGCGCGCGTCATGACGATTGAGGCGATGAATAGATTGCACGATGCTCTAACGAGCCTCTATCCAAAAATGCCCGGCGCAAAAGTGAGCTGTCTTCGCGGCAGCCACCGGCCGCCAATGGAACGGCGCCCTGGTCTCTTCGAAAAGGCGGCTGCGATTGGCGAGCGGCACGGCATCACTATTTATGAAGGCGGCACTGGCGGCGGCTCCGATGGCAATTTCACGGCGGCGATGGGCATTCCGACGCTGGACGGACTCGGCGCCCACGGCGATGGCGCTCACGCTACCCACGAGCACGTCATCATCGACAGTTTGCCGCGCCAAGCCACCTTGATCGCCGCTATCTTAAAAGAGTGGACGGCTTCGGAGTAGCGCGCCTGCCGCTGGGGTCAAGCGCCGCGTGTTGAGCACAACCGTCTTTGTGAGTTTCAGACAAACAGAACTCCATTGTCCTGGTGGAAACGAGCCATTTCGCCGCGACGAGCCTTTGATAAGATCTTGCCAACTACAGCGTCAGTTGGGTTTCAGGCAAGATGGAAGTTCTCTTCGTATCAGCATTCGCCGTGTCGATTGCCTTTGCCATACAACCGGGCGTCATCGGTTTTGAGGCGCTGCGCCGCGGCGTCTCCCACGGTTGGGCGGCCGCGCTACTTGTTGAGTTGGGCTCGCTTCTGGGCGATGGCGTATGGGCGCTTATTGCGCTCTTGGGGGCGTCGATCCTGTTTCAAAACCGCCTCGTTTCCGTGTTTCTCGGTCTGTTCGGCTGTGTCCTGCTGCTGCGCTTTGCCCGGGATGCCTGGCGCGCCTCGCGCTCTGAGGTTGACATGAGTCGCAAGGGTAATGCGCGAAGCAGTCACCTGGCGGCCGGCGCCATGCTTTCGCTTTCGAATCCGCAGAACATCACCTTCTGGCTCGGCATGAGCGGCACAATTATCGGCTTCGGCTTCCTCAATCCCGAGCCGATTCATCTGCTCGTATTTTTCGCTGGATTCATGATCGCCCAGGTCTGCTGGTGTTTCTTCTTCGCGACCCTTGTCGAATTTGGACGCCGCCTGCTGAATCAGCGATTGTTCCACTGCGTCAACCTAATCTGCGCCAGCTTTCTCGCTTTTATGGGCATGTCGCTGCTGCTTCAGACCGCGCAGCTATCTCTCGGCTCGCCATAGGCTAAGGTCGCTCTGGCGCTTCAAAGAACTTGCCGCCGTATCCACTTGTCGGCATAGATGCCCGGGCACGTCGTAGCGTCGCCTGCCGCTGTGCGATATGACGCCCAGCCAGCCATTCCTGTAGATGTAGACGACGGTATAGATGCCGCGTGCGGCGTCCAAGTAGGGAGACATCAGACGAACCGTTTGCCCCGCGTGAATATCTCCAGCGATTTGCATGTGACGCTCTCGTATTTGACCGAATCCCGACACGCGGACGGGCGCCTCAGCCCTGTCACCGGTAGACGCCCTTGCCATACCTAAAGCATAGAACTTATGATCTATTCTTGTCAAGCCTTTGGCGCGATGCCGGGGTATTGACTGCTGGAGACGACGCTAAATCTCGACGTAGCGCTTCCAAATCTCGGGACCCGAACCGAGCGCGATCACCAGATAACTGGTGCGCGGCGTTTTCGGCTCCCAAAGCAGGCGCATGCCGGCGACATTATGCAGCCGATTGCCCTTGCGGTGGTTGCATTTGGCGCAGGCGCAAGCGGTGTTCGACCAGGTATCCTTGCCGCCTTGGCAGCGGGGAATGATATGGTCGATGGTGAAGTCGCGCTTGCTGAGTACTTTGCCCTTCACCAGCGCGCCCAGCTTAATCCCGCAATAGATGCAGGTATAGCTGTCGCGCACCAGCACGCCCTTGCGGCTCCAATGCGACTTGCGGCGCGGCGCGTTGACGTAAGAGCGCAAGGCGATGACCGATGGCACTTCAAACTTCGTGCGCACGGTATGCAAGTATTGACCGGTCATCTCGACGGCAATGGCTTTGCCGCCAAGCAGCAGATTGACCGCGCGTTGAACGGTGATCACCGACAGCGGTTCCCAGGTGCTGCCATTAAGGAGCAAGACGCGGCTCTGCAAGACGCTTACTCTGGACACGTTGGCTACAGCCTTTCAAATCAGTCGACACAGTTGGTCAATCAGCGCGCATATATTATAACCACGAAATTGCCCATTTGCCGAAGGTCGCTTAAACCTTGAACCGGTCTTAGCGCGCGAATTCCGGGAATCCGGCGGAAAGCTGCCTTGACTGTTCAGACGGCCTGTATGATTGTGTCATTCAAATCCGCTATCGCGCGGCAATGACGCGAGGACAAGATGCTTGTAAGACCGAATCTGGCTGAGGACGCCATCATCGCCCAACTACAGTCCGAATATGACCTCCTTGCTCCGAGGCTGGAATTCCTGCCGATCGGCAATGACGCGCGCGCTTGGTCCTTCCGCGTTGAGACAGCCGACAGCGAATACTTTCTGAAGCTGCGCCGGGGCGCGCCAAAGCTGGCGTCGCTGATTGTGCCGCATCATCTGCGAAGTTGCGGCCTCAAAAATGTTGTGGCGCCGATACCTGCTATTTCAGGACAGTTGTACGCGCCGCTGGAAGAATACGCTCTCATGCTATATCCATTCATTTACGGCGTATCCGAATGGGATATGGCGCTGACGGCGGCGCAATGGCGCGAATGGGGCGCGATCATGCGTTCGATACACGACGCGCCTGTACCGGACCAGCTTGCGGAGGATGTACCGCGCGAGATATTCGCCGTGAAATGGCTCGATAAGATCGAATGCGTTGAAGCGGCGCTGGCGCGTAACGCTTATTCTGGCGAAGTCGCCGACCTTGTGGCCAGTATCTGGCGCGCCAAGTCAGATGTCATTGAACTATGTCGTCGCCGTTACCTGTCTTTAGGGCGGCGGATGGAGAAATCGTCGCCCGATTACGTCCTCTGCCACGCCGATATCCATACTGCCAATATCATCATTGACGACGCTAGCGCGCTTCACATCGTCGACTGGGACGAGACGCTTCTGGCGCCAAGAGAGCGCGACTTGATGTTCTTCATCGATGACGGTCGTTCAGTCGATACGACTGACGCTTTCCTTGCTGGCTACGGCCGCAGATCGGTGGATCTTCTGGGCTTGGCTTACTACAAATACGATTGGGTCATCCAGGAAATCGGCGATTATGGCGAACGAGTCTTCCTTGCCGATGACCTCGGCAGCGACGAATTGGCGCTGGCGCAGCGCGAATTTGCCCGCCTTTTTGCTGCCGGCGATGTCATAGACCGCGCGCATCGCGCCTATGCGAATCTCCACGCGCGCGAAAGCGAAACCGACGCGAAAGCAGGCATATCGTAGGCTGCCGTTGGGAAAATCCAAGGCGGCTGACCCCTATAATGAGGTTGCGACAGTCGTTTCTGGAGGTCCCGCCGATGCGCTGGCGAATCATTCTTGTACTGCTCTCGCTTATCAATTTCACAGTCTTGGGCTCGCTGCAAAATCTTGCGGAGAACAAGCGGATCGCGCGCTTGGAAGTCTATAACGCGCTGCCATCGCCCGCCGGGCTATTGGCGCTCGAGGAAGCGATCACCTTCACCTTCAATCGCCGCGTCGATTGCGCCGAGGCGGAATCAGCATTAACTTGGCAGCCCGCCATCCGCGGCCGTTTCATTTGTGATGAATACGCCCTCACATTTGAGCCGCTAGACCATTACCAGCGCGATACCAGCTACAGCTTCGCCATTACGCCGCCGCTGCAAGCGAAAGACGGCGCGCCTTTGCTCGATCCTTATCGCGTGACCTATTTGAGCGTCGGCTACCTTGAAGTAGCCGAAGTTTTTCCGCAGCCCGAAAGCAAATCCGTGCCGGTCGATTCCGCGATAACCGTTGTATTTGATCGTCCAGTTGTGCCGCTTCTTGCGTCAGTAAGCGAGGACGTGTTGCCGCATCCGCTCGTCCTGTCGCCGGCGACCTCAGGCTCGGGCGGGTGGATCAACTCAGCCGTCTACGTCTTCACGCCGGCCAAACCGCTGGCTAGCGTGGCCGAATACACTGTCGCCATTGCGCCCGACCTTGCGGCGGTCGATGGCGCTACCATTGCGAGCGCCTTCCGCTGGTCCTTCACAACGGAAGCGCCCTCCGTCACCACGGTTAATCCGCGACCAACTTCGGATGCATTGCCGCTCAATCCCCGAATTCAGCTGCGCTTCAATCAAGTTATGGATCGCCCTGTCGTTGAGCAAGCTTTTTATTTCCGCGCCGGCTTGGAGAGCGAAGCCATTGATGTCGCGGGCGCTTTCGAATGGGCGGAAGACGGCAAGGGTTTCGCCTTCACCCCAGATGTTCGACTTTGGTACGACACTGAATACGAGGCTGGTTTTCCTGCCGGACAGAAGTTCAGCCGAACCGGGCGCTCCTGGAGCTATCGCACAGTTCGACGCCCGGCGATTGCGCGGACATATCCTGCAAACGGCGCGATTGACGTCAGCAGCGGCGGATTCAGTTTGCATTTCGCCTCGCGCATGAATATCGATACGCTTCGCGAACGAATCCAAATTCATCCTGAGCCTGATGCGATTACGCGTGACTACTATAGCAATTTCAATGATCGTTACGACATCCACTTTCAGGCGCGGCCGTCAACGCAATACACAATCCACGTAAAGCCGGGCATGGAAGACGTTTACGGCAACGCCATCAGCGAGCCGTATACCTTCAGATTCACCACTGGTCCGCTGCCGCCACGCGTGGAATTGAAGGCGCCCGGTCGAGTCGGCTTCTACAATGCCAATCAGCAGCCGCCCCAACTCTACATCAGCCACCGCGGCGTCCATGAGGTAAATCTCGAACTGTATCACGTGCCGACTACTGACTTCATCAGGCATATTTCAGGTGTTTCGCGCCGAGGCGCCGACGATGACAAGGCGTCACCGCCTTCGCTCCTGCAGCGCTGGTCGATTGAATCTGAAGTCGAAGAAAACCGGACCAATTATGAATTGCTACAGTTGGGCGATAGCGGTCCCATCTCCTCGGACACCGACCAACCGCTGGCGCGCGGCGTCTACCTGCTCAAGGCATTGTCGCCGGAACTGGATGAATGGAATCGCGAGCAATGGCATTTCCTTAATGTCTCGAATGCCGTGCTGACGCTCAAGCTCGCGCCCGATCGCCTCACGATATGGGCGGTTGATATCGATTCGGGCGCGCCAATCGTCGGCGAAAGCATCAGCGTATATGACCAGTTGGGCGACTACCTCGGGGATACCGTGACCGATGAGCGGGGCATCGCCCAATTGCATATCTGGTATACGCCGGAAATATGGTCTGTTGGCTTGACTGCCGTGCTGGACTCCGCTGAACATTTTGGCATCGCCAACTCAAACTGGTCGGATGGCATGGCCCCCTGGGACTTCGACATAAGCGGATTCAGCGAGCAGCGTGGTTTTGAAACCTATTTGTACACCGACCGCACGGTTTACCGCCCGGGGCAACCGGTTTACTTCCGCGGCATCCTGCGCCGAAAAGATGATGTTGTCTATATGCCGCCGCCCTTTGAAACGGCGCAGGCGACCCTCCGAAATTGGCATCAAGGCGATGTAGTTGAGAAACGAGTACTAAATGTGAGCGAATACGGTTCCTTTCATGGCGAGTTTGAGATTCCGACTGACGCTACCCTTGGCTACTACTCCATTTCAATCGCCTTCCCGAAAATCGATGGCGAGTACGGCCGCAATTCAGACCGCAGCAGAGACTTCCTGGTCGCCGAATATCGCCTGCCGGAGTATCAGGTCACGCTCACGGCTGAGGAGCTGGAATTCGTCCGCGGCGAGACGGCCACGATGGAACTGGAAGGCAAATACTTTTTCGGCGGTCCGCTATCAAACGCGGGTGGTGATTTCACGGTCTACGCCAGGCCCTACGTCTTCGAATATAGCGGCGACGGCTATTACGACTTTTCCTCAAGCAGCAGCTACCGTGGATGGTATGAAGAATCAAAACGGGGCGAATTCGTTGCCGAAGGGGCGCTGCGGACAGATGTCGCCGGCGTCGCCAAATTCAGCGTCGGCAGCCCGCTGAACGATGAGCCGGGCAGTCAGCGTCTTCGTGTCGAAGCGTCAATCCGCGATGAAACGGGCCAAACGATCACTGATACTGCGAATATAGTTGTGCATGAAGGGCTGCTTTATGTCGGCGCGCGTCCAGAACGATATGTCAGCCGCGTCGGTCAAGACAGCGTCATCAACATCATCGCCGTCGATTGGGACAGCCAGCCTATCGCCGGACAAGACGTTGATGTGCAGGTTATCGAGCGCCGCTGGACACGGTCTCAGAAGCAGGATCTGGAAACCGGCCGCGTCAAAACGTCCTGGGATGTCGAAGAAATTCCCGTCACCAACGGCAGCGTTACGACAGGCGCAAACGGCAAAGCGCGCTTCATGTATCAACCGCCCAACGGAGGCAGCTTCCACGTCATTGCGTCCACGCGCGACGAGCTGGGCAACAGTATGAGCGCGAGTACCCGTGCCTGGGTGTCGAGTTCGACATACGTCAGTTGGGGGCACGATAGCGACAAAGATATTGAATTGATATCGGACAGAAAGGAGTACCGCGTCGGCGATACGGCGCAGGTGCTGGTCGCTTCGCCCTTCCAAGGCGCGGCCCAAGCGCTCATAAGCATCGAGCGCGGCGATGTGCTCAGCACGGAGCTGGTCACTCTGGAGAGCAATTCGCACATCCACGAATTCGAGATCTTGCCCGAACACGCGCCGAACATTTTCGTCAGCGTCTTCTTGATCAAACCGGTCGATGAACACAATCCTTTCGCCACCTGGCGCATGGGCAGGACTCAACTGCAGGTGGATCCGGAACGGTACGCGCTCTCTATCGAGATCGACGCCGAGTCCGACCAAGCGGAGCCACAAGATGAAGTCATATTCAATCTGCGCCTAACCGACTGGAAGGGCGATCCAGTCGTGGCCGAAGTCGGTCTTGCTCTGACTGACCTGGCGTCGCTATCGCTTGGCGAGCGCAATAGCGAGACCATATTGGATACCTTTTATGGTCGACAACCACTGCTTATTGCAACGTCAAGCGCGCTAATAAAGAATGCAGACGAATTCACGGCGAATGTCGTCGAAACTTTAGCAACGCTGGATCCAGCCGAAGACATGTACGGTTGCTGCTTTGGCGGTGGCGGCGGCAGTTACAACGGTCCGACAACTGTTCCGGTCCCAAGAAGTGATTTCGTCGACACGCCTTACTGGAACCCCGCTCTGATTACCAACGAGGACGGTGAAGCCACATTCAGCGTCAAGCTGCCGGACAATCTGACTACCTGGCGTCTGGACGCCCGAGCGATAACCGAAGGGCGCGCCGGTCGATTCCTGGTCGGTGAAAACACCTTTGACTTGATCAGCGCGCGCCCGTTGCTGATCCGCCCGGTGACGCCGCGCTTTTTCACCGTCGGCGATGTGGCGGAACTAGCTGCTGTCGTCAACAACAACACCGCCTCGGCGGTAACTGTGGATGTCTCCATCTTGAACACAGACGGGCTGGAATTCGCTGATCCGAGCAGCATCATTCAACGCGTTACCATTCCTGCTGGCGGGCGCGAACGTATAACTTGGCGCGCGACGATCCTCGATGTGGACTCGGTCGTGCCGAAATTCGCTGTACTCAGCGATGACAGAAAGTACAGCGACGCCAGCATTTCGCCGGTGAGCCAGGATGAAAACGGCAATTTGCCCGTTTACCGCTACCAGGCGCAGGAGACTGCCGGCACAGCCGGCGCGCTTATGGAGGGCGGCATTCGCGTGGAGGCGGTCTTGCTGCCGCGCGATTCCGAAGTCCGCGCCGGCTCGCTCGATATTCGCATTGACAAGTCGCTCGCTGGCGTCACCAACGAGGCTTTGACATACCTCGAAAGCGCATCACGCCGCTACCGTGAATGCGCGACCACGATCATTAGCCGCTTCCTGCCCAATATCGTGTCATACCGCGCTATCGCCGAACTGGGTTTGGCCAAGCCGGAATCGAAGGCCAAGCTCGACAAGTTGGTGAGACAAAGCCTGGAGGATTTATACGCTCGCCAGCGCTCCGACGGCGGCTGGAGTTGGTGCTCCTATCACAAATCGCATCCGCCGACGACCGCCTATGCCTTGATTGGTATGGCGGAAGCGAAACGCCTGGGATATCCGGTAAATCAGACGATCTTCTGGCGGTCGCAGCGCTACCTGGAGCGGCAACTGGTGGCGCCGACGCTGGAAGCCGAAACCTGGCGACTGAATCGGCAAGCCTTCCTGCTATACGCGCTGGCCTCCTCAGGCGCGCCTAATGTCGCGCAAAGCGCAGCGCTCTTCAATCATCGCTCGCGGCTGAATCTGGACGCCATCGCATTCTTGGCTGAGGCGCTGCACATCATCAACCCGGATGATGGACGCCTGGACGCGCTAGGGCAGATGATGCTGAATCGAGCGGTAACGCGCGCCAGCGGAACCTTCTTTGAGGAAACCTATCGCGATCGTTGGAACTGGTCATCAAACCTGCGCTCGACAGCATTGGCGCTGGACGCCCTGCTCAAGATTCGCCCCGAAAGCGAGCTCCTGCCCAATATCGTGCGACATCTCGTCGGCGCACGCGAGGGTCCTGGTTTTTGGGCATCGCGCCAGGACACAGTCTGGACAATCATCGCGCTCACAAACTGGATGAGGCATAGCAGTGAGTTGAATCCCGAATATGCCTGGTCGCTTGCCATCAATGACCGGCAGCTCGCCGCGGGCAGGGCGCTGCCGGCGAACGCGCTGCAGACCGCTTACCTGCGCTTTGACGTTGCGGGCTTGATCCGGCGCGAGACCAACCTGATCGAATTCCAGCGAGATGATGGCGCTGGCGCGCTTTATTACACCGCACACCTGAACCTGGATCTTCCCGTTGACAAGATTGAGCCATTCAACCGCGGCATCGAAATCTCGCGCAGCTATACCATGCTCGGCGACGGATCGAGCGCGCCCGTCAATGGCGCCGCCATTGGCGATATGGTGCAGGTCCGCCTGCGCATCGTCGCGCCCAATGCCTTGCGTTACCTTGTCGTTGAGGATTTCTTCCCCGCCGGCGCCGAAGCGATCAACCCGGACCTGGCGACTAGCGCCCGGCTAGGCGCGATCCCAAGCGGCGAGCGGATTGACGCGCGCCGAAACGGCTGGGGCTGGTGGTACTTTGACCATATCGAATTCCATGATGAAAGGGCGGTCATTTACGCCAGCTATCTGCCGCGCGGCGTCTACGAATTCGTCTATGCGATTCGCCCGTCCATCGCCGGCGATTTCAATGTGATGCCGCCGCTCGCCCATGAAATGTACTTCCCCGAGGTCTACGGTCGGGGCGCGGGGACGCTGTTTACCATTACTGAAAACACGTGATCCACTAGGATTCGACCATTTCCACAATGGGCTCGCCTTCAACCGCGAAGACGCCGCAGGGTCCGCCATTCTCGCTGATCATCAAGTCAATTTCTTCACCAGCGAAATTCAAGATGGGATGATAAAACTCGGCCACTTTCTCCGCTTCGCCGACGATGTAATGGGCGATCAAGGCGCGGCGAAAACGCGTCTCGCTGCGATTGGGGAAGCTCCCATGGATGACCTGCCCATTAAAGAAGACCACATCGCCCGCCCTCATGATGACCGGCTCGGGCTGGCATCCCGGCGGGATCGGCACTGCGTTGGCGCTGAAAGACTGCGACAAATCGGCCTCTATCGGGCAAAGGCGCGGCAAGTCATGCGTGCGCGGCACGATCTGCAAGCAGCCATTGTCTTCATCGCAATCATCTACCGCCATCCAGGCTGCCAGGCAAGTTCCCGGATGCACCTTCAGTGGCGTCTGATCCTGGTGCAGCGCCTGACCGCGAGCGCCGGGCGGTTTGAAGTAAAACATCGTCTGCGCCGCATAAGGCTCGATGCCCAGCAGGGCGGTCGTCCAATCGCGCATGCGCTCATCAAGCAACCAACCCAGCGAAAACTGATCAAAGCGATGCGAATGGATGATGCGCGGAAAGGCTTTCAGCGGGTCCGTGTCCGGCAGCAAGTAGGGGTTATCGCCTGCAAAACCATGCCCGGCCGCGTTCATCGCCATGAAGTGCTCTCTTATGAAGGCGATCTCCTCCGCCGAAAACAGCGCCGGCACAACGACGAAGCCCTCAGTGTCATACTTTTCTATCAATTCTTTCGCTACCATTTTCCGATCCCCTGATTCATATTGCGCCGAGAAACCTGGACGCCAATTGATGGTAAATGTAATACAAAGTCGGGCGCGCCGCAAAATCCCAGGCGCCGATATGCCGCGTCAACTTGCCTCTAAAACCGCGCTTGAACTGATAAACGCCCCACATGCTGTCGCTTTCGTCAAATACATCGGGCGCGCCCCACATATCGTAGACTTTATAGCCTTGCGCTTTCGCCCACCTGATCGCCGCCCATTGCAGGGCGTAGTTGGGCATGCGCTCGCGCTCCTCATTCGCTGACGCGCCATAGAAATACCAGCACGTGCTTCCGAAGTGAAAAAGGATGACATGGGCAATCGCCACTCCCTTATGCTCAGCAATCAAGGCTTGCGCCAGCCCCGCCCGCATGAACTGCTCCCAGGCGCGGCGATAGTACGCGAAAGACCGGATTAGAAACTTGTCGCGTTCGCCGGTAACTTGATACAGCTGATACAGCAGCGGCAGGTCTTCAATTGAGGCGACGCGAATTACCACGCCTTTCTTCGCCGCGACGCGGATCTTGCGCCGCGTATTGCCGCTCATCGCCGCCAGGATTTCGTCTTCGCTTTGGCGCAAATCGATCGTAAGCGTATTGCGGAATTGCACCTGCGAATCGGAATAGCGCCAGCCACGCCTTCGCAGCATCTTAGATATACCGCCGCCCACATGGTGAATACATTCCTCGGGCGCGTTGGGCAATCCGGTTGCCGTTATCACATCCGGATCAATCTTCAGCCAAACATCGCCGAATCCGTCCGCCCGCGTTTCTAGCTCGCCGAACACCCGCTCGGTAAGACCGACGTCGGCGTAATCCAGCGCCGGACCCTTGCTAACGTAGATCACCTTTAGCGGTCCCACGCTGCGCGTGAGTATACTCGCCGCAGCGACAGCTTTCCCCTCCCGCTCAAATGCCAGCCGCAGCGGCATCCAGCGCCCCGTCTCCCGCTTGAACTCGCCCCATTCCCAAGTCTGCAGCACATGAGCGTAGGGCAGGTTGCGCAGATTTGCGTTCCAGCGTTCGCGCTCGTCGATCTCACGGATCGTGAGCATTACCGGCTTCCTTCCGCGCTCAGCTCCTGAGCTTTAGCGCCGCTCGATAGGCAGCGTAGACCAAGGGGTTGAGTGCTTTGTCCCATGCGCCAAGAGAACGGCAAACCTCGCCGCCCCAGCCGCGCTTGAAACCATAGACGCCCCAAAGACCGTCGCGACGCTCCTTGAATTGCGCTTCCAGCGTCGCCTCGTCATGATCCGGTACGCCCCATAGGTCATAGTAGCGGCAGCCGCGTTGCTTCGCCCATTGGATCGCCGCCCATTGAATGCCATAGGTGGCATAGAGATTGCCCTTGCCCCGCGAAGACGCGCCATACAAATACCAGGCTTTGTCCCCCAGCGCGAATACCATGATCGCAGCCAATAGGTCGCCTTTGTGCCGCGCTAACAGCAATGCGCCGTACTTCGGCATCAGGAGATCGTACACCTTGCCAAAATAGGCTTCATTGTGCACGCCGAAGGTGTTGCGTTCGCTGGTCTGCGCCATCAGCCGGCTGAATTCGCTGATGTCGGCGCGCGAGCCTTCATCGTATTCAATGCCGCTCTTGAGACTCTTGCGGATTTTGCGTCGAGTTCCCTGGTTCATGCGGCCCAGTATCGCCTCATCCTCGCCCGCGATGTCGATGACGATGGTGCGCGGCGGCTGGATCGTTTGCGGGCTCTCTCGGAAACCCATGTCAGCGAGATCTGGCGCCTTTCCCGATGTGAAATGTCCCGGCTCTAGCTTGATGAAAGCGGCGCCGGTCTGCGACTTTATGGCATCCCAAAGCTGGGCGAATTGTGTTTCGTTTTCCGCATATCCGCCCATTGGCACGTAAGCCATCGCGCCCATTCCCAGCGGAAGCCTCTTCAGCAGGGTCAGCGCGCCCGCCTGAATCTGATCCCTTGAGCCCAGCGCCACGATCTGCCGCTCCCATTCGAATTGCGACTTTAACGCGCCCCAAGCCGATAATTGCAGCAGATGCGCCCGCGGCTGCGCGCAAGCAAATCGATCCCATTCGCTGTCGCTGGGATGAATCAACCCAATCTTTGACTTGTCGCTGAATGATTGATCGGACATCGCTTTATGCCGGTATCGCGCGCAGGCAAGACATAGTACAAGTTTACACGGCTTGAACCCGCAGGAAAGTCATGCAACCAGGGTGTATGTTTCGAGATTTCGCTATGTTAAGATGCTCGCCCGGGAGACAAAGCGCCAAGTCGAATAATCCGTTGCATTAGCCAATTTCGCCTGCTATACTAACTTCGTTTGTGATAAATGGCGCAAACAACTGGGTGGCGATGCGAGTTCGTCGCGCCAGAAACGAACCTGAATGGAACACAGTGTAGCGGCTCGTAGGGTTCAGCACCGATGAATGTATTAAACGAATGGGCTTTTGTCGGCTTGTTTGCGCTGATGGCGCCGGTCTTCCCGGCTTTGCCGATCGTCATCGCCTGGCTCTTCCGACCGCGCAAACCGAATGTGCTTAAAAGCTCGACCTACGAATGCGGCGTCGAAACCATCGGCGATACTTGGGTTCAGTTCCGCGTTCAGTATTACATTTACGGTCTCATCTTTCTTGTGTTTGATGTCGAAATGGTCTTCTTGTTTCCGTGGGCGGTCGCCTATAACGAGATGAGCCTCTTCGGTTTTGTGGCCGGTTTTCTGTTCATCTTCTTGCTGACGGACGCGCTCTTTTACGCCTGGAAGAAAAACGCGCTGGATTGGAAATGAGCGCGAGCTAACGCGACCGGGAGACGACGATGGAAGAGCTCTGTACAGGATTGTGTAGCGTTTTGGCGGATTCAGGCGCCGATGCCGGATTGGCGCTCTTCCTGTCCTTGCTTGTCGGCGTCCTGCTGGTGAGCGGCGTTCCGCTAATCACCGTCATCTTGCTCATCTGGATCGAGCGCAAGGTTGCCGCGCGCATTCAAGACCGCATCGGACCCAATCGCGTCGGTCCCATCGGCTTGCTTCAGACCATCGCCGATATGATCAAGCTCCTCAGCAAAGAGGACATCACACCCACCGCCGCCGACCGCATCTTGTACAATGCCGCGCCCCTGGTGTCATTCGCCTCGGTCGTTCTATTGTGGGCGGTCATTCCCTTCACGCCATTCCACTTCGGCGTCGACCTGGAGATCGGCGCGCTGTACTTTGTCGCCGTCGCTTCCTTCGGCACGCTGGCGATCATGGCGGCTGGCTGGGCAAGCAATAACAAATACGCGCTGCTTGGCGCCTTTCGCGTGGTGGCGCTGCTCGTAAGTTACGAGGTGCCGCTTGTATTCGCCTTGCTCGTGCCGGTGTTGCTGGCCGGCAGCATGAGCCTGGTCGATATCGTCAACGCGCAAAACGGCATGTGGTTCGTTATACTGTCGCCGCTGGCTTTTGTCATCTTCTATATTTCGTCGCAAGCGGAGACGGGCCGCGCGCCCTTTGATCTGATTGAGGCCGAATCTGAGCTGGTTGCCGGCTTTAATATCGAATACTCCGGCATGAAATTCGGCATGTTCTTCGCCGCCGAATTCTTGCACGTTTTCACTAACGGCATCATCATGGCGATCCTGTTCTTCGGCGGCTGGATGGGACCCTTCTATTATGAATCGCCGCTGATCGCCTTCGCCTGGCTGGGCGCAAAGGGCGGCCTCATCTACTTTACAACGCTGTGGCTGCGCAACACCGTGCCGCGCCTGCGCATCGATCAGATCATGGCTTTCAACTGGAAATTCCTGGTTCCGCTTTCGATTGCGAACTTGATTGTCGTTTCCTTCGTGCTGAAGGTCATGCAAGAGCTCGGCTTCGCACCGGGCGATATGCTCAACGCCAGCTTCGCCGAGCTGCTGCCGACCACGATTATCCTGCTGCTTTTCAATGGCGCGATGATCTTTTACCTGCTGGGCATCTTGCGCAAGCGGGGGCGAGAGGCGCGCCGCGAGGCGCATGGGGCGCATGCCAACTTCGCGCAAGCCGGCAGTGCGGCGGGTCACTAGGGAGGCGCTAGCGCAATGGAACTAAACGCCATCTCAATCGGCTTCGTCGTATTCACCATATTCACGCTTGGCGGGGCTATCGGCGTGGTTACGACGCGCAATCTTTTTCAAGGCACGATCTGGCTGATGGTCAGCTTGTTTGGCGTCGCCGGTTATTTCATCTTGCTGAGCGCGCCTTTCCTGGCGGCGGTGCAGATCCTTGTGTACATCGGCGCCATCGCCATTCTGATCACCTTCGCCGTCATGCTCACGCGCAGCATCGCCCGCATTAAGGAGCGCTACATTCGGCTTCTGCCGAGTTTCATTGGCTCGTTGGCGCTGTTTCTGATTCTGCTGCTCGGCGTGACCGTGCCCATCTTTGGCGCGCACGCTCCCGATTCGATACCCGATTATGTCGCCTCAACGCGTGATCTGGGCGCCGCGCTTGTCGATGAAAATGGCTATGTCGTGCCATTCTTGCTCGCATCCGTCTTGTTGACGGCTGCCATGATCGGGGCGATCTTCATCGCCCGCGACGAGACCGCGTAGGGAGGCTGGACAGTATGGTCCCTCTCTGGATGTTTCTGGCGGTCGCCGCCGCGCTGTTCTCAATCGGTGTTTTTGGCGTGCTGGCCCGGCGCAACGCGGTCGCGATTCTGATGAGCGTCGAGTTGATGCTAAACGCGGTCAATATCAATCTGGTCGCCTTCTGGCGCTACAGCGAAACGGGAACTGATTTGCTGCTCAACGGCTATGTTTTCACCGCCTTTGTGCTCATCGTCGCAGCGGCGGAGGCGGCGGTCGGCTTAGCGATCATCATCACGGTTTATCGCAATCGGCGTTCGGTCATCCCGGAAGAAGCCCGAGCGTTGAAAGGATAGGGATCGCCATGGACTTCCTCAACGATCCAAACGTGCTGCCTTGGCTGATCCCGGCCGGTCCATTGTTGGCATTCCTCATCATCACGCTGATCACCAACAAGGCGAAGATGGTTCCCGCAACCGATCATCACGAATACGGCGGCCACCATCCGGATTACGATGGCATGCTGGTTCCCGTGGTCGCGCGTTACAGCCGCATTATCAGCGTCGCCATCGGCATGGCTGGCGTCATCGCCGCGCTGCTGATCAGCTGGCGCACACTCTATGACGCCTCGCAGCTGCATCATATCGGGCAGGAAGTCCTCGCCAGCAGCATCGCCTGGATGGACACCGGCGCCTCCACGTTCAATATGGGCATCCTCATTGATCCGGCCACCGTGATCATGCTGGTCATGGTGCCGATCGCCGTGCTGATGATCTTCATTTATTCCATCGGCTATATGGCGCATGACCCGCGGCAAGCCCGCTTCTTCGCCCTCATTTCTCTTTTCGCCGGCGCCATGCTGACGCTAGTCGTCGCCGATAATGTGCTGCTGCTCTTCGTCGGCTGGGAGATCATGGGCGTCTGCTCCTATATGCTCATCGGCTTCTGGTTCGAGAAGGAAAGCGCCTATAAAGCCGCTATCAAGGCATTCACCACCACGCGCATCGCCGATGTTGTGATGCTGCTGGGCATTGTCTACCTCTACAGCGTCACCGGCACGTTGAGCTTCCGCGAGATTATGTACAACCCGGAGACTCTCGACTTGCTGGCGACGACGGCGCCGATCATCTTGGGCGGCTGGACCGTCAGCGCGGCGAGCATCATTGGCATCTTCCTCATCATCGGCACGGTTGGCAAATCGGCGCAGTTTCCGCTGCACGTCTGGCTGCCGGATGCGATGGAAGGCCCCACGCCCGTCAGCGCGATGATCCACGCCGCGGCCATGGTCTCGGCTGGCATCTTTGCGCTGATTCGTTTCTACCCGCTCTTCGCCGCCGGCGGCGACCCGCATCATGGTTATTTGACCGAGCCGCTGGCTTTCATGGCGGTGGTCGGCGCCTTTACTGCGCTGCTCGCGGCGACGATGGCGGTCGCCCAAAACGATGTCAAAGCGGTGCTCGCTTATTCGACGATTTCGCAGCTCGGTTTTATGATGGCGGCGCTCGGCATCGGCGCTTATATCGCGGCGGCTTTCCATCTCATCACGCACGCTTTCTTCAAAGCGCTGCTATTCATGGCGGCCGGCTCCGTCATCCACGGCATGGAGCACGGCGAGCATCACGTCCACGAGCACGGTCATGATCTTGCCTCCCCCCATCCTGATGGGGGGACCGAGGGGGGTTCGCATTTCGACCCGCAAGACATGCGCAATATGGGCGGCTTGCGCAAAACCATGCCGGTCACCTTCTGGACCTTCCTGATCGGTGGCTTGTCCTTATCCGGCCTGCCCATCATCACCGCCGGCTTCTGGTCCAAGGACGAGATCCTGGCTGATGCCTGGCTCGTATTGGACAATTACGGCAGCGGCGCCCACGGCCTCGTCTTCATATTGTTGGCGCTGGCGGCGTTCATGACCGCCTTTTACACCATGCGCCAGATATCGCTGACCTTCGGTGGCGAGCCGCGCAGTGAAGCGGCGAAACACGCCAATCTGGGGCGGGGGATAGTCAGTTTCACAATGACGCTGCCCTTGATCATCCTGGCGGTTTTTGCAATCGGCGCTGGCTTCGTCGGCGTACCCACCGACTTTCCTATTCTCGGTCCGATATTCTCGCCGCAATACAACGCCTTCCATTATCTCGTGATTGAAGCGCTGCCCGTACCCGCCGCCACCGCCGCCTTCGCTTCCTTGCCAGATTACCACCCGCATGCGCCGCCCTTTAACATTGTGCCCGTCGCCACGTCGTTTATCGTCGCGCTGTTGGGGCTGTGGCTGGGCTACCTGGTTTATTGGCGCAGACCGCTCAAAGCCGGACAAGCCGATCCAATGGAAAGCTTCCTCGGTCCCCTGCATCCCATTTTGCAGAATCGTTATTACCTGGACGATGTCTATATCGCCGTTTTCGTCAAACCATCGCAATGGTTGGCGCAGCAAGTCATCGCCTTTCTTGATCGCGGCATCATCGACGCCATCCTGCATATCATCGCGCGGGTATTCACCTGGCTTGGCGATCTCGTCAAGGTGCTCAACCTATGGCTGATTGACGGCGTCGGCGATGGCATCCCTATCGCCATCTTCAACTTTGGCGGCTGGCTGCGGCGCGTGCAAAGCGGGCGCGTACAGCAATATCTGCTATTGGTCCTGGCGGCTGCTGTGGTCATCGGTGTCGTGCTGGTTCTGTCGTCGGGCGCGGCGCTGCCGCTTTAGGGAGACGCATTCATGTTTCACGCTTTCGGAATCGACGCGCTCTCGATACTAATCTTTGGTCCCGCCCTCAGCGCCTTCGTCGTCGCCAGCATCGCCTCCTTTGGCGCCAGCAAGCAGGTTGGACGCTGGCTGGCGCTGATCCTTTCGCTTCTATTCGCCGCGCTTTCGATCAAAGTCTTCGCCGATTATCAGGCGGCCGGTCTGGCAATCGGCGACGATCCATTCATAGTGGCGCAGGACGTCGCCTGGTTTGAGGCGCTTGGCGCGCGCTGGACGCTCGGCATTGACGGCATCAGCGCCGTCATGATCCTGCTCACCGGCATCCTTACGCCGCTGGCGATCCTGGCGAGCTGGAACATCGAAGACCGCTCGAATATGCACCTGGCGCTGCTGCTCTTCTTTGAGACTGGCAGCATGGGCGTCTTCGCCGTCATGGATCTGATGGTCTTCTTCCTCTTCTATGAGTTGACGCTCGTGCCGATGTACTTCCTCATCAACCAGTGGGGCAGCATGCCAAAAGCCGGCGTCAAGTTCAGCGGCCGCTTCTACGCCTCCACCAAGTTCATGATCTATTCCTTCGGCGGCACGCTGGGCATGCTGCTGGCGACGCAGTTGATCGGCTGGTCGGCTGGCACTTTCAGCATGGCGACTCTCATCGAAACCTGGCCCCTCTTCCGTCAAGGCGAGGCGCTGCTCGGCATCGACGTCAGCGCGGTCAAAGCGCTTGCATTCATTGGCTTCTTCGTCGCCTTCTGCATCAAAGTGCCGATCTGGCCCTTCCACACCTGGCTGCCCGATGCCCATGGCGAAGCGCCAACCGCTGGCTCCATGCTGCTGGCTGGCATAATGCTGAAGCTTGGCGCATACGGTTTCATCCGTCTGGTCATTCCGCTTTTCCCCGATATCTGGCTGACTGAAGTAATTATCATCGGCGTCAATGTCGCCACGCTCTTCGCGATTTTATCCGTCGTCGGCATCGTGCTCGGCGCTTTCGCCGCCTTGGGACAGAACGATTTCAAGCGGCTGGTCGCCTACAGCTCAGTCAATCACATGGGCTTCGTCGGCATCGGCATTGCCGTCTTCGCCCAGACCTATGCCCAGCTTTGGAGCGGCGCCAATCCCAATGCCGATATTCAGACCGCCATCCTCGCTGGCAACGGCGCTGTATTGCAAATGTTTAATCACGGGCTCAGCTCGGCCGGCATGTTTTTGCTTGCAGGCGCTTTGTATCATAAGACACATACGCGCGACCTGAGCGATTACGGCGGGCTCTGGGTCAAAGCGCCAATCTATGGCGGGATTCTGCTCTTCACCAGCTTCGCCAGTTTGGGCTTGCCCGGCTTGAACGGCTTCGTCAGCGAATTCCTGATTGTGCGCGGCAGCTGGCCCGTTTATACCGCGTTGACCGCTATCGCTATGATCGGCTTGCTTTTCACCGGCGGTTATATTCTCAAAGGCATACGCGCCGTACTTCACGGTCCTTTCAACATGCGCTGGCGTGATTACAACCTGGAACTGACGCCGGCGGAACTGCTGGGTATCGCGCCGCTGCTCGCGCTGATGCTGCTGACCGGCGTTTATCCCAACTGGATCCTGCCGATGATTAATACGACCGTCTCGACCATTTTCGCCGGCTTGGCGAGCTAGGATTGACTCGATGGAAGCGACTGGGTTCTCAATCCTCACAGCCATCATCTTCATCCCGATCATCGCCGGCGTGGTCATCCTCTTCCTTGATCGCAAGAATCGCGATCTGGTTCGCGGCGTCGGCGTAACGGCCGCCTCAGCAGTATTGGCATTGTCCCTGGCAGTCTTCTTTGGTTATGACAATTTCGTCAAAACCGGCGGCGGCTTGATCGAGCGACAGACGGCGATGCTCGAATCCGGCATTGAGCTCAGCGGCGCGCAGATGTTCGCCGACGCCCTCGCCTTTGAGCAGCGAGTAGTCTGGGTCGAATCGCTCGGCATCGCCTACCACGTCGGCGTCGACGGCGTATCCGCGCCCATGGTCCTGCTCACCGGTATGGTCGCCGTCGCCGGCGTCTTAATCTCCTGGAATATCGAAGACCGCCTGCGCGAATTCATGGCTTTCTTCATGTTCCTTGTCGCTGGTGTTTTCGGCGTCTTCATCGCGGTCGACCTGTTTATGCTCTTCTTCTTTTATGAGCTGGCGATATTCCCGATGTACTTGCTTATCGCCGGCTGGGGCTGGGACAAGCTGCGTGAATACGCTGCCATGAAGCTGACGCTTTATATCCTCGTCGGTTCGGTCTTCGCCCTTGTTGGCGCGGTGGCGATGTACTTTGCCGCCGGCGCTTACTTTGCCGGCAGCGGCGCCGATGTCTTTGAGGCCGCCGTCGCCAGCGGTATTCTTCCCGCCGACAGCCGACCCCATAGCTGGAGCATCGTTCAGTTGACGCTGGCGGCCGAGAACGGCGCCTTCGGCATCGACATCCTGGGCATCGAGGGACTGAACTTCGCCAAGTTCTGGTTTCCTTTCATGTTTATGGGCTTCGGCGTGCTGGCTGGCGTCTTTCCATTCCACAATTGGTCGCCCGATGGTCATGTTGCCGCGCCCACTGCCGTCTCAATGATCCACGCCGGAGTCTTGATGAAAGTTGGCGCTTTCGCCGCTTTGCGCTCCGGTGTGCAGCTGCTGCCCGAAGGCGCGGAAACACATCTGCCCTGGATGGTCTTCCTGACGCTAATCAACGTGGTCTACGGCGCGCTCATCGCCTTCCGCCAGCGCGACTTTAAGTATGTCATCGGCTTCTCATCGGTCAGCCACATGGGTTTGGTCAGCATGGGCTGGGCGACGATGAATCTGACCGGCATGACCGGCGCTGGCATCCAGATGTTCAGCCACGGCGCGATGACGGCGCTCTTCTTCGGCGTCGTCGGCATGGTCTACGACCGGTCGCACACGCGCGACATCCCGAGCCTGGGGGGCTTCATGAAGGTGATGCCCTGGGTCGGCGTCGCCTTTGTCATCGGCGGTTTGACCAGCATGGGCATGCCCGGCTTGAGCGGCTTCATCGCTGAATTCCCCATCTTCCAAGGCATGTGGGCCGCCTCCGAGCAAATCACCCTACAACTGGGCGCTTTTCAACTGAGCAACTACTACAGCGTGCTCGTTGTCATATCGGCGCTTGGCATCGTCATCACCGCCGCTTATGTGCTGCGGGTGGCTGGGCAGGTCTTTTTCGGCGAGTTTGACGCCGAGCGCTTCCACGATGTCGGCAATATCGAAATGACCGATCGCATTGTCTTGATCATCCTCGGCTCTCCATTGATCATCCTGGGCTTGTATCCGCCGATCATGGCGCCCATGATTGAATCCGGCATTCGACCCCTAATCGCCTTGTTGGGAGGTGGCTAGATGGACTTTGACCTCTGGGCGCAACTGCCATCCGTCTTGCCGGAAATCGGACTGACCGTCCTGGCTGTCGTTGTGCTTTTTGCCGATATTTACGGATCAGTAGCGACGCGCCGCAACGTGGTCTTCGTCTCCGCCGCCGGCATGGCGCTGCTGGCGCTTGTGCCCTTGATCTGGCAGCCGGATCCCGCGCTCTACGAACATGGGATCTTGCTCTGGGGCGGCATGGTCAATTACGACCCGCTCTCGCAAATCTTCAAAGTGATGCTGCTGCTGGCGGGCGCCGTAACTTGCCTGATGGCGGCCGGCGACAAAGGCGTTGGCGACAAAGGCGAATTCTATCTCATCGTCATCGTCGCCACGCTGGGCGGCTTGATGATGTCCAGCGCCGCCGATCTCATCCTGGTATTTGTCGCGCTGGAAACGCTGTCGATTCCGCTCTACATGCTGGCGAGCTTCCGCCGTGGCGATCAGCGTTCCGCCGAGAGTGGCATGAAGTATTTCCTTTACGGCGCTTTTGCCTCTGCCATCATGTTATTTGGCTTTAGTTTGCTTTACGGTTTCGCCGGAACGACCAATCTTGCCGGCATCGCCGACGCCATGAGCAACGGGCTGGGTGATGGCGTCGTCGCCGTCATGACCGCGCTGGTGATGGTCGTGGTTGGCTTCGGTTTCAAAATAAGCGCTGTTCCTTTCCATTTCTGGACGCCCGATGTCTATGAAGGCGCGCCGACGCCGGTTACCGCCTTCGTCAGCGTTTCGAGCAAGGCGGCCAGCTTCGCTCTGCTGCTGCGCTTCCTCACCGCTGTCTTCCCGGCCGATCTCGCAGTCGCCGGCGTCGTCATTCAAGACTTCTGGGTGAATCTGCTCGTGGTCGTCTCTATCGTATCGATGACGCTAGGCAATGTCGTCGCGCTGCGCCAAAGCAACATCAAGCGCCTGCTGGCTTATTCCTCGATCGCGCAGGCTGGTTACACGCTCATCGGCGTCGTCGCGCTTCAGGGCGCGAATGACAGCCTGGCTGTTGCATCAGTTTCCTTTTATATGTTCATGTACATCTTCACAAACCTGCTGGTCTTCGGCGCTGTTATCCTCTTCATCGCCAAGACCGACACCGAAGAAATCAGCGATATGGCGGGTTTGAACCGCCGCAGCCCCTGGCTGGCGCTCTTCATCACGATTGGTCTGCTGTCGCTTGGCGGCATTCCGCCGGCTGCCGGCTTCTTTGGCAAGTTTTTCCTGTTCCAGGCGGCGGTGAACTCCAACCTGGTTGGCTTGGCGCTGATCGCGGTGACCAATGCAATCATCGCCCTCTACTATTATTTGGTGGTCATCAAGGTGATGTACGTCGATGTGGGACCGGACGATGATGTGCCGATCGGGATTCCGCGCGTCTATGGCTGTTCGCTTGGCATCACCGCATTTATCGTCATTCTGTTAGGAACGGTTGCCGTCACGCCGATTTACGATTGGGCAGCTTTAGGCGCAAGTGGTCTTTAATCGCGAGTCGCTGTGGCTATGCAATTTCGTTTGTGATAAAATTCTCGAAGTTTGCCGGAGGAGAAACTCTTCCCGTAGTGTCTGATGACAAGACATGCGCTGAATGAAACCGGATAACAATCCCCTGTCGACATACGGTCTCGTGGCGGGGGTGGTCGGGCAGGTGGGCTGCTTACTCCTGCTCATCATTCTGGGGACATTGTTGCTTGGCTTGGCTTTGGATGAAGCATTTGGCACGCGGCCGACATTTCTTTTCATCATGTTGTTGGTCAGCGTACCGCTAAGCATCGCGGCGATTTTTCTCTACACGCGGTACAAAGCCAAACAGCTGCAAGGCACGACTAGAAAGAAGGAGGAAGATATAAGTGAATAGCTTTTGGAACGGAAAACGCCGTTTCGTCGCTTTGCTCATGTTCCTGGCTGGAGTCTTCGTCGCGCTTGAGGTTCCGCCGGTCATACCCTTTATCCAGTTGCCCGGCGAGAAGTTCCCCGAAGGCTTCGATATTCCATTCACCGGTATCCGCTGGACGAACACTATGGTCGGCTCGGTTATCGTATGGGTGGTATTGCTGCTCTTCGTTGTTTATGTATCGCGGCGGCGTCCCAAAGACGGAAACGAGGCGCCGCCTGGCGGCTTCTATTACCTGTTTGAAGTGCTTTTCGAAGGCTTGATGGGTTTCGTCGGCGGCATCGCTGGCGGCCGTCACTTCCGCGTCATCTTCAACATGTTCATGACGATCTTTCTTGTCGTCTTGATGGCCAACTGGATGGAACTCGTGCCCGGCGTCGATACCATCGGCTTCATTCATCCGCACGTCAAAGAAAAGTACGATGCGGAAAAGGACGAATACAAGCTGGTCACCACCGATGGCTATGAGATTTACCAGGGCTTCCTCGGCATCTCCTACGTCAATGGTCAATGCAACTGGATCAGCCCGGCCGATGAAGCGGCGGCGGACGAAGCGGCTCTGGCAAGCGCGGATGCGGCACGGCTGGCGGCGATGGATGAGCAGGCGGTAAAAGCCGCCTACGCGCGTTATCAAGCCGCGCACAACGGACACGGCGACGAACATGCGGCCGAGACCACAGCTGAGGCGGACGAAGCCAGCGCCGCTTACGATGAAGTGCTCGCCGCGCGCGTAGCCGAGAAACAGGCGCGCGCCGATCGCGGCTGCCATACCGGCGTCGCGACCGCGCCCTGGCAAGACGGCTATGAGCCCTATGACAAGACCAAGGCGAAGGGCATATCGCTGCACCCGGACCCCAGCAGCGAAGAAGCCAAACTGGTGCCCTGGGTCGTACTGCCCTTCGTGCGCGTACCGTCAACCGACCTGAACATGACCCTGACGATCGCGCTGATCTCCTTCGTCATGATCCAGTACATCGGCTTCAAGGCGCTGGGCATCGGCTATCTCACGAAGTTCTTCAACTTCGGCACGCTCTTTAAGTCGCCGCTTGGCGGTATTGACGTGGCTGTCGGCTTGCTGGAACTGATCGGCGATTTCGCCAAGATTCTCTCGTTCAGCTTCCGTCTTCTGGGCAATATCTTCGCCGGCTCGATTCTGCTCTTCGTCATGAGCTTCCTGATACCGATCTTGCCCTGGCCCTTCTTCATCCTGGAATTCTTTGTCGGCGTCATTCAGGCGCTGGTATTCGCGCTCTTGACCGCGATCTTCATGAATCTGGCGACAATCAGTCACCACCATGATGACGATCACGATCATGACGAAGCGCATTAGTCTCGTAACTCGCTGATAGGTAGCGCAAAACTGGAGGAAACATAAATGGATCCACAATCAACGATTATCCTGGGTAAAGCGATTGGCGCGGGCTTGGCCATGATCGGCGCCGCTGGCGGCGGCATCGGCATCGGTCTTGCGGTAGGTGGCGCCGTGCAAGCGATGGGGCGCAATCCCGATCACACGCCAACGATTCAGACGAACATGATCCTCGGCGTCGCCTTCGCGGAAGCGGTCGCCATTTACGCCCTGGTTGTGTCGCTGATTATCCTCTTCGTACTCAGCTAGGCGGGGCGAGAGAAGGATAGGAGATAACTATGGACGGTGTACTCGATACTCTTGGGATCAATCCCGGTCTGATGCTGATCTGGCTGATCGCCTTCATCGTGCTCTACACGGTGCTGACGCGCTTCATCTACGATCCCTTGACCAATGTGCTCAACGAGCGGCGCAACCGCATCGCCAAAGGGCTGGAGGATGCGGCGGCGGCGGCGCGCGCCCGTGAAAACGCCGAAGCCGAAGCCGAAAACATCCTGGCGCAAGCCCGCGGTGAAGCGCAAAAGTTCATTGATGAAGCCCGCGGCCGCGGCGAAGATGTCGCCGGCACGATCGAAAGCGAAGCGCGTCAAGAAGCGGCGCGGATTCAGTACGATGCCCAGAACGAAGCGGTCGCAATTCGCAACACTGAACTCGGCAATCTGCGCGATCAAGTGCTGAATATCTCGGTCGCCGTTGCCAGCCGCATTTTGGAAGAGAATATCAGCAAAACCAAGCAGAAGGCGCTGGTCAACAGCTTCATAACTGACTTGCCAGACGGCGCCAAAGGCATCGGCGGCAGCGTCGAAGTCGTCAGCGCCATGCCGCTGACCGTCGCTGAGCAAAGGAAGATCACATCCGAAGTCGGCGCGGATGATGCCGAGTTTTCGGTCGATCCCTCGATTCTCGGCGGTTTGATTGTCCGCTGGGCAGGCGGCATAGTCGATGGCAGCGTCCGCGCGCAGCTGAACGAGTTGACACGCAGCTTGAACTAACCCTTCGGAAATTGTAGGGGCGACTGGCGCTTAGTGTCTACGCAAGCCGGTGAGTCGCCCTATGAGCGCAAGGTCTGTTAATCTACAAAAAAAGACGCGCTGGATTGTCTCCGGCGCGTTTGTGTTTGTCAAAGCGCTGCGCCCATGTTTCAATAAGAGAATCATCCATTGGCTTCGGAGATTTCCAGCCAGGCGTCATGCCAAAGACTCTCCATGAGTTGATCGCCACAATTCGGGCCGACCGGATACTTTCGACGAGCAGCGACCTCGCGACGCCGGTCACCGCCCCGGTCGTCGAATCAAGCCGCGAAATTCAGCCGGGCGGCGTATTCGTCGCGCGCGCCGGGGGTTCGGTCGACGGGCATCGCTACATCTCCGATGCCATTGCTGCCGGCGCTGCCGCCATCGTCGGCGAAACCGAGCAATCCAATTTGCCAATCCCTTACATCCGTGTCAAAAACGCGGCGCAAGTCTTGGGTCTGCTTTCCGCCGCCTATCACGACTTCCCCGCGCGCAAAATGGTCATCATCGGCGTCACCGGCACTGACGGCAAGACCACTACTTGCCTGCTGCTTCACAGCATATTCAAGTTCGTCTCGGATATTAAAGCCGGTTACATCAGCACCATATCGGCCGACTTCGGCGACGAATCTCTGGCAACCGGCCTGCATGTCACAACGCCCGGCGCAGACGCGATACAGGCTTACTTGGCGCTTATGGTTGAGGCCGGTGTGACGCACTGCATTCTCGAGATGACCAGCCACGGCTTGGCGCAGGGACGCTTGAACGGCGTCGATATCGATGTCGCGGTGCTGACCAACGTGATGCACGAACACCTCGATTATCACGGCAGTTGGGAGGAATATCGCGCCGCCAAAGCCATTATGTTTAGAATGCTGCAAAGGTCCTGGCGGAAACTGGGGGTGGACAAGGTCTCTGTGATCAATGCCGACGATCCGTCTGCCACCTATTTCACCGCGATACCTGCTGATCGGGCAATGACTTACGGCCTTGAGGCTCGGTCCGACTTCCGCGCAATCGAAGTAAATATCCACCCCCCCGGCACGCGATTTAGCGTGGAAGACCAGTCGCTTGACCTGCGGCTATTTGGCGAATTCAACATCGCCAATGCGCTGGCTGCGCTCTGCGCCGCGCAAGCGCTCGGCATAGGCTGGGAGGCCATCAGGGCTGGCATCGCAGCCGTCAAGCTCATCCCTGGCCGCATGGAGCGAATCGACGAGGGCCAGAACTTCATCGCCGTCGTCGATTTCGCCCATACGCCCAATGCGCTGAAGCGGGCGCTGGAAGCAGGACGCCGCATGTTGCGTCCGGGCAAGCGCTTGATTGCCGTCTTCGGCAGCGCGGGCTTGCGCGATGTCGAAAAGCGCCGCCTAATGGCTGAGACTTCAGCGCAACTGGCTGACTTGACTGTGTTGACAGCCGAAGATCCGCGCACGGAATCACTCGACGACATTCTGGCCATGATGGCGGAGGGCTGTATCGCGAAGGGCGGTGTCGAGGGCGAGACTTTCATCCGCGTGCCAGACCGCGGCGAAGCCATCCACGCCGCCTGCCAACTGGCGGCAGCGGGCGATCTGGTCATGGCATGTGGCAAGGGTCACGAGCAGAGTATGTGCTTTGGCGCTGTCGAGCATCCCTGGGATGACCGCGAGGCAATGCGCTCGGCGCTGCGCGGCTCGCCGCTACGCACGTTGCCAACAGCAAGCGAGAAGCGCGATGCGCTCAATTGATTGGCTGGCCGTCACGATCTTGTTGCTCTTTGGCGCGGGACTGCGAATCATCGGCATAAGTTATGGTCAATTGAATCCCGAGTACTTTCCTTCATATGCCCCATTCGGCATGGCGCACGAGCAGTTGCCTATTCAACCGGATGAATTCTTCAATGTTTCTATTCCAGTGAACATGGCGCTTCGAAACAGATTAAATCCCGAGTTCTTCAATTACCCTTCCTTTATCATCAACGTCAATTTTGTCCTGTTTAATCTCACAGGTTCTCTAGACGGGCTGTCACTCATAAACCGGGAAACACATAACTTGCGCGCCTATGCAGGCCATCACCTCTATGTCTTCTCACGAATGTATTCAGTGTTCGGTGGCTTGATTGCGCTGGCGAGCAGCTATGCTCTAACCCGGATTCTTGCCGGTCGATATGCGGCTCTCTATGCTGGATTACTGGTCGCCTCGTGTTTTACGATGGTTCAGCATTCGCATTACATCAAACCCGGTTCCTTGGCTGCCGGCTGGATGATGTTGGCGGCTTGGGCATCGGTCGTCGCGCTTTTTGCCCGGCGACGAACAAGCCGAGTTCGCTTCTACATTCTTGCAGGCGCCATAACGGGATTGGCTGCCACAACACGATATAACGCCTTGGCTGTGGCCCCCTTTGTCTTCGCGGTTGGCTTCGTGCTGCTTTATCGTCACCGGTCGCGGGAAATGTTACGCGCGGTGATTACAGCATGGATCACCATGCTAATCGTGTTTTTCGCTGGAAGTCCCTACATTCTCCGGGACTTTGAACATTTCTGGAAGGATTTCTCGTGGATTGTCGGGCAGTACGTTTCCACCGGCGCGGATGTGCCGCGCTATTTTCTGGTCGATCATTGGACCGGTATGATCCATCTGCTGCTATTCATTCCGATTTTTGGTATCGGTGTACCAGCTGTAATCTGCGCGTTTGCTTCTATTGCCGCCGTCTGGCGGGGGGACCGATGCCCTGGCTTTCACATCCGCAGCGTACTTTTGCAAGACTCTTTTCGACTATGTGTCGGGCTTGTATGGTGCACGATTATTCTCTACGCGCTGGTTGCGCTTCGCACCATCCGGCCCGGTCATGGCGATCATCATGTCATGCTGATTCTACCCTTTATCATTTTGTTGTCCGCCGTTGGCGCCGACTGGTTGGTTAAGAACATCAAGTTGCCTAAATTTCTCCTAGTGCCTGCCATTGCGCTGCTGCTCGCTATTCAACCGCTCGTTCTATCCGTCCAATTTGTAAAGATGATATCCCAGACCGATACGCGGCAGATTATGCTTCAGTGGATATACGAAAATGTCGCCGACGGTTCTCGATTCTTATTGAATGGTCCCTACAACGTACCGCTTGATGAAGCAGTTTATCCCATCACGCCTCAGTACCTCGCCTATGCGCAACCTCTTCCGAGTGGCGACAACTACGACTACATGATTTACTCGGATGCCTTGGCTTTTGACATACTTAGGTCGGAATGGATAGTGCCGCCCGAGGTCATAGCGCAGCAGCGAGAATATCTTGCCATCCTTAATGAACGATACGATATGGTAGCTGAAATTCGCCGCCCGAAGTGGATCGGTTCAGAATCGTTTATGTATTCGGCTTCGTACTGGCACAATCCGACGCTGATTCTCTACTGCCTTAACGTGACAAGCTGTGACAACCACCGCTAGACCTTCCTATTCGCCTTGTAAAGGTGAATCGCCAGTGACTGTGATAAAATGATTCCAAGCAAAGCGCCGGGAGAATCCGTGCACGATCTGGGAATCGTCATCGTAAACTGGAACACGCGCGATCTCTTGAAGCGCTGTTTGCAGACGGTCATCGCGAGCGAGGGCGACTTCAGTTGCCGAGTCGTCGTGGTGGACAACGCCTCGGATGACGACAGCGCCGCTATGGTCGGGCGTGATTTTCCCAGCGTCGACTTGATCGAGAATCGCGATAATGTCGGATACCCGCGGGGAAACAATATTGGGCTGCGTCGCTTGGGCTATCGGGGCGCCCGTGATGTTGATGAAGCGGCGCCGCGCTATGCCCTTTTGTTGAATCCCGATACCGAAGTCCCGCCTGATGCGCTCTATCAAATGATCCAGTTTATGGATTCCCGACCGGATATCGGCGTGGCCGGCCCAAAACTTATCTTGAAAGACGGCAGCTTGGATCTTGCCTGCCGCCGGGGCTTCCCCACGCCTTTGGTCAGCTTCTATCATTACTCCGGATTAGCGAAATTGTTTCCCCGCAGTCGACGATTCGGTCGCTACAACATGACCTTCGCCGACGAAGACCAGGACCTCGAAGTCGATTCCGTGGTCGGCGCTTATATGCAAGTGCGCAAAACTGCGATCGAGCGCGCCGGTTTGCTGGATGAAGCCTTCTTCATGTACGGCGAAGACCTGGATTGGGCATATCGCGTCAAACAGGCTGGCTACAAAGTTTGGTACCATCCGGCCGTAATCATTCACCATGTCAAGCGCGCCGCCAGCGGCAAGAGCCCGAAAGCGCAATTTGAATTCTGGCGCGCGATGCTGATCTTTTATCGCAAGCACTTTCGTCGGCGCACCATTTACCCCGTTCACCTTATGATATTGATGGCGCTTTTGTTCAAAGGAGGTCCTGGCTTATGGCAGGAAATCCGCAACCCGAGTCATACAGCGTAGCGCCGCGTTCGATACGCCTGAGCAATGACCACCTAAAGGCGCTCTCCACGCTGACGCTCTTGCTCGCCGATACCGTGATGCTGATCGTGGCTTTCATTGTCGGCTATGAAGCGCGCGAGGTATTGCCATTCTTCCCCCGTCCGGAAGAGCAGCCGGAGCTGTCCCGGTATCTGCCGACAATCCTTGTTCACACGGTCACCATCGTCGTGATGTTTTACTTTTCGCAGCTATATCATTTGAAACGCGCCTTCAGCCGGATTGAGCAATTGCGCAACGTGATCGGCGTCGTCACCCTTGGTACGCTGATGGCCAGTGGCACACAAGAATTTCTGCTGCAAAACACCGCGATGGAAGCCGTATATCCGCGCAGCCTGCTCTTCTACGTCTGGTTCTTTAGTGTCGTGCTGACCGTTGTAGGACGCGAATTGCACCGCCGTGGTTGGAACATCATGCGCCGGCGCGGGGTCGTCCGCGATAATTTGCTGATCGTTGGCGAGGGTGACATCGCGCACAAAATCACCGAACATATTCGCAACAGCCCTGAACTCGGTTACACCATTGTCGGAATCGTCACCGCGGACGAAAAACCGGGCGAAATGCTTGGGTATTCCTATATCGGAGCTTACAGTGATATTCCACGCCTTATTGACAACCGACAGGTCGAGCAGGTGATTGTCGCGCTGTCCGATTATCGGCGCGGCGAATTGGTCGAACTGATAAACCTTTGCCAGCGCGGCAAAGTCGATATCAAAGTCTACCCGGATATGTTCTCCTACATGGCGGGCGATCTGAATGTAGACGACCTCGGCGGCACGCCACTGCTGACGGTGCGCGATATCGCCCTGCGCGGCTGGAAGCTCAGCCTCAAACGCGCCCTGGACCTAATCGGCGCCACCGTCGGCTTGGTCCTGCTCTCGCCTTTCATGTTGATTACCGCCTTTTTGATCCGGCTGGAATCACGCGGCTCCGTCTTCTATTGGCAGGTCAGGATGGGTCTCGACGGCCGGCCCTTCCCTATGATCAAGTTCCGCTCTATGCGCCAGGACGCTGAATCCAGCGGGCGAACCTGGACAGTGGAAAACGATGAGCGCGTCACCTGGCTCGGTCGTCACATGCGCCGCAGCAATTGGGATGAAATCCCCCAGTTGATTAATGTCCTCGTCGGTCATATGAGCTTGGTCGGTCCGCGACCGGAACGCCCGATGTATGTGCAGCAGTTTAGACGCCAAATCCCGGATTACATGGTTCGGCATCGTGAGAAATCCGGCATGACCGGCTGGGCGCAAATCAACGGCTTTCGTGGCGACACTTCGATCGCGCAGCGCACCGAGGCCGACCGCTTCTACGTGGAAAACTGGTCTCTATGGCTGGACATCGTCATCATCATCCGCACGATCTGGCAATCCATCACCCGTTCCAACCCGCACGCCTACTAACAGGAGCTCGCCGTGGATCTGGATTCCTTGACCCAAGCCATGTACGACTTCGTGGAAAGCAAAGGCTGGCTGGAAGAAGATTCGCCGAAACAGCAGACGCCGCGCAATTTGGCGATCTCGCTCGTCCTCGAAGCAACAGAGGTGCTGGAGCATTTTCAATGGGGCGAAGAATCCGAACGTCCCGCCGAACTGGCTGATGAACTGGCGGATGTGATGCTATATCTCCTTCAATTGGCGGCTTTCAGCGATATCGATCTGGGCAAAGCCGTTATGGATAAGCTGCAAAAGAACTACCGGCGCGACTGGTCCCGCGATGCTCACTGATAAGCCGCGCCTGTTCTACTTATAGCCGCATGACAATCGCGCATAGCCAAACACGTCGCTGTTTGGCGCGTCCTCAGGTCTTTCATTCTGCATCGGCGGCATTATAATACCTTTCGCTCCGCCATATTCGATTGGCGCCATCCGCCCAACAGCGGTCGCATTGGGCTTTCCGCGCGCTCGAAGCTGGACGGAGAATCGCGTCAAACAGCCGCTATCCGACCAAAGGATATCGTCAATATGTCAGAACAAGCAGTCACAGCTCAAAGCGAAGACTTCTCACGCTGGTACAACGAAATCGTCTACCGTGCGGATCTCGCGGCGCCGTCGCCGGTGCGTGGCTGTGTGATTATCAAGCCCTACGGCTACGAAATCTGGGAGGGCATCAAGTCGGGACTGGACAGGCGCTTCAAAGCCACCGGTCATCAAAACGCTTACTTTCCGCTTTTTATTCCCGAAAGCTATATTCGGCGTGAAGCCCAGCACGTCGAAGGATTCAGCCCGGAGCTCGCGGTTGTCACCCATGCCGGCGGCAAAGAATTGGAAGAGCCGCTTGTCGTCCGGCCTACTTCGGAGACCGTCATCGGCGAAGCCTTCAGCGACTGGATACAGTCTTATCGCGACCTGCCGCTCCTCATCAACCAGTGGTCAAACGTCGTGCGCTGGGAATTGCGGACGCGCCCCTTTCTGCGCACGGCCGAATTCCTCTGGCAGGAAGGGCATACCGCCCATGCCACCCATGACGAAGCCGAAGAAGAAACCCTGCAGATGCTCGATATCTACGCCGACTTCGCGATTGAAGACGCCGCCATACCCGTGATCAAGGGCGAAAAGAGCCGCATGGAGCGTTTTGCCGGCGCCTTGCGCACCTACACCATCGAGGCGATGATGCGCGACAAGCGCGCGCTGCAATCAGGCACGAGCCACAATCTGGGACAGAATTTCGCCAAGGCTTTCGACATCCGCTACCTGACCGAGGCCAATACGCAGGAGTACTGCTGGACGACATCCTGGGGGCTTAGCACGCGCATGGTCGGCGCTGTCGTCATGACCCACGGTGATGATAAGGGCTTGCGCTTGCCGCCCAAGCTGGCGCCGCATCAAATCGTGATCGTCCCCATTTACCGGCGCGATGCCCAGCGTGGCGCTGTTCTTGAAACCGTTGAACGACTGCGAGAGCTATTCGAGGCCGCCGGTCTGCGCGTTCATGTCGATCGCCGGGAAGGGCAGTCGCCCGGCTTCAAGTTCAACGACTGGGAAATGCGCGGGGCGCCCGTCCGCGTCGAAATCGGACCAAAAGATGTATCGAACAACAATGCGGTGTTAGCGCGGCGCGATGTGCTCGGGCGCGCTGGCAAGCAGTTTGTCTCGCAGGATGGCATCGTTGAAGCCGCGCAAGCGCTTCTGGCTGATATTCAGCGCAGCCTGCTGGATGATGCCCGCGCTTTCCGCGATGCCCATATTCATGACGCCTCATCTTATGACGAGCTGCGAGCGATCGTCGACGCGGGCGACTGGGCGCGCGCCTTTTGGAATGGGTCGGACCACGACGAACTGGCAGTTAAGGACGAAACCGGCGCCACAATCCGCTGTTTCCCCTTCGATCAACCGGATTCCCAAGGCGAATGCGTCAAATCAGGCCAAATCGCAGAGAAAGTTGCGCTTTTCGCCAAAGCATATTGAGCCGGCGTCGTGTATGTATATCAGGCTGGGCGACGCTTGGCGCGGCGCCGGACGAGTAAGAAAGCCTAGACCGCGGATCCGGCGAAAATGTATATGGAATTCTTAGAGACGCAGCCATTGTGAAAATTGACACAATCAGTTTTCTATCGTAGAATTGGTTGCCGATAGTAAATTCTCGTTCCAAACTGTGAAATGGCGATCCGAGAACATGAAACAATCTACAGTTTCTGGTAAATCGGATGAACTGGCGGCTTAGACCGCCGCAAATGCGCGCCCTACTTAATGATCCTTACCTGATGTTATGACTGTACACCGTAGCATATATCGTTTTTTTAATACCCATGCCTATACATGGATATTTCGAGTTAGGCGCCGGCAAACGGTTCGCCGTGGCTGCTCGCCTTGTTTTTTGGACTAAATCATGGCCGCTTACTTGATCGTCGACGTTGACGACTTATTGCGATTCACTGCAAATGAAGGCATAGATCTGCACGAGTTGGCAGTCGCCCTTCGTGGCAGCGCCGGTTTCGTCGCCGGCTTGTACGATACCACGTCCCTCCAGGCTGTTGCCGTTGCCGATTGGCGCTCGCAGCATCGTGAAGACAATATGCCATTGGAGCCCGAGGCGATATTCCGCAGCGTCGGCTACCTTGTTATTGACGTGCAAGACCGAACTTGCCTGCCCGATTGCTTGCTCCAGGACGTATTCCGCGCCGATCCCAATCCGATAGAGGAACTGATCCTGGCCACAACCGGCGCCGACCTGCTGCCCGTGATCGACCGTGTAGAGGTGACGGACAACGCGCGCATCCGCGTCTGGGGCGACGATGAGGCGGCTGTCCGCGCCGCGGGCTTGTCGCGCGATATCATCTTCCAGCCGCTCGTCGGCTTGCACGGGATCAAAGGCAAAAACGTCTGGGTCTACATTGACTTTGAGAATATCTCGATCAGCCTGAACGAGCAGGGATTTGTCGTCAATCTCGATCATCTGATCGAACGGCTCGTCTCGCAGGCGCAGGCGCACGGGAAGCTCGTGAAGATGGCAGCATACGCGCCCTGGGGTCAACGCGGCGCGTTGCCGCCCCTGGTCGATTCTTCGGGCAGAGAAGTAGCCGATGAGTCCCCCGCCCGCCTGATGATGGCGAATATCGATCCTGTATTCCATCTGCCCGGCAAACAGAGCGCCGATATTCGCATCGCCCGCGATGTGCTTACCGACGCCGGGCATCCGGAAGCTGGTGATGTCATCATCCTGGCCACTGGCGACCGCGACTTTAACGATGTCATCAACCCGCTCCTTCAGCGCAACAAAACAGTCGTCGTCTGGGGCGTTCGCGGCAGCACGGGCCGCCTCCTGCAGAGTCATCCATCGCTCCAACTGGAGTACATTGATGACTTCACCGATCTGCAGACGCATCAGTCCCTGAGCAGCGTGGAAACGGAGGCGGATAGCGCGAGTTTCATCCCGTCGCAATGGTCGAGCGTCATCATTCAATTCTTCCGCCTCAACACGGAAAATCCCGGCAAGTCGGTAACCGAGCAGAATCTGATCGACCGAATGATTGATGTCGGCGATGTTATCTCCAGCGAGCGGGGGAATGATCTTGTTTCGCAGGCGATTTCGCTTGGCATCTTGAAGCAGCAGAGCGCCTTGGGCGTGGTCGAATTGAGCATCCATCATCCGGTTGTAGACAAGACCTTGCTCATCGTCAATCGAATGGTGCGGCGCGTCGCCAACACGCTGCTCTCGCGCAATTGGGAGTACGTCAACTATGGATTCTTGCTCAAGGGCTTGGCGATGGAACGCGACCTGGACCGGCCAGGCATGAATGAGAGCGATCAGTGGCGCTCCCACTGGATAGACTGCCTCGTGCGTGAACAGGTTCTGCAAAGGGACCTCGTCCCTCACCGCCACAACCCCGACGATTTGGTGCCGGTGATCCGCCTTCCCGAGGCAAATGACCGCCAGCTAATGCAGCGCGACGACGAGCGACCAGCCGTTGAAGACTACAATTCGCAGGAGTTGCAGGGTGTGCCGCCGCACACGCTATACGAAACTGACGCTGAAGTGGCGCGCATGGTGACGCGCGTCGTGGTCAGCGTCCAGCAGTTCACCAGTTTCCGCAATTTCGCTTGGTGCCCGCTCGGCAGCCTGCATCGGCGCCTGCGCGAATTCGACAGCGGCGTCATCTTCCAGCACGCGGTCGAATACTTGCTGGTGAACGACATGGTCGCGGTGAACGAGTATCCCAACCCGCGCAGCGACTACAATACCAAGGGCATAGAACTGGACGAGAAGTGCCCCTACGTCGCCGTCATTCTGGCGGAGCGCGACGAATTCATTCGTGTCTTGCTGGAAATGTACCGGGCAAACGTTACGATTTCACTAGCCAGCATTGAGCAGTTTCTCAAAGGCGAATGGGATATTCCCTTGTGGCTATCCATCATGAAAGTCGAAAACGTGCTGAATCCGTTGCCTGGGCGAGCCGATCAGTTCAGTCTCTTCCGCACGCATCATACCGTCAAGCTGGTCGCCAACGACGATGTCGATGAAGTTGCGACAGCCAGCGGTTAGCTCGGCATTGTTCAAGCTGAATCTAGCTGATAGAATCAGCCCGCTGTATTGACCGACAGGCAACCGGTCCTGCCTGTCCGGTGGCTTGCGAAAGGACGGATGCCATGCCATTGGATAAAGCGACGAAAAGCCAAATCATCAAAGATTACGCCCGCGAAGATGGCGACACTGGCTCGCCCGAAGTGCAGATCGCGCTGCTCTCAGCCAGAATAACCCAACTGACAGACCACTTGAAAGTGCACAGCCACGATGAGCACTCGCGCCGGGGGCTGCTTAAGTTGGTCGGCCAGCGCCGCCGACACCTGAAGTACATCGCGCGAAAAAAGCCGGATGTTTACCATGACTTGCTGCAGCGCCTTGGCTTGCGCCGCTAGTGGCAGCCTTCAAGCTATGGTCGGACGCCTAGGCGCATGCTAAAAGGCGGCCAGCCTGGCTCCCAGTTATCTGCCGTTTGGCAAATCTTGAACGAACGCAAGCGCGTCAGTAATGACGGTTTCCAGTCGGCTGCAGCGGACGCTCCGCTGACAGTCGGTTGGCGCCTGCCAACAGCGCGCGCTTCGACAATATGGAGAACGCAATGACATTGGATATACGTGAATACCGAAGCATGGTCGGCGGCAAAGAGATCATTATCGAAACGGGCCGCTTTGCCCAGCAAGCCGGCGGCGCGGTGACTGTCCGCATGGGCGACACCATGCTTTTCTGTTCGACCACGATGGGCTCGCCGCGCGCGCATCTGGATTTCTTCCCGCTTAGCGTCGACTACGAGGAAAAGATGTACGCTGGCGGCCGCGTTCCGGGGGGGTTCTTCCGCCGGGAAGGGCGGCCCTCCGAGGGCGCAATCCTGACCTCGCGGGTCATTGATCGCACGCTGCGCCCGCTATTCCCCAAGAACATGCGCAATGAAGTGCAAGTGATCTTGATGTCGCTGTCGCACGATAAGGAGCACCACGTCGATATGCTCGGCGTTATCGCGGCCAGCACAGCCTTGGTGATCTCGGACATCCCCTGGAATGGTCCGGTCGCAGGCGCGCGCATCGGATTGGTTGACGGCGAATTGACCATCAATCCGACCTATAGCGACATGGCGGCGAGCAAGCTCGACTTGCGCGTATCCGGTACGGCAGACGCGATCAACATGGTCGAATGCAATGCCGACCAGGTGGACGAAGAGACGATGCTCGAGGCGCTCTTCCTGGCGCACGACAGCGTTCAGGACATCATTGCGCTGCAAAACCGCATCCGCGCCGAGATCGGCAAAGAGAAAAACGAACCTTCGACCGACGACCTTGATGACACGCTGCTCGCCGAAGTCCGCGCCAAGGTCGAGGGGCAAATCCGCGACGTGATGGTCTCCTTTGCCAACCGGAGCGAACGCCGCGAACCGCTTCAGCAGATCCAAGCCGCGCTAAACCAAGAATATGAGCAGCAGAATGAATCGACCGCCGACGGAGACGCCACGGTCGATCTCAAATATGTCGACCGCGCCTATGATCAGGTGATGAAAGATGTCGTACGCGGACGTATCGTCAACGATGGCGTCCGACCAGATGGCCGTGATTACGGCTCGCTTCGCGATCTGGCCGCCGATGTTGGACTGGTGCCGCGCGTGCATGGCTCTGGCATGTTCATCCGCGGCGAAACACAGGTGCTGACGATCGCGACCTTGGGCACGCCGCGCGAGGCTCAATTCATGGACGGCTTGAGCCCGGAAGATGACAAGCGCTATATGCACCACTATAACTTCCCGCCCTACAGCACCGGCGAGACTTATCCCATGCGCGGTCCGCGCCGGCGCGAAATCGGCCATGGCGCTTTGGCGGAAAAAGCGCTGCTGGCGACGATCCCCTCCGAAGAAGAATTCCCCTATGTGCTGCGCCTCGTCAGCGAAGTGATGAGCTCGAACGGCAGCACATCAATGGCGAGCGTCTGCGGCAGCAGCCTCGCGCTGATGGACGCCGGCGTGCCAATCAAGAATGCGGTCGGCGGCATCGCCATGGGTTTGATAAAGGAGGGCGACCGCGTTGCCGTCTTGACCGATATTCAGGGCATGGAAGACCATCTCGGCGATATGGATTTCAAAGTCGCCGGCACTGTCGATGGCATCACCGCCTTGCAGATGGACATCAAGATCTCCGGCGTGACGCGTGATATCATGCGGCAAGCCCTGGCGCAAGCGAAGGACGCGCGTCTGCAAATCCTTGACGTCATGCGCGCCACCATCGCCGAACCGCGCGGCGCGATGAGCGACTACGCGCCACGAATGGAATCGCTAAAAATCGCCGTCGACAAAATCGGCGCCGTCATCGGACCCGGCGGCAAGAATGTGCGCGCCTTGCAGGATGAACATCAGGTCAAGGTCGATATACAAGAAGACGGTCTGGTCTATGTCGCCGGCGAATCGGGCGCCGAAGTCGATCGGGCGCTGGAGAAAATTAAAGCTATGGTTGAGGAGCCGGAAGTCGGAAGCATCTACACCGGCACCGTAAAACGCGTCGAAAACTACGGCGCCTTCGTCGAGTTTCTGCCCGGCGCCGAAGGCATGGTTCATGTCTCGCAGCTGGCTGATTACCATGTGAAGAGCGTCGAAGAAGAGGTGAGCGTCGGCGACGAGATCATGGTCATGGTCATCAATATTGATGGCACCGGACGTGTGCGCCTAAGCCGACAGGCGGTCCTCGAAGGCTGGGATGTCGAAGAAGCCAAGCGCCGCGACGCCGCCGGCAGTCGCAGTGGAGGCCGCCGCGGCGGCGGAGGCGATCGACGCGGTGGCGACCGACGCGGAGGCTATCGTCGCGATGGCGGCCGTGGGGGCGATCGCCGCGGTGGCGACCGGCGCAATTAGGACCCCGCCAATGAGTTTTTCAAAACGTGCTGCCCCACCCTTGCAGCGCGTTTTTTGATTGTCACGTCCGGCATATCCTGGAGTTGGTCCCATGTCCGACAACAGCGACTCGCCCAGCCGCGCACTCGCCGAGACCGAAAACTACATGGTCTGGGAAGTCCGCGAACTGGACGGCGAAATCACCTATCACATCGAATTGGGCGCTTTGACGCTCCACTTCTTCCGCGAAGAATGGCGCGAGTTCCTGCAGCTGACCAAGGACGCGGCGAGCAATACCTGATGGAGGCATCGAGTATCCGCAGGCATCTTGTCGCTGTTATGGCGAAGCACCTTCCGCCAAGCAGTTCAACCCTGTGTTTGCTCGACCTTGACGGGCGCTCGGGCGACCTGCTCGCGGCGCTGCGTTCCGATCTTGAAATCCGCCACCTCCCGGCAAATGAAATTGGCGAGCAAGAACTATTGCCCGACGCCTTTGACGCGGTCGTCGCGCTCGATGTAGAGCTCAGCTCAACCGTCTTGGCAATCGCGCTCAAAGCTCTACGGTCCGGCGGGCGCTTCATCGCCCTGAAATCGCGCGGGACGGTCAGCCGATCTCACTTGCGCCAATTGCGCGATCACGGTTTCGCGCGCATCCTCATCGAACCGGCGCTGGATGAACTTGGCCTACTCATCCGTGGCGAGAAGCCGCATACCGCTGCCAACACCCTTCAGCGTATTCAATCCGTCGCCAGCGGCGACTCCGACTCGCTTCAACTGTCTCGCTACCACGGGCGCTACATCCATCTTCTGATTCAGCAGCGACCCAACAAGCCCGTCTGGAAGCTGAGCCCTGGCGAGCGAATCAGTTGGCGCGCCGCCGCCATCGAGCGGGATTCATCACTGGTTCTCCTAGCTTTCAGCAGCTTGCCCAAAGCCGTCGGCTTCATGCAGCCGGCCGTCCTCGCCGGGGTCGTCAAGGACATCAACAAGGTTGGCAAATTTAGCCTGGCGGCGGTCCAGGCTTGGGACTGGGACATCATCTTGAACCCAAGCTCCGATTCGATCTGCGGCGAAGCGCTGATCTATATCGATATTGATCCAGCGTTGGCGGAAGCGCCTGACGAATAGCTGCTGCCTGATGTCGCTTTCCCTCGCCGATATCGATTTCCTGCGCAGTGATCGCGCTCGCGACTTCCTCGCCGAGTACAAAGAATGCGATCTTTCCGCGACGAACGAACTCGCGCTCCTGTCCCGTCTGCGCCTATCGCTGAGGCCGCGGCACGCATCCGCCATTCTGCAAACATTGAAACTGCGCGCGAAAGCCGAGACGAAATTCCCGGGACAAGCCCAAAAAATGCTCTTCACCGACGCGGGCTTGCAGCAAGCGAGCCAGCCGGCGATCAGCCAATATCGCGCGCGTAAACTCGCCTCTCAGGCGGTGCTGGATCTCTGCTGCGGCATCGGCTGCGATTCTCTCGCATTCGCTGCAGCGAAGAGTCGCACGCTCGGCTTGGATGTCGATCCTGTTTGCATCGCCATCGCGCGCCACAATGCTGATGCGCTTGGCGTCGGCGCGACATTTGAAGTGGCCGATATCCGCCGCCCGCTTCCCGAAGGCTACGATAGCATCTTCGCCGATCCCGCGCGCCGCGATGAGCAGGGCAGGCGGCTGCATGACGTCGAGCGCTACCTGCCGCCGCTTTCGCTGGCGAGAGAATGGAATGCGCGCGAGATCCTGGTGAAGCTGTCGCCGGCGGTCGATCTGCGACAGCTGGAACGATATGGCGGCTGCGTCGAGTTCATCTCGCTGGCGGGCAATCTTACGGAAGCGCTGCTTTGGCTGAATCATCCTTCCGCGCCGCCTTTGGCGACCCAACTTACGCCAAGCGGCGCGCTGCATTTTCGTCATGAGTACGAAGCGCAGGCGGACATTGCGCCACCGAGAGAATGGCTCCTTGAACCGGATCCGGCCATCATTCGGGCGGGACTCGCGCAAAACCTGGCTGTCGACCTGGATGCGGCGCTGCTCGACGACACCATCGCCTATTTGACATTGGATCGCCTGGAAGACACGCCCTGGGGGCGCTACTGGAAGATCCAGGATTGGATGCCCTTTCAGCTAAAAAGGCTGCGCCGCCATCTGACGGAACAGGGTGTTGGCAAGGTCACGGTGAAGAAACGCGGTTTCGCCATGCAGCCGGCGGAGCTGATCGCCAGGCTGCGGCTCAAGAAGGGTGAGGAAGAACGCGTCCTGGTCATGACCCGGCATCGTGGCAAGCCAATCGCGATCATCTGCTCCCCAATGTCATTTGGGCAAAGCAAAGGTATCTCGTATAATTGACGAAGCTAACCAGCGCAGCCACTTGACGAAAGGTTGCCTTCATGCTGATGCGCCCGGAAGAACCGCGCCAGCCGCGTCTGATTACTTGGGACGAGGTCGATCAACTGATTGATGGACTCATCCCGCGTATTCAGCGCCTGGGACCTTTTGGCGCGATGGTGATGATTACACGCGGCGGCGTCATCCCAGGCGGCTTGCTGGCCGAAGCGCTCAACATGCAGCATCTGCTGACCGCCTCCGTCGATTTTGTCGCAACCGAGCAGTCGGGCATGATGGCATGGCCCACCTTCCTCCAGTTCCCGGATTCCGATTTGCTGCGAGGGCGCCGCACTTTGATCGTCGATGACGTCTGGGGCAGTGGGCGCACCAGCATCTCCGTGCGCGAACGCGTCGATGCCGCTGGCGGAAGTCCGGTCAACTGCGTTCTCCACTACAATCCCTACCGCACGATGTTTTCCAATATGAAGCCTGATCTCTACGGCGATGTCACCGATGCCTATGTCGTATATCCTTGGGAGATTGACCGCGGACTTCTCGGTCGAGACTTTCCGCAAGGGCAGCCCGAAATCTGACGATTTCGCTCCGGTCCCAATTTCCAATTTGTGCCAATTCGACAAATTTGAGTTATAATGCGTTTTGATATTGTGGTGAAACTCACTCGGATGGATCTCCGTATTGAAGTAATGGGTATCGCAATTGTGAGTGCCATGCGATCGCATTTACGGTATCGTTATGGTTCTTTAACACCTAATCGACGGGCAGCGTATGAAATTGGCTAGTTATTCATTGTTTATCCGTACCGCTGGTTAACATCGCTGATGATAGCGCCGGGCAGCCAAGGCACACGGCGCGATGATAACCTGCTTCAGCAGGAGGCATTCCAAAACACATGAGTGAAGATCAAGAACAAAACCCCACCGCCGACGAGAATTTCGAGCAGATGCTCGCTTCATCGTTCGATTATTCCTACACCCCGCCACGCCGCGGCGAAATCCGCGAAGCGACCATTCTCCAAATTGACGAGCGCGAAATCATCGTCGATCTCGGTGCCAAACAAGACGGCATCGTGCCCTCGCAGGACCTTGAGCGCATGGATGACGAATTCCGCGCCAGCCTGGCCACCGGCGCCAGCGTGCCCGTCTATGTCGTCAACCCGCGCGATCAAAACGATAACCTTATCGTATCGATCAACATGGGCTTGCAACGCTACGACTGGGAAAAAGCGCGCGAATTGCTGAAATCACAAGACGCCGTCGATGTCAGGGTCAGCGGCTACAACAAAGGTGGCGCGCTGGTGCGCTGGAATCGCCTGGAAGGCTTTATCCCCAGTTCGCACTTGGTCTCGCTCAACCTGTCGCTGGATCGAAAGGACGCGATGCAAGAGCTGATTGGCAACACGCTGGGCGTCAAAGTGATCGAAGTGGACCAGGATCGCCGCCGCCTCATCTTCAGCGAGCGCGAGGCGCAGAAAGAATGGCGCGCCCGCCGCAAAGCGAAACTGCTTGCCGAACTGAACGTTGGCGATGTGGTCAATGGTGTCGTCACCGGGCTGCGTGACTTCGGCGCATTCGTCAATATCGGCGGCGCCGATGGCTTGATCCATGTCAGTGAATTGGCTTGGCATCGCGTTGATCACCCGCGCGATATCCTGCACATCGGCGAAGAGATTGAAGTCTACGTCCTCAACCTTGACCGCGAGACCAATCGAATCGCGCTCAGCCGCAAACGCCTGCTCAGCGACCCCTGGGACGACGCGCAATTCCGTTATCACGAGGGCCAGCTTGTCGAAGGCTATGTGACAAACGTAGTCGATTTCGGCGCATTCGTCGCCCTTGACGATGGCCTCGAGGGCTTGCTTCATCTCAGCGAAATGGGCGATGGCGCGCTGAAGGAGCCCTATTCTTATGTGCAGAAGGGCGATCATCTCTCCTTGCGCATCAGTCATCTCGAGCCGGAAAAGCGCCGTGTCGGCTTCACCCAGCGCTGGGGTACGGAACTCGAAACCGCCGACGAGCCGGATCTCGCGCATGTTGGCGGGTCAATGGACGCTGTTGACAATGACGGCGCTGCCGGCGGCGGAGAATCGGCGGCTGCCGATGGCGCGGATGAAGCCACTGCCGACGAAAAAGCCTCTACCTAGCAGAACACAGCAATGATGAGACATTATGCCTGCCAGGCGGCGGGCATTTTGCTTTTATCCCATCGCCGTTGTTGACAGTCGGCAGCCCAATCTGTATAATCCCGTTCGATTTCTTGGTGAGCTTAGATTGTTCGTTTAGTTTCGTAATCACAAGACGAACTGGCGTATCCGAGCCTGGTTGTTCAGTCCAGACTGAAACCGGGTTTTATTTTGCCCTGCGCCATCGCGTTCACCTCGTGGCGCTGCCTGCGAAACCCGGGACAAAGTCAACTGCGACTCAGGCAAGCTCGCCAAATCTTAAAGCTAATCGTAAGGGGGGATAGCCAAGATATGCAAACCGAATCTGCAATGAGAGAGGCTGTCGAAGAATTGGACTTCGTCGCCTTGCTGGAGGAATCGCTGGCACAGAGTCGGATTGAGCGCGGCGATATCGTCAGCGGGACCGTTCTCTCGATTGATAACCAGGGTCTGATCGTCGACATCGGTTGGAAACAAGATGGCATCGTCACGCGAGGCGACATCAAGCGCATGGGCATGCACACCGCTGATTTCCAAGTGAATACGGAAATCGATGTCGCCGTCGTGAACCTGAACGACAGCGATGGCAATCTAATCCTGTCGGCGGCGCAAGCGCGTCAAAACGAAGATTGGAAGCGCGCTGAAGAACTCATGAACAGCGAGACCATCTGGGAAGGCGACATCGCCGATACCAATAAAGGCGGCGTCATTGTCGGTTTCGGTCATCTGCGCGGCTTTGTTCCGGCGAGTCACGTGATTGATCTGCCACGCGGACTCAAAGAAGAGGAACGCCTCGAACGCCTGCAAGAAATGATAGGCAATACCATTTCCGTCAAAGTCATTGAAGTGAATCGCAAACGCCGCCGGCTGGTTTTCAGCCAATTGGAAGCGGAGCAAGAGAACCGCGCCGCCCGCAAGGAAGCGCTGCTGCGGGAATTAACCGAAGGCGCTTCGCGCAAAGGCGTCGTCAGCGGCTTGTGCGATTTTGGCGCCTTTGTTGATCTTGGCGGCGCCGATGGCTTGGTCCATATTTCCGAATTGGCTTGGCGCCGCGTGCGCCATCCCAGCCAGGTGGTCGCCGTGGGCGACGAAGTTGAGGTTTATGTCTTGAATCTCGATGATCAGGGAAAGCGAATCGGCTTGAGCCTCAAGCGTATGCAGCCCAACCCCTGGAGCCTGGTGGACGACATATACCACATCGGCCAATTGGTCGAAGGCAATATCAGCCGCCTCGAGTCATTCGGCGCCTTCATCAGCATGGAACCCGGCATTGAAGCGCTGCTGCATGTCAGCCAGATGTCAGCGAATCCCGAAGAAAACCCGCTTCGGCATCTTTACGAGGGGCAAAAGCTGCTGATGCGCATCGTCAGCATCGAATCCGATCGACAGCGCCTCGGCTTGAGTCTCACCGAAGTGACCGCCGCGGAAAAAGCGCAGTGGGAAGAACGTCAGCTTGAGCTCGTCGCCGCCGCTGCCGCCGCTGCCGAGCGAGATGCGGAGCAGTCCACTCTGGATGAACAGCAGCAGCCAGAAGAACTGGAACAGACTGAGCCTGTATCGCAGGTGTAATCTGTAGTACACTTGCGTACCTGCTTAGGCGGGACGATCGCGCAAATAGCATACCAAGGGTGGTGAATCGCGAATGGCTTCTGTTAGATTAAAACCGGGCGAGAGCCAGGAACAGTTGCTGCGGCGCTTTCGCAAGCGCGTGACCAATGCGGGCATCTTGAGCACGGTCCGGCGCAAACGCTGGCATATCTCCAAGAGTGAATTGCGGCGCATCGAAAAGAAAAAGGCGATCCGTCGTTCGCGCCGGCGCCAGCGCAAGATGTGATAGAACCCGTTTGATTCACACAGTCGCAGCATTTTCTTGCGAGTCCGCCGCTTCGCCTTCTGCCTGCGGTTGGCTCTATCGTCAGAAGCGTCTTTACCAAGGAATACATGAACACGAGAGCCGCTGCCTTATAGTATGCAGCGGCTTTATGCGTTATAATCGCTTGCCTACGAACACCCTAGAGGAGGAATATGGCTAAGAAAGAAGAAAAGATCGAAGTGGAAGGCACCGTTATTGAGGCTTTACCCAATACCCAGTTTACGGTCGAGCTCGACAATGGGCACCGGGTTCTCTCTTATTTGTCGGGCAAGATGCGCAAATACTATATTCGCATCTTGTTGGGAGATCGCGTAAAAATAGAAATGAGCCCCTACGACATGAATCGTGGGCGCATCATTTATCGCCATAAGGACAATGTGCGCACCTGATCGAACCGCCGACCATGGAGCAATCGCATGTTTCCGCGCAAGCGCTGAGGGACGAGTCATCGCAAGGTGACTCGTTTTTTGTTGTCAGCGTTCGTCTGATTTTTCCTCGCGGATTACCGCTCAAAAGCCATTAACCGGCGCCGTTTTCCGCGCCCTTGATGCCCCAATGCACTGCCATCGTGCCAAACATGAAAGACCGGTACCGCACATCGGAGAATCCGGCCTGTTCGACCAGACGCTTCAACTCCTCGGGCGTCTTGAAGGCTTTGGTTGATTCCGGCAAGTAGCGATAAGCATCGCCGGCCGCCGCCCCCCCGATCAGCCGACCGAGCAGCGGTACGCCAATCCTCAAATGCAGCAGGATAATGGGCTTCAGTACGTTTTTCGGCGGCGGCGATGTGTCCAGTATCACAATCCGACCGCCCGGTTTTAGCACGCGCCTCTGCTCGGCCAGCGCCTGCGGGATGTCGACCACGTTGCGCATCAAGTATCCTGAAGCGATCGCATCGAAACTTCCATCAGCAAAGGGCAGGGCAAGGGCGTCCGCGCCGGTCCAGGCGACGCGCCGCCCATAGGGAACCCTGCCCTGGCCGACGCGGATCATCTCCAGCGCAAAATCGGCGCCAACGACCTGCGCGCCCGGCGACAGCTTCAGCGCTTCAAACGCGATATCTCCCGTCCCCGCAGCGATATCCAGCATCCGACCGCCAGCGGGCAGCTCCGCCACTTCCGCGACGAATCGCCGCCATTTCATATCCTGACCGCCGCTAATCAGCCGATTGAGCAGATCATAACGCCCGGCGATGCGGTCAAACATCCCCCGCACATAGTCCGAGCGCTCCTTGCCGCTGAGATGCGCCATGCCAACCGCTATTCCGGGACCCGCTTCGCTTCGACCAGTACCCAGTCGCCTTGCTGCCGGCGCGCGCAGGGTTGCAGACCGCTTCGCCGGAACGCCGCTTCCACTTCGTCCAGTTGCGTGTCGATGATTCCGCTGCACAGTACAATGCCGCCGGGTCTGACGATTTCGCCCAGTCGCTGCTCCGCCAATTGCAGGATAACCCGCGCCAATATATTGACGACCGCCAAGTCAAAGCGGCGCGCCGACCCCAATACGTTTGCCAAGCTGCCTTGCTCGGCGACGACCTTGTCTCCGACACCATTCGCTCTCGCATTTTCGGTGGTCGCTTCTACCGCGATCGGGTCGATATCCAGCGCCAATACTTTACGCGCTCCCAGCTTCGCCGCCGCGATCGCCAGGATGCCGCTGCCCGCGCCCAAGTCGAGCACATCCAGCGCCGGCTGCATCAGCCGCTCCAGCGCTTCCAGGCAGAGCTGCGTTGTCGGGTGCGTCCCGCTGCCAAAAGCCATGCCCGGATCCAGCGCGATTTCGATGTCGTCCGCCGCAGGCTTCACATGAATCCACTGCGGCCGAATCAACAGCCGCTTGCCGATCCGCAAAGGCTGATAATGCGCCTTCCAAGCCTCGGACCAGTCCTCGGCGTCCAGCGCTCGGTAGTCGGGCGTCGGCATCGGGTACATCAGCCGCATATGCCCTAATGCCGCTTCCAGTTCTTGCTTGGTCGAATCCAGTCGATCATCATCGGGGAAGTAGGCGCGCAGCAGCAGTTGTTGCGGCGGCGGGACTTCTGTCTCGTCCCAGGCATCGGGTGGGATGCCCAGTTGTTCAATTGAAACGCCCTGATAGCCATAGCGCGCCAGCACATCAGCGATAGCTTCGGCGCTCTCGCCGTCAGCGCGCAAGCTGACTTCGATCCAACGACTCATCGCGTCGCTTTAGTCATCGTCGCCGGCGAGAAAATCAGCCATCTTGGACCATATGCCGCGTCCGCCCGTGCCGGTGTGCTGAGCGGTGACCTCGCTGCCAAAGGACTCCGATAATTCCTCGAACAGTTCCCGTTGACGCTCGCTCAATCGAGTGGGCGTCTTGACGCGAACGCGCACCAATTGATCGCCTCGCCCGCGACTGGTGCCGTCAGAGCGCAAATCCGGGAATCCTTTGCCGCGCATGCGGAAGACCTTGCCCGTTTGCGTGCCCGCTGGAACGTTCAACTCGACTGGACCGTCGACCGTATCGACGCTGACTCGGTCGCCCAGGGTCGCCTGCGCGACATTGATGCCGATATCCAGGATGACGTTATTTTCATTTCGCTTGAAGTATTCGTGGTCCCGGACATGCACGACAACAAATAGATTGCCTGGCGGCGCGCCCCGTTCACCGGCATCGCCATCGCCCCGCACTTGTATCTGAATGCCTTCGCTGACGCCCGCCGGAATCTTCACATTGAGGACGGCGCGCTTGCGCCGGCGGCCCGAGCCATCGCAATCGCGGCAGGGATTCTCAATGATCTGCCCGCGGCCACCGCAATAGGCGCAAGTAGTCGCTTGCACCATTGAGCCGAGGAAAGTCTGCCGCACTTTCCGCTCTTCGCCGCTGCCTTGGCATCGGGGGCAGGTGGTCGGTCCCGAGTTGGCCGCCGCGCCTGACCCGTCGCAGCTGTCGCAGCTTTCCAGCCGCTGAAACTCAATCTCCTTCTCGACGCCAAAAACAGCCTCAATGAAGTCTATCGTCACATCCACGCGGCGATCGCGCCCGACAGCCGCTCCACGGCGGCGCCCGCGCGGCTGCTCGCCAAAGGCGCTATTAAATATGTCAAAGATGTCTTCAAATCCGCCGAAACCGCCCGCGCCGCCTGGGAATCCGCTGGCGCTCCCATTGACGCCCGCATGACCAAAACGGTCATAGCGCGCGCGCTTGTCCTCATCGGCGAGCACTTCGTACGCTTCGTTTATCTCTTTGAATTTCGCTTCGGCGTCGGTTTCCTGGCTTACGTCCGGGTGATACCGCCGCGCCAACCGGCGAAACGCGCTTTTGATTTCGCCGGCGTCGGCGCCCTGCTCGACGCCGAGCACCTCATAATAATCTCTTGGCATGAAAGTGTCCTGTATGCTCTCTCATTGATTTCAATCAATGTTATACGCTTACGCAAGCCGAGTGCGGGCGGGTAATCCACCGATCCTGTTCCAGTTCCCCCTCCCTCATTTTGGGGGAGGGGGTTAAGGGGTGGGGGCTAGGTCTCGGTGAACTCGGCATCAATGACATCTTCGTCTTCGGTCTCCGGCGCCGGCTGCCCAGCGGGCGCGCCTTCCGCCTCCTGATACATCTGCGCGCCCAACGTCTGCAACTGCGCCATCAGCGCCTCCGTCGCCGCCTTGATCTCACCGACATTGCCGCCGTCTTTCGCCTGCCGAACAGATTCGATCTTCTCCTCCGTTTGCTGTACGGCATCCTCCGGCAGCTTCTCTCGGTTCTCATTGATCAGCTTCTCGGCTTGGAATATAGCCATTTCGGCCTGATTCGTCACCTCAGCCTCTTCCTTGCGCTCGGCGTCTTCACTGGCGAATTTCTCCGCCTCGGTCACCATCCGGTCGACTTCCTCATCCGACAAGCCGCTGCTCGCCGTAATCGTGATCGCCTGCTCGCGTCCGGTTGCCTTGTCCTTGGCGCTGACGTTGAGGATGCCGTTGGCGTCAATGTCGAAGGTGACTTCAATCTGTGGCAAGCCGCGGGGCGCGGGCGGGATGCCGTCGAGGATGAACCGGCCCAGCGACTTGTTGTCCGCCGCCATTGGCCGCTCGCCCTGCACGATATGAATATCGACTTGCGTTTGATTATCCGACGCCGTCGAATAGACTTGCGATTTCTTGCTCGGGATGGTTGTATTGCGGTCGATCATGGGGGTCGCCACCGCGCCCAAGGTCTCTACGCTCAGGGTTAGCGGCGTTACATCAAGCAGCAGAATGTCCTTGACATCACCGCCTAGCACACCCGCTTGGATCGCCGCGCCCAGCGCGACCACTTCATCGGGGTTGACGCCCTTATTCGGCTCCTTGTTGAGAAAGAACCCCTTCACCGCGTCCTGTATCGCCGGCATACGCGTCATGCCGCCAACCAGCAGCACCTCGTCAACATCGCTCGCCGACAAGCCCGCGTCCTTCAGCGCTTGCTTGCAGGGACCAATCGTCATGGCGACCAGATCATCGACCAGCCGCTCCAGTTGCGAGCGCGTCAGCGTCATGTTGAGATGCTTGGGACCGCCGGCGTCCGCCGTGATGAATGGCAGGTTGATCTCGGCGCTGAGCGTAGTGGAGAGTTCAATCTTGGCTTTCTCCGCCGCTTCCTTTAGCCGTTGCAGCGCCTGCCGATCCTTCCGCAGGTCAATGCCGTTTTCGCGCTTGAATTCTTCCGCGATCCAACTGATGATGCGCTCGTCGAAGTTGTCGCCGCCGAGGTAAGTGTCGCCATTGGTCGACTTCACCTCAAACACGCCTTCGGCCACTTCCAAAATCGAAATATCGAAGGTGCCGCCGCCCAAGTCGAAGACGGCGATGATGCCTTCATTGCGCTCGCCCATGCCGTAGGACAAGCTTGATGCCGTGGGCTCGTTGATGATGCGCAGCACCTCAAGCCCGGCGATCTTGCCCGCGTCTTTGGTGGCGTTGCGCTGCGTATCGTTGAAGTAGGCTGGCACCGTAATCACCGCCTGGTCGACTGTCTCGCCCAGATACGCCTCGGCATCCGACTTGATCTTCTGCAGCACCATCGCTGATATCTCCGGCGCGCTGTAATCGCGGTCGTTCAGGCGAATCCGCACATCGCCGTTTGAGGCCGCCGATACCTTATAAGGCGCCAGTTTAGCCGCGTCCTGCGCTTCTGGATCGCTATATTTGCGCCCCATGAATCGCTTGACCGAAAACACGGTGTTTTCCGGATTGACCACCGCTTGATTCCGCGCCACCCGTCCCACCAGCCGTTCGCCCGTCTTGGTGTTGATGGCCACCACCGACGGGATCAGATTGCCGCCCTCCGATGATGGAATCACGGTGGGCTCGCCGCCTTCCATCACAGCGACGACCGAATTTGTTGTGCCCAGGTCGATTCCGATGATTCTTCCCATTTCCTGTCTCCTCTTGCTATCTGGGGTTCTCCAGGCTGTCTTGATCTCAGGAGTGGCTAATTGGCCACCTTCACCAGCGCCAGGCGCAAAACCTGCTCGCCGGCGCGGTAACCCTTCTGCAGCGTCTCAATGACGCAGCCGCTCTCCACCTCATCGCTGTCTTCGGCGCCGATCGCTTGATGCAAATTGGGGTCGAAGGGTCCGCCGGTCGGGTCAATCGCCTCGACTTCGTACTGTTCCAGCAAGTTATTGAATTTACGCTGGATCATCGAAACGCCGCCGATCCAGGGATCGTCACAGATTTCGTCCGGTACGCTCTCGAAAGCGCGGTCGAAATCATCAATGATCGGCAGCAGCGACCGCAAGGTGTCGAGCGCCGCGCGCTGAAAGAGTTCCCGCCGTTCCCGCTCGTTTCGCTTCTTGTAGTTGGCGAATTCGGCGCGGGCGCGCTGCCAGCCATCTTCGTTGGTCTTGGCTTCCTTCTGCGCCTCGATCAGCATCTGCAGCAAATTGGCGCCTTCCGGCAGCTCAATTTCCTCCTGCGGCGCCTGTACCGCCTCAGCCTCTTGCTCGGCTTTGACTTCATCAGCGCCGTCGACTGCTTCTTCGGGGCGCGTTTCTTCGCGCTCCAACTCATCAGTCGGATTCTTGACATCGCTCATACATTGTCCCTGTGAAAGCTCAGCCTGAAGATTTTGCTATACGTAACAATTATGTACGCGTCATATATGACGGACATCAGAATAGACGGCATTATATTAGGGAAGATACGGTATTTCGAGGATTGCCGATGAAGTCTTATAAAGATTATATGTTTACGAAGTCAAAATAATTCTCAATTGCTTACCGGTTGCCGTAAACCACTAAGTCTCTCAGTGTTCTCTGTTTCCTCGGTGTTCTCGGTGGTAAAAAATTGTTTAGTGAGTTGCATTAACTTACACTGGGCTGCCCCCCATCCTCCACGCCATCCTGATACAGCGTCGCCAGCACATTCGTCATCAGGTTCGAAACGTAGCGCACCGTGCTGATGGCGCGCCCGTAATTGATATGCGTCGGTCCCAATACGCCAACCGCGCCACTCATCTTGTCGGGATCGCCGTAACGGCTCAACACCATGCTCAGGCGGCTGAGATCGTCGTAGCGCCCATCGCCGGCGATCACCACTTGCACATCAACTGCTTCGCCTTCGTCCGGCGGCAGCCGATCCAGCAATTCGCTCAACAGCGCGTTGAGCACCGTACGCTCTTCCAGAATCCGGATCGCCTGCTGCGCGCCTTCTTCATCGGCGAAGCTCTCGATCACCTGGCTCAAGCCATCGCGATAGATGAAGCCCGCCCGGTTGTTGTCCACATTCTCGATCAATTCCGCTGTCAACTCCGCCACTTCGCGCTCCAGCATTGGCAGGCTATTGCTGCGCAGCCGCGCCTGCTGCGCCCCCAGCCCGGCGCAAGTCTCGTTGACGCGTTTGGCTGCCTCGCCCAGCTTGCGCTGCGGCACCGGTTCTGCCAATGTCAACATGCGCTGATGCACGCTGCCGCTATTCAGCACCAGCACCATCAGCGCCAGCCGTCCCTGTATGGATATCAACTCCAAATGCTTGAAGGAATTAGTCTGCGAGATCGGCGGCGTAACAATGGATGCCGTCCGCACCGAGCGCGCCAGCAGCGCCGCTGTCCGCCGCATCCACTGTTCCATGCCCGCTTGTAATGTGCCGACACGCTCGGAAATATGGCTTTGCTCTCCCCGCGTCAGGCTGCGCGTCTGCAATAGACGGCGCACAAAGTAGCGGAAGCCAGCCGCCGTCGGCACACGCCCAGCCGATCGATGCGGCGCGGCGATATAACCCATCTCTTCCAGCCGCGCCATCTCGTTGCGCACCGTCGCCGGGCTGATGTTAAGCTGATAATGCTCCACCAGATAACGCGAGCCGACCGGTTCCGCTCTCTCTGAATAGGCTTGCACAATGCAGGTGAGTATATCTTCCTGCCGGCTGCTTAGATTCGGCCGCTGCCCTTCTTCGCTCATAACGCCAAGTTGTCCGTCGTCCTTCAGCGAATCCGCGAATACGATGAATGCTATCACGCGCATAACCGTTTGACAAACCGCTCGCTTCGCTGCATTGCAACCCCCACTAGATCTCCCCCAATGAGTTATGGGGCGACTGCGCTCGACACAGATGTCTTAACGCAGGCGACCAAACTCCCTTCCCTAGCTCGCTGGGGCAAGGGGCCGGGGGATGGGTTTGTCTCCAATTCATCGCTGCCTCATATACATTTCTGATGTAAGATATGCGCCATGCCCTTCGTCCGATAGGCAGACGTTCGAGAAGCGAGTTTGCGCACCCCGCAAAACCCAATCGACAGGAGAATTACAGAGATGGGCGCAATGACATTTGAGGTCAACAAAGACGAATTCCAGAGCGAAGTGCTCGATAGCGCGACGCCGGTGCTGGTAGATTTCTGGGCGGAATGGTGCGGTCCCTGCAAGATGATCGCCCCGATCGTCGACGAAATCGCCAACGAATACCAGGGCAAGCTGCGTGTCGCCAAAGTCGATGCCGACTTGAATCAGGAGATTCTGATGAACTACGGCATCATGGGCATCCCGACCTTGATCCTGTTCAAAGGCGGCGAAGCGGTCGAGCGCATCACCGGCTTCAAGCCAAAAGGCAAAATCGTCAGCAAAATCGCGACGCATATCTAGTCGCGCTGGCAAATGCGCGAATGACGCTCATCTACCGCAGATGGGCGTTTTTGTTTCCGCCCGCCCAGCGCCATTTGACAGTTGAGACTGTCCCGCCGCCCGAAATTGCTGGTATCATCAAACGTGTCACAGAGTGCGAAATCGATCCGCAGACCCCCCGTCGACCGACTCCTGCCGGAGTTCGGACTTTGTCGGAGCAGTCGATTGGAGTGATCGTGAAACAGATGCAAATGACCGACTTCGTCAAGGTGCCGGGCGCCAAGTTCCATCCCGAGTCGGTCGTCCCCGACGAACAGGAAGAGCAAGAGCATTCTTCGACCATGCGATTCGGCTCGATGAAAATCTTCTCCGGCAGCGCCTCGCAGGAGCTGGGCGGCGAAATCGTCGATTACATCTGTAACAACTCCGAGTACAACATCAAGACGGGCGCCTATTTCCGCACCGTGTTTTCCAACGAAAATATCTTCATCAAGCTGGAAGAGAGCGTGCGCGGGAAAGACGTCTACCTTGTGCAGACCATGGCATCGCCCGTCCACGAAAACTTTATGGAAATGCTCATCATGATCGATGCCCTCAAGCGCGATTCCGCCTGGCGCATCAACCTTGTCGCGCCCTATATGAGCTATACCCGCTCCGACAAGAAAGATCAGCCGCGCGTCCCGATCACCGCCCGGCTGATTGCCAACATGATGGAAACCGCCGGCATCGACCGCTACATGACGATCGACCTGCACTCCGGTCAGATCCAGGGATTCTTTAACGTGCCCGGCGATGCGCTTACCGCCTTTCACCTCTTGAGCGACTACATAATCAGCAAAATTCGCAGCGGCGACCTGGAAGACCTGGTGGTGGTCACCACCGATTTGGGCTTTGCCAAACAAGGGCGAAACTGGGCGGAGACCCTGGGCGTGCCCCTCGCATTCGTCGAGAAGCGCCGCAGCAGCAATGCCGAAAGCCCGCAAGCCTTATCGCTGATCGGCAGCGTCGAAGGCAAGAACGTCCTGCTCGTCGACGACGAAGTGAACACCGCCGGCAGCGTCGTCCGCGCCGTCAATGTAGTGCGCGATTATGGCGCCAAAGATGTGCTCTTCGCCTTCACCCATCCATTCCTGACCAACGAGGCTTTTGACAGACTGGCCTCGCTTGACCTGCGCGAGATCGTCTTCACCAATACCTTGCCCATCGCGCCGGAACAGATTCTGCCCAACATGACCGTGCTCTCCATCGCGCCGCTGCTGGGCGAGGTGATCTTGCGAGCGCATGAGGGAAGAAGCGTTGGCGCGCTCTTCAATGAATAATTCGAATCAGCCCAGCTTTAGCAATTCAGATAAGACGGAGGCGCAGCTCTCGACTCGCGCCTTGGTGATTGGCGGCGCCGGCTTCCTCGCCTTGCTCACTGCGCTGTATCTGCTCGTCCAATCCATCGGTGGTGACGAGCTGGCGCTGTTGGTCGAACAGGCCGGTATCTGGGGACCGGTCGTCTACATCGCGATCAAGGCGCTGACCTTTACCTTCGCGCCCCTCTCCGCTGGACCGATTCAATTCGCCTCCGGCATCCTTTTCGGCGTCATCCCCGGGACGCTGTATTCGGTCTTTGGCGAGGTCATTGGCGGCGCAGTCAACGTAATGATCGCGCGTCTGCTCGGCCGGCGCATTGTAAAACGCTTTGTCGGCGCCGCCGCGATGGCCCGCATTGATGACTTTTACGAGCGCCACCTGGACGACTGGAAGTCGCTGCTGGCGGCCCGCCTGCTGCTTTTCTCCGTTTACGATTTCATCAGCTATGCCGTCGGCTTGGGGCATATCCGCCTGTCAGTCTATGTGATCGTGTCATTTGTTGGCGGCTTGATCCCCACCTATATCTTCGTGGCGATCGGCAGCGAAGCGGCGCAGAATCAGGACATCCTCCTCGTCTTTTATGTCGGCGCCGCCATTCTCTTTGTCGTCTGGCTCCTCTTCCGCCGCCAGATCAATCGCCTTTGGGTTAAGTTGCAGAACCATTCGTGATCTAGCGATATATTGGCCAATTATCGGCATTTTTCAAATAAGGTGTAATTTACGCTTTACAAATAACAATTTGTGAAACATAATTGGTATGACATTTAAGGAGAAGGTAGAATTCATGAAATCACAGATTGACCTTGCCGACTGCACCAAGTTAGGAACCACGTCATCTTCGCCGTTTTCTGGCTCCCCGACTTTCGATCAGATTCCGTTTCATATTGATGCAGGAATCAAGCCACAGCTAGGGACTTATGTAGTAGTCGAGGGCGATGACTCTAGCGTATTCCATTACGGAAGGATAATAGAGGGAACTGAAGAAAACCCGCGCGCCGATCCGACTCAGCTACAAAAGAACCAAGCTTATCAGGTCGGGCAACAAAATCCGCGAGGAGGTGATCGCTCACCATATGTTACTCGAATTATGGTGGTTGAAGTACTCGGAGAAATCCATTACTGCCCTGCTGGTGAAGTAGGCGAATACGTGATAAATGAGCCGACCTCCCTGGCGCAAACGGGTAAGGGCGTATTCCAAATTCCTGCTGACCTCATTCCCGAATTATTGAATACACCGACTACATTGGACAATGGGTTGCATATCGGCAAGGTGCATTCCGCAGATGATGAAGTCGACTTGATATTGCCGATGGAAGCTTTAGCACGTCACATTGCTATTGTGGGCAAAACAGGCGTAGGTAAAAGCTATTCAGTTGGCGTACTTATCGAGGAATTGTGTCGCTTGAAGATTCCCGTGCTGGCATTTGATGTATTGGATGATTTTAGTAAGGCGACCGACAAACTAGGCGGGAGCAATCTGACGGGCGGCGTGGACTTCAAAGTACCGTTCTCCCTTATCGGTTCAAGCGAATTCTTGAATTTCATGCCAAATCTCACGAAAGACCAGCAAGCGATAATCGTGTCTGCATATGATCACGTTTTTGGAAGAGCGCTTGATCAATTGGATGCAGACGGGAACGTTACCCTAACAATCAGTGACTATACAAATGAAATCGTGAGGACCGCAAATGCATTTGGACAAGTCAAGGTGGGCACAAATGCGGTTACAAAAGCAGAAGCAGCCTACAAGCGTAGTTCTGTTTTAACGGTAGACATTCAGAATTGGATAGAGCAGCTCAAGACAAAGCCTATCGTAAATGTATTCATTGGAAAGCTTTCGCAGAATTCCCGAAATCTCTTGGTAGGTGCTGCGGCCCGCATAATTCAGACATTGCGCAGAAAGGAATTGATCCCGCCTTGTGTTTTCATTTTGGACGAGGCGCATTTCTTCTTGCCGAGTGGTGGCGCATCTACTCCATCAACACGGATAATTCGGGAATTGATACGAACAGCACGCCATGACGCAATCGGCATCGTGCTTATCAGCCAAAGCCCTGCGTCAATGGATAAGCAAGCGCTTCTGACTTGTAACACCCGTCTCATTTTTGCGCTGGACAAAGATGACCTGCGAACTGTAGAAGGCACCATTGATGCTCCGAGTGAAGTTATTTCCAGGATTCCAAAACAGGCGAAAGGAAAAGCAATTCTGACCTCTGGAACAGATATAATGCGCCATTCGACGACAGTTAACATACGAACACGAAAAACTCCCGAAGGCGCTCCTACACCAAATTTGGCAGAAGGCGCAAGAAAATGGCGCCGGGTGAACCAAGGTGAACCAAAATGAACATAACAAAGACCGTAATGAAACTGCTTGAGAGTGAAGAAAACGGTCTCGAACTTAACGAGATAATCAGTCGCCTTAAATTGGAGCAAGTCGTATCGTCGCGTACTGTACGTAACACATTAAATGATCTGGTAAACGACGAGAGTCTGGCACGACGTAAACTGCCATCGGGAGGGCGGGGTAAGCCGCCATATGTCTATATATTGTCGTCCTTTCTTCAGGAGCAGTTGCGATCTTTTGGAGATGCAAAATTGGAGATAATCACAAGGTCAGATGTGGAGCTAGAAGAACTCGACAAGAGTGAGCGCGACCGGCGTGTGCAAGGGTTGACAGCACTCGAAACAATAGCGCGCGGCCACATGGAAGAAGACAGTTTCGCCAAAGCGATCATCGAGATAGCACCTGAAATCGCCAGCAAAGGTCCGGCGCAGCTATTGAGCGAAATGGCAAAATGGGTCGTTGATGACATCAATCAGCTTGCTTCCGAACTTATGCGGCTTCGCCAGAAATCCACAGATGCCGCCCAAATCGACAATCTGGCAGGACGCATCAACATCCGTTTACAGATGGCACGTCATTACTTTCATGACCTCTGGAGTTTGGACACTCCCGGCAAAAACGGCAAGCGAATTATGAGTTTGCCACAGTCCGCAGATGAAGTCTTACGCTATGCGCGAACAGCGTCCATAAATTCCGACGACGCTATGCAGGTCTTGTCACGTCGTGTTGCTGGCGACGCCGTAATATATCATTGGGAACCTGACGGACATGTGCCGACTTCCGCGGTAGGAACAGACGCATCGGTCGCGGACATCCATCTTCACCATTCCGCTGGCAGATTCATGCGCCCAGATCCAGTAGCGGTAATGACGGCGGCAGCTGCACAGATCACGCGCCAAAACGGGTCTATCATTGGAGAATACCAGGACTTCGATGTATTCCCCGACGATCTGAAAGAATATGAAGAACATGCGGCTGCCACAAACGGTCTAATAATTTCACCAACAATGCGTGCAATATTGCCTGAGCATGACTTTAAGCACTCGCGGATGGCAGCGATGGAGCTCCGCCAATACGACGAGGATTTGCGTGTCGTTTTGGGCCAGGCCAGGTGGAGACCGATAGGAGAATTACAGAACCTCAATGTGTCGCCCCATGGATCTTCATTGGTTATCCGTGACGGGCGGGTATTTCCTCTTGTCCATCGTCTGCGAGATTATGAATATAGTGGACTGTATGGGCAAATTGTTAGGAATCAGATTAAACGATTCGCCACAGTGATCCATCACACGATGTCGGGACCTGAAGGGGACATTGTGTATGGTGCTGCTGTAAAAGATCCTCAACAGTCTTGGTTGGCCCCCTTAGTATTCTGGTTTGCATACATTTCTCAGGATGAAAAAGATCAAACGATCCAAACGGACGATGTATACAAGTATCCGTTCACCGATACTGTAGTTTCACATTTGCTGTTTTTGGGTCTTTCGAACGGCTTCAATGATTTCCCGGCCGGTCACTTGCTGGTAACGTTTCGGGCAAAGCGGCGCTTTTCCGACATAGCAATCGGCACCGATGAAATGCCTAGAATTCAGATAGAAAACGGCTTTCGCCCTGTAGATATTGACTGTGAAAAGGACTGGAAGGTGTTTATCTCACAGCGAATTGAAGACGCAAAGAAGCGTGGGAGAAAGCACATTCTACCGGACCTGCGCGAATACAATCACTTCATCTATTTGTGCAGTAACGTCGGAGTATCCATGTTCTATGCTGCGCCGGTAACGGCCTACGAATTACTAGTTCGCGAGCGCGACCAAGGCGCGGGACACTTCTTATTGTCCAGACTCGAAGTGTCTATAAAGGTCGACGACGAAGAGCATGAAGCACGCGGTCTTTCTGGCATGCTTGGTTGGTTGGCATCAGATGGTTGGGAATTCGATAACAATCATACTCCCACGGGATTTGGTTCACCTGATACCATCGGCATCCCGATTTTGGTTCCTAATGTGGTGGTTCGCGCACATGAGACAGTCGCGTTTGCACGTGAAAAGGTCGGTGAAGAGGTTGAGGACGCCTTGAGACAATTGATCACAGAATTGCGCAAACGGCAGGTCTAATAGATCTACATCACGACATGGGCACGACCAAAGTCTTGAGCATCAAACCATTGTTTTAGCGAATTGCCAATTGCCTTTGCCAATGGTGGCGGGACAGCATTGCCAATTTGCTGCGCCACTTCTTGGAAATTGCCCTCAAAAGAAAACTGGTCTGGAAATCCTTGTAGTCTCGCCGCCTCACGGAAACTGAGACCTCGATTCTGAGTCGGGTGGACAAAACGCCCCCTAGAAACGTTGGTGCAGCCCGACGTGATTACACCAGATGGCTGAGAAAGCGCAAGCCTTCCGTATACATCGGAATGACCGCAATTGGATTTCTTATGGCAGTCTAGCCAATACTCCTCGGGTACGTCTTTGCGACTTCCACCATCACTAGGAACACGACAAATAAAATCGGCTACCCTATTTCCCATGGAGCGCGCCGAATGATTTGGGATGCTTTTGCACTTCTCACCTGCTTGGAGCGGCGGCAAACCAGCAAGTGCATCGCCCACAGTACACCAAGGCTGAAGTTTGCCAGTCACAACTTCTGCGCTACCAAACTTACCGTGTGTCGGTGAAGGATACGGTATGTTGAAGTGGTCTCTGCCAGCAAGTAGAACCAACCGCTTTCGCAATTGTGGAACTCCGTAGTCGGCGGCATTGAGTAATTTTCCGGGATTCCCGTAATTGAAGCCGTATCCTAGTGCGCGCAATCCCAAACACAATCGGTCAAATAGCAACTTGCCGTGTTTCTGGCGGATAACGCCGGGAACGTTTTCAAATACGACGCAGCGTGGAAGCATTACAGCTACAAATCTTAGATAGTGCAACACTAGGTCATTGCGCGGATCATCCTTGCCATTTCCGTTTCTCATTCGCGTGAAACCTTGACAAGGGGGACATCCTACTAATACATCTATTTCTCCTCGCTTGAGGTTGAGAGATTGCAGTAGCGTTTTAGGCTGAACATTTTGTATATCAGCGCGAAGCGGTTGAATCTTGATGCATCTTCTGTAGGTCTTGCATGCAGTTGCATCAATGTCCAGTGCACTGACTATTTCAAAACCAGCATCTGTAAATCCGAGAGCAGTTCCACCTGCACCAGAAAACAGATCAATCACTTTGAGACTTTTTCTTCTGTTCGCCACTGATTTGCTATTTGGCATTTCAGGTCGTTGTCATCCGGTCATACAACTCATGCTTGGTCAAGAACCTCTAAGGTGATTCTATCATAATCACGCGTGCGGACTCCAACAGAAGGTCTCTAATCCGTATGATATAATCGCTAGTAGCCAAACGTCCGACACCGCGTGAGGGATTCATGTTCCGAAACATCGTCAAAAAAGTCTTCGGCGACCCGATGGAGAAAGCGCTCTCCGGCTATCAGCAGTCAGTTGACCGGATCAACGCGCTTGAGCCGGCGATGCAAAAGCTCAGCGATGAGCAGATGAAAGCGCAAACCGCCGACTTCAAGGCGCAGTTGGCTGACGGCGCCAGCTACGAAGACATCCTGATCAAGGCATTCGCCCTCGTGCGCGAAGCTTCCGTTCGCACAATCGGACTCCGCCATTACGATGTGCAACTGATCGGCGGCATCGTCTTGCATGAAGGCCGCATTGCAGAGATGAAAACCGGCGAGGGCAAAACCCTCGTCGCCACGCTGCCCCTCTATCTAAACGCCCTGGATGGGCGCGGCGCTCACCTCGTAACGCCCAACGACTACCTGAGCAAGCATGGCTTGCAATTCATGGGTCCGATCTATCACCTGCTCGGTCTCTCCGCCGCCGTCATTCAAAACACCGGCGGGGGACCCGATAGCGGCTCCTTCCTCTTTGATCCCGATTTCATTTCCGATGACGCCCGCTATCAAAACCTGCGACCGATCAGCCGCCGCGACGCCTACGCCGCCGATATTCTCTATGGCACCAACAACGAATTCGGCTTCGACTATCTACGCGACAATATGGTCCTCGCTCACGAAGGCTTGGTGCAGCGCGAACTCCGCTACGCCATCGTCGACGAGGTCGATAACATCCTCATCGACGAAGCGCGCACGCCTCTGATCATTTCTGGTCCCTCGGACGAGCCCTCTGATTTCTATCGCCGCTTCGCCTCAATCGTCAAGCGACTCAAAATAAGCAGCGAAGACAGCGTCGAGCTGGAAGAACCCGATGGCGACTTCGTGCTCGATATCGGCGACCGCATCGTCTACCTGACCGAGCAGGGCGTGGAAAAGGTCGAGAAGGCGCTTGGCGTACACCAACTCTATCATCCCGACAACGCCGAGATGCTGCCTTACCTCGACAATTGCCTGCGCGCGCAAACGCTCTATCAGAACGATAAAGAATACATCGTGCAGAACGGCGAAGTGGTCATCGTCGATGACTTCACCGGTCGCCTGATGCCGGGCCGCCGCTTCTCCGAGGGCTTGCACCAGGCGATCGAAGCCAAAGAAGGCGTGCAGATCCGCCGCGAAAACATTACGATGGCGACGATAACCTTTCAGAATTTCTTCCGCATGTACGACAAGCTGGCCGGCATGACCGGCACCGCCCTCACCGAAGCGGAAGAATTCGAAAAGACCTATGAGCTAGATGTCGTGCCCATTCCCACGCACCGTCCGGTCATCCGCGCTGATGACAACGATCTCATCTACGTCAACGAAACCTCCAAATGGAACGCCATCGTCGGAACGATCAAGGAGCGCAACGAGCGCAAACAGCCCATCCTCGTCGGCACCGTCGCCGTCGAGACATCCGAGCGGCTCAGCAAGTATCTGGATAAAGCCGGCATCAAACACGAAGTCCTCAACGCCAAGCAGCATGAAAAAGAAGCCGAGATCATCACCCAGGCGGGCCGCCCCGGCGCCGTCACCATCGCCACCAATATGGCTGGCCGCGGCGTCGATATCCTGCTCGGCGGCAATCCCGAAGGCTTGGCGCGTCAAGCATTGCGCCGGAGCGGCATTGACCTGACCGCCGCCACGGAAGCGCAATGGAACAGAGCGCTTGCTGAAGCGGAAAAACTGGTTGCCCGCGATCGCGAGGTGGTGCTCGACGCCGGTGGACTCTTCGTGCTCGGCACCGAACGCCACGAAGCGCGCCGCATCGACAACCAGTTGCGCGGCCGCTCGGGCCGGCAAGGCGACCCCGGCGAATCCCGCTTCTACCTCAGCCTTGATGATGACCTGATGAAGCGCTTCGCCAATGACAATGTCAAGCGCCTGATGAAGACAGCCGGCTTCCCCGAAGACGAGGCGATCCAGCACGGCATGATCAGCAAATCCATCGAGCAGGCGCAGATACGCGTCGAGGGCCACAACTTCGATATCCGCAAACGCGTCGTCGAATACGATGATGTCGTCAATCGCCAGCGAGAAATCATTTACGGGCAGCGCCTCGATTGGCTGCAAAAGGACGCCGAGCAGCTTCACGCCGATTACTTAGCCATGATCGAAGATCAAATCGCCGCCGCTGTCGAAGACGCCTTCGCCGCCGACCAGGAAGGCGAGCACCTCGAAGCCGGCGCCATGTATCAGCAGCTCGCCAGCACCGGCTTGCCTCTGCCGGAATCCGTCACCGCCGAATCGCTCGACGAGCTTGAGCAAGACGATGTCGCCGCCCAGATCAGCGCTCACGCCGCCTTCCTGCTAGGCGCGAAAACGCAGCAATTGGAGGAGGCGCGCGAAGGATTGACCGAAATCGCCGAACGCCAAACCGTGATCCGCTCGCTTGATCACTTCTGGCAGCGCCATCTGACCGACCTCGATATCCTGCGCGAAGGCATCGGTTTGCAGGCGATCGCCCAGAAAGACCCGCTGGTCGAATATCAGCGCCAGGGTTTCCAGATGTTCCGCATCGTCGAAGATACCTACCGTCAAATCGCTTCGCGTCAGATCTTCCTGGTCCAGCCTGCCATCGTGCAGACGCCGCAGCGCCGCCGTGAAATGCGCGAGCACCGGCCCGAACTGCAAATGGGCAATACCGACCGACCGACCCAGCAAACGGTGCGCAAAAGCGGCAAACGCCCGGGCCGCAACAAGCCCTGCTGGTGCGGCAGCGGCAAAAAATACAAACACTGCCACATGCGCGAAGACAATCTGTCCGGCAAATTCCAGCAAGCCGGCTGACGCGCGCCATGTTCCATATCGGCGATATCGAAATCTATCTCTTCAACGACGCGACCGCCTACATGGACCCGGGCGGTCTCTTTGGCTTGGCGCCGCGCGCGCTCTGGTCGCGCCGTTACCGCGCCGACGAACGTCATCTGATTAAGACAGCTACGCACAATCTGTTGATTCGCGCCGCCGGCCTAAACATCATCGTCGACACCGGCTTCGGCAATTGCCTAAGGGACTCGCAGCGCCGCTTTCTGCACATTGAAAACGCTGATGGCACGCGCCGCGGTCTTGCCGCGCTTGGAATCGCCGCGGACGAAATTGACATCGTCATCGACACGCATTTGCACGATGATCACTGCACCGGCAATTTCCGCCTCGCTGCCGATGGTTCGCGCGCGCCCGCCTTCCCCAAAGCCGAATACATCGTGCAGCGCCGCGAGTATGAAGATGCGACAAATCTAAACGAGCGCACCCGCGCCACCTACCGCCCGGAGAACTACGTCCCGCTTTATGAGTCAGGTCAATTGCGGCTGCTCGACGGCGACAGCGAGATCGCGCCTGGCGTATCGGCTTTGGTGACGCCCGGTCATACGCCGGGCCACATGAGCGTCCGCATCGAGAGCGCCGGCGAATCCGCCGCCTTCCTCTGTGACACGGCTTCGCTGGCTGTTCATTTCGAGCGTCTCGCCTGGATGTCCGCCTTTGACGTCGAGCCCCTGGTAACGCTTGAAACCAAACGCCGCTGGCAGCGCTGGGCGCTGGAAACCAAGGCGCTGCTCATCTTCCCCCACGATGCCATCACGCCTGCGGGCCGCCTCACCCTTGGCGAACGGGACCGCCCAACCGTGCAGCCGGTAAACCTGACATACGATAATCCGTAGTCTGCAACGGCAGGGAACTGTAGGCGCGCGCCTCGACTCGTCCGCCGGAGCGAGAACCTGTAGGGGCGAGCCTTGGCTCGCCCGCTTTTCGGTCCGATGGATTTTAGGACGACTCACAGAGTCGCCCCTACATTTTCTTATTCTTGTTGGTTGGGCGGTCTCTGGGAGTTGTCCGTGAACGAAGCCTAATTCTCAGCGCCTCTGGGGCAATTTATCACCGCCGCTCTGGTTGACACTGCGAACAAAAATGCGTCCCCCGCTGCGCAACGCGAATCTTGTTGATCGCCGTTCCGCAGCGCCGGCAGGGCAGGTCCGTCCGACCATAAACAAAGAAGTGATTCTGTGATCCGCCTTTGTCGCCATCCGGCTTGCGATACCAGTTGATGCTCGCGCCTTCATGTTCAATCCCCGCAAGCAGCGCCTCCCGCACCGTTTGATGCAGCAGCGCGGCATCATCCTCAGTTAAGAGATCAACCCGCGTCGCCGGGTGAATCCCGGCGCGGAAGAGCGCTTCATCGGCGTAGATATTGCCCACGCCGGCCAGAAACTCCTGCTCCATCAGCAGCGACTTGATCGCCCGCTTTCGGCCCCGCATCCCGGCGCGAAAGCCCTCGGGCGTAAAGTCTTCGCTAAGCGGCTCCGGTCCCAAATGGCTCAGCAACTCCTCAACATTGTCAGTCAGATATACGCGGCCGAACTTGCGCAGATCGGAAAATCGCAGCTGCCGTCCGCCATCCAAATCAAAGCGCACATGCACCCAGCGGTCGGCTTCATGCGCTTCATCAGCAGCAGTCACATAAAGCCGCCCCGACATCTTCAAATGAATTACCAGCGTGTCATGCTCAAGCGTGATGAGTATGTACTTGCCGCGCCGGCTCAGGGCCCGCACCCGCTGCCCAGTAATTCGCGCCGCGAACTCGCCTGGCGCCGGCGAGTGAATCGTCGGCGCCCAATCCTGCCACATGCCCTCAATCCGCCGGCCGATCAATGGCTCGCGCAAGCCGCGCACAACCGTCTCTACTTCTGGCAATTCAGGCATGGTTTTTCATCGGTTGCATAGACGGAATGAAATGTTCGACGGAAGCCAATTGCGCGGACAACTTCGTCCGTCGAGTGCTATAATACGGCTATCCTTCACCATTTGAAACCCATATCGACGCGCGCGAACATCGACAGCATGACAAGCGACTTCGTCCACCTCCACGTCCATAGCGAATTCTCCCTGCTGGATGGCCAGAGCAGGATCAAGGCGCTCGTCGAACGCGCCCGCGAATTGGAAATGCCCGCCCTCGGCATTACCGATCACGGCGTCATGTTTGGCGTCCTTGATTTCTACCGCGCCTGCCGCGAAGCCGGCATTAAACCGATAGTTGGCATGGAAGGCTACCTGGCGCGCCGCGGCATGACCGACCGTGATCCGCGCCTCGACCGCCCCTCGTATCACATGCTGCTGCTGGCGAAAAACATGACCGGCTACCAGAACCTGCTCAAGATCGCCTCAGTCTCCCAGCTTGAAGGCTTCTACTACAACCCGCGCATCGACAAAGACTTCCTGGCTGCCCACGCCGAGGGCATTATCGCCACCAGCGGCTGCCTCGCGGCCGAGATTCCGCGCCTCGTCGCCAGCGGCGAGGAGGACAAGGCGCGCGAGCGTATCGGCTGGTATCAAGACGTATTTGGCGTCGAGAATTTCTATCTCGAGCTGCAGAGCCACGACATTCCAGCGCTGCATCAAGTGAATCGCTGGCTCTGCGATTATCGCCGCAGCGGGCACAGCGATGTGCAATTGCTCGCCACCAACGATGTGCACTATGTGAACGAAGACGATGCCGACGCGCACGACACCCTCCTCTGCATTCAAACCAGTTCGCTCAAATCCGAGCTCGACCGCATGAGGATGGAGCCATTTAACAGTTACCATCTCAAATCGGCCGCCGATATGCGCGCCGGTTTCAATGGCTTGCCGTCCGCAATGATCGACGAAGCCTTCGCCAACTCGCTGAAGATCGCCGACATGACCGATATCGACCTGTCGCCGAAGGGCTATCATTTGCCCGCCTTTCCTGTGCCAACCGGCTTTGACGAACATTCCTACCTGCGCCATTTGATCGATATCGGCATGGAATGGCGCTTCAACGCCGAGTGGCGCAATGAAAGCGTCTTCACCGAACGCATTGAGCGCGAACTCAACATCATCCACAGCATGGGTTTCGACGCCTATTTTCTGATCGTCTGGGACCTCTGCGAATTCGCCCGCCAAGCCGATATCTGGTGGAATGTGCGTGGATCCGGCGCCGCCAGCCTGGTCGCCTTTGCGCTGGGCATTACCAATATCGACCCGATCGATAATGGATTGCTCTTTGAGCGCTTCCTCAACCCCGGGCGCATCACCATGCCCGATATCGACCTCGATTATCCCGATGACCGCCGCGGCGAAATGATCGCCTACGCCGCTCAGAAATATGGCGAGGACAAAGTCGCCGCCATCATCACCTTCGGCACCATGGGCGCCAAAGCTGCCGTCCGCGATGTCGGGCGCGCCCTTGATGTCGATCTGGGCTTGATCAACCGCGCCGCCGCCATGATCCCGCAAGAAGCCCGCCAGAAAAAAATCCGCGAGTACGTCGACGGCAATCCGGAATTGCTGGATCTGTACAACAACGATGCCGAGCTGCAGCGCGTCATCGATACCGCCATTGAACTGCAGGGCATGACCCGCCACGCCTCCACCCATGCCGCTGGCGTCATCATCGCTGACCGCCCGCTGGTGGACCTCGTCCCCCTTCATCGCATCGCCGGCAAGGACCCGTCTGGCGGCGCGCTCAGCGCTGTGACGCAGTTTCCTATGGAGACCGCCGAGTACATCGGCTTGCTCAAAGTGGACTTTCTGGGCTTGTCGACGCTGACGATCATGCGCAAAGCCTGCGAGCTCATCGCCCGACACCGCGGCATCAGCTACACGATCGACAGCATTCCTTATCGACATGAAGAAGCCGCCAACGACGAACAGCGCGCTCTGCTTGATGACGCCTTCGAAATGATGGGGCGGGGTGAAACGATCGGCGTCTTCCAGGTGGAATCCGGCGGCATGCAGCAGATGCTGCGACAGATGCGCCCGCGCGTCTTCGAAAACATCGTCGCCGCCATCTCGCTCTTCCGCCCCGGACCGATGGAATTCATCAAACAATATTGTGACCGCATGCACGGCGACGAAGAGATCACGACCCTGCACCCCAAGCTTGAGCCTATCCTGCGCGAAACCTACGGCATTATTGTCTATCAAGAACAAATCATGGAGATCGCCGGCGCGCTCTTCGGCTACGAGCTCGGCGAAGCGGACCTGATGCGCAAAGCTGTCTCCAAGAAGCTGCCGGCCGAACTCAACAAACATCGCGCGATCTTCATGGAACGCGGTCCAGAGAACGGCGTCGACGAAGAGACCGCCGAAGATATCTTCGATATGATCGAATTCTTCGCCGATTACGGCTTCAACAAAGCCCACGCCGCCGATTACGCCGTTATTACTGTACAAACCGCCTATCTCAAATGTCACTACCCCGAAGAATACATGACCGCCCTGCTCAGCGTGCAGCGCGACGACCTCTCCAAAGTATCGACCTTCCTGGAAGAATGCCGCCGCTTGAACATTTCCATCCTGCCCCCTGACGTCAATTTCAGCCAGTTGGACTTCGACATCGAGACAACCGAAGACGGCGCGCGCGCGATTCGCTTTGGGCTGGGCGCGGTCAAGAACGCCGGCGCCGGCGCTTTGCAAGAGCTAATCGACCAACGCGGCGAAGCCCCCTTCAGCAGCCTCGCCGACTTCTGCAAACGAGTCGATATGCGCAAATTGGGCAAGCGGTCGCTCGAGAGCTTGATCAAGGTGGGCGCGCTGTCCGCCTTTGGGGCGCGCGCGGCGCTGATGGCGGCGCTCGAGGGCATCGTTAGTTATAGCAGCAGCTATCATCGCGATCAGGAAGTCGGACAATTGCTGATGTTCGGCGAGGCGGCCGCCGACAGTGACAACCTGCTGCGAGATTTCAGCCTTGTAAAAGAAACGAACGCTCGAGAGCTGCTGAGATGGGAAAAGGAGTTGCTGGGCTTTTACCTCAGCGGGCGCCCGGTCGATCGTTACCGGCGGCAGTTTGAAGGGCAAAATCTGATGAAGATCGCTGATCTAACCAGCCCAGCGCCGACCAAGCCGGAAGCCTTGCGCGTCGCTGGCGAAGTAACCGACCTGCGCAAAATCACCACGCGCAAGGGAGACATGATGGCTGTGCTCAGCCTCGAGGACTGGCACGACAGCGCTGGTGTAATCGAAGTTGTGCTCTTCCCGCGCGCCTACGCCAAGGCGCTGGACGCCTTTGCCGAGCGAAACGCCGCCCAACCCTCCGCCCCCAGGAGTTTGGACGAGGGCGAAATCGTGCTGATCAGCGGCCGCTACGACGAAAGCCGCGGCGATCCCCAGATCATCGCCGACGCTCTCAGCCTAGATTTCACCGCTGCGGTCGCAGTGGATGCTCTGTCCCAGCCGCATGATGACTTTGAGCCGGCTTGGGCTGCCGAAGCGGACGAGCCGCCAGACGCGTTCATGAGCGCGCTTGAAGATGCCCCGTCGGCGGAGCTTGATGAGCTGCCTCCAGAGCCACCGCCGCCTGATGAATTCGACCTTGCCGACGCGCCTAAGCGTCACATTCGCGATGAGGACCACCCGCATGAGCCAGACCAAGAGACTGAGGACGAACCCGCTTGGGTGAACGGCGATGGCCACCTGCCTTTGCCCGGCGAAGAGCAGAGCGAAGAAAAAGCGCCGCGTACAATCTCCGTCAAGCTGGTGACATCGGATGATGCGGAGAAAGATCGGCGAAAGCTCAAGCATATCCACAACACCTTGCTCTCATACCCCGGCGTCGACCAATTCCGCATCGTTGTCGTGCGCGATGCCGAATCGACCCCACTCGATTTTCCCAATCAAACCACAAATATCTGCGAGGCGCTCCGCAATGACCTAGCCGACATCGTCGGCAGTGTCAACCTCATCGAAATCGCTCAAGCGCCCGCTTGACGCATCGCCTTTCATTGCCAACCGCTTTACCTCCCCTTAACGCTTGTATATTTGTAGACCCGCGCAAAACTGATTAGAATACGCAGGAAGTTGGCTTCCCGCGCTGCGCCTTGCGTTTCCGCGCCTTCGCGGCAGGGTCAGGAGGTTACCGCCTCAATGAAACGCATCGCCGTCATCACCAGCGGTGGCGACGCGCCCGGCATGAACGCGGCAGTACGCGCTGTGGTGCGCTCCGGGCTCGATCACGGCGTTGAAGTCTTCGGCATTCGCCAAGCCTATCAGGGCTTGCTCGCTGGCGATATGGCGCTGCTGAGCAGCCGCGAGGTGAGCGGCATTTTGCAGCGTGGCGGCACCGTCCTCCAGACCGCCCGCAATGAAGAATTCAAGACGGCGCAGGGCCAGAAAAAGGGACAGCGCCGGCTCAATGAAAACGGCATCGAAGGCGTCATCGTCATTGGCGGCGACGGCAGCCTGCGCGGCGCGCTGGCGTTGCACAAGTTGGGAGTGCCGGTCATCGGCATCCCCGCCAGCATCGACAACGACATCTGGGGCACCGATACCAGCATCGGCGTCGATACCGCCCTCAATACGATCCTCGACGCCGTCGACCGCCTGCGCGACACCGCCACCTCGCATAATCGCGCCTTTGTCGTCGAAGTGATGGGGCGCGACTGCGGTTATCTCGCGGTGATGGCTGGCATCCTTGGTGGCGCGGAGATCGTCGTCACGCCGGAAAACGGCGTCACCATGAACGAAATCGCCGTCTCGCTGGAAGACGCCTATATCCGCGGCAAGACCCACGCCATCGCCGTCCTGGCTGAAGGCGCCCCCTATCAAGGACCGGAACTCGCTCATTACCTCGAGCAGAAACATATCGGCTTCGAAATTCGCTTGACCATACTGGGCCATACCCAGCGTGGCGGCAGCCCGACCGCTTTTGACCGGCTGCTGGCCACGCGCATGGGCGTCTACGCGGTCGAATTGCTGCTCGGCGGCGAGACTGGCATGATGGTGGCGCGCGTCGGACGCGAGCAGACGCCCATTCCCTTGGAAGAAGCCACCGCCCGCACCCGGCAGATCACGCCCGAATACTTTGATCTCGCCCGCATCCTCTCACGTTGATCGGTCTGCTGCATCGACCAGCGTACAACCCAAAAGCTCTGCCAAAGCGGCAGTCGCAACGCGCAATTGCAATCCCCGTTGCCCGGCGCTGATGACAATATGCTCCAGCGCTTCCGCCCGCCTGTCGAGGTAAACATCCCAACGCTTATGCGTCAACGCCAGCGCGCTGATGCCGCCGACTTTTAATCCGGTGAGCCTTTCGGCATCGGCATGAGATGCCAGCGCCACCTTCTTCTCGCCCATAGCCTTCGCCAGTCGTTTGAGATTCAGCTGCATATTCGCTGGCAGCATGACCAATACCGGCTTTCTCGCTGATGGCGCCTCGGCTACTAACGTCTTGTAAACTTTATCCGCCGAAAAGCCGACCGCTTCCGCTACCAGCGCCGCATCGCGGATCGTCTTGTCATAAGCATGAATTTCATACGAAATGGATTTGGCTTCCAGCAGCCGCATCGAATTGAGCTTCTTTCGCTTTGCCGCCATTGTCGCGCCTCGCCTCAATCGCCGGCAGTAGAACCAAGAACGTACTGCGAACGACTGCCGCATGAAGGAATCTAACCTACTACTCGAATGGTTGTACGGGCGAGCTGGTGGCTCGCCCACGTTTGCCTTAGATTTCCAATCACATTTCGCATGATTGTTTTGGTTTTACTTCTGCCGGCTCATACTGCCGCTTCGCCAGACGCGCCATGATCCCCGGCGCGATGACGCCGCCAGCCAGGATCAACCGGTCGAAAAAGCGTAGGATCACCCGCCGCGGCTTGCGCTCCGCCGCGCGCACGATAGCCGCCGCCGCTTCTTCCGCGCTCATCGTCGGCAGACCGCCGCGGACTTCCGCATCTGATCCAAGCCGATGCTGATTAAATTCCGTGAACGTCCGCCCCAACAGCATATCGGTGACGGCGATATTCTCGTCCTCCAGCTCCAGTCGCAGCGAGCCAGCCAGACTCGAAACGAAGGCTTTGCTCGCCGAATAGGTGGCGGTATAGGGCGTGTGGATGCAGGCCACAATGGACGAGACGATCAGTATATGACCGCCGCCCCTAATCCGCATCGCCGGGACGCAAGCGCGCGCGCTATGCAGCACGCCATCGATATTCGTCCGCAGCACCGTCTCGATATGGTCCCAGTCCGCTTCGACGACCGCGCCATGTTGCCCGATTCCCGCATTGGCCACTAGCACATCCAGCCGTCCAAAGCGCGCCAGCGTCCGTTCAACCGCCGCTTCTACCCCCGCTGACTCGCGCACATCGCCCACCGCAGCGAGAAACTCGCCATGCGGCGAGGGCAGGCCCGCAACCTCGTCTTGTAGTTTTTCGAGCCGCTCCGCCCGCCGCGCCATCCCGCAGACATCGTAGCCGGCTCGCGCAAAGGCGATCGCCGCTGCCCGCCCGATCCCGCTCGACGCGCCAGTGATGAATACGACCAGTCTTTTCATGTAGGGAGTCGACCTCCTGAAATGAAAAAAATCATGAGTCCGGGTCCCATTACTGTTACCTCGGTGGTCTCAGCACCCTCGCTATTTTAGAAGACCGCCTATATTTCGCTCCTCAGGCAGAGTATATCACCGCCTGCGGCGAAACAGCGCCCGCGCTTCCCGTCACGCAATGTCAAAGACTTTGACGCGAAATGCGCGATTCGTTACCATATTCTTAAAGAGATTCGTTGAATGGCGCAATGATGATGGAAGTCGCGATATTGCGCCATGTAAGGGCAGCGAGAAGCGGGCATGGCTTCCGCCGACGACAACAAGCGAAAAAAGAAGCAGGAAATCCTCCCCACCGATCCCATGGCGGAAGCGGGACGTGCCATCTTTGCCCGGCAGATCCGCCGCATGCTGAGCCATGAAGCCGGCAGCCGCACCGGCGCCGACATCGAATCCGTGCATCAGATGCGCGTCGCCATCCGGCGCATGCGCAGCCTCTTCAACCTCATCGGCGCTCACTATCGCCCCAAGACGACGGCGAGATATGAACGCGGCTTGCGTCAAACGGCGCGCGCTTTGGGCGCCATCCGCGATCTCGATGTCCTGATTCTTGATCTCCAGGATTATCAGGAAACGCTGCCCCCTGACGATCAAGCAGTACTGGCGCAGGTGGTCGCCATGCTGGATGAGCGGCGCAGCGCCAGCCGCGTCCGCCTCAATCAGCTATTTGATTCAAAACGATATGCTCGCTTCGTCCGCGGTTTCCAGCGCTTTGCCAAGCGACCCGAAAAAGGCGCCCGCCGTCTGAAAAGACGTGAGGCGCCGCATCAGCTGCGTCATGTTCTGCCCCTGCTGTTGCATGAGCGCATGGCGCGCGTCAAAGCCTATGACACCGTATTGCCCGCAGCGGACGATAACGTACTGCACGCGCTGCGCGTCGAGTATAAACAGCTCCGCTACGCGCTGGAATTCTTCCAGCCAATCCTCGGACGCTCCGCCGGTTATTTCCTGAAGCAGGTAAAGGAGATGCAGGAGATTCTCGGCCGCATCAATGACATCGCCGTTTTCTCTGAGTGCCTCAGTCGGCTTGAGCAAATGACGCTAGAGCAGTCTGCTGTTCTGGAAGGTTATATCTCGGCGCGAAATAACGAGTTGGCCGTCTTGCGCGGGCGGTTTTACGATGCTTGGGCGCGTTTCAACAGTCGCGCGTCGCAGCGCCAATTCTCCGATTCGCTCCTGGTGTTGCGCTAGCCTTAAGTCCGCACTTCGTGCACGCTGGCTAGCACGAAGAAGTCGCCTGCGGCTCGCCAGTTGATCGCCAGCGGCAGAAAACGCTCCGCAAGCGGATCCCAAACGCCGAGTGAGAAGATATAACGGTCGCCTGGCGGGATATCGGCTTCAGCATTCAGTCGCACGACCTGACGATCGCTGATGAACTCGTCAAGCTCCCAATGGATCGTCGAATAGTCGCCATGCCGATGCCCGGCTGTCTGCAGGTCCCATTCCTGCACGACCTGCTTTTTGTCCAAATCCTGCAAGCGAAGCACAAATTCAAAACGGCGATCCAGCGGCGCCAATGCGCGCCAGGTGAAATCAAACGTCACTGGTGTGTTGGCGTGGAAGGCTGGCGGGTATCCTCCGTAATTGTAGACGCGTATGACCTTGTCAAATACGATATTTTGCTCGTTACGTTTCTCCGATTGGTGGTGCGGCGGCAAGCTGTAACGCGCGCCTGGCTCACTTGATTCGTACAATTCATAACTGAATGTGCCATCAATATGCTCGCGCACGAGCGCAAACAAGTCTTTCCTGCCCAGCGCCGAGACGAGCTGCGTCTCTGATGGTCGAATGCCGGCGTCGAGATACGCCTCCTGCGCCTTCGCCCCATAAATGAAATGAGAAGCGCCCAAGACTTCATATTCGTCGAGAGTTGTCGCCAGCAGATCGATGATCTGCATTTGCGGAAAAAAAAAGGGCAGCCGCTCTTCACCCGGCGCCAGCACAATTGGCGCAGTCCTCGTTTCGCGGGCGAAGTCTTCCAGCCCGAAGACCGCCTCCAGCAATGAGGGATTGAACACCTGATACTTCCGTATATCGCTGTCCAGCTTGTAATCCAACATCCAGATTGACGACCAGGTTACATCGGTCGCGACGGCAACGATCCCAGGCAAGCTGAGGCAGCAGAGCGCCAGATGATAGCCACGCCGCGTTTTAGCGCTAAAGTGCCGTATTCGTTCTGGCGCCAGCGCCATCGACAGGGCGATCGCTGTCGGCAACAGCAGCAGCGGTAAAATCGAGAAGCCGAGCCGATAATGATAACTGTACGAAAAATAGAAGGTGATAAAATACGGCAGCGCCAGCAGCAGCGCCCAACCGCCGACGCCTAGGATTCGCATGAATGGCGGATGCATCGGCGCCGTCCGCTTTAGCGCGCGCAGACTGTATCCGCTAACCGCCAGCCCGGCCGCGATCAAGGCCGCTTCAGCCGCCGTAATGGCGCTGGCTGGCGGATCAACGCGCTCAGGGAAAAGTCGCGGATTCGACGCCAACAGACCAACCAGCAGCAGCAGAATGCCTGTCGCGCCTAGCGCGACATCGCCCCGTTTCAGCTTGAGCCGCAGCGCCAACGCAATCCAGGCGACTATTGCCGCGAGCGCCAGTGGCGCCAGAATATCGCCGTTTCGCAGCGCCCGCGTAAGCCAGACCGCCTTCGGCAACGTGACTGCGTCGTGTCCCAGCGCCAAATTGCGCAGATACCAGATCCCGCCCAAGGGGAGGCAAGCCAGCCCAGTCCATACGGCAACGCGTAAACGCGGCAGCCAATTTCGAATGCGAAATCGGTTTTGAATCAGGTCGACCGCAAGCAGCAGCAAAACGCCCCAAATGAAGGCGCCCGCTGTTGGCTTGGTGAACAAGGCGATGCCCAGCATGACGCCCGCCAGCAGCGCCTCGCGCCGCCGTTCACGCGGCTCCAGATCGCCCGCCCAGGCGCGCAGAAAAAAGGCCGACGCCAATGTGAAGCTGAATGTAAGCGGTATCTCCAAATCACCTATGACCGCCCATTGACTGACGTGCGGGTGCAAGCTCCATAGCGCCGCGGCAATAAGCCCGACGCGGCGATTCACCAAGCGCGCGCCCAGCAAGTACGACGCCAAGATGCTGCCGGTATGAAGCATCGGTATGACCATGCGCGCGGCATGATCGTTGATCCCGCCGATCAATGTCTGTACATAAGCGAATTGAAGCGACAAGAATGGCGGGTAGTAGTCGATCGCGTTCGGGATCGTGCCTTCCAGGAAGAAAAGCCGTCCCTGATAACCGAAAACCCATAAGGCATCGTAGGCAGTGAAGGGCCAGAAGGCGTTATGAATCCAGCGCAAGGCGACAGCGATTGCGATCAGCGCGATTATTAGCTTTTCATCGAATTCGAAGGGCGCGCCCGGCGCTCTTGCCGGTATAGAAGTATGCCGCTTGCGCCAGGCGATGATGCAGCCGACCGCCGCGATGACGGCGCTGCCGAGCAGAATCCATTCCGGCCTCAGCAACCTCGCCTTGCTTTGGGCGCCCGCGACGCCAAGCGCCAGCATCCAGGCTGTTGTGCCGGCGGGACCCAGCGCCAATGCCACCGCCGCAACCAAAGCCTTTGAATGCCAATTTGATCTCGATAGCGATGCAAATGCACACGGCAAGCCGACGCCGAGGAACATCCACAAGGTTGGGAGTAGGCCCGCCAGCGATTCTTCAATCCAGTATGTCGATGCCATTTGCTCTGCGGCTATAACGTTTCCAGAACGCCGATGCCATCACGATCAAGGCGTACGACAGGAGGATGGCGAGCGCTGGCGCCAACGGCAGATAATAGCGCGCCCAGGAAAGTGGCGTCAGCAGCAGCGTGACCAGCGCCAAGCCAATCATCCACACCAGCAAGAGTAACCGGTTCTTCGCCTCAATCGCCGAATCTCGCGCGAGATTGACCGCGCCAAACATTGCCAGCGCAAGGCACATCATGCCAAACAAACCCGTGCCGCCGACCAATAAACCAGCCAGCCCCGAACTTTCGTAGGACGCGATTTGATCGCTTATCACATGGTATTCCGCCCAGTGCGCCACCTCAAAATACTGGTGCTCAGCGGCGAATACATATTGGAAAAAACCTTGAATCCGCTCGGCGAACGACTCGTATCCCCCGATCCAGTCCACCTGCGCCCTTAGCAGCTCTGCCCGCCTCTCGGCAATAATAAAAGGCAAATCTAATGGCGCCGACCACCAGGCCGGGTTGAGCAGCAAGAATACCGCGGCCGCCGTGAGGAGCGTCGGCAAGAGGAGAATCCACCGCTTCCATCCACCACCGAGTTTGCGCGTTTCGCTCGCTGTCTGCTCCCGCCAGGTCGCAAGCGCCACGGCACTGAATGCCAAGGCCGCGATCAACGCGTTGGGATGTTTGGCCGCCAGCGCAAAGCCCAGGCACGCGCCGAACAGGAGATAAGCCCACCATTTGCGCTCGCGCAGCAGCCAGGCGCCCGCCAACAGCACAAGCGTCAGCCCCAGCAAGTGGCTGCCTTCCATCATCGCCCGTCGTCCGTTAATCAATACGTTTGGGTGCAGCGCGAACAAGGCGCTCGCCAGATAGGCTGTGGGTCGGTTAACTGTCAATTGCACGAACTGAAAAAACGCGGCTGCCGCCAGCGCCAATTGAATCGCCGACGCCATCCGCGCGGCATTAAGCAGCTGCGCATCGGGCACACGATTGGTCCGGCGATTGAACTCGTAATCGCGACCCCAATGCCATTCGCCGTTGAGATCGTCGGGTCCATAACCCTGATGCCAAGCCAGCCAGCCGTATATGGTCTTCGAGATTGTGCCGTTCTCCAGGCGCAGTCGTTGCTCATCAGGGCGCCGCGTCCAGGTGTCGTCATAGAGCACTTTCGAAAGATCGCCATCGACGAAGAGATAGTGATAATCCCGCCCCATATAGAGCAATGTCGACTCATCGCCGTGAAATGGCGCGAGCGCGGTACCCGCAATGATGTAAACAGCCAGCAGCGCCAGCCACAGCGCGTCCGCCCAGCGCGGGGTTCGATTCGAAATCAGCATCATTAGTCTAGGTTTCCGACAGCGGCTGAAAGAACAAGTTCGATTATAGGTTTTTTCCGCATTTGACAGTATGCGGAGTCCGCTGATTTACACGACTTTGGCGCCATTCTCGAAATCTGCTTCGCTGTATTCCCAACTACGCTCTTGCTAGCGACAATTTAGAAAGTCCGCGATGGCGTACTCGAACGGAGGGACACCGACGTTACGAGCCGGCCGCGGGCAGGACCTGCAAAGACAGCAAGAACTCTACCACCGCGCGCTGATCGGCAAATGGTCGCTCAGTGAAAGCATCTCGGGACGCGCGACCCTCGCCGCCATGCATCAAGATCGCTTCCGATACCGTTGTCAAATCCCCCCGATGTCCATAGGGCGCCGAACTGCCCGCGTCCCACAATTTACGCGTGACAAAAAACTCGCTGCCATGGCGCCCGTTGACGTCCGGCCGGCTGTCTCGCAGCACCTCATTGCAGAAGAAGCGAATCGCGTCAGGCGCTTCCGGCGGATCACAGAGGCTGTGGCGTTTCAAGTCCGTGAAAGCGCGCACGATTGCGCCCTCGCCATCGCGCTCCAATCGCGGCTTGGGACCATCGGCTGTCATATCAAAGCTGACCGTCTGCGACGTGTCTGTCATGGTATTGGAAGGATTGAAAGGGTTAGGATCGCTAAAGAATCGAGATTCCAGCGGGAGCTCGGGAATATGACAGCTTGTGCAACCAATCTCGTCGAAAATCTGCTCCCCGCGAATGGCATCCCCCCGTCGCTCGGGATCGTCGGGCAGGACACGACCGGGCGTCGCCAGCGCCGCCTGGAAAAGCGTCACCGCCGTGATATCGCCAATTGTGAGCTCCCGTTGCACCCCGTCCTTATCAAAGTCGGGATCCATAATCTCCGGATTGAGATCGAATCGCTCTTCAGCCTGCATGCCGTGATGCTGATTCATGGCGTTAGCGGAGAACTGACGCAGCGATATCTTCGTCCCAGCCTGATGAAATGGTTTGATTATAAGGTCATGATCGACGCCGACGATACCGCTTGAATCCTGTGCGCCATCGGCCGCCACCGTCAATTCGCCGAAACTCACCCCCTTCGTAACCAAGGCAATTGTCACGGATCTGTCTTGCTCTCTGGCTTTTGCGATAGCTGTTTCCCGCAACGCTTGCAAGTCTATGGTCATCTCACGCGCCAACATTTCGATAGGGCCCGCGCCGAACATCCCCAGCGGATTCCGGTGATTGCTGGACATCATTGAGGTCGTTTCCAAGATGGGATCCGCGTGCTGCGCCAACAAGAAGACATTACCTACAAACTCAGCCCCACCACCGACACGCGGCTGATTATGGCAACTGAAGCATGAATTTGAGTCGGGCGCCGAAACGCGGCTAAACGTCATTTCGTCCGCTTCGCGCGCAACCACTCCGCCTGTTGTCGCCGGTCGCCCCTGACCGTCGCAAACGTTGAACAGAACAGTGAACAATTCCTCACCGTGGTCCAGCACTTCATCAAAGCTGAGCTTGCCGTCAAGAATGTCCGCTTGCTCAATGTGGCGCGACAACGCCGGCCGCTCCGGCAGGCCAGCCGGGCAAAGATCATCTTGCGCCAGCATTGCGCCGAAGCTGGAGACAGCCAGCAACGTGATAATCAAAAAGGCAAATCTTCGCATAGCGCGGTCTCCTTACCATGGGCGCATCTATTAGCAGGCGCTACTATGACGTAAACGGCATATGGCTGCATTGTCTAAAGTGTATCATGTTTGGAATCACAAAAGAGTTGTAGTTGGGGAAAGCCCTGAATTGCAGTCTAGGCTGGCGTGTCACTAGCCGGCGCCTTGATCTCCACCAGCAGATCGTTCTTGTCCACCGCTTGCCCGGCGACTGCGTGTATCGCGCGCGCGGTCCCGTCTATCGGCGACTTAAGCTCGTTCTGCATCTTCATCGATTCGAGGATAACCACCGTTTGTCCCTTGGCGACGGCATCCCCTTCCTCCACGGTCACATCAACGATTAGACCAGGCATCGGCGCGTACACTTCTCCCGAGCTGTCGACCATTCCACCGCGGCGCTGCATCAGCAGCATCGCCCGCTCGTCCAGCACCTGCGCTTCAAAGAGCCGGCCCCGCATCATCACATCAATCCGGCCCTCGTCATCATCTATAACCGCCTCAAATGATTTGTTCTCAGTGATCAGCGAATACAGCGAACCGCCCAGGTTGAGGAAATCGACATCGCGCTCTTCGCCATCGATTAGCACGCGCCCATCATTGTCGACCTCGATCTCGAAGCGCCGCTCATTGATGATGGTGACGTATTTCATCGGTGCATCCTCTCGAAGCGCCCCATCCACTTCCAGTTGCTCGCATCGCGCTTGGCCGGCGCCACCACCTGCGACGCCAACTGACGTTGACGATGGGCATAAAGCGTGGCCGCGATCGCCACCGTCTCCAAATCGCTCGCTGAGGGATCCTGTTCATAGGTATGCATGTTGAAGCGCCGCTCGACGAAGGTGGTATCGAATTGCCCGGCGATGAAACTGATGCTGTTCAACAGATTGATGTGGAAGGGGATATTGTGCTTCAAGCCCATGATGCGATATTCCGCCAGCGCCCGCCGCATCCGCAGCATCGCCTCGGAACGCGTCTCGCCCCAAGTGATCAGCTTGGCGATCAAACTGTCGTAATAAGGTGTGATCTCGGAACCGGAATAGACGCCGCCGTCCACGCGCACACCCGGACCAGTGGGCAGGATCTGCGTGCTGATCGTCCCGGTCGATGGCATGAAGTTGTTGTAAGGATCTTCCGCGTTGATGCGGCATTCGATCGCCCAGCCTTTCGGCTCCAGCAGGCTCTCGGTTGGTCCCATGCGCCGCCCGCGCGCAATGCGGATCTGTTCCTTCGCCAGGTCAATGCCGGTCACCAGCTCGGTCACCGGATGCTCAACCTGCAAGCGAGTATTCATCTCAAGGAAATAGAAATTCTTGTCCCGGTCGACCATGCACTCGATCGTGCCGGCGTTGATATAACCGACCGATTCCGCCGCCGCGATCGCCATCTTCCCCATCTTCTCGCGCAGTTCGCGATCGACAAAGACGCTCGGCGCCTCTTCAACCAGCTTCTGGTGGCGGCGTTGTATTGAGCACTCGCGCTCGCCCAAGTGAATCGTGTTGCCATGCGCGTCAGCCAGGATCTGAAATTCGATATGACGCGCGCCCAACAGCAGCTTTTCGACATACACATCGCCATTGCCAAAGGCGCTCTCGGCTTCGCGGCGCGCTGTCGCCAGCGACTCGGCGAAGTCCTCCTCGCGCTGCACCGGGCGCATGCCTGTGCCCCCGCCGCCGGCCACTGCCTTAATCAGCACCGGGAAGCCAATTCGTCTGGCTGCATGAATCAGTTCGTCATCCGGCATGCCCGCTTCCGTGCCCGGGATCAGCGGCACACGGTTGCGCCTGACCGTCGTGCGCGCCGCCTGCTTGTCACCCATAGTGGCGATGGCGCTCGGCGACGGACCGATCCAGACGATGCCTTCTTCCATCACCTGCTGCGCGAAAGCAGCGTTCTCCGCCAGGAAACCGTAACCGGGATGAATCGCTTCGGCGCCTGTCCGCCGCGCCACTTCAACCAGCTTGTCCATGCGCAGATAACTCTCGGCGGGCCGCGGTCCGCCGATATGCACCGCTTCGTCAGCATAGCGCACATGCAGCGCAGTGCGGTCGACATCGGAGTAGACCGCCACCGTCGGGATGCCGAGGTCGCGCGCCGCGCGGATGATCCGCACCGCAATCTCGCCCCGATTGGCGATCAGAATCTTGTTGAATGGACCTGTCTGCAAACTTTCAACTCCCTTCGCAGCGCTCCCCTCTCCGATGCTTCGGGGAGGGGGGTTGGGGGGTGGGGTAGATTGCACAAGCTAAAGCGGGATATTGCCGTGCTTCTTGGGCAGATTCTCATCGCGCTTGTTGGTGAAGACCTGCAAGGCATTTATCAAGCGCGGGCGCGTATTATGCGGCTCGATGATGTCATCAATGAAGCCGCGGCTGGCGGCGATATAAGGGTTGGCGAAGGTCTTGCGATATTCGTCCGCCAGTTCCTGCTTGCGCGCCGCTGGATCATCCGCCGCTTGCAGCTCGCGCCGATAAATGATCTCGACCGCGCCTTCCGGTCCCATCACCGCGATCTCCGCTGTGGGCCAAGCGATATTGAGGTCAGCGCGGATATGCTTGCTGTTCATGACGCAGTAGGCGCCGCCGTAGGACTTGCGCGTGGTCACCGTCAGCTTGGGCACGGTCGCCTCGCAGAAGGCGAATAGCAGCTTCGCTCCGCTCATGATGATGCCGTTATGCTCCTGGTCGGCGCCGGGCAAATAACCAGGTACATCGACAAAGGTGATGATCGGCACATTAAAGGCGTCGCAGGTGCGCACGAAACGCGCCGCCTTGACGCTCGCGTCGATATCCAGCACGCCCGCTAGCACCATCGGCTGATTGGCGACGATGCCCACCGCCGTGCCGCCAAGCCGCGCGTAACCAACCACGATATTGGGGGCGAAGTCCTCGTGCACTTCAAAGAAATGCCCGTCATCGACAATCAACTCGATGACCTTCTTGATGTCATAAGGCTGGTTGGGATTCTCCGGCACGATGCTGTCCAGCGCCGACTCCGTGCGCAGCGGATCATCGGCGCCTGGCAGGGCGGGCGGATCTTCCATATTATTCTGCGGCAGATAACTCAGCAATTCGCGCGCCAGCGTCAGCGCTTGCGTTTCGTCATCGGCGACGAAGTGACAGACGCCGCTCTTGCTGCCATGCACTGACGCGCCGCCCAAGCCTTCAAATGTCACATCCTCGTTCAGCACCTGCTTGACCACATCCGGACCGGTGATGAACATATAACTGCTGTCTTTGACCATGATGATGAAATCGGTCAGCGCCGGGCTGTAGACGGCGCCGCCAGCGCAGGGTCCCATAATCACGCTGATCTGGGGGATGACGCCGCTCGCCAAGGTATTCTGCAGGAAGATATCGGCATAACCTCCCAAGCTCTCAACGCCTTCCTGAATGCGGGCGCCGCCGCTGTCATTCAAGCCGATAACCGGCGCGCCCACTTTGACCGCCATCTCCATAATCTTGATGATCTTGGACGCGTGCGCCTCGCTCAGGCTGCCGCCCATCACCGTGAAATCCTGCGAATACACATAGACCAGCCGGCCATCAACCGTGCCCCAGCCGGTGACGACGCTGTCGCTGAGCGGCTTGTTGCCATCCAGCCCGAACTTGTTGTTGTGGTGATGCACAAAGGCGTCCACTTCGCGGAAGGTGCCCGGATCAAGCAGGATATCCAGCCGTTCGCGCGCGGTCTTCTTGCCCTTGTCATGCTGCCGCTGAATGCGGGCTTCGCCGCCGCCCTGCTGGCTCTCGCGGCGTTTGGCGCGCAGCTGCTCAATCTTGGGGCTGGTGGTCATGCTCACTCTCCATCAGGCCTGATGTCGTCGGCATCGAAATCTACTCCGCTCATTGTAACACCGTCGTCATCGCGACGGTTCAGCGCGGCGCGACAAAGCAAGAAGTATACGCTCTCTGAGGTGGAAAATGTAGGGTAAGGCGAATCACATCGCCATCGGAAACCGTAGGGCCGACCCATTGGGTCGCCCGCAATCTACACAGACTACGGCGTCACGCCAAAGCGATTGAGCAACTCGACGATGGCGGTGTTGTAACCGCTTGCGCTTTCGTCCGTGACGCGGATGGCGTTCGTCTGCTGTATGGCGTCCTTCACGGCTTCGTCCTCATCCGCCCACTCGTCAGCATTCAACTCGAATCCGCTGTGCCAAACGGGAATGATTGTCCTGTCGTATTGCAGCGCCCATTGGATTTCTTTGATTGTCATTGAGGATGAAAGCGTGTCTTTCCCGAGCAAAATGATGAAATAATCGCAGTCCTTGATTCGCTCTTTCAGGTCGGCGTGCCAGTTACCGCCCGCTTCAAGCGCCATGTCGACGAATGGGACGAGGCTGTGATTTTTGAGTCGGGCAAGCACGAGAAGTGCAAGCGCGCTGCTGTCAAGGCGGCGGTATGAAATGAAGATATTGTAAGGTTCTGACTCATCAAGAAGGTCAAATGCCTTGGCTGTCAGTTGCACAAAAGTCTGGTCATCGGATTCAACTAGATACCCGTGACTTAGAAGTAGCTCGAGTAGGTGATCTAGATCCGCTTTTCTCCATCGTCGCTCAAAATATGTATTCCCATTGTTGCTTAATGGTCGCGCGCCGCCCATGAAAAAACCGGCAAAGTTTATAGGCCTCCAAAGGCCTCTATGTGCTCCTAGCGCCAATTCTTTTGCTAACAGCATAACCCATGCCGCATCACCACTCGGAATCGGTATCTTCAAACGCTCTTCCAGAAACTTCTCTAATTCGTCTGACATAGATTTCCTCCGTTTAGAGAAAACGTCTATTGACTACAGCGGGCGACTCACAGAGTCGCCCCTACAATTTCGACGCGGAAGCTGTGTGCAATCTTGTACACCATAAAGACAGCCTCGGTGACCTCAAAACTCTCGGTGTCCTCGGTGGTTATATGAAGTTCGCCGCATCCACATCCACACCGCGAAACGCCTCAAAAGTGCAATCCCGCGTATCCAACCCCAGACGCGCTTTCACATCCCAAAATATGTCCACATAACTTCCCTCCATCCGCTGCGCGCCATCCAATCCCAGCTCATCAATCACCAGTTCAATCATCTCCGCTTCGCCCTCAATCTCGGTGAAATTCCCATACGGCAGCTCATCCAGCACAATCTGCACGCTCTCCAGGGTGTAGGCCGTCCGATACTTCTCATAGACAAGCGCCACCTTATAACCCAGCCGCTTCAAGATCGCGTCCATCGCATCGAAGTCATATACCTCGACCTCCGCCTCGAAGCGGCTGACGATGCCGCGCTCGACGCTCGCATCGGACTTATACGTCAGCCTGGTCGCATGATCACGCCGCAGCCGCAGCACAATCCCCGCCGCCGTCAGCGCGCCATCGGCGCTATCGTAGCGTACGTTGCGCTCGTAGACGCGCAGAGAAAGCGGGATGGCTTTCGCCGCCTCGAGCGATTTCTTCACCGCCTTCAAATTCGGCGTGTGCAGCTTGACCTCAACTTCTTGCCATTTGTCATCCATTGCGTTCACCTCAAAGGTACCTCCCGTATCGCTTCCGGCAGCCAGTCGTCGATCGCATTGACTATGGTCGAATAAGGCGGTTCCGGTCGGTCGGGCGCGACCATGACGCCGTGCATATAGGACCCCGCCGCTTGCCGTATCAGCCACAGGCTGCGCTCATCGTAAGACAAGTGCGGCTGATGACGGAGCGCCCTAAACTTCACCGCGAGCAGGACGACGTTGACCTTTTCCATGCGCGCATCGTCCAGCGATATCCGTGGCGCTGTCTCCAGTCGCACACCCTCATAGGCGACCTGCAGCTCGATTTCGCCCAGCTGATGCTCGAAGACGCGCGCGACCGAATGCCGCACCCGCCGCTCCGCATAATAAGCGGAGATCTCGAGCACGCTCATCACGCCGGCGCCGCGCGCCGCCTGCGCCAAATCCGGCAAGCCCAAGCTGCTCGCCAACTGATAGATATCCGTCCCGTCAAATGGCATCCGCCGTATTCTTGCGCTCAATTTGCTTCAGCAGGGGATTCGTCTCAATTCATATTCGGCGGTTTCAAGGCTGGCATTCCCTATTCTTCTGGGAACCAAAAGCCAAAGTGTCAAAGTGTCAAAGTAGTATAAAGCAAAAAAGCCCCGCATGAACGGGGCTCGTTATGTAGCCGTGCAATGTGGCTCAAGTCAGTCTTTGTCCGAATTCTGGTCTCTCTTGAGCCATTCCACATCCGTTTTGATCGTGGCTGTTACAACTTTCAGATCGCACAGATCTTCACGTATTGACTTATGCGCATCCTCAGAGGCTTTACGCACACCTTCTATCTTGTTGTCTAGTCTCCACCACATAAGAAGCATAGTGCCGATAACACTTAATGGCGGCAATAAGACTGACCACTGAATCTCCAGGTGCCACTCTCGCATATCAATGTCTGACTACAACAAGTCAATTGCTACGATATCACGGTTATGCGGTATTTTCAAGCGAAATATAGCAGTAGCTTCACACCTCCAGCACAACCTTCCCAAACACCTCATTGTTTTCGAGTATCCCCTGCGCCCGCCGCGCCTCGTTCACTGGCAAGCGCGCGCCGATGACCGCCTGGATCCGTCCGGCGAATACCTGCTCCATGAAAGCGACATAATCGCGATGCGGTCCCATCGTGCTGCCAATCAGCGAGATATGCCGCGTGAACAACTGTGCCACGTTCAGCTCGAAGCCATAGCCGCTGGTGCCGCCGACGATCAGAATCCGCCCGCCAATCCGGCAGGCGCGCATACTCTGCCCCAGCGTCGCCGCGCCGACATTGTCGACTACAACATCGACGCCGCGCCGATTCGTCAGCTTGTAAAGCGCGCGCGACCACTGCGGCTCCTCTTCGCGGTTGATCGTCACATCAGCGCCGATCGCTTCCGCCTGCGCGCATTTTTCGGCATTGCCGCCGACCGCGTAGACGGTCGCGCCCGCGAGCTTGGCGATCTGAATGCTGATGCTGTTGACGCCGCCGCCCGCGCCCACAATTAGCGCGGATTCACCCGCTTTTAAGCCGCCGCGCCTGATCAGCGAATGCCAGGCGGTCACGCCGACCAGCCCGACCGCGGCCGCCTCGCCGAAGTCGAAATCGTCGGGCATCTTCAGCAAATTGCGCTGCGGCAAGACGATATATTCGGCCGCCGTCCCGCTGTGATGCTCGCCCAGAATCGCGATGCCGGTTTGGTTCTCCAGCCCGCTGTACAGCGCCGGGTCGTCGGGCCGCACAATCGTCGGATCAATGCAGACGCGATCGCCCGGCGCGAAGCCGGTCACGCCATCGCCAATAGCATTAACCACACCGGCGCCATCGGCAGCGATGACATGCGGGAAGTCCAAGTTCAAGCCCTTCCAGCCGGCGCGCACCCACAGGTCCAGCCGATTCAGCGCCGCCGCCGCGATCTTGATCCGCGCCTCGCCCGCCCCCGGCTCGGGAATGGGAAGGTCTTCTACATAATCGACGACTTCCGCGCCGCCGTGTCCAGTCAATACTGCTGCTCTCATCGCAACCCCAATTCCTTTCGCGCGATCACCATGCGCTGGATCTCGCTTGTGCCTTCATAAATCCGCGTGATGCGCGCATCGCGGTAATAACGCTCGAGCGGCAGCTCCTTGCTGTAGCCCATGCCGCCGTGGATTTGCAGCGCCTCATCAGTGACGAACGCGGCCGTCTCGCTGCAGAACAGTTTCGCCATGCTCGCTTCGCTTGTGTAACGCGTCCCCTTCGCCAGCGCCCGCTCTTTGGCGATGATCGCCTGGTAAATCAACGCCCGACCTGCTTCGATCCGCGTCTTCATATCGGCGATTTTCTGCTGGATCATCTGGTAGCTGCCGATCGGCGCGCCAAAAGCCTCGCGCTCGCGGGCGTAAATCAGCGCCGCTTCGTAAGCCGCTTCCGCGATGCCCAGCGCCTGCGCCGCAATGCCAATGCGCCCGGCATCCAGCACCGTCATCGCGATTTTGAAACCCTGCCCGACGCCGCCCAGTACATTCTCCACCGGGCAGGCGTAATTGTCGAAGATGATTTCGCTGGTGGCGCTGGCGCGGATGCCGAGCTTCGGTTCGGTCTTGCCCCGACTGAATCCCGGCTCCCTGGTATCGATCAGAAACGCTGTGATCTTGCCCTTCTGCTTCCCCCCATTACTATGGGGGGACCGAGGGGGGTTGTCGGCCGTCATGGTGAAAAGCACGATGCGATCGGCGAATGGCGCGCTCGTTACCCAGCTTTTGCGCCCATTGATGATGTAATGGCTGCCCGCCTCATTCAAAACCGCCCGGCTGGCCATATTGCCGGCGTCGCTGCCCGACATCGGCTCGGTCAGGCTGTAAGCGCCGATCTCCTCGCCGCTGGCCACCGGCGTGATCCATTCGCGCTTTTGCGCTTCACTGCCAAACCAGAGGATGCCATTGCAATAGAGCGAATTGTTGACGCTCAAGATCGTGCTGTGGCTGGCATCGGCTTTGGCGATCTCAATCATGGTCAAGACATGCGCCAGCGTATCCATGCCGGCGCCGCCGTATTCTTCCGGCATCTCAATGCCCATCAAGCCCATCTCGCCCATCTTGCGCACCGTGTCGATGGGGAACTCGCCCGATTCGTCGTATTCCGCCGCCACCGGGGCGATCTCGCGCTGGGCGAAATCGCGCACAGCCGCCAGCAGCATCTCATGCTCTTCCGTCAGCGCCAGGCTCAGCGGGCGCGTCATTTCCTTCAGGACCATATCACTCCTCTTCAATCGTAGCCGATTCGCTTTCCGCATTCAGCCTCTCATTATAACATTCATACGAGAGATACCGTGCCGCCGCTTTACGCTTGCCGCCAGCCAAGAGACACTAAAATGACCGACATCAGGCTCAACCACCTCGCCATCGTCGTCGATGATATGGACGCAGCCCTGCGCTTCTGGCGCGAAAGCCTCGGACTGTCGCAGACGGGAGAGATCGAATCCTTTCCTGCCGAAGCAGTCGACATCGCCTTCCTGACCGTGGACGACGCGCGCATCGAGCTGATCCAGCCGACGACTGACGACAGCGGCGTCGCCAAATACCTGGCGAAGCGCGGACCGGGCATGCACCATCTCTGCCTTGAAGTTTCCGACCTCGACTCCAAGCTCAATGAACTGAGTTCGGCCGGCTGCGAGCTTATCAACGAACAGCCCCGTGAGCGCGACGGTCGGCGCTACGCCTTCATCCATCCCAAATCGACCGGCGGCGTACTGCTCGAACTCTACGAGAAAGTCTGAGCGGGCGAGGGGAGGGTGGCGGATGAGACCTATCGCTCTGCTCACGCTCATGGCGCTCTTCGCCGCATCCGCCGCCGCGCAGGAATCAACTTGCCCCGCCTTGCAGGAATCGGCGCTGATGGGCATCGCCCAAGGGTGCGCCGAACAGGAGGCGGGCACGCTTTGTCTCGGCGGCGCCACGGTCACGCCCGTCTATCGCGAGCGAGTCGAAGCAGCCCCTTCCTTAAAAGCGCCCGGCGACGCAATCGCCATAACCGATATCGACTGGCTGAGCGTCAGCAGCGAAGACCGGACCTGGGGCGCGGCGCGCTCTCTCTTCCCCGCTTATCCCAGCGATGGACTAGAAGCGAGCGACTCGGCGCTGCTGGCCTTTGGCAACGTAGCGCTCTTCCTGCCCGAACTGATAAATCTGCCGCCGACGCTCGCCGATATCAATGTGACGGCTTCGCAAGGCGCCAATCTGCGCGCGTCTCCCAGCACAGACGCGACTGTCGTTGCGCTGCTCGCGGTCAGCCGCCCGTTGAAAGCCCTCGGCCGGCTTCGGGGCGGCGGCTGGCTGCTGATCTACGCGACGCCGGAACTGCGCGGCTGGATCAGCGAATCGGTCGTTTCCGCGCCCCTTGCCGATCTGCTGGCGCTCTCCGCCGACGCTGATTCCGAACCGCTCTGGCTGCCCTGGCATCGCTTCGACTTCCTCAGCGGCATGCACGACGCGCCCTGCGAAGACGCGCCCGAGAGCGGCATCCTGCTGCAAACGGTGAAGTCCATCGCGCCGCGCTATTTCGTCATCAATGGCGCGCGCATTATGCTCAGCGGTACCGTCTGGCTGCAAGCCCAAGCCAGCCGCGGCATGCTGATTCACGTTATCGACGGGCGGACGCAGGTGGCGACAGCTGGCGGCGAAGTCGCGGTCAGGAGCGGCAACTTCACCCATATCGCGCTTGCGCGGGACGAAAACGGCGCCTTGACGCCCGCCGCGCCGCCAAGCGAAAGCGAAGCCTATGTCTATCACGAACTGATCGGCCTGCCGGTCCACGCCCTGCCATACGAGACGCGTGTTGGTGTGGATGTCTACACCGTTGTCGACCCGGCGCCGGCGGGCGGCGGCAGTCCATTGGAGGCGCTGGCCGCCGACGCGCCCTGTAGATTCTCCGCCGTGTTATCCGGCGCCAACATCCGCTCCCGCCCCGCTCCCGAAGCGCCGATTATCGCCGTCATGGCTTACCGCGAAAGCGCCGAGCCAGCCGCCCGCGGCATTGGCGCCGACAGCCTGCCCTGGTGGAAACTGGCCGACCGCGTCTGGGTGCGCGTCGACGCCACTGTCTCCGGCGGCAATTGCAACGAAATCCCCTTGATTCGCGCCGAGAATTAATCAGCTTTCAAGCAATCGCTTGACATGCGCACGGTTCACATGATATCCTATACCTATAGGGGTATAGGTATTGGAGCAAAACACATGGCTGCTGAAACCTTAATCCACGATCATGCCCAACGAGAGGCTTTCAACCGCAAGACGATCAATCGCATCCGCCGCATTCAGGGGCAGCTCAGCGCGCTTGAAGCGATGATCGCCGACGACCAAGGCAGCTGCGAGGAGCGCGTCCTGCGCGCCCGCACCATCGAAAAGGGCATGTCCAGCCTGATCAATCACCTGTTCGAATGTTACATCGAGAATTCGCTGGCGCATGACCTCGGCGCCGACCCGCAAGGCGCGCTCAGCGAGATGCAGAAAATTCTCAAGCTGATCAACAGCTGAGGGGAGCACGAACTATGACGACGAAAGAAATCACCTTGCCGGTCACCGGCATGACTTGCGCCATGTGCCAGAAGAACATCGAGCGCAGCCTCAAACGCGCTGAGGGCGTCGCCGATGTCAGCGTCAACCTGGCTACCGAAAAAGCCAATGTGCAATACGACGGCGACAAGCTCGCTGCCTCTGACCTAGTCGCCCAGGTGGAACGTGCGGGCTACGGCGTCGCCGCCGCGGCAATCGATCTGCCCATCACCGGCATGACCTGCGCCATGTGCCAAAAGAATGTGGAGCGCGCCTTGAATCGCAGCGACGGTGTCCTCAGCGCCTCGGTCAACCTCGCCAGCGAAAAAGCCAGCGTCAGCTTCCTTCCCGGCGTGACACGCCGCCACGATTTGGTCGAGGCGGTCGAGCGCGCTGGCTACGGCGTCATCGACACATCCGGGCACGATGCCCATGAAGACCACGAAGCGGAATTCCGCCAAGCCGAAATCGACCGCCAAGCTCGCCTGGTCAAAATCGGCGCGCTCTTCACCATCCCGCTCGCCATCCTCAGCATGACGCGCCACTTCCTGCACCGGATCCCCTTCCTGATGGATAACTTCGCCTTTCTCGCCGACGACATCTGGCTCTTCATCTTCGGCGCGCTGGCGACGCCGGTCATGCTGCTGCTCGGCGCGCAATTCATCAGCGCCGCGGTTAAATCCCTGCGCAACGGCAGCGCCAATATGGATGTGCTGGTGGCGATGGGCGCCATCGCCGCCTACGTCTACGGCATCATCGTCCTGCTGGGCATCGTCTTCGGTTTCAGCGATGTGGTCGGCAAACTGGATTATTTCGAATCGACCGCGGTCATCCTCACGCTGGTCACCCTGGGCAAGCTGCTGGAAGCGCGCGCCAAGGGAAGGACCAGCGCCGCCATCAAAAAGCTGATGGGACTGGCGCCCAAAACCGCGACCCTCCTCAGCGACGGCAAAGAGAAAGCCATCCCCATTGACGAAGTCGCGCCCGGCGACCTCCTGCTGGTCAAACCGGGCGAGCGCATCCCGGTGGATGCTATCGTGACCGACGGCCGCTCCGCCGTTGACGAATCCATGCTCACCGGCGAAAGCCTGCCGGTCGACAAATCCGTCGGCGCCGAAGTCTATGGCGGCGCCATCAACCAGCAGGGCAGGCTAATCATTGAAGCGCAGCGCGTGGGACGCGATACCGTCCTGGCGCAGATCATCCGCTTGGTCGAACAGGCGCAAGGCAGCAAAGCGCCGATCCAAGCGATTGCCGACCGCGTCTCCGCCTACTTCGTGCCACTCGTCATCGTGCTCGCCCTCATCACCTTGGTCGGCTGGCTGACCATCGGCGGCGACGACTTGCCGCAAGCCATTCTCAATATGATCGCCGTGCTCGTGATTGCCTGCCCCTGCGCCCTCGGGCTGGCAACGCCGACCGCCATCATGGTCGGCAGCGGACGCGGCGCCGAAGCCGGCATCCTCTTCCGCAGCAGCGAGGCATTGGAGCGCGCCGCCTCGCTGACGGCAATCCTGCTCGACAAAACCGGCACCGTCACCAGCGGAAAACCGACCGTCACCGAGGTCATCGCCGCGCCCGATTTCAGCGAACGCGATGTGCTGCAAATCAGCGCCTCGGCCGAAGCCGCCAGCGAACATCCGCTGGCAGTAGCCGTGCTTGATGAAGCCAAAGCGCGAGGCATCGCGCCGCTGCCCCTGGAAAACTTTGAAGCCAGCCCGGGCCGCGGCATCGTCGCCGCCATCAATGACAAGCGAATCCTCATCGGCAGCCCGCGCTTCATCGCCGAAAACGACATCGACATCAACGCGCTCGAAGCCGACATCGCGCGCAGCCAGAATCAGGGACAAACCGTCGTCCTGCTCGCCATCGACGACAGGCTTGCCGGCGCAATAGCCATCGGCGATACGGTGAAGCCCAGCTCGGCAGCCGCCATCCGCGCCCTGCGCCAGCGCGGACTGGATGTCGCCCTGATCACCGGCGACAACCAACAGACCGCCGAAGCCATCGCCCGCGAAGTCGGCATTAAACGCGTCTTGGCGCAAGTGCTTCCCGCCGACAAAGCGGACGCGGTCATGCAGCTGCAAAAGGAAGGCGCGACGGTCGCCATGGTCGGCGATGGCATCAACGACGCGCCGGCGCTGGCGGGCGCCGATATCGGCTTCGCCATTGGCAGCGGGACCGATATCGCCATCGAAGCGGGTGATATTACCTTGGTCGGCGGCGACCTCAAGGCGCTCGTCACCGCGCTCGAACTCAGCAAAGCCACCCTGCGCACGATCCACCAGAATCTTTTCTGGGCTTTCGTCTACAATATCGTGCTGATTCCCGTGGCGATGCTGGGCGGTCTGATTCCCATGTTCGCCGCCGTGGCGATGGCTTTCTCGAGCGTGTTCGTGGTGAGTAATTCGCTCAGGTTGCGGGGGAGGGGGCTGGCGTCATGAATGGGCTGGTATCGCATCTCTCGCCATTTCAGCCATATCCAATCCAGTATGAAATGTAGGGGCGACCCATTGGGTCGCCCGCTGTATTTTGGCACTCTGCCGCTTGTGTTCGCGATTACGTCGTATCTAGAGACAGGCAATATCGATCCGATAACGAGTATTGTGTTCGGCGTCAAACGCGATGGTGACTGGATTCGCACCCACAAACGCCTCGTAGCGAACTTCGTAACGCCCCTTGGGCCAGTTGTAGCCATCCCATTCGTGAAGGTAGAACCCCTGATCTGGATTGTCGACAAATGTCTTTAGGTCCACGTCAGTCGCTGCTCTCCACTTCTGAGAAGCAGGTCGTTTCAGTTCAAGAAGGTAGTTTGCATTGCCATCACCTTGGACGACAACGAAAACGTCTGGTCGAGACGATCGCGTACCGAATGACACGCCTACATAACAGCCATACTCGTCTTCGTACATTCCGTCGACGCTTAGCTCTCTAAGCACATCCAACTCAATAGCGCCTTCAGATGGCGGGTCGCATTCGGCCAGCACTTCACGCAAGTCTTGCAGCAGTTGTCGTGCTTCGGCGATTGTGGTAGGCATGGCGCTGTTGGCGAACGCCTCTTCGACACAAATATCTTGGGCAACTATGCCGGCAACACTAATCAGCATGACCCAAATGCCAAGGATGCTCAAATATAGCGACTTGCGGATCATATACTTCTCCTTTAGAGGTCTACCTTAAACCCGCGAGGGATTGCGAATCTGATGTCATATTCTGCTACCCGGCCCCAGTCAATATCACGTTCGGTTGTCTCTGGCGAACAAACCATGCGGTTGACACGAAGCGCCGACATTTTTGTTTCTGCACGAGAACGCAACGCTGGCTGACCCGCTGAATCAATATACTTACCTACACCGACGAATACGACAGCGCGGCGCACGGGTCCACTATGGCGCAAAGCGCATGCTATCGTTAGCACTGCCTGTCTTTGACTGGAATCAACACCAATGGATGCTGGTTCGAGTATGTATTCGATTCTAATGCTGTCTGCAATTGTAACTTTCAATACAGTCAGGTCCGTCTTTGACAAGACGACAGACTCAAGCGGTTGTGGCTTCTCGAGTTCAGGCGTGTCCGGCGCCAACACAGGCTCCGGTTCGGGCGGATCGACAACTGGAGATTCATTGATGATTGTGAAAGTCCCAAGCAACTCTTTAAGTGGTTCATGTGCGGCACCGATGATTAAGGCTGCCGCCACAATAACCATCACAGACTCGTAACCCAAGCCTCGTGAAGATCTTGGTCGCTGTTTCACCTTTTCTTTCCTGGGCACAAACCCACCTCCCTTGATGTTACAGTTGCGGAATAAATCTGTGGGAGACCGAGGCCTCCCACATTGTCCCCACTAACCGGTGACAGGCAACGATGTGATTGTGCCGTCTACGCGGACGAGTTGGGCAAATACCCAACCGCGTTCCATTTGCACCCATGTTCCCGCAGAGTTGCGGCCGACGGCTGTTTCTTGCTGACCAGTTTGGAAACTGCCCGCAACGCTGTAGCTGGTTCCGGGTCCCCCTCGCACGTTGATGCTGGTCGTTGCCGTAATTGTCACGGTATTACCGCCGGGTCCTTCGACAACTTGACCGGGCGCAGGTTCAGCACGATAAACAACGAGGCCTGTTCTATATCCTTCCTCGAACATAGCCAATAAGTTGGAGTCGTCAGTTTGGATGAGGAACCACACGCTACCGCTGCCTTCTCCACCTGGACGCAACTTAAGGTCAAGTGAACTGGAGTAGGAAACATAGTCGTAGACACTTCCGTTATCGCCGGTCAACTCAAAGTCACTGTAGCCAATTTCGCAGAAATCACCCTCAGGAGATATACATTGTACGTCTGCCACCAAGGCCACATATTCCCAGCCCTGTGGCGCAGCATCATCCCAGCGATGACGGTACTGATCAGATGGGCGGACTATACTTCGTATCTTAAGCAAATAGCCTCGTCCCGTGTCGCCAAAGTAATCGAAGGCGTATGGGTCATCGAAAGTGCCTGAACCAACCTCGACTACACCAGACGCAGCCAATTCGACAACATTGCGACACTCTTCCAATACAGCGCCGAGCGATTCATACAGATTCTGAATATCATTGAATGCGGTTAGCGAATCTTCGGCACTACGAGTAGCTTCAAACTCTGCATAGCTACCATCCACTCGTTGAAAAATCGACCCAGCGCTACACGGATTCGTCTCGTCGAGCGCGACGGCTTCAGAATCCTCTTGGGCTAAAACTGATATCGATAGAACCAACAACAGCAACCAGACCGCTGCGAAAACGATTCTGCGCATGATGAAAACTCCTTCTAATGTTGGAAACCTGATCTTCCTACTCCCAGACAGATCTACCGCTAGTTTACCAGTTACAATACGTATCCGCAAAAGTTAACAGAAATGTCGGCAACTCGACGCAAGAAACTCGCGCCCATCCATTCACCCCACAACCCCCCACCTATGCTATCCTCTCCCATCAGCACGCCGACGTAACAACCACATATCCCGCGCGCGCGCCGCCCCGCGATTCTCATGCTTGTGACACAAAAAAGTTTTCACTCTATCATGACACAGTCATGAGAATTCTCATTGCGTAGCATTCCAATACTTTATTGGACAAAAAAGTTTTCCCTTTACAATACAACTGTCCAATAAACCCAAGGAAAGCGCCCATGTCCCAATCCGAACCCGCCATCACAGCTGACGAAATCGCCGCCGCCCAAACCCTGCTCGGCCTCGACTTCAGCCCCGACCAGCGCGAGCAAATGCTCGAGATCCTCAACGGACGCCGCGAGCAATACCGGGGCCTACGCGAAGCCGACCTCGACAACAGCGTCCCGCTCGCGCTCAACTTCAACGTCCAGCACGCCGATCCCGCGCCCGCCGCCGTCCCGCGAAGCTACGCTATGAGCGCCGGTCCGCCCGTGACCCGTCCCGCCGATCTCGAAGAAGCCGCCTTCCAGCCGCTCACCCAGCTCGCCGAGCTCATCCGCAGTCGCCAGGTCACTTCGCTCGAGCTGACCGAAATGTACCTGCGCCGGCTCAAGCGCTACGATCCCCTGCTGGAATGCGTCGCCGCCTATACCGAAGAGCTCGCCATCAAGCAGGCGACGCGCGCTGATGACGAGATCGCCCGCGGGCTCTATCGCGGTCCGCTGCATGGCATCCCTTGGGGCGCCAAAGACTTGCTGGCCGCGCGCGGCTATCCGACGCAATGGGGCGCCGCGCCCTATCAGGGGCAGCAGCTTGATGTCGATGCCACCGTCGTCCAGCGGCTGGAAGAAGCCGGCGCCGTGCTCATCGCCAAGCTGACCCTGGGCGCGCTCGCCAACGGCGATGTCTGGTATGGCGGCACGACCAGGAATCCCTGGGATGCCAGCGAGGGCAGCAGCGGCTCATCGGCTGGCTCGGGCGCTGCGGTCGCCGCCGGATTGGTCGGTTTCGCCATCGGCACCGAAACGATGGGCAGCATCGTCTCGCCATCAACCCGCTGCGGCGTCTCCGGCTTGCGGCCCACCTACGGGCGCGTCAGCCGCTATGGCGCGATGGCGCTCTGCTGGAGCCTCGACAAGATCGGTCCCATGTGCCGCTCAGTCGAAGATTGCGCCCTCGTTTTAAGCGCCATCTACGGTCCCGATGGCTTGGACATGACCCTCAGCCCCGAGCCCTTTCAATGGGATCCGGCGCTCAATCCGCATGGCTTGCGCATCGGCTATGTCGCGAGCGCCTTTGAAGCGGCGGACGCGGGCGAGACCGACGCCCATCACCGCCAGCAGGGCGAGGCGCTGCAGCGCGTCAACCAGGTCAACAGCGCCGCCGCGCTCGATGTGATGCGCGCGCAGGGCTTCAAGCTGATCCCGATCGAGCTGCCAGTTGCCGATTTGAGCGGGCTCTGGATTATTCTCGCGGCGGAAGCGGCGGCCGCCTTCGACCAGATCACGCGCGATGGCTCGGTCGACGCGATGAAGCGCCAGGACAACAGCGCCTGGCCCAATGTCTTCCGCGCCGCCCGCTTCATCCCCGCCGTCGAATACATCAACGCCAATCGCGTCCGCGCGCGGCTGATGCAGGAGCTGGCGCTTGTCATGAGCGAGGTCGATGTCTTCATCTCGCCCAGCTACGGCGGCAATTCGCTGGGCATGACCAACCTCACCGGGCATCCCACCGTTGTTGTGCCCAACGGCTTCACCGACAAAGGCACACCCACCAGCATCACTTTCGTTGGCGGGCTGTACAAAGAAGCCGAGACTCTCGCCGTCGCCAAAGCCTACCAAGACGCCACCAACTGGCATCAACAGCATCCGGATTTGGAGGTAGCGGTGGAATAAAGCGCTACGGCAATTCGCTCGCGTGAGTCACGACGCGATAATCAACACTTAGCGCGCCCTCGAAATGCTTTGCGCCGCAATCTATCTTGCGCTGCTCGGTTGGACGTAATTCGCCTTCGCCTTTTGTCTCGCGTACGAGATAGAGTTTTTCACCGTCTGCCTTGTCGGGGTCGTCCATGACAATCGCCCAATCGGGATTGTAATTCCCGACAGGTGTAGATACTACAAACCAAGATGGCAATTTAACGTAAAGGCGAATATCTTTTCGATTTTCCATATCTTTGACAAATTTGGATTCTATATCAGAGTCAAACCGTATATGGTCATATACCGACTTCTCAACTGGTACAAGATATTTCATCCAGGCCTCAAACTCCGCCTCAAACAGTGACATTTCATACCATTCATTGATGCGTTCGTACTCGATTCCCCTTACCAGTTGGTCGGCTAGGTTTTCTTTGATGGACTGGACGGCTTGAGTAGCGAAGGCATGGGGATTGCGCATGCCTTCGTCGAGACGTCCAGATTGTTGGATTATGCCCAAGATGGTTTTGCGACTCAGTGATACGGACGGGGATTGAAAATCCAGGTAATACGCGATGCGGTCTACCAAGTCCAGCAAACTGGCGGGAGGCTGTGTCGCGCTCATGTCGCGGGTGGCTACGGTCTGGTCAGCGTAGAAACTATTGTCATCGGCAAGCTTCATCTCAGCTCCGGTAGCTGTGATACGCGGCGTCTTGATGTCAACACGCTTCAAGTCCTCAACCGCGTCACGCACCGCTTTGACGCTGTCGATATTGACCGAATACCGTGTCTTATGCTTTATCTTGTTCCACAAGGTCTTGAATTCAGGGCTTAGCTGAAAGCGTCGTGTACGCTTGACCATCTTTTGTTCTCGCAGATTGACCAGATCGGGAGCAGCGTCCCGTTGGCCGAAGGCCTCTTCGATTTCCTGCTGATAAGTTTGCACGAACTGCGAATATCGCTCGTTGGCAATGACGGTGAGCAGATTGGCATGCTCGTCAACTACTCGATCTCCGTTCTGGTTCACCGGAAGGCGCAAGCCTCGCCCGATTTGCTGACGTTTACGAATATAGGATTTTACGTCGCGTAAAGCGCAGATCTGGAAGATATTTGGGTTGTCCCAGCCCTCATTCAATGCCGAATGCGAAAATATGAAGGCGACCTGTTCGTCAAATGACAAAAGCCGCTCTTTGTCACGCATAATTAGATCATAGGCTTGGCGATCTTTCTCGGCTGTGCCGCTGCTGCTGTCATCCAGTTCACCCGACCTTTTGGTAGCGAAATAGGCGTCTTGCACTTGCTTCGCTGCATAACTCCGCCATTCTGGAAATTTCTCTTTCAGTCGATCAAAAGCGGCGTCGAACATCAGCCGCAGCTTGCCGTTGTTTCGATAGTTATCGACGCGGTCGACAAAAAATAAGGTTAGGACCTTGATACCCTTCGCTTTTAATTCGCGTTGTTTACGGAAATGCGCTTCAATAGCTGTGGCGATTTGAGCGGCGAAGATCGCGTCTTTGTCCTCGCCAGCCGATTCGCCTCGACCAAGCCTCAGTTCGCGGCCGCCAACCGCGAAAACAACACGACCATTCTCAATACGTTCAACGCGGTAATCCTGATATTCGGGCAAGCCTGTTTTCTCGAACAAATTGACTCCAAGTTTAGCTTCAATGTTAACCGCTTTCACCGCGCCTGATTTCATCAGCTTGTGAACATGCAATGTCGCTGTCATGGTACGGCGGACACGTTTGATTTGTCGCACTTCAATATAGGCCCGATTGAAATCGTCTTCCTGCATGACTTCGTATACGCCGACCCGTTTCACCAGATTTTGCCGCCAAGCGTCAAAAGGGCTAAGGCGGTAGACGCGATTGTAGGGATTCTGGTGGGTGGCGCTGTATCGCAATGTCATCAAGGGACACAAGTCGCCCAGCGCGCGGATGTTTCGCTCGCCTTCCATCTTGGTCTGCGGCTCATCAAGAATAAGTATTGGGCGGGCATTCTGGATCAAATGGATCGGGATGTTGCCTTGATCACGGTCGGTAGATTGGCGAATAACATTCAATTCCTTGTTAAATGCGTCAATCGTCATAATCATCAATTCGAGGTTATCCGAAAGCGCAAACTGCCGTACCTGGGACAATTTCCCCGAATCGTAAACATGATAGCGATAGGGCAGGTTGCCGTATAATTCGCGGAAATGGTTTTCTGTGATTTGCAGTGTCTTGAGCACGCCCTCGCGGATAGCGATGGATGGCACGACTATGATGAATTTGCGAAAACCATATTTCTCGTAAAGTTCAAGGGCGGTTCGCAGATATACGTAGGTTTTGCCAGTGCCAGTTTCCATCTCCACCGAATAATTGTAATAGCGCCGGGAGAGTTCACCATCTACGGTTGTGATTTGTTGCTCGGGTGATAACTTGAGCGCATCATCAATTGCCAGCCCGTTCGTTTTCTGTACCGAACGGAGGTTAGACAGCAGTGTATTATTGTCCAAGTCCAACCGATTGCTGACCACCGGAATGCCGCCCGTCACCAAATCCAAACCCGCCTCGATTAAGGGCTGCCCCTCAAACAAATCGGTAATGGCGCTGATCGCATTCAGTTGAAAATCCTGATTGCCGTCAAACTTGAATTCCACGCCCTCCCCCTTAGATGCTCTTGATGCGGCAGGTCAGCGCCAAGTTGGCGATGATGGTGTCGTCGATGGCGCTGTCACGGAAAACGAAACGATCGTCTTTTTTGAAATCCAGATGTTTGATGGTGTCGTAAACGATCTTCTCATCAAGACATATATAAAAGTATTGTTCCTGTTCGTCGTCTATGACCTTGTAAATCGTCTGCCGGGCACCGCTTTCGAATTGCTCGACGCGCCAGGTCAGGCTAAAGCCAAACTCTTTTAGGGCGACTTCCGTAATCACGTCCGGCAGCGTCCAGCCTTCCAGCAGCGGGTCAAGAATCATCAGTTCCATCTGCTTGAGGTATTCTTCGGGGCTGGTCGTATCGGTGGGCAGGTCAGGCCATTGGCGCAGGGGAGATTCATCGAGCTTGAAGACGCGGAAGCCCAAGTCTTCATCTGGCAGCCCTTGCAAACCATCGAGCATGCCCGCGCTTTCACCCTGCATTTTTTGAATGACGCGGCGGATACGCTCTTTACCGACCTCGGCGATATTGGCGAATTGCGGGTTAACCATTGGCTCAGGCAGTTGGATCATGATGAATTTGCGGTTGCCGCCGTCATGGCGGTTCTGTTGGAGGACGGCATGGGCGGTTGTCGCAGAGCCGGCGAAGAAATCCAAAACAATATCTTCACCAGACGTAATTGACCGTACCAAATACGATAGAAGGCCGGTTGGTTTGGGGTAGCTCATAACGTCGGAACCGAAGATTTTTCTTAACTCTTCAGTAGCATCTTCGTTAGAAGGTATTTCATTCACTCTGTGCGAAAGCAGATTTATGGTTTTTTTCGTATCACCTGAGCGATTAACATAATTCGGTCGAAAAGGAACCTTGCTAATTCGTATTTCATCCTTGCGTTCAACGAACTCGTCAACTTTAGACTGAGAGTAACGCCATGTTCCCTTGAGTCTAAACCCGTTGGCATTCGAGCCATCGATTATTTCCACATCGTCAAGTAATTCAGTGAATATGTTCTGGGTGGACATGTCTTGCGCGGTGACAGTTTGGTTCGGAATCGAGAATCTAATCGAGCCCGGCGGAAAAGTGAGAACATTTACAGGATTGCCGGCGTTGTTGAAAGGGTATTTCTTTCCATCTTCGACAGCCCCCGCAATAAATGGTGGCGAATAATGTCGATACTTAGCATAAGCGACAATGTATTCCGTTACCGTACCCATGTTTCGATCAAGGAATGATGGCTTCTTTTTCCTTTCCCAAATAAATGTGCCGCAAGAATTCTCCTCACCAAAAATCTCATCCATCAGCTTGCGCAGATTGTGGACTTCATTGTCGTCGATGCTGATGAAAATAACGCCGTCATCGCTCAGAAGCTGTCGCGCCAACAACAAACGCGGATACATCATATTCAGCCAGGATGAGTGCAGGCGGCCAGCTTTGTCCACATCTGTCGTTTGCAGATTGCCGTCGTCGTCAACTTGCCCGGTCAGGCGCAGGTAGTGATTAAGCGGGTCGGAAAAATTGTCGCGATAAACGAAGTCATTGCCGGTGTTGTAGGGCGGGTCAATGTAGATCATCTTCACGCGACCGAAGTAAGAACGGTAGAGAAGTTTCATCACTTGCCGGTTGTCGCCTTCGATGAAAAGGTGCCCGGTATTATGCCAATTGACTGATTCTTCCGGCACAGGTTTCAGCGTCGCTTTGCTCTTCTGGTGCAGGTTCAGTATCGCGTCCTGCTTGCCGGCCCAGGTGAAACGATAGCGCTCACGGCGGCTTTCTTCTTTCCCCAGCAAATTGACCAGCGTCTCAATGTCGATGCCGTCTTCGTTGACCGCTTCGGGGAACAATGTTTAAGCTTTTGAATGCGCTCTTCCAGTGGATTGGTAGATTCCTGCGCTACCGCTTCGGCTTTGCGTTGGTTCATGTGATTTCCTATTTGCTTTGCATTCTTTATTATCGATTGCGTCTGTTCTGCTTACAAGCTGTGGTCCTTTACCCCAACAGCGCCTCCACTTCGCCCCGCACCCGCGCATCGTCCTCGCGCCGATGCAGGTCGGTCAGCAGCTTGCTGCTATCGAGCTCCATCGTCCGCCAGAGCGCCCAGGCCGCATGCCCGCGCGCGAGCGCGCTCTCGTCATAGAGCAACTGAATCAGATGGGGGATGGCGACTTCGCCCCGCCAGTTGCCTGCGGCGATGCAGGCGTTCCGCACCATCTGCGCCCGCTTGACGCGCTCGACCGGACTGCGCCGGAACATCAGCCGATACGACTCCTCGGTCGACATCAGAATGTCGGTCAGTGGCGGCGCCACCCGTTCGATATCAAAGGGCAGGAAGGCGACCTCCTGCGTCTCTTCGCTGAAGCGCTGAAAGGGGCAGACATCCATGCAGATGTCGCAGCCGAAGATCCAATTGCCGAAGCCGTCCCGCAACTCGCGGTCGATCCAGCCTTTGTTCTCGATGGTGTGGTAGCTGATGCAGCGCCGCGCGTCCAGCACATAGGGCTTGGGGAAGGCATCGGTGGGGCAAGCGGCCAGGCAGCGCGCGCAGGCGCCGCACATGGTCTCGCGATGCGGCTCATCGTAGTCATTGAAGGCAAGCGAGGTGATGATTTCGCCGATGAAGAAGCTGCTGCCGCGCCGCGGATGGATGAGCATGGTGTTCTTGCCGATGAAGCCCAAACCCGCCTGCTGGGCATGGCTCCGCTCGAGGATTGCCCCGGTATCGACATAGACCTTCTGCTGGATCGCGCGCCCGCTGGCATCGGCCAGCCACTCGGCGAACTGCTCGAGGCGCAGCGCCAGCACTTTGTGGTAATCGAGTCCCCAGGCATAGGAGGCGATGCGGCCGCGCGCCGGGTCGTTCAGCGTCTCATCGTCGGCGAAACGCGCGTGATAATCCATGCCGACAACGATGAGCGACTTCGCGCCCGGCATGATCTCGCGCAGGTCCTGCCGCCGGCGCACGCGGTCTGCCCGCGCCAGGTAGCCCATCGCCCCGTGCATGCCACGTTCGATCCAGCGCAGGTAGGCGAGCAGAGTCGGCGAAGGTTCAGCCGGCGTCACGCCGCAGAGGTTGAATCCCAAGTCGCTGGCGACAGCCTTGATGCGCGGGACCGTCAGGGGCATGGTCTGCGAGCTCGTAGCCTGGGAGCGTGTTTGAGCCAGTGCGCTTACGAGAAGCGAGTAGTCCTAATCCGCCGCCGGAGGATACTCGATCTCGGTCAAGGCGGCGACGATGGCGTCCCAGGTGGCGGGCGCTTCAAAGTCGATGTCGATTGTTTGCTTGCGCGCATCGCCTTCTACGCTGGCGACGCCGTCAAGCTCGCGCAGTTCGTTCTTAATCGCCTGTACGCAGCCCATGCAGTGAATGTTGGGCACTTCGAATGTTTTGCTGGTCATGGTTTCGCCTCCGTCAAAATATCTGCGCATTATAGCTGGCGCAGCGGGCGACTCACAGAGTCGCCCCTACAACGCTTTTCCAACGGCGGGCGACATGATATGTCGCCCCTAAAATTACATAAATGCCTGGATACCCGTTTGGGCGCGCCCCAGGATGAGGGCGTGGATATCGCTGGCGCCTTCGTAAGTATTCACCGCTTCCAGGTTCATCACGTGGCGGATGACGTGGAATTCGTCGGCGATGCCATTGCCGCCATGCATATCGCGGGACACGCGGGCGATGTCTAGTGCGGCGGCGCAGGAATTGCGCTTGACCAGCGAGATCATCTCGGGCGTCGCTCGGCCTTGATCGAGCAGGCGGCCCACGCGCAAGGTCCCCTGCAAGCCGAAGCTGATATCGCTCATCATATTCGCCAGCTTGAACTGAATCAGTTGATTTGACGCTAGAGGTCGGCCAAACTGATGACGGTCCAAGGTATATTGCCGAGCCGCATGCCAGCAAAACTCGGCGGCGCCAAGCGCGCCCCAGGCGATGCCGTAGCGCGCGCGGTTCAGGCAGCCGAACGGGCTCTTAAGACCGCCCGTATCGGGCAGGAGGTTTTCGTCCGGCGTGAAGACCTCGTCCATCACGATTTCGCCAGTGCTGCTGGCGCGCAGGCTGAACTTGCCTTCTATTGGCGGCGCCGACAAGCCATCCATGCCTCGTTCCAGTACGAAGCCGCGGATCGTTCCATCGCTGCCGTTCGGGTCGCCATAAGCCTTCGCCCAGACGATAAAGACATCGGCGATGGGAGAATTGGTAATCCACATTTTGCTGCCATGCAAGATCCAGCCGCCATCGACTTTGGTCGCTCGCGACTCCATCCCCCCGGGGTCGCTGCCGTGGTTCGGCTCGGTCAAGCCGAAACAGCCAACCCACTCGCCACAAGCCAGTTTGGGCAAATAACGAAGACGCTGCTCCTGCGTTCCATAGGCGTAAATCGGGTACATGGTCAGCGCGCTCTGTACGCTCATAGCGCTGCGATAGCCGCTGTCGACGCGCTCGACTTCGCGGGCGATCAAACCGTAACTAACGTAGTTCAATCCGGCGCCGCCGTATTCTTCCGGCAAAGTCGCGCCCAACATGCCCAACTCAGCCATTTCAAAATAGATATCTCTATCAAATGATTCGTGACGGTTGGCTTCGACGATGCGGGGCATAAGCTTGCTTTGACAGTAATCGCGCGCGACATCACGCACCATTCGCTCTTCATCGTCAAGCTGATCTTCCAGCAGGAAAGGATCGTCCCATTGAAATTGACTGGCCATGGATGCTCCGTCAAATCTCTGCAGTCGCTTGGAACTATGATACCGATTTCGGACGACAATGAGAACAAGGAATCAGCGCGCCGCGCTTCGCCGCTTTGATTTGTCTGTTCTCCCTCCCATGACATACGGTTATAATGAGTCATTGAATTTGCCCCTGAAAAGGGCAAGCGGTTCGCGCCTGGGATGGGTCGTCCCATCGCCAGGGCTCCTTGCCAACGGACGCATGGAATACGGCATGTTGCAAGACAAGATCATCGTGCGCGGCGCGCGCGAACATAATCTGAAAAACATCAATGTCGAAATACCGCGCAATCAACTGGTGGTCATCACTGGTTTGTCGGGCTCGGGCAAGTCATCGCTCGCCTTTGATACGATCTTCGCCGAAGGTCAGCGGCGCTACGTCGAAAGTTTGAGCAGCTACGCCCGTCAATTCCTCGGCTTGATGGAGAAGCCGGATGTCGACCAGATTGAAGGACTGAGTCCGGCGGTATCGATTGATCAGAAGAGCGTCAGCCATAATCCGCGCTCGACCGTGGGCACGGTGACCGAAATCTACGACTATCTGCGTCTGCTGTACGCGCGGGTGGGGATCCCGCACTGCCCTACATGTGGCGCGGAAGTCTCGGCGCAGAGCGCGCAGCAGATCGTCGATCAAATACAGAACATGCCGCCCGACAGTCGTATTCAGGTGTTGGCGCCGGTGATCCACCGCCAGAAGGGCAATCACGTCAAAGCCTTGGGAGATATTGGCAAGCAAGGTTTTGCCCGCGTTCGCGTCGATGGCGTCGTGCGTGATCTCGATGAAGAGATCGAACTCGATCGCTATGTGATCCACGACATCGAAATCGTAGTGGATCGCTTGGTAGTCCGACACTATGACGAAGAGCGGGTGGACGATGCCACCTCCTTTGAAACAAGGTTGACGGATGCGGTGGAAACGGCGCTGGAGCTGGGCGACGGTCGGATGATTGTCCAGGATGTGACCGACCGTGATAATCCGGTTGACCACCTCTTCAGCGAAGACTTGGCTTGCCCGGAAGGGCATGGCAGCGTGCCGCAGCCGGAGCCGCGCCTGTTCAGCTTCAATACGCCGAGCGGCGCCTGCCCGGCTTGCCAGGGCTTGGGCTTCAGCTTGGAGATTGACCCGGACATGGTCGTTCCGGACAAGAGCAAGTCAATTGCGGACGGGGCGATCAGCGCCAACGGCCATAGCGTGGAAGACAAGCGCGGCTGGAACTGGAATGTCTATTGCAGTCTGGCGCGCGCCTACGATTTCAGTTTGGATGCGCCTTGGCGGAAGCTGAGCCAGAAGCACAAGGACCTGATGCTGTACGGTTCAGGCGACCGACGCTTTGATGTGACTTACTATCATTCCAACGGGGCGGAGCGTACCTGGTCAACACGCTTTGAGGGTGTGATACCGAATCTTGAGCGGCGCTACCAGCAGACTGAGTCGGATTTCATTCGCGGCAAGATTCAGGAGTATATGCGCGAGATACCCTGTCGCTCCTGTGGCGGGCAGCGATTGCGACCGGAAGCGCTTTCAGTGACAATCGGCGGCGATACGATTCACGACATCGCGCATTTGCCGATTGATGACTTGGAAGTTTGGGTCGATTCTCTGCGTGGCGAACGAGCGATTCTCACCAATCGTGAACAGCAGATCGCCCATCAAATTCTGCGCGAATTGACTTCGCGCGTCGGATTCCTGAGCAACGTGGGGCTGAATTATTTGTCCCTGTCTCGCAGCGCGGCGACGTTGAGCGGTGGCGAATCCCAGCGGATTCGGCTGGCGACGCAGGTGGGCAGCCAGCTCACGGGTGTGCTTTATGTATTGGACGAGCCGTCGATCGGGCTGCATCAGCGGGACAACAAACGACTGATTCGCACTTTGACCGGTCTGCGCGATATAGGCAATACGGTGCTCGTCGTCGAGCATGACGAGGACACGATGCGCTCGTCGGACTGGTTGATTGACCTGGGACCCGGCGCTGGGGAACACGGCGGCGAGGTGGTGGCGGCCGGCACGCCGGAGCAAGTGACGCTTGTCGATGAAAGCTATACAGGCGCGTTCCTCTCCGGACGCTTTCAGATTCCGCTTCCCGATGGACGGCGCCTCGGCTCGGGCGAGTATCTGTCGCTGCGTGGCGCGCGCGCGAACAATTTGAAGAGCATCGATATTGATTTTCCGCTGCGCAAATTGATCTGCGTAACTGGTGTCAGTGGCAGTGGCAAGTCGTCGCTGGTGGTGGAGACGCTTTATCGGCGTCTGGCGCAGTTGATTAATCGCAGCCGTGAGCGCGCCGGCGACCACGACGAGATCATCGGCGCGGACAAGATTGACAAGATCATCAATATCGACCAGAGCCCAATCGGGCGGACGCCGCGCAGCAATCCGGGCACCTACACCAAGATGTTTGATGATATCCGCAGCCTCTTCGCGGAATTGCCGGAGAGCAAGATCCGCGGCTACCGCGCCGGGCGCTTCAGCTTTAATGTGAAAGGCGGGCGCTGCGAGAATTGCGAGGGCCAGGGGCTGATCAAGATTGAGATGCAGTTCTTGCCCGATGTCTATGTACAGTGCGAGGTCTGCCGCGGCACGCGCTACAATCGCGAGACGCTGCAAGTGCATTACAAAGGCAAGTCAATCTCCGATGTACTCAGTATGACCGTAAGCGAAGGCTTGTCGTTTTTCGAGAATTTGCCGCGAATTCGGCGCAAGCTGGATACGCTCGACGCAGTTGGCTTGGGGTATATTCGCATTGGCCAGCCGGCGACGACATTGAGTGGGGGCGAAGCGCAGCGCATCAAGTTGAGTCGGGAACTTTCGAAACGCGCCACCGGTCAAACGCTGTATATCCTCGATGAGCCATCAACCGGCTTGCACGCCGTCGATGTCGAGAAACTGATAAATGTGCTGCAGCAGTTGGCGGACGCCGGCAACACGATCATCGTCATTGAGCACAATTTGGACATTATCAAAGTCGCCGATCATATCATTGACCTGGGACCGGAAGGCGGCGGCGGCGGTGGCGACGTCATCGCGCAGGGTACGCCAGAAGAAGTGGCGGCGACGCCCGAAAGCTACACCGGGCAGTATCTGCAAGCCTATTTGAAGTTGCCCGAGCCGGTCTGAGCGGGCGGGACTGAAAACGAGTCGTGGCACGCTTCTGGTTTATATCGGCGCCGCTCTACAGTCACACCGATTGGGGCGGCTTCCTCAAGACGGCGCAATCACTGCAAGCGCATGGACACGACATCCTTTGGATCAGCGAAGCGCCGCTTAAGCGGGCCTTCGCGCAGGGCGAAATCCCCTTCCGAGCCATTCGCAAGACCGGCTGGCTTTGGCCACCGCCACCACCGCCGGACTTGAGTCAAATCGCGCCGCAGGATGCGGTTACGCTGCGCTATCGGCGGGCGCTAGACACCTGGCTTAGCGAAGATCTTGTAGCGGACGCGGTCGAGGCGCTCCTGGATCTCGAAGACGAAATTGGCGCGCCCGATGCGATCGTTTCCGATCCCTTTCTCAGCGCGTCGGCGCTCGTTGCCGACTTGCTGGATGTGCCGCTGATCATCTGCGGTTGGCCCGCCCAGGCGACGCTGGATGAGCAGAGCCTCTTTCCGGTGCAGCGAGATTTGAGCAGCGACAGTCAGCAGCGGATTCAGCGGCTCTGCGATCGCTTCCGTATTGAAGGCAAGAATTTCTCCAAGGGCGCGGCGCCCTCGATCATCAGCGAATTACTCCATATCACCTACTTCACGCCGGAGTGGCACCAGTCGGAGCTGTCGACCATCCTGCCGCAGACGCAGTTTGTCGGTGGCGTCGCCGAGGCGCCAACCGATTCCGCGCCGGCGTGGCTGCTGGATATTCCGCTTGACAAGCCACTTGGGTTGGTTACCTTGGGCACGAGCTTCAACGGAGACTTGGGCTTCTACAGCTGGGCGGCGCAGGCGGTCGCGAGTGCGGGCATGATCCCGCTGGTGACGATCGGCTGGAATCCTTTCACGGCTGAGCAGAAAGCCGAGTTGAAGCGGGCGCTTCCCCGCGGAACGCGTCTGTTGAATTGGGCGCCCTACGAGCATGTGCTGCCGCGCTGCCGCATCGCCATCCACCATGGCGGCATCGGCACGACGCATGCCGCGGTCGTTCATGGCTTGCCGCAGATAGTCGTGCCGCACGCGGCCGATCAGCGGATACAGGGTCGGCGCGCCGCCGAGGCGAAAGTGGGCTTGCACTTGACGGCGCATGATGTGCGGCAGGGTCAGCTGCGCGAGGGCGTGCGGGCGATCATGAAAGCGGATTGGGTGCAGGAGAATGCGCGGCGGCTGGCGCGGGAGATGGCGGCGCTGGGTGGGGCTGCGCGAGCTGGGGAGCTAGTGGTTGGGGTTGTTGGGTGAGTTAGGTGGAAGAGTTGATTATGGATTCGACGAGTCTGTAGACGCGAGAACCGATTTGGTTTAGCCAGCGGTCGCTTGCGCTGATGTCTGATGCCCTTGCATTCGCAATGGCAGCATCAACGTTTGGTAAATAACATGAAGTCTTTAGGTTCGACTTGCTATATGATCCAAGAATCGATATCAGTTCTAGCTCCAATCTGGTCCTAGTTCCAGATTTTTCATTTGCTTCAAGTTCTGTCAATTCCTCACAAGTGTAGTCATTTAGTGACCGATGATGAAACAATAACCACAATTCAAATGCGGGTTTGCTATCCGCTACATAAAAGCTTTTCTGAAACGCCACCTGAGTGACTCTGCTTAGCATGGGAACTTCCCACCTGTCACGGTCAATTACGAGCCACAATTCATCGTTGTCACCAAGCTCGTACTTGCTGTTGTATTCGGAAAGACTGGCCAAAACATGGTCTGGCGACGAATCCGCAGGTAGGATGGTCTCTACGTGAACACTCGGGTGGTTGTACCTCTTGTCTGCCGCAAGGTCATCAAGATAGATTTTCTCTGTAACACCCTCCGATACGACAACAAAGAGTTTTCTTATGTCGCGTCTGCCAGCAATCCGCTCTCTGTCGGAATACCGCCTAGTCTTCATGTTTCACGCGCCCAATCGAGGCTCTCAAGACTGGACGATACAGGAATCGCGCCAAACCGGCCAAATAGATAGCCCTTTTCTATGTTGATTTTCTCAGGGAGTTTGAACTCTTCAAGCGAGTAAAGCGTCGAAGCGTCAGTTCGTTCTTTCTCTACAAACCAGATTTCATCGCGCCTAAGAAGGTCCAGATCCAATAGCCCGGTATCGTGTGACGTGACTATAAGTTGGTTCTCGCGATTTCCTGTGTATTTGAGAAAGAGTTCTATCACTTTGCCAGTCAAATGAGCATGTATGCTTCTGTCAAGTTCGTCGATAATGAAGACGTGCGTGGATTGAGAACGGTGCAAGCCAAGGAGTGTTGGGATCAGCTCGAGCAATCGTCGAGTGCCATCAGATTCTGCTGACGGATCGAATGCGACTTTGCTACCATCGTCGTTCACCTGATGTAGTGTTACTAGTCGACAAGCTGCAAACTCATGGTTCGCATCGACAAGAATGTAGTCTTCACTGCCGGGATGTCCAAATAAAGCCTTTTCGTCCGAGCCCTTGCTTATGCTTTGTGCGTTTCGCTTTGCGTAATCTTTAAATTCGTCTGATAGGTCTGATTCGGCATTTAGCTCAATTGGCAGCAGATCAACTCCGTCGATTCCTAGGTCCAAGAATTCAAGCACGTCGTGGAGTCTTTCCTTAAACTCCGTGTCTCTCACGATTCCAAGTCCAATACCTTGAGCCGGAATCGAATCAGGAAACACCGGTACGAGCGTACGGTCGAACCAGTCGTATATGATATCGAGAAAAGCAATCCTGGGTTCAGGTCGGTTTGCGTTGACTGTATCGAACTTAGTACCAGTGGTATGCCTGACAAACGGCCTAATTTCACGTGTTTGCGGAGTTGCGCTCATTCCGTTATTTGGATCGTCGTCTCTGCTGAATCCGCCATTCCCTTCTGTATTGACTGCTGTCAAGAAAAGCTCGTTTGATGGGAAATTCCTGATGAAATCAAAATGGTCTTCTTCGTTCGTGACCAAGACATTTACTTCGCCAATCTTTACATTCGTATGACCCTGTGAGTCGGTCTCGCGTTCGAACATCATTCTAGTGCTTTCTGAAAGGATTTCGTGCAAAGACTCCTCGTGCACCCGTTGACGATCCACCGAGAATTTGTATTCGAAACTCTGTGCCATACCACATTGGAGCTCGAATACGAAGTTCGATGGTTTTCCTGAGTAATCGCTATCAAGAAGAAAGGGCGTAAGCTTAAGCCCTTTTACCCCTGACGGTCCAAGGGTGATGAACTCTTGAGCAAAACTAATTGCCTTTATTAGGTTGGTCTTTCCAGACTGATTTGCTCCAAAGACGACGCTTGTCTTCAGAAGACGCAAATCCCGAATCTCGGAAACGTGTTCTGGATGTTCGTCTGACTTGCCCGCAACCATCGAGAACTCTACCTCATCTTTGAAGGAGAGGAAGTTTTCAACCATGAATCGAATTAACATGATGCGTCAACTCCATATTGAAAGTGTTAACAGTCACGTATCAAGTATTGTCCGCGATTTCAGACTGGAAAGCAATGGACGCGAGATTAGCGAGAAGCTCCGCCGTCAAGCTACAATACCTCCACTGACCACACATTACAGAAAGCCCACAACCCATGAACCTCCCCCTAGACAACATCGGACGCTGGCGCTGCATCGGACCATTCCGCGGCGGACGCGTCGTCACCGTCGCCGGCGATCCCCGCGATATTGGCGCCTTCTACTTCGGCGCTTGCGCAGGCGGCGTCTGGAAGACGGATGACGCCGGTCAGTATTGGCGCAATATCTCGGACGGTTACTTCAATACTGCTTCTATCGGCGCGCTGGCGGTCTCGGAAGCCGACCCCAATGTCATCTATGCCGGCACGGGCGAAGCGACCATTCGCATTGATGTCTCGCATGGCGATGGCGTTTATAAGTCCACCGATGCCGGGCGCAGTTGGAGTCATATCGGTTTGGAGGACACGCGCCACATTGGCAAGGTTCGCATTCATCCGCAGGATCCGGACACGGTCTTCGTGGCGGCGCTAGGGCATGCCTTCGGGAGGAATCAGCAGCGGGGCGTCTTCCGCTCGACCGACGGCGGCGAGAATTGGGAGCAGGTTCTCTTCGTAAGCGATAAGGCGGGCGCCGTCGATTTAAGCATTGATGTCAACAATCCGCGCATCATCTACGCGACGATCTGGGAAGCCTACCGCAACTTCCACATGATCAGCAGCGGCGGTCAAGATAGCGGCCTCTGGCGCACGATGGACGGCGGCGATACCTGGGAAAACATCTCGACGAAAAAAGGCTTGCCGAGCGGCGTCTTGGGGAAGATCGGTATTGCGGCATCGCCGGCGCAATCGGGACGTGTATACGCCTTGATCGAGCACGACGAAGGCGGCATGTATCGCTCGGATGATTATGGCGACAGCTGGCGCTTCGTCGCGCGCAACAACGACATCATCTCGCGCGCCTGGTACTACATGCACCTGACGCCAGATCCGCAAGATCCGGATACGGTATACGTCAATAATCTGCGCTTCTGGAAATCGGTTGACGGCGGCAAGACGTATTCGATGATTGGCACGCCTCATGGCGACAATCACGACCTATGGATTGATCCGCAGAACCCGAGGCGCATGGTCCAGGGCAACGACGGCGGCGCCTGCGTCTCGCTGAATGGCGGCGCAACCTGGTCGAGCATCTTTAATCAGCCGACGGCGCAGTTCTATCATGTGGCGGCCGATAATCGAGATCCATACTTCGTTTACGGAACGCAGCAAGACAATAGCAGCATCGCCGTGCCGAGTCGCAATGAGAAATCCTCGTTGATGTGGATGGATGGCTTCATCGCCGGCTCGGGCGAGAGCGGCTATATCGCGGTCAAACCTGATGACGACAACATCATTTATGTTGGCGCGATTGGCAGCTCGCCCGGCGGCGGCAATTGCCTGCAACGCTACGATCATCGAAGCAAGCAGCTGCGTCTGGTGACGACCTGGCCCGAGATGACATCGGGGGAGGCGGCCGCCGATCTCAAATACCGCTTCGCTTGGACCTATCCCATCGTATTCTCGCCGCATGATGCCAATACGATCTACATTGGCGGCAATCTCGTCATGAGGTCCACCGACGAGGGGCAAAGTTGGCAGGCGATCAGCCCAGACTTGACACGCGCGGACCCTGCCACGTTAGGGATTACGGGTGGTCCGATCAATCGCGATGGCGCCGGTGCTGAGGTCTACGCTACCGTTTTCGCATTGGCGGAATCGCCGCATCAACCAGGCGTGATTTGGGCTGGCTCGGATGATGGTCTTTTGCATATCAGCAGGGATAACGGCGAAACCTGGGATGATATCACACCGGCGGAGCTGCCCGACTGGTCGATGGTCAGTATGCTGGAGCTATCGCCGCATGATCCGGCGACCTGCTATCTGGCGGCGATTCGTTACAAGCTCGATGACTATGCGCCCTACCTTTTCAAAACGACGGACTATGGGGCAACCTGGACGCGCATCAACGACGGCATTCGCGAGGGCGATTTCACGCGAGTGATTCGCTGCGATCCGGCGCGCCCCGGTCTGCTATACGCCGGCGCCGAAACCGGCGTTTACATCTCCTTTGATGAGGGCGCCAACTGGCAGCCCTTTCAGTTAAATCTGCCGGTGACGCCGATTCACGATTTGCTGGTGAAGAATGGCGATTTGATCGCCGCCACGCATGGGCGTTCATTCTGGATTCTTGATGACCTGACGCGAATTCATCAATTGTCAGGCGGGGAGGCAATGCCAGGGGCGGTTCTGCTTAAACCGCGCGATACGCAGCGACTCCTGGAAAGCATCGACGCGCGCAGGCTGGTCGATCAGCCGGGCAAGACTTACCAGAGCTCAACCGGCGTCATGGCAGCATACACGCACTCGGTCACAGCGGAGAATGTGGTCGAGCGCCAGTTCCTGGATTCGGGCGAAAACCTGCCTCGCGGCGTCATGATTAGTTATTTCTTGGGAGAGGAGCCGCAGGGCAAGATCACGCTGACAGTTTCGGACGCGAATGGAGCGCAATTATGCGAATTCAGCAGCTTGGACGAGGCCGAACAGCAGAAACAGAAAGAAAAGCCTGACAAGTCGATTGTGTATATCACGGCGAAACCGGGCTGGAATCGATTCGTCTGGGATATGCGCCTGCCGACTTCGCCTGCGATCGAGGGAAAGGATCCGCAATTCGAGCGGATGCCGGGTCCAACCGTGAGGCCGGGCAAGTATCAACTGCGCTTGCAGGTTGACGGCGAAGATCTGACTCAGTCGTTCAATTTGGTCAAGGACGTCTCATCCTCCGCTTCCGATGACGACCTGCGGAAGCAGTTTGACCTGTTGATGGAAATCTATCAGTTGTATTTGGATGCGACCGAGACGGTCAACTCCATGCGGCGTCAACGGGCACAGTTGCAGCATCTTGCCGAGCGGCTGAGCGGCAACGACGAATATGGCAGCCTGGCCAGCGAGGCGACTAGGCTGAAGGAGCAGCTTTTGGAAATCGAGAAGGGCATATTCATACCCGAGCTGCGAGAAGGCTGGGCGGGGCGCTTGAATCAAGGAACCGACCCGTTGCGGCGGTTAAGCGCCTTGCCGTCGGTGGTGGGTTTGGGCGAGTTTCCGCCGACCGATCAAGCCTATGCGGTGTATGAGAAGCTTGCGGGAATTATAAAGGGGCGGATGCGCCAGTTTGACGACTTGAGCGGTAGCGAAATTGCAGCGTACAATCGTCAACTGACCGCAAAGGGCATCACGCTCGTCGGATAAAACCTTGCGCTGCGCCTGCCCGATAAATGGGAAAACGGAGTCAGCTTTCGAGCAGTCGCGGAGTGCTCGTGTGCCGCGAGTTGCGAGGTTGCCAGCAGCCTAGAGCTTTGCTAGAAGAGTTCGTCTAGCGCGCGAATCATTGCTTGCCCAATTGCGAGCATCGCTTGCGGATCCTCACTGTCTTCCAGCAGGATGACGAAGGAAACAGGCGTCTTGTCGGTTGCCTGGAAAAAGCCGTTCAGCCAAATCTGTGCGCTCTCACCCGATTGCGACTGGGCGATTTGCGCGCCCACATCCCCGCGGCCTGATACGGCGCCGTGCTGCAACGTGAACCAGGTCTCACGCAAAACCAGACGCAGTTTGCGTGCCACATCAGCGCTTAGCATTGAAATGACCGTTGATTCAGGTGAATTACTTTTCCACTGATCGGTTCTTGGCGATCTCGTAGCCGCTTGGATATACGGTGAGGAGACGTTGCCATCGGTCGCTATTGCCGCCATGATGGCGGCCATGTGCAAGGGCGTGGTGGTCAGGTCGCCTTGACCGAGCGCCGAGCGCAGCGCTAATGTCTCGGCGTCTACTTGCGCTTCGCTTGGAGTTGCGAGCAGTTCAGTCCGCTCCGGCCCGGGAAGACCGTTCAGCGTTATTGGATTGGCAAAGGCAAAAGTCGCCAGGACACTGTCCAGGTTCAATATGGGATCGCGGAGATAAAAGTCTTTGAATGGAGCCGGGCAGCCGTAGGCATAAGCATCGGCTAGCGACAGTTCAGTTTGTTTCGGCTTAATGACGCAAGCTAGCGTCATGCCGTCTTGAAATTCAATTGGCGCGGAAGACTGCGAAAAACGCTGTGACAGATCAAAATCGGACGCTGCCGCATGCGCCAGCAAGACGGTGTATATCGCGCCGCCGAGCTGATATTGGCCCTGGAGCGCGCGGTTGAAGAAAGGTTGCCCGTCGGCTTCAATCAGGTATTCCCAATCGTCTTCAAGCGTGTTGGGGTCATAAGTTGGCAGGCTGATCAACGCCAGGACGCCGCCGGATTGCGCGTCCAAGACAACCGCCGCGGCGCGCGCGTCGCCAAGGGCTTCGACCAGCGCATCCTGCAGAGCAGCGTCGATCGTCAGCTTGATATCGGACCCGATCTGCGGCCTGTTTAGCAGCCGCCGGTTGACGAATTCTTGCAGCGTTCTTATTTCGCTTGAGCCGGACAGAAGAGCGTCGAAAGCCGATTCAACGCCGCTTACCCCATAACGCAGGCTGTAATAGCCGATGGCGCTATAGGTAGAGGGTCGTAGATAGCGGCGTGTCAATGCGCCATCCTGACTTACAGTTTCAGCAAGAAGCTTTTGGTTGCGGTCAAATACGCTCCCGCGTTGAATGGCGGCCAGCGCTTCAATCACCCGGGGATTGTCGGCGCGCAGGAGAAGCGAGTCGGGTCCCGTGATCGCCCAATATGTCGCCGACAATCCAATCAGCAGCAGACAGGCGAGCGATCCGAGAAGCAGATGTCGGATTCCGCGTGAGAACGCCATCTACCGCCCTCCTGCGCGACGCGTAGGCGTGTCCATGGTAGAGAGGCGCAGCAATAAGCCAATCATGGTGAAGCAGACGAGCAGGGAACTGCCGCCGTAGCTGACGAAGGGCAGAGTGACGCCGGTTAGCGGCAGCAGCTTGAGGACGCCGGCCATGATCATCAGCGCTTGAACGAACAGCATCATGGTTAAGCCTGTTGCCAACAGTTTATGAAAGGCGCGTCCGGAATGCGCTAGACCGATTTTGAGCCCGCGGAGCGCGAGCACAGCGAAACAACTCAAGACGCAGATTACGCCGAGCAAGCCCCATTCTTCTGCTAGCGCGGCGAAGACGAAGTCGGAATGCGCCACCGGGATATAACCCGGCGAGCCAAGACCGACTCCCGCGCCAAATATGCCGCCCGCGCCAAAAGCCATCAGGCTTTGCACGATCTGATAGGCGCGCCCATCGGCCTCGGGCCAGGGATTCAGCCAAATGTCCACCCGCAGCCTCACCACGTCAAATAGATGATATGCCGCGAGAGCGGCGATGATGATCAAAAGGGCGCCGCCGAGCAGAATGCGCAGGTCGCCACTCGCGAGGTATAGGAGCAGGAGAAAGACAACAAAGAGCAAGGTAGCCGCGCCCAGGTCGCGCTGCCAGACGAGAATCACCAGCGAGAGCAGCCACATCAGCAGCATCGGTCCGACGAGGCGAGGCGATAACGAACGTGTCCTAGCGCCATCATGGGCGTCCGCGCGGATTGCCGCGCTCTGTTCGCCTAGATAACTGGCCATGAAGGCGACGAGAATGATCTTCATGATCTCTGATGGTTGAAAGTAAAAGGCGCCCAGGCTGAGCCACAAACGTGGCGCGAATGCGAAGCCGGAGGGATTGCGGCCGAAAACGATGGTGGCGAGGAGCAATAGAAGCGCCAGCGCCAAAACAACGTACCGATAAATGCGCAGCCAACTCAAGATATGGGGAGCGAGCGCCACGACGAGCAGCGCGCCTACGCTGATGACCAGCCAAAACGCCTGCCGCTCGGCGAACGGCGGCGCGAGACGATATATGACGACAAGCCCCCAGCCGCTCAACAACATTGCCAGCGGGAAGAGCAATCGATCATGCGCGGGAAGATAACGATTCAGCAACACGGCGCCAGCTAGCGCGCAGGCGATCCATACGGCGAATGCATTCCAGACGCCTGAGCCTGAAGTCCGCGTCAATGAAATGGAGGCCATGCCGGCGAAAACGAATAAGCCAGCGACGACGTGCAGCAAGATATGCAGTAGTCGAGTATTTTGTAATTCTACGCTCGGCCTCATCGTCGCGCGCTAGTTGGCTTTAAGCCCGAGCGCGCGCGCGAGGATTGGACGCAGTCTCGCGATTACCGTCGGATCCATTGCGTCGCGTGAAGTCGCCAAGGCGGTATCGAGGGCGGTGTGCGCTGGCGTCTGCATGTCTTCATCCAGCTGTGCGATCGCCTCGACCAGTGACTTTTGTACAGTTTCGATATTCTTGACCAGCGTTTGGATCACCATATCCGAGGTGACCGCTTCTTCTTCAGCGTGCCAGCTGTCGTAGTCGGTGACATGAGCCAGCGAGGCATAGTCGATTTCCGCTTCGCGCGCCAAGAAGGCTTCAGGCGCTGCGGTCATGCCGATGAGGTCACAGCCCCAGGCGCGAAATAGATGGCTTTCGGCGCGGGTGGCGAAGCGTGGCCCATCCTCAATGAGGAATGTGCCGCGGCGATGCGCGTCGCCACCGACCGCTTCAACCGCATCGGCGATTAGACTGCGCAAGTACTCGCTCATGGGGTCGGCGACGGAGACATGCGCCACTACGCCATCTTCAAAAAATGAACGCGCTCGCGTATGAATTGTGTAGTCGACGATCTGATCGGGCGTGATGATGTGGCCCGGCGCGTATTCTTCTCGCAGCGAGCCGACGGCATTGACGGCGATGATAAAGCGGACGCCCAAAGTCTTCAGCGCAAATATGTTAGCGCGGTAGGGCAGGGTCGACGGCGCCAAAATATGCCCGTCGCCGTGGCGGGGCAGGAATGCCACCCGCTTTCCGCTGAGGCTGCCCACACGGATTGCGCCGCTCGGCTTGCCGAAGGGCGTATCGACCGCTACCGTTTCGACGTTGGAAATCTGGTCCATGTTGTAAAGGCCCGATCCGCCAATTACAGCTGTCTTTATCGCATCCATCTTCGCCTCCTTTAACTCCGTAAGGTCTTGCTTCCTATTGCTTACGGGCTCGATTGTGGAATCTAGCTTGCCGATGCGTCAATTTGCCTATTCAGCGCGAGTTGATAAGTGAGCTTGCCGATTCCGATGAGGTCGCCGTTCGCGAGCAGGGTTCGCTGGTCGATGACGGCGCTGTTCAGGCGCGTGCCGTTTTTGCTGCGCCGGTCTTCGAGCCACCACTGCCCGTCTTCCAGGATGATGCGCGCATGCTCGGCACTGGCGAAGTCGTCTTCGACGACGATCGAATTTTTGGCTGACCGGCCCAAGGTGGTTATCGCGTCCAATTGGTATCGTTCGGAGTCCGTTTTTGTTGAATCACGCCGTCGGCGTATCAGATAGCCGTAATTGGCGCGCGACGCCTGCAGCTGGCGATCGAGTTGACGCATGCTGCGCCAGACGATCAAAAACAGTATAAACAGAAAAGCGAGCAGACTCAGACCCGCCAGCGCTCGCAAGATTAGGACGGCGACTTCAATGCTCACCGGGGCGACCTAAACCTGGCGGAAGGTCCGCGTTGCGCTGTCTTTTATGCCCTGCCGATGGTCTTCGGCGTATACGAGATCTGTGTGACCGATTCGGATCACATCGCCGTCTTGCATTTGGTGTTCGCTAACGGCGGTGTTATTCACAATCGTGCCGCCACGGCTGTTCAAATCGTAGAGGGTATAGTTGCCGAGGCGCCTGCGAAGCTGTGCGTGATAGCGCGAAACGAAGGAATCACTGATGACAACATCGTTACTGCTCTCGCGACCGATAGTGATCACGGACTTGACTAGCGGCACGGCGCCAAGACTGTCACTGTGGAGGCGGGGCTTTTTCTCCGGCTGCCGCTTATCCTCGACGGCTGAGACTGCCGCCATCTTTACGGTTTCGGCAGTCAATGTCGCGCTATGCGCGGCGATGACCCGCGCTTGATGCGGCGCCAAGGCAAAATCGGCCAGGATAGAGACCTTGGGCGTGGCGAAAAGCTGATAGCCCGATTCCCTGCTGAGCTCGGAAATGAGCGCGGCCAGGCGCGCCGGGAAATCCGGAATCTGCGCCATAAACTGCTTGACGCTTTCGGAATGTAAGAAGACTTCGTACGAATCCGGGGCGATCGGCTGATCGCCGCTCATGCCTGAATAGCGCGCCCTATCTTCCATCGCGCGGAACAACAATACGGCGATATCCGGCGCGTCGGTCGAACGAGGAAAGAGTCTTGTAAAGGCGCCTTCAATCAAGTCCTGCAGTTGACGTTCCAGCTTGTCAATTGGCTTCGCATTCATGACTGCATTATAGACGAGACGTCAATTGCGGCAAACGGAAAAGGATGACGCTTGCATTGGAAAAAGCGCGGAAAGGCGAAGCCTGCGGGCTCTCGCTTCTGAGTTTTCTCGAATCAAAAGGCGTATGGCAAGCGATCAGCCGCGCGGGACGAAATCGATCCAGGAATCAAAAACCTCGAAGTTCTCGCTGTTGTTTTCGCGCAGCGATTCTCTCAACTGCTCAAGTTCTTGCAGCTTGGCGCGATCGCGCTGAAGTTCCACTTCGCTGCCGGCGCGTTCTTCCTTGCTGCGCACCTGCAATATGTGAAAGCCAAACTCGCTCTTGACCGGTCCGACGAGCGCGCCAATTTCGGCGCCTTCAATCGCCAGGCGGAACTCGCGCACGAAATTTCCGACGAATCCTAAGCCCAATTCGCCGCCGCGATTTCCACTGCCGGGATCGGTCGAGATGGCGCGCGCCAAGGCGGCGAATGACTCGCCTTGTTGCAAGGCTTCCAGCGCTTGTTGCGCGGTCTCCTCATCGTCGACCAAGATATGCCGCAGGTCGGCATAGAGCAGGCTGCCGTCGTCGGGTATGAGGTCTTCCGCCAACAGGGATTCCAGCGCGTTACGCTCGAAGAAGGCGTCCACCGTCTCACTGGCAACGCCGACTCGATCCAAATATGCGCGAAAGTCACCCTCGTTCTGCTCGAAATTGTCGCGTACTTCTTCGGCGCTGAGCGTCGGCTCGACGACCGTCGGCTGCGGCGTAACCGTCGGTTCGGCGGTCGCTTCCGCTTCGACCGCTGCGGGATCGCTTGTGCTGGTCGGCTCGGGCGTGTTGCTTGGCGTCGGCGAGACGAATGGCGTCGGCGTGATGGTCGGCTCAAGCGTCGCCGTCGGCTCTACGCCGATCAGCGCGACCTGCGTAGGATCAAAGCCGAAGAACTCTTCCACTGCTTGGCGCAGGGCAAGGTCGTCGACAGCGATATTGCGCGCGGACGCTTCCATCGCAAGCAACCGGTCGTCAACCATATCATTGATCACACGCAGCCCAAGCTGGTCGGGCACGTTCACTTCACTGATCCAGGTTTTGTAGGGTTCCTGCTGCGCCAATTGCTGCAGATCGAATCCGGAAGACTGAAGCTGATTTATCTGTAGCAGCAGTCGATTGCGCTCAAGCTGATACTGTTGGCGGAAATCGCGGACCGTGATATTTGTTCCATTTACGACGGCGACCGCCTGATTGGGGATGATGAGCTGTTCAATGGCGAAGGTGAACGCTATGAGCAGAACCAAAACGACGGCAGCGGCGATGACGCCGCGGATCACCCATTTCTGCAGTCGTTCTTCTCTTTCGGCACGGCTGACGTAAGACGAATCTGGCCCGCCTTCCTGGATGTTCTCGCCCCTTTGAGTGGCTTCCGCCGCCTTTGTTCTGCGCCGCCTTCGTTTCGGCGCGCCCGTCGTTTGAGCCTTCTTCGACATGAATCGCTAAACTCCTCAGATGGTTTACATGTGGCGCCGCATGCCTGTTATGCAGCCGCGCGCCAAGCTATCCAGCGGCATCGGCTATTGCGCCTCTAGTCGGCGACGACATAAGGCAGCAAAGCTAGGTGGCGGGCGCGCTTGATTTCACGAGCCAGTTCACGCTGGCAGCGCGAGCAGTTGCCAGTTTGCCGCCGAGGCTTGATCTTGCCGCTCTCGTTGACATAGCGGGACAGCATGTCCAAATCTTTGTAGTCGAAGCATCTGCCTTTTGGGCAATAAGTGGTTTTGCCACGCCGCCGCCGCCCGCGTCTCCTTCTGTGGGGACCGCCGCGCCGACTGGCTTCGCGCTGCTGTGGTGGTCTGGATTGACGCCCTGTTTTTCTTGGTTCCGGGTTTTCGCTCATGTGTCAGATTCTCCATTGCTTACAAATTAACTTGCGGGTACTGCGCTGGACGCGCAGCCAGTTCTTGACTTAGATTGGCGAGCTAGCCTAGGCAGGCTGCTTTACTTCGCCTTCGTCTCGCACGAGAAGATAGCGCAGCACCGGATCAAATAGCTTGAGTTCGGTCTCCAGCTCGTCGATGTGGTCAGGCTGAATGGTGGCTCGAATCAATACGTAGTGTCCCTCTCGCTGCCCGCCAATTTGATAAGCGAGCCGCCGCCGGCCGAAAATCTTGCGGTCGACGCTCTTAACCACGCCATTGTCACCCAATTCAATATAGCCGATGACCTGATCAATGGCTTGATTAACTTCTTCGTCTGAGGGCAGCATGCGCACAATGAAGGTGAGTTCGTAGTCTCTCATGGTGTTCCTTTCCTCGGATAGTAGCCTCGCGTATGGAGAATTGGCGAAGCGGAAAGCTGTCATTCAGTTGTTGACGCGCCATGCTAATGCAAGCATCGGTCTTATGCAATAGCGCCTTTGGCCGATGTCGCGCGGGAATCTTCCAAAGCCAACTTTGAACTGGCGACGCAAAGCGCGACGAGCAGCCAGAACCAGGTGATGGATGATTGGAAATCAAGGCGAAAAAAATATAGATCGGCGATGGCGTTGACCAAGCCCGTGAATAGCGCCGCGTGAAGACCAAGATGAATCGCCGCGATTTTGGGATTATCTTTTGCGGCATGCCAAGCGCGACGACCATATAGAAATACGCCAGCCATCGCAAGCAGGAATACAACTACTCCGGTCAAGCCGATCTGATTTGCCATCATCAAGTACATATTGGCGACATTGGCGTAGATGTCAATCTCGGGCGCGCCAGTGAATCCCACTCCAAACAGGGGATAGCGGCCAATTACCTCCAGCGCGTCAGTCCATTCGCCGATGCGCATCTGCGTCGCCAGGTCGGCGCCTTGAAAGGCTTGAACCAGCCTTTCGATATAGGCTTGCGTCTGCGGCAAGAGCAGAAAGAGGAGCCCGCCGATGAGAAGCGCCGGGAGCAGGCGGCGGTAGCGCAACAGCGCTATAGCAAGCAGGCCCGCGCCCAGAGCGAGGAATGAAGCGCGCGAAAAGGTCAACAGCAGGGCGAGGCCGACTAGGGCAAAAGCGCTAAGCGTCAGCCAGCGCCAGGGCAGGACGGGTCGTTTGGCGATGACTTGCGGCACGATTACGATTGCCGCTGTCGCCAGGATGCCCCCCAAAGCATTGGGGTCGACCCAGGTGCCGATCGCTCGTTCCGCCAAAGCAGGATTGGCTTCGATATAGCGAATGACGCCGCCGGCGGGATAACCGATGCGCGACAAGCGAATGAGGAGCGCTTCCGCCAATGTATCGGGCGCGATGTATAGCGCGACCGCCAGCAGCGCCTGCGCGCCAATCGCCAGAATGATGACCAAGACGAGACGCCGCAGCATCTTTCGATTGCGCAAAAGATCGGTCAGGACGAAGACCAGGCCGATGCTCAATAGCGTTTCGGCGAATTGACGAATCACCGCGGATGTTGGGCTGGCGTGACGCAAGCCGAGGGCAAAGGCAAATACGAGCCACATCACATATAGCGCGATCAAAGCGTGCGTTGGCGTCAAGCGGAGGCCGCCGCGGCGTCCGGTCATCCATTGGAAGAGGTACACCAGCAAGAACGCGCCCAAAGCCAGATCGAGCAGAGTGGGAGTGATGGCGATCTTCACCGGAAAGACGCCAAAGGGAAGCAGCAGCACAACGGCGATGATGCCGTAAAGGGCAATGTTGACATCGGTGATGACGTACAAGCCGGCGAGAAGACCGACAAAAGCGGCGATAGCCAGCCAGGGACCAAGCACGGCTATTGCGAGGCCGATACCGGCGCCGATTACGCCGATGACAAAACCGACCGCGAGCGCATAGTAGCGGCTGTCAAGCTGGCTAATCCAGATCCGCAATCCGATGGACCTGCGCATCGCTTATCGCCGCCAAATCTTCAATATGGCGAAGAGCGCCAAACCGATCCAGGTTGCCAGGCTGACCAATGCGCCGATTGCGTAAGTTCGTGGCGCGAAAACGAGGGCGAGCCTGTGTTGACCAGCGGGGATTTCCACGACGGACAGCCCGGCATAGGCGCGGATGATCTCGCTGGGCTTGCCGTTCAATTGCGCTTCCCATCCCGGATAATGTGGCAACGACAGGGAGAGAATCGCGTTCGCCGGCGAATCAATTGCGAGCGTGATTTCTTCCGGCGCAAATGAAGTTACGCTAGCGCTTCCGTCGCTCGCAGCGCCGGGCAGGTCAAGTTTCGGCGGCTGATGGATCACAATTTTCTCGCGCTCATGGTAGCGGGTGTCGCCCATTAGCTCCAAAGCCCATTGGTCACTGTCGACTACATCCGCTATGTAATACAAGCGCGCGAATGGGCGAGGATCTTCGAGACGGTGCAACCATACCGTTCCAAGTGGATCATCGCCAATTGCGATGACCTGCGAGGGCACAGTCAGCCTGTCCTTGCCGCTAAAGACGTATTTGACCGCGAAGAGCTCCCAGGCAAGCGGATTGTCAGTATAGTCAGCGTACACCAGCATCTCGGGACCATGAAGCCAGAGCGGACTGATGCCGCGCATGTCCATCAGCCCATAGAGGCTGCCGTAGTTATCGCGCAAGCCGCGGAAGCCATCGACGCGAAAAGGCTGTCCTTCGTCGTCATCAAGCACCGCCTGAACTAACGCTGGCGGCGACAGGGACAGCTGTTCGCTGAATGGAATAGAATCGTAGTTGGCGGGATGATCGATATTCGTTGAGAACAGCTCGAAAGCGATCACCGCGATCAATGCGACTTGAGGGGCAAGCCGTCGATGCTCGCGCATGAAAAAGCGCAAGACGACATAAACTGCAGCGGCGACCACCGCGCTCCTCGTCGCTATCTCGAAAAGGTCTTGCCAGGCGCTTTGGTCAGCGCTCCAAGCTAGAAACAGGCCGAAGGCGATAATTGACAGAATGGCTGAGAGGCGAAGCCAATAGCCGAGCGCCTGTTTTTGGCGCCCGTGATTCGACCAAGTTTCGATTGCGCTGATGCCGAGCGCGGCCAAGATCGCCAGACTGTTGGCGACGAGCATGGCGGCGCGTTCCTGCCCGCGGAAAAAGCGCAAGCCGGGGATCAAGTTGTAGCTGGCATAGTAGAAGCCGCTGTTCGCGCCCAGGCTGTGCAGCAAGGCGACGAGCGCCACGAGAAGCCAGAAGCGGCTTTCCGGCGCGCGGCCAACGAGCGCGATGGCCACGAAGAACAGCGCCGGCAGGCCGACGAACAGCGGCGACCATTGGCTAACGGAACCGGGAAAGACGAACTGGGCGATGTCGCGGAAGGGAAATCCGTTTCCTTTGGCGGCGAAACCCAATCCTTCGCGCGTGGTCTGCGATAGATACTCGATGCCGGGGAAAAGGGTAACGGCAGTTGTGCCTATCGCAATCAGCCCCAATAGCGTTAGTGAACCGGCAAAAGCGCGCCAGCCCGCGCGCGCAGCGTAAGAGCGATACGCCAGATAGGCTGCCACAAGGTAGGATGCGAACCAACTTGTTTGCGGGTGACCGGCCAGCCAGGACAAACCCAACGCGAAGCCGGCCAGCGCGATGAAGCGCGGCGCAAGTCTCCGCCTGCGTGTTCCCTCGAGGATGCCCAGAAGCGAGAGCGGGAGCCATGCTGCCGCCTCCAGCACCGCCAACTGCAGCGGCGGATAACCGGTCGTATAACCGCCGTAGCCGATGATCACCGCAGCCGTCAGCGCCGCCAGGTGACTCAAGTCACTGCGTAGCGTCAGACGTCGTACAAAAGCATACATGAGCAGAGTGTAGAGCAGCACGTGAGCGGTCATTTCCATTTGCAGCGAATTGTAGGTCCAGCCACTGCCCAGCGCGCTGAACGCGACTGTAATCCAGCGTGGGGGATAAAAGACGGCCGCCTGCGTGTCGGCTATGAAGGGGATCCCGCCATTGTTGAAAGGATTCCATAACGGGATCTCGCCTTGTGACAGTCGCGCGTATTGATAGGCGCCAAAAGCGAAGAATTGGCCCGAGAAGTCGCCTTTGACTAGCGATGCTTGATCGGCCGCGGTTGGAGTGAAGAGCCGCCAAAAAAAGACGAGCCAAAGAATGACGAGCGCGATGATGGCGCCGATATCTTTATGTTGAGCCAGACGATGCAGTCGCTTCAACGGTTCGCCCCATCAAATGAAAGTCTGGCAGAAAGCGACTGTATTACGCGCGATTTGATCCCAGTCAAAATGCGCGCTCAGCGCAGCGGCGCCCGTCCGCAGCCGATCCAATTGCGCGTCGTCGCGCATCAATTCCAAGATCGCCTTTTCCAGCGCGGCAGCTGATTGAGGCGGGGCCAGCCACATGTTTTCCCCGTGGACAAAAGTGTCAATTGGCGCGCTTGGTTCCGTCGTCAATATGGCGCAGCCGCAATGAATGGCTGCGATTAGGCTGCTGCGCCGATAGGAGGCGCCGTCGCTAAAAGGCAAGACCATCAGATCTACCGCGCCGAAGCAAGCGGCCACCTCGTTATCTGGCAAGTAACCAGTTATAAAGACCGCGCCGTTCAGACCATGATGCCCTATGCGGTCGTCAAGCGTCGCCAGATAGGCATCGTCTGCACTTGTATCGAGCGTGTTGCGGCGCCCGCCAATGAATACGAGCCGCAGATCATGCCCGGCCGCGCGCAGGCGAGCCATGGCTTCCAGCAAGTAGTCGATCCCTTTGATCGCCTTGACGAATCCGAAGTGGCCCAGGACAAAGGAATCGGCATCGCACTGCGCTTGCCAGCGCCGTTTCGCGGGCATGTCGTCGACGCGGTTCAAATGGGGGATGCTGCTCCCAATCGGAATAACGCGGCGATTGGGCAGCTCCTTCAGCCGCAGATCATCCTCTTGATTCGTCGTTATGACGCCGGCCGATGAACGCGCGAGCCGCATGACAATCCAGTCACGGAGCGCGCCCGCCTTGGGAAAGAGATAGGGATGACGCAAATCATGAAAGGTGGTGATAAGGGGAACGCCGACCACGTTGGGCAAAAAGTGAATAAAGGGCGACATGTCATAAGCAGCCGTCTGATACTGCAAGTTGACGATGGAAATACCATGACGCTTTACCCATTGCCGTATTGCTGTCAGGCAGAAGGGTCCCCAGCCATTAATGGTGTCGATGTCCAGACCTGCGAAGGACGATCCTCTTCGGCTCAAGATCTGGACTTCGCTCCCATGTTCGCGGATGCGTTCCGCCAAGCCTCGTGTAAAGTCGCCGACGCCGCCTGGCATCGGGGGAAACTCGCCGGTGATCAATCCAATCTTCACGGCTCAACTCTAAGACCATTGCGAAGCACCTGCCAGTACGTGCGGACGCGCTGCGCTCGGAGATCGCGTTTATGACCCAGCGCGCCCTTAGCGCTTTCCAGACAGAGTTGCCAACTGAACTGAAGCAGCAGTATGGCGCGAAGAATGAGGTAGCGTCCGTAACCGTGATGCTTGCGAAAATAACGCAGTTTACTGGACTGGAAGTGGATCTGCTTTAATGCGCCCGCTTGCTCGCTGCTTTTTCCGCCATGATGCGTGATATGGGCGCCGCCGTGATACGCGACTTGCCAAGCAGCGGACTTGGCGCGCCGGCAATAGTCGAGCTCTTCGGAATACATGGCGAAGCCCTCGTCAAGCCCGCCGATGTCCTCATAGACCTCGCGCCGCAGCATGAGCGCCGACCCCTGCACCCAATCGGCCTCGACGATTTCATCGTTCCCTGTGTCCAGCATGCGATAGTTTTGCTCCACGGAAGCGGGCGCCCAAGCGGAAAGCCAGGTGCTTTCAAAGATGCCTGTCAGCAGCGTGGGGAAACGGCGGCGCGTAGACTGATGGCTGCCGTCGCTGTTAAGCGTGTGTGGACCAAGGATGCCAACGCGAGGGCGCCGGTTCATGTAGTCGAGCATGATTGCGAGCGCATCGGGACTGACTTCCGTATCCGGATTGAGCAACAGTAGGAAAGCGCCGCGCGCGCGCGCCAAGCCAATGTTGTTTCCACGCGTGAAGCCAACATTTTCTTGTTGAGGCAGCAACACAACCGTCGAGTGACGCTCGCGAACCAACTCGACGCTGCCATCTTCGCTCGCCGAATCCACCACGATGATTTCTAGGCTGAATTCCTCGCAGAGACCGGGTCGGATCGCGCGCCGCGTTTGCTGCAAGCTGGCCAGGCATTTGTCCAGCAACTCGCGTACATTCCAACTGACGATGATGATGGAGAGGTCAACCAAATTGCCATCCCCGTAGCTTGCTAACATCAGTCAGTTTAACAGTGTTTTGCCACATTCGAGAACAGAAGTCGCTGAAATTGATCAACATGCTGGCAAGGCGAATAGCCTTTCGGCGTTGCATGTCGTCCGCCGCGCCATTTCATCCGGGGTCACACAATGCAATTCAGCCAGCTTCTGGTTGATATACTGGAGGTAAGCCGGTTCGTTGCGTTTGCCGCGGCGCTGTTGGGGCGCAAGAAAGGGTCCATCGGTCTCGACAAGGATGCGATTGATTGGCGTACGGCGGGCAATGTCGCGAAGCTCATCCGCCTTCTTGTAGGTTACCGGTCCAGTGAATCCGAGGTAAAAGCCCAGCGCAAGCGCGCGTTCGGCAATTTCGCCGGATGCGGAAAAAGAATGCAATACGCCAAGGCGCCCGTGCAGGCTCGCTGGCGCGCCAGGCGCCCAGTTTTCCAGCATCGTCATGAGATCGCTACTCGCCTCGCGGTTATGGATAATCACGGGCAGCTCGAGCTCGGAAGCCAGCGCGAGTTGTGATTCAAAGGCGCGCCATTGCCTTGGTTTTGGGCTCTTGTCCCAGTAGTAGTCGAGGCCAGTCTCGCCGATCGCCACCACTTTGGCGTTGCTGGCAAGCTTGCGCAAGCGCTCAAGAGTCGAATCGGCGAAATCGGCGCTGCTATTGGGATGAACGCCAACAGAGGCGAAAATGTCTTGAAAAGAAGTGGTGAGCTCGAGCGCTTGCTGACAGCCGACTAAATCGACCGCCGGAATGATAATGCGACTGACGCCGGCGGCGCGGGCGCGCTGCAGCGCCTGCGCGCGATCGGAATCGTAGCTGCGAAAGTTGAGATGGCAGTGGGTATCGACCAGCTCCATCAGATGACCTGGCGCGGGTTGTCGCGCAGCTTCTTCAGGTCGGCTTCGACCATCATGCCGATAAGTTCTTCAAAGCTGATTTGCGGCTCCCAACCCATCGCTCTTTTCGCCTTGGATGGATCGCCGACCAACAGGTCCACCTCGGCGGGACGCATGAAGCGCCGGTCTTGCACGGCATAATCTTGCCAATTTAATCCAACATGACCAAAGGCGACCTCAAGCAGGCGCTCGACCGAATGCGTCTTGCCGGTGGCGATAACGTAATCATCGGGCTGGTCCTGCTGCAGCATTAACCACATGGCGCGCACGTAATCGCCTGCATAGCCCCAATCGCGTTTGGAATCGAGATTGCCGATTCGTATTTCGTTTCCTAGTTCAAGCTTGATTTTGGCGGCGTGATACGTCACCTTTCGCGTGACAAATTCCATGCCGCGGCGTGGCGACTCATGATTGAACAGGATGCCGCTGCAAGTGAAGAGGTGGTAACTTTCGCGATAATTCACCGTGATCCAATGGCCGTAAACTTTGGCGACGCCGTAGGGACTGCGCGGGTAGAAAGGCGTCGCCTCTGTCTGTGGCACTTCGCGCACTTTGCCAAACATCTCGCTGCTTGACGCCTGATAGAAGCGTATCGCTGGATTGACGGTACGCACAGCATCCAGCATTCTGGTTACTCCCAAGCCAGTTATATCGCCGGTGAATACCGGCTGGTTCCAGGAAATCGGCACGAAGCTTTGGGCGGCCAGATTGTAAACTTCGTCAGGCTCTACCGCGCTGATGGCGGTGATCAAGCTGCTCAGGTCGCCCATATCACCTTGGACGAGCTGAAGCTGGTCTTGAATATGCTGGATGCGTTCATAATACACGGTGCTTGTCCGCCGCACCATGCCGTAGACTTCATAGCCTTTGGCGAGCAAGAATTCGGCCAGGTATGAGCCGTCTTGTCCGGTGATGCCGGTGATCAGGGCTTTCCTGGTCATAGATAGTTTTCCTCAGCTTGTGTTCAAGCGCTGACGCCAGTCCGCCAACACATCTTGCAGCGTCTGTTCAAAGGTTAGCGTGGGCTGCCAGCCCGTATGGCGGCGGAGCTTGCTGGAATCGCCGCGTATTTCCAGCACATCAACTGGACGCAGGCGGGCAGGGTCGACACGAACTTCAATTCTCGTTTCGGTCAATCCAAACAACGTATCAAGCAGATGTCGAATGCTGCGCGCGATGCCGGACGCGATGTTGTAGGCTTCGCCCGGCTGGCCCTTCTCCACAATCATGTGGTAGGCGCGGACGATATCGCGGACATCAGTAAAGTCGCGCTTGGACTCAAGATTGCCGACATATATAACCGCCTCTGTTTGACCATCCTCAATAGACGCAATCTGTCGGGCGAACGCTGGCGCCACAAATCGCTCGTTCTGGCCGGGACCGATATGATTAAACGGACGGGCGCGCATTATTGGAAGGCTGTGGCTTAGAAAGTATTGCAAACCTAACATGTCCTGCGCGACTTTGCTGACGCTATAGGGATTGGTCGGGCGGATCGCCGTGTCTTCGTCCAACGGAAGCTGTTCCGGTTGGCTGGCGCCGTAGATTTCAGCGGAACTGACGATCAAGATTCTCGGACGAATATCGAGTTCCAGGCACGCTTGTATGAGGTTGAGCTGGGCGCGGATATTGTTTTCCAGCGTCTCCCAGGGGGCTTCAAACGAGCGTGGCACGAATGCCTGAGCAGCCAAATGATATATGGCGTCGGGGCGGCATTTCGCCAACAAGTTGCGAACTTCGGCGTAGTCCTTAAGGTCGATTCGGTAAAGATCGTTCACTGACTCGTGGACGGTTTCGCCGGCCGCTAGCGTGGCGCCAGTCAGGCGCGCGCGGGGCTGTACGCTGCCGATGTGCGCCGACAGATGTTGGCCGACAAAGCCACCCGCGCCGGTGATCAGGACGCGCAATGTAGACACCCGTTTGCCACCTCATGCCGTGAGATAGCTGCAGGAAAAAAGATTGCGTCATATGTCTTCATGTGGATCGCCATATATCAGATCCGAGCGCGATGTCTAAGTGAGGCATTATAGAGTATTGGAGTCCGTCTGCCAGTCCAAAGCGAGACTTGTTTCGGAGGAAGTCGGATAATCTCTCCGAGGGATTCAGCCGGCTGGGTTGCCCGCGTTGTTATGCGCTGGCAATAAACTCTGTATATAAGCGCGATGATAGAGCCGACCACGCAGCAGCAGCGCCACATAGCGGGCAGAAATCCAACCGATCTTTTCTTGGTAACGGGCTTTTAACCATTTCGTATTTTCAGTGATTCCGCTGATCGCGACTTTTGTCCCTGCTGGAATAAGAGCTAGCGACACGGAATTGGCGTCCGGGCTGCGCCGCAGATGAAGCATGGCGCCCGGATCCAGAGCGACCTCGCCCACAATGCCTTTCATCATATCGTCTGCGAGTGGTATTGGCGTTGGTCCACTGTCTTCACTATGCCAAATGCTGCCGCGGATGTTGTCTCCAATTATCGGCGCCACGGTTTCATCGAGGGCGCGCAATGTGCTGGGCCGAACTGGTTCTCCGTTCAGAAGCAGCTGAACATAGGCGGCGCTGACCCATCCGCTGATTAGTTCTCCCGTTTCACCCGCATATTCAACAAATGCCCACTCATCTGCCCGATCCAGCCCAATCAAACGCAACTCGACGTTTGGCGCCAATTGCGTCAATACCTCGCTGTCGGGATCATTGGCTGCGCGCATGTTGAGCCGGCCAGCAGGATTCAAGCGGTAAACGCGGGCAGTGACGTGTTCCGAGAGGTCTGGCGATTGCGCTTCCGTGTTTAAAGCGCTGCCGGCCCGATTCTGTCGAACGGTGGGCAGGCTCGCCAAACGCTGCGGTTCGCCGAATTGATCATATACGCGCAGATATAAAGCGTTCGCCCAGCCGAGCAGCGCTCCGCCGTCTACCGTCTGGTACATGACGAAGATCCAAGTGTCGGACGGTCGCAAGTCTTGCGCTGGGAAGAGCGCCGCCGCCGGATCGGCATCATAATCGCTGAGATTGATTGGCAAATCCGGTACTTCACCGGGATAGAAATGGGTCAATCCTCGCCGGCCGATCACTACGAGATTTGTTTCCCCCGGCAGCAATCCAAGCGAAAGAGCGTCGCTTGTCGGATATTGGCGCAGTTGCAATCGGGCGCTCGGATCCAAATCGACGACGGCGTACGGGCCTAATACGAGCGACGGGCCTTGTTCAATGGGCAAATCTTCCTGGCCAGGCGCGTCAGTTTCGGCCGCTGGCTGCATGTCCGCAGGTGTGACCGGTTCCGCAACCTCCGCGGGTTCATCTGTCGAATTGGACTCGCTCGTGTCATCCGCTTTAGCGGCCCCATCCGTTTCCGCCTCGGGCCCCGCATCGGTCTGAGCCGTCGCCAGTGCTGAGTCGGTGTTCGCAATCGGGTCTTCAGCGCTCATGTCCGGCTTTTCTTCTTCGGATGCCGGCATGGAAGGCGGTAAGGCTGTGACGCGTCGCATGAGACTAGTCTCTGCGATCAGCAGGCGAGGAGCGGTAAATGCGCTGCCAGAAAGCGCGATCAAGTTGTAATAGGAGCCAGCGTAATACTGGGCGGGCGGCACGTTGATGGTTCCGCGCTCGTCGCCAATGTCTAGGATCATCGACATTGCATGCTTGCCGGGTACGATTTGCGCCGTACCGCCATCTTCGCCGAAGCCAACATCGGCGGCAACGATTGCGCCGCTATCCAAACGCAATCGGTTGACAGCGCTGTTAGGCACCGTATTTATCAGGCTGACAACAGCCGCCGACGCGCTCAGATCTCGCGGTGAGTCCTGGTACTGTTGTACGTTCAAGGCCGCGGGCGTACCCATCAAGACGACCGTCTGCATTTGTCCTGCGCTGACGTCCAAATTCATTGATGACAAGACCGTTTCGCCGAGGCTCAAGGTCAACTCATGCGAACCGCTGGGGAGGGCGATATGCTCTGTCGGCGCGGCGAAAGCCAGGCTCGGGACAATCATGTGATCATCGATCTTAAGATCTACCGGGGCGGCGCCCGCAACGGCATGGACGAAACGCGCCCGTCCGCTCTGACCATCGGCATCCGCTGCCGCCAAAGCGTGGAGAAGCCGCGCATCGTCTGAGGCGCCATGGACAACTAAAATGCTGCTGGATCCGGCCGGTAAATTCACAGGGAAAGCGGCGCGCGCGGCTTTGCCATCGCCATTTACCGGGAGCAGGCTTAGCTCATAATGATCGGCTGCCAATACAATTGGTCCCAGCGAGTCTCCAGGCGCAATATCACCGCTGGTTCGCATATCTGCATTTGACGATTCGATATCGACCGAATGGGCTTCATCCAAGGCGTTGACGATTAAGAGACGGGACATTGCGAAGTCGAGCGGCGTCAAGTCTTCGGGAATGGCATTCAATGGCGCGCCGGCATGCGATGAAATCAGGATTGTGGTGGAGTCGCTATCAAGACTGAGCCATTGGTGAAAAAGCTGCGCGCTTGTTCCTGCGAGCGTTGCCTTCAACTCGGCTGTGCCGGCGGGAAGCTCGAAATACGGAGAAGATTCGCCATAGAACAGGTCGGCAACCGCCAGTTCTCCATTGATATAAATGTCGACCGCCGGCGCTGTGACTGCGACATGGATGAGGCGCGCGCGCGCGACAGTTTGCGCTTGCGGGATCGCGGTCCATATCGTCGCGGTTACAATTATTACAAGCAGCGAAGCGAAGTATTTCATGCCAGTCATTGGATTTAACCCCGTTCCTTGATATTCGCCAAATTGGGATTGCGTAACGGCGCAAACGGAGCGGAGTTATAGTTGTAGCCGCCTCGGTTCAGCCAGTCCGTCAGGTGCCTTCCTGCCATTGATTGAGGTAGGCTTCTTGCTGCTCTGTCAATTCGTCAATGCGGACGCCCATCGCCTGCAGCTTCAGGCTTGCAATCTCTTGATCGACGTCTCTTGGTATAGTATAGACTTGCGCGGCGAGATTTTCCACGTTTCGCATCATATACTCCGCCCCGAGCGCTTGATTGGCGAAGCTCATGTCCATGACCGAGGCCGGATGCCCCTCTGCGGCGGCCAGGTTGATCAAGCGGCCCTCGCCCAGAACATAAATTGAACGCGCGCCAATTCGGTACTCTTCTACAAAGGGTCGGACAAGCGTCGGATCGCCCTCAGCCATTTCCGCCAAGCCGTCCAGATTGATCTCGACGTTGAAATGGCCGCTATTGCAAACGATGGCGCCATCTTTCATCAGGGCGAAGTGCTGGCTGTCGATGACGCCGATGTCGCCGGTGGCGGTGACGAATATTTCGCCGATCTTCGCCGCCTCGAGCATTGGCATCACGCGGTAGCCGTCCATCACCGCTTCCAGCGCGCGTAATGGATCAACTTCGGTGACGATGACATTTGCGCCCAGCCCGGCGGCGCGCATGGCAATGCCGCGGCTGCACCAGCCGTAGCCGGCGACAACCACGACGCGTCCCGCCAGCAGAATATTGGTCGCGCGGATGATGCCGTCGATGGTGCTCTGTCCGGTGCCGTAACGGTTATCGAAGAGGTGTTTGGTGGCGCTATCATTGACGGCGATAACCGGAAAGCGCAGGGCGCCGTCTTTCGCCATCGCCCGCAGCCGAATGACTCCGGTGGTGGTTTCTTCCGTGCCGCCGACTATCTCGTCCAGCGCTTCGCGCCGATCCTTGTGAATCGTGCCGACGAGGTCGGCGCCGTCGTCCATTGTGATGTGGGGTTTGTGGTCCAGCGCCGCGTGGATGTGTTGGTAGTAGGTTTCGTTATCTTCGCCCTTGATTGCGTAAACTGGAATTTCGTCGTTGGCGACCAACGAAGCGGCCACATCGTCCTGTGTTGACAGGGGATTGGACGCGGTCAGCACGACATCAGCGCCACCCGCTTGCAGCGTTTGCATCAGGTTGGCTGTTTCGGTGGTGACATGCAAGCACGCGGATACTCGAACGCCATCCAACGGTTTTTCCCGGGCGAAGCGCTCGCGGATTTGCTTGAGCACCGGCATTTCTTGACCGGCCCACTCGATGCGGTAGCGGCCGCCGGTGGCCAATTCTATGTCTTTGATATCATTTGCAATCGACATTTTTGCTCCTATGGTTCGCCCTCAGGGGGCGTCAGCGCCAAAGCGACCGCATTTTAGCACAGCGGCTGCCGTCTGTCGTCAAGCAATTGCGATCGAGGGCGAGTCAGCCAGCGGCGAGCAGAGGTTCCAGTTGTCCGGCGTCATCGGCAAGCGAGCGGAAGCGCTCCACGAATTCCACGCGCGTGAATGCGTGATTCTGGGTACCGATCACTTCCAGCGCGTAGGTCGCGCTCAAGGCGCCAATTTGCGCGCAGAGACGGAGCGGCAGTCGCTTGCTCAAGCCGTAAATGAAGCCGGCTCGATAGGCATCGCCGGCGCCGGTGGGGTCCGCGATCGCCGTCGGCGGGAAAGCCTCCACGTCGATTATGTCGTCCTCGCAATAGATCTTCGAGCCTTTTTCGCTCTCAGTGATGACGACGATCTTGGCTTGCTCGCGCAGGTCATCGAGTGTGAAGCCGGTCTTTTCATAGATGACGCTAGCTTCGTAGATGTTGACCACGACCATGAATGCATCCCGCAGGCCGCGTCTCAATTCGTCGCCGTTCAGCCGCGCCACTTGTTGCCCCGGGTCATAGATGAAACGGAGGCTCAAGCGGCGGCATTCGTCGCACAGCTTGACCATGGCGACGGGATCGTTGGGGGAGATGACCACAAGATCAGGTCGCTGGCGGACGATATCGGCGATGCAGTAATTGCGCGCCAGGTTCATCGCGCCCCCATAGAAAAATGCGAGCTGGTTATTGTCATCGTCAGTGTTGGCGAAGAAGGACGCGGTGAAGACATCGTCAATCTGGATCACCGTGCTGCAGTCGACGCCGTGCCCTTCCAGCCAGCGCCGATAATCGCCGAAATCGCGCCCTACCGTTCCCATCAGTTTTGGACGCTGGTCAAACTTCGCCAGCGTAAACGCGATATTGGCTGCTACGCCTCCCCAATGCTTGGTCATATCGTCCACCAGGAAGCTGAGGCTCATATTGTGCAGCTCATCAGGAATGAAGTGCTGTTGAAAGCTCCCGGGGAAACGCATCAGATAATCGTAGGCTATTGAGCCGGTTACAAGAGTTTCCATTAGCGAATTCCGCAGTCGGTTCTATGGCACAGTCGGGCAGTATAGCGCAGTTGGGAAAGGCGGAAAACGGAAAATCTCGCGCTTGTGATTGTCGCTCGCTAACGGACTGCGCTGAGATGGTTCGCATCTCGACTAATGTTATACTTTTCTTGATCTGAATGTGTCTCTGAAAGCGAATTGGGGGCGGCAGCAATTGTCGATATTTGATCGGAAGCGCCTGAAGGCAGTCGACTTTGCCTTGCCAGTCGAAGACTTGCGGCGCGGCTTTTACGCCGACCGCTACTTTACCAATAGCCGTCAGCTGCTTTCGGCGCTTGAGCGGGAAGCTTACCGCTACGGTGGGCGGAATCCGCGCAAAGTAAGCGGTGCAAGCCAATTGACTGTCGGCGAAATCGAAGTGGAAGCGCAGATTTTCAATCGCCGCTCTCCGCTGGCGCTGGTGGCCGGTGTTGATCACGCCTTGGCGCAACTGCGCTGCGCGACCGGCTACTACGATCACGACGAATGGGTGGAGACCTGGACCGACCTTGAAGTTGATGCCGTCCAGGATGGCGCAGTGACGTATTACGATGGCGACCCGCGGCATGTGTTGACAGTCCTTGAGATTCGTGGGCGATACCGAGATTTCGCGGCGCTCGAAACCTCCATGCTGGGTGTGCTTTCGCGCGCGAGCCGGATCGCGACCAATGTTTACGAAGTGCTGCAAGCCACTGGTGGCAAGCAGGTGCTGTTCTTCCCGGCGCGTTTCGATCTGCCGGAGGCTCAAGCGATTGATGGCTACGCCTACTGGCTGGCGCTGCGGCGATACCACCGCGATACCGGTATTGATGTAAAGCCCCTGGTGAGCACGGACGCGCAGGCGTCGCTATGGGACGGGGCGGGCGTCGGCACCATTCCGCATGCGATGATCGCCTGTTTCCTCGCTGATGGCGCGGAGACAATGATTCAATTCGCGCGCCACATTCCACCGGAGACGCCGCGGATTTTCCTGGCTGATTTCAACAACGATGTAGTCGCCGACAGCCGCGCGGCGCTGGCCGCCTTCTGGCAACGCTACGCCGCCGCCTACCGCGCGTCCGATAGCGAAGGGATGGCGCGTTGGACGCTGCACGGCGTGCGACTCGATACCAGCGCAACCCTGGTTGACCGATCGCTGCCCGCGGAGGCGGAGACAGGCGTCAGTCCGCAGTTGGTCTTCACTGTGCGCGATGCTTTGAACACAGCGTGGGAGGGTTGGGATGTCCCGCGGGATCTGGAAGCGGTGGCGCGCGAATTCTGCCGCGGCGCGCAGATCGTCGTATCGGGCGGATTCAATAGCGATCGAGTCCTTCGTTTTGAGCAGGAGGGCGCGCCAGTCGACAGTTATGGCATCGGCTCGGCTCTCTTGAGCAATGATCGCCGTACGAATTCCGATTTCACCATGGACATCGTTCGCGTGAGGGTAGCAGGGAGATGGGTCGACATGCCCAAAGCTGGTCGGCATCCCTGCGACAATCCCGAATTGGAGCGGGTTGATTTCAGCGAGCTAGGCTAGCGATCTGTTTCCCAATATAGACGGCTGACGGAATCTCACAATGCTTCGCCGGCGACGGCGCGGCGCAAGCTCTCGCGGAAAGGCCTGCGGGCGATGCCGTGCTCGGTAACGATCCCGCTGAGATAGCGATGCGGCGTGACATCGAAGGCCGGGTTGCGCGCGTTGAAATGAGCGGGCACGATCGGATTTCCATAAGGGGTCGTCACTTCCGCCGCGTCGCGCTGCTCGATTGGGATCAGATCGCCACTGCCCAAGCAAAGGTCGATGGTTGACGTAGGCGCCACGGTGTAAAAGGGTATGCCGTGCGCCTGCGCCATAATTGCCAGCTGGTAAGTGCCAATTTTGTTGGCGAAGTCGCCATTGGCGGCGACGCGATCGGCGCCAACGAGGATGATATCGACCTCGCCTTTCTGCATATAATAGCCCGCGGCCGTATCGGGGATGATGTCGTAGTTGATGCCAAGCTGTTCCAATTCCCAGGCGCTCAGCCGCGAGCCCTGCAGGCGCGGTCGCGTTTCGTCCAGAAGGACATGGATGTTCTTTCCGCCCTCGAAAGCGGCGCGGATTACGCCCAGGGCGGTGCCGTAATCCACGGTGGCGAGCGCGCCAGTATTGCAGTGATGCAGAACCGTCGCGCCGTCATTGATCAGCGTGGCGCCATGCGCGCCCATTCGGCTGTTGATGGCGACATCGTCGTCCGCTATCTGCTGAGCCGCCTGCAGCAGAACCGCCCGAAGATCATCCGGATTTCGGAATTCGCCGCTGGCGGCGATCGCCAGAAGTTGGTCCACCGCCCAAGCCAGATTGACAGCGGTCGGGCGCGCGGCTTTCAGCAGGTCGCCGTAAAGGCGTAAATCATCGATCAGCCCGTCGATGGCGCGGGCTTGGCTTTGGCAGGCAGCGAGCGTGATGCCGAAGCCGGCGGCAGCGCCAATTGCGGGCGCGCCGCGTACGGTCATATTACGAATGCTTTCGGCGACCGCTTCGACCGTTTCCAGTCTGACGAATTCCAGTTTCCAGGGCAGCGCCCGCTGGTCAATCATCTTGACGGCGTCATTGTCCCATCCGACGGTTCGCATCCGCTTTATCCAATCGTCTCTGTCGTTCGAGTGAAGGTTAAACCATTGTCGCGATGCAGCTGAAAAGCCGCGTCCGCCATCGCATCGAAATTGATGCCCGGGATGACGACAGACGACATGCCGTCCTCCAATATGCGCAGCCGCCTGATTCGTTCGGGACGCGGCGCCCACGCGCGCATGATTGAGTTCACCGTTTCCAGGACACAATGGCTTTTGGCTTGCCCGGCGATGTAGACGAGATCGTATTCGTCGAGCTCGCGCAAAAGGGCATGATTTAGGCCGCCTTGCGGATGATCAGCGACTTTGACCTCGGGCTCCAAAATGGAGTAATGTTCCGTCTGCGGGATGGATCCCTTGATTAGTTTTGCCGGCTGGCTGCCGCGCGCCGCCGCGTGATAACAGACTGCCTCATAAAGGGAGGGTGATAGATTGTGACCGACCGTACCGACCATCGTGTGGTAGGGCCAGATCATCAGTTGCTTCCGGTGCCGCCTTTCCAAAAGCGCAACGTATTGCCGCGACCACTCGACTTGGTAGAGCGGCTGCCAGAAGCCCGCTTCCACATCGCTGCCGCTGATGATCGTATTGGGCGGCGGGTGCCTGCCGGCGGCGTCACGCCACCAGGTGGCAAAGAAAATCTGCAGTGGATAGTGGCTGTCCAGCGAAAGGAAAATCTTGCTGATGCTGCCGACGTTGCGGTATATCCATTCGATAATGCGGCGACAATCGTCAATCGCGCCGGGCACGGCGAGCGCGCCTTCGCGATGGATGAAATCAACCTGCATATCAACAAGAACCAGCGCGATCTTTGGGGAGTCTTCGCTGGCAACTGGCAACCGTCGGGCGATGCCGGCGTCCACCGCCGCCCGAATGTCAGGCGCGAAAAGCTTGCCGACCCGGCGAGAATCATAAAAGGCTGGCAATGACATGCTGCCGATAGAAGACGCCGCTAGCTGAACTGCTCAATCAGGGCGCCAAGCTGTTCAATATTCGGCTGATTGCTAAAGGGACTTGGCTGCGGTACGCCATCTCCCAGACGGAAGAAGACCGTCGGCGTCCCTCTGACTTGCAGTTGCGTGGCGAATTGTGTATCGATATCGACCTGCGTCGCCTCGGCGGTACATTCGAGCAAATCGGTGTAGGACATATTGATCTGATCGGCGAATGCGCGCGCCGAATTGTCGTTGAAGCGCCTGGCGCTGGCGAGCTCATAAAGACGGTCGTGCGCGTTCCAGAAGGCGCCGGGACGCAAGGTATCAGCGCATTCGGCGAGCTGCGCCGTAAGCCGCGAATAGGCGGGATCAACCACGGGCGTGAATCGATATTCGAAACGCGCCATGCCTTTGGAGACATATTGATTGATGAGCTTGTCGACAGTTGATTTATAACTCTGGCAATGACCGCATAGAAAGTCTTCAAAAGCCACAATGGTGATCGGCGCGGCCGGATCGCCCAAAATGAAGGCGCCGTCTTCTGTGCGGCTTTGTGGGATCTGCGAATAGTCAACTGCCTGCTCGCTGAGCGAACTCTGGCTGCTCAAGACGACCAAAACGGCGGCGACCGCGACGGCAATTATGATAACCGCTGCCAGTATGATCTTCGTCTGTTTGGAACCGCCTTTGCTTTTCTGCGTCACGTCTATACCCTCGTCAACTACGTCAACTACTGCAATTGTACACTGAGGCGCGGTAAACCAGCCTGCCTCATACTCAAATCGTACATAGCAATTGGTATGTCGTCAATTGCGGCGCGGGGCAGCGCCCGAAAGTTTACCGATGATAACCAGCCGACGGATGCCATATACTAAATGTACGCGAGCTGCGACGCCGTAGATCAAGTTCTGGCGGGGAGCCACGAAATGATACGAATGGACCAACTGATTGAGAAGAAGCGCGATGGCGAGGCGCTTTCCGAAAGCGAGATTCGCTATTTCATCGCTGGATACACCGCCGGCGATATCCCCGATTATCAGATTGCGGCGCTGTTGATGGCGATTTACTTCCGGGGGATGAATCGTGCCGAAACAGTGAATCTGACGATGGCGATGGCGGAATCGGGCGATATGCTCGATCTATCCGATATCTGCGATTACGCTGTCGACAAACATTCGTCGGGCGGCGTCGGCGACAAGACCAGCCTGGTCGCGCTGCCGGCGGTGGCATCGTTTGGCGTGCCGATCGCCAAGATGAGCGGGCGCGGTTTGGGCGCGACCGGCGGTACGCTTGACAAGCTGGAATCGATCAGCGGCTTCAATGTCAACCTGTCCGAAGCCGAGTTTCGGCGAATCGCGCGCGACACGGGCCTCGTAATCGGCGGACAGAGCAAGACATTGGCGCCGGCCGATGGCAAGATTTACGCGCTGCGGGATGTCACGAGCACGGTCGCCAGCCGTCCGCTAATCGCTAGCAGCATTATGAGCAAGAAACTGGCGGCTGGTTCCAGCGGCATCGTGCTGGATGTCAAGCTGGGTCGCGGCGCATTCATGAAGACCTTGGAAGAGGCGCGCGCGCTGGCGACCACAATGGCGCAGATTGGCGTAGACGCGGGCCGCGACGTGGTGGCGCTGTTATCAGATGTGAACCAACCGCTTGGCGCCGCCGTCGGCAATGCCTTGGAAGTGGCGGAGGCGGTCAAGACCTTGCAGGGCGATGGTCCGGCCGATTTTCACGAACACTGCGTCGAAGTGGCGGCGCATATGCTGCGGCTGGCCGGTCAAGGTGAACGCTGGACGGATCTGGCGGCGGCGCGCGCCGAAGTCGATCGGGCGCTGAGGACCGGCGCCGGCTTCAAGCACTTGCATCAAATGGTGCAGGCGCAAGGGGGCGATGTGGCGCAAATTGAAGATACGCGCAGATTGCCGCAGGCGAAGATTCGCTACAGTTTGCGCGCGCGACAAAGCGGTTCCGTCGCTGCAGTCTTTGCCGATCGCATCGCCTGGGCGACATTGACTCTGGGCGCGGGCCGCCGAACAAAAGGTGATGAGATCGACCACGCAGTCGGAATAGAAGCGCAGGTGAAAGTTGGCGACGCGGTCACGGCCGGCGATCGGCTGATGACGGTTCATGCAAACGATGAAACCAGTTTGCAGGCGGCGCTAGTGGAGATCGGCGATGCCGTGGCCTACAGCGATTCACCGGTTGATCCGCTGCCGCTGTTCCACGGCGTCATTGATGGCAATGAGCTTTAGTCGCAGGCTCGGACAAGTTGGCCGCCCTGGTAACGGTAGCGGTTGACCGGGGCGTCGACCCAATAACCATCTTCAAAGCGAATGTCGCCGGCTATGCCTTGATGAGAACTGGTGGCGAACGCTTCGCCGCTTTTCAGCGCGGCCAGCAAGAGGCGCCCGATGTCGTAGGTCAATGTGGCGAGTAGATTCGGCGGCGGCGCGTAGAGCGCGCTGTTGACATATCGGTCGCGGAAGGCGGCATCTGGCAACGAGCCGCTGCTTTCGAATCTTAATGACTCCAGATCGTCGCGAATATCCACGTTTTGAGCGAGCATCAAGAGGTCGTCAGTCGATCGCGCCTTCGCCAGGTCTGGGTGGGCCGCGTATAGACTGTCCTCATCGCTGCGGTCGTGCCCCCAATTTCCGATTACGAGCAGCGGCTTGTCGTTCGCCATTTGCACAGCGGGATGGCTGGCGGCTGGTCCCAAGGCAATGATTGCCGCGACGGCGGGATCCGTATTGAGCGCCTTTATGCGCTCTACTGCCGATGCCACTGTTCCGCCGTCGTCAATGGCGACAAGCTGCGCATCGTGTGACTTGGCTTCAGCCACTGCCAGCCTAAGAGCATAAAGCGCGTTGTAGCCGATCTCGCGGTACTGTCCCTCAAAAGGCGCCAGCAAAGTGATTTTCGCTGGCAATCCGGCTTCACAGGCTGTCAAGGCGCTTGACAGAAAGAGCAGGAGGAGCGCGATTCTGAAGGTTGCGCCAAGCACGACCTCATCAGCACGCATTCGCGACATGCTCTTCAAAAGTGACGGCAAAATTGTGGTAGTGCGAGTTATCGCAGGCGGCGCGGAAAAAATAGTAGCCCGACTCGGCCGGGTAGATCGCAGCTTGAATTGCAGACAGCCCCGGGCTAGCGATTGGTCCCGGCGGCAAACCCCCGTATAGATACGTATTGTAAGGGGACTGAACCTCGCGGTAGTCGGCGCGGGTGATTTGGGGCCACCAGGATTCACGCTCTCCTTGGATCCCGTATTGCACTGTAGGATCGGCTTCCAGCTTCATGCCGATGTCCAGTCGATTGCGATAGACGCTGGCGATCATGGCATGCTCATCGCGCCAAACGGCTTCGCGCTCGATAATGGATGCCAGCGTGACCGCTTCATACAGCGTCAGCCCCTGTGCAGTCGTCTCGTCGCGCAAAGTATTGCCAACGCGGTCTCGGAAGGTTCGCAGCATCATATCTCGCAGCCCGTCAGCGGTGATATCGGGCGGCAACTGATAGGTATCGGGAAACATAAAGCCTTCAAGCGATGCGCCCTGTGGTATATCCGCCCAGGCTGCGAAGTCCGCCGGGATGAGCGCGCCCTCGTCGACCAAAGGAAGGAATTCGGCGCTAGTGAAACCAAAGAGACCATTCAAATCAACAAGCTCGGCCATCTCTTCAATGCGAGCGCCCTCCACGCTGCGGAACGGGATAAAGCTCTTGCTGGAATCCGTGAGGATAAGGGCGATCTGCCGGATTGACTGCGTCTGATTTAGAAAATAGACGCCAGCCTCAAACCGTCGATCATAACCTTCGAGGCGAGCGAAATCCACAAACAGGCTGGCATCTCGAATGAGCCGGGCTTCGCTCAAAGCCGCGGCAATGGCGCCAGCGCCGGCGCCGGCCGTGATATGAAATCTGACCGGCTTTGCGTCGCTGCCGAAGGGCGCGTCTAAATCAGGCGCGCGGCTGCTCAACTGCATACCGAGTATAAAGGATTGCAATTTATCCTGGAGTTGCCCGCCAGCGGAAAGTAAAACCGCCGCCAGTAATCCCATTGCAAATAGAGCAAGGATTACGCTTAGAATCAGACAGCCGTGAGAAGCGCGCCGCAACAGTTTGCCTTCGCCCTCATCGTCGCGGAATACAGTTCATCGTACGTCCTTGCACGCTGCCGGTCAACCGCGTCTCAGGCATCCGCATTGGCGACCGCAGTCGCTGTCGCCGGCATGTTGGCCATTACATCGCTTAGGACGACATCGTCCAGCGCGCGCAAAATGGTGATCCAGGTGCGTCCCGGCTTGAGCATGATTGCGGTTTCGTCGCCGTAAATCAGGGAAAGCGCCTCCCCGCGATTTGGGCTGAGACGGCGCCAGTAGCCCCGGTAAAGCTTCCCCTCTCGCATGACATAAGCGCGACCCTGACCCCAGAGCGCGACCTCGTAGGATTCGTCAATGGCGCCGGGCGTGAATAGATCGGGACGCCGGTTATGAATAACTTGAAGCATCACCAGATTATCCGCCCATAGCTGAGTGTCGTCTGCGGCGTCGACATGCGGCAAGCCGTCGCTGTAACGGAGATATCGCCCACTTTTTTCATCATACTGCCAGCGGGTATTGGTTCTGTTATACCAGTTGATGTAGATATCGTTGACGTCGCTGCCGCCAGCGTCCGAGCGCAGATCAAAGGCGAAGCCGAGAGCGCGATAGCCGATGTTGACGCCGCGCCGGCTGGCGGCATTCCAGATCTGTTGCGTATCGCCGAAGAGCGTGTGTTCATAGCCGCGCGCGCGCAAGGTCTCGTCGCGGCAGAAGCCGGCGCTCGCGCAGTTATCACCGAGTGACGGCGATAGCAGTACCGGGCGGTAAGGAGCATTCTTATAAATCTCGTGAATTGGACCGCTAGTACCGGAATAAGCCAGCAGCGAAGCGTACATAGTCAGCAATTCAATATCCAGCAGGCGCGCGCTGCGCAGTGAGCCAACTTGTTCCGGCGCATTGTTGCGATATAGGGCGGCAAATCGGGTAACGCCGCCCTCGGCTTCATATTCGTATACCAGATCCGCTTGATTGACGGCGTGCTGAGGACGAACTCTGGGGGGCCAATTGGATATCTTGACGATCAGATTTCGGCGCAACTGCGCTTCTGCGCTGGGGTAGGGCAGGCCCGTCAGGGGATTGATGCCGCGCGGGTATCGTCGTGGTCCGATTTCTTCCGACGGCGGCGGCGAGTAGACATCAGCCACGGTGGCTCTAACTAGCCTTGCCGATTTCAGCGAATTATCCGGAGTGGCGGTGGCAGCAGGGTTTGGAGTCATGGTGGCGGTTGGGCTTAGTGTGGCAGAGGCCGTGGGGCTCGCTGTTGGTGTCGTCGGGGGCGAATCGGTTTGATCTTGTCCCAGGTTGGTGAAGGGCAGTATCACGAAGCTCAAAACAATGACGCTTGCTCTTGCCCAGGTCGAGGTTTTGAATTGACGCATCAACGCCAGCTTTCGCATTTCCAATAGCGCGCGCCACAGTATAAGGACGTGGCACTGACTTCGACAATACGCAGTCAGTATAATAGGACTGTCGTAAGTTGACCTTCTCGTAATTCGGAGAATCTTATGGAAAAGCGTCGTCTGCTGATCAGTTATGCGCATCCGGATGATGAGAGTTTCGGTTTGGGCGCCGCCATTCCCAAATGGATTGATGATGGCGTCGATGTATATCTGATTTGCGCGACCAATGGCGATGTCGGATTCGTTCCGGATGCGCTGCGCGGCAAGTTCGCCACGGTGGCCGAATTGCGTTTGAGCGAATTGGACTGCGCGCGACAATACCTAAAGTTCAAGGATGTTTTTATGCTGGGCTATCGTGACAGCGGCATGCCTGGCAGCGAAACAGCGGAACATCCGGACTGCCTGGCGTACCGCTGGCAGCATCATCCGGAAGATGTCGCTGCGGACGTGATTGAGGTCATGCGCCGGGTCAAACCACAGGTCGTGGTCACCTTTAATCGCTACGGCGGCTATGGGCATCCCGATCACATTGCCATACAGCGGGCGACGGCGCGCGCTTTTGAGCGCCTACGCGACGAAGCCGCGGGCAATGGCGGCTATTCCCCACAGAAGCTTTATTACGCGGCTTATCCCAAATGGTCGATGCGGATGCGAATTTGGCGGGCGCGACTGAATGGACAAGACCCGAGGCGGATGGGCATCAACCGCGACGTAGATACGCTGAAGTCGCTTGAACATATCGAGCCGGTTCACGCGCGCATTTCGATCGCTCCGTATTTGGACATTTGGGAGAAGGCGAGCCGCTGCCACGCCAGCCAAGGGGGCGGGCGGGTTACGCGGACGTCACGACTGTTGCGGCGGCTGCTTTACAGCAGACAGGGTTTTACACGCGTTTATCCGAAACCAAATCACAGTCGTGTTGATGAAGATGACTTATTCGCCAAGGTAGACTTGAACGGTCGCTCAAGGCAAACGCGTGTGTGATCCGGCGACTATAGCTTGCCCGGCCTCGCTCTGAATCCAGCCGACGAGATTGCGATAAGATGGCGGCGGTTCATTCCGACCAATGACATAAATGGTGGGGCGGAAGGAATAGATCTGCTTGCTTACGCTGTCAGGCGTTGGCAATATGCCGTCAATCGCCAGGATTTTCACCGAGTCGTCGATTAGGGCGAGGGGAGCGAATCCAATGGCGCCGGGATCCTCGGCCACTGCAGCCAGCATCGCCCCGAAACTGGGTACCAGCCTCGCGTTGCCGGTGATCCCGCTGGGTCCAGTAAGCATGCGCTCGACTTCGAGATAAACGTCGCTGTTTGCCGATATCGTGAAGGGTGTGATCGGCATTTCGAATCGACCGAGATCGCCCCAGTCCATGATGCGGCCCGAGAACATCACGCAGATCGTCGATGCGCAAATCCGTCAGCGGATTATGCTGGTTGACTATGAATGCCAAGCCGTCAACTGCCAGCGGCGCCGCCCAAAGGTCCGTGCCAGCTGGAACATAGCTGCTAATGAAATAGCCTATCGTTCCCTGGTCCAAATGCTGCATGAGAGTATGGTAGGCGCGCGTCTCTCCCTCAAATCCTGGTCCGTCATACTCATCGGAAAAGCGCTGCGTCAGATTGCGCGTAAGCGAATAAGTAGCTTCTGTCGCCGGAAGTTGAAGCTTCACGTGAACTGTTGTGGGGGGGTAAAGGAGACTGAACCGTAGAGCCGAATATCGCCGCGAATGCGAAGATTGCCAGTTTGGCACGGGTGTTTTGCATGCCGTCAGTCACCTACTCGATGGACAGATCGCGGCGCAAATAGCGCGGTAAGAACTGGGCGGCAAAATCGCGAAGATTACCGTCAATTATTGCCTGGCGCATTGTCTCCATGTGCCGTGTCAGGAAGTCGATATTGTGCAGGCTCAGCAGATAGTGCGCCAATAGCTCTTTCGCCACAACCAAATGGCGCAAATAGGCGCGTGAAAAGCCGCTGGCATAGTTGTGAAGGCTTTCATCGATCGGCGCTTCATCTCGCTTGAAGCTTGCGTTTCTAAGGTTTATGCGGCCATCGCGCGTGAAAGCCGCTCCGTGGCGCGCCAGCCGCGTTGGGATCACGCAGTCAAAAATGTCGACTCCGCGCATAGCGCCTTCCACCAGATCATCGGGCTCGCCGACGCCCATCAGATAGCGCGGTTTGTGGTCCGGCAGGCAGGGCAGCGTGTCATCAAGGGTGGCATACATTGCTTCTTTGGTTTCGCCGACCGCCAAGCCGCCGATGGCGTGACCCTTCAGGTCCATCTCCGATACAAATCGCGCTGATTTCTCTCGCAGATCGGGAAAGACGCCGCCTTGTACAATTCCGAATAGAGCCTGTTCATCATCGTCAGGATGGGCTTCACGGCATTGCGCCAGCCAGCGATGCGTTCGCTCCACCGCTGCGCTGACCTCATCGCGATCAGTCGGCGGGGGGCATTGATCGAAAGCCATAATGATATCGGCGCCGAGATTCTGCTGGATTTCCATCGAGCGCTTGGGGTCAAGCCGCATAACGCTGCCGTCGAGATGACTGCGGAAGGTGACGCCGTCGTCGTCGATCTTGTTGATCTGTGCCAGGCTAAATACCTGGAAGCCGCCTGAATCGGTCAATATGGGACCTTCCCAGTTCATGAACCGGTGCAATCCGCCCAGGTCTCGCACCAGATCGTCGCCGGGTCTCAGCAAGAGGTGATAGGTATTTGAAAGTATGAGCTTGACGTCGAGCGACTTCAGATCACGCGGCGGTACAGCTTTCACTGTTCCCGCAGTGCCGACAGGCGCGAATACAGGTGTGGGGATATCGCCGTGCGGAGTGTGCAGGATACCTGCGCGCGCGTTGCCATCGGCGGCGATAATCTCAAAGTCGAAAGTCATAGCGATTCCTATTGAGATGGCAGCGTCGTTTTGTCAGATAGGAATGGGGTTTCCTTGAGTGCGCTGGCAACGGTTATTCGCGCCCTCCGCCTACGCTTTCGACGGCGAAAATTATAGCACATTACTCAGTTGTTCTCATCAATGGCGCGTCGGCTTTTGCTTGGCGCATGAGTTGTTCGATTCTACAGCAGCTGTCGGCAGCCGCTGATATACTGCGGTCGTAACTCCACGCGCAATTGGCGCCGTACCAACTATGGATTAGGCAAGTAAAACTTGGAGACATTTGCTGAAATGGAATTGGACTATGTGCAGCCGCCATCGAACTGGCTGCTTGGAAACGAGCAAAACATGGCATATCCCAGCCGTGTGCAGATAGATCTTGGCGTGTTAGCCTCCAATGTTCGTTGGATCAGGGCAAGCGTTGCTGCCGATGTCTCGATCATGGCGGTGGTAAAAGCGAATGCCTATGGCCATGGCGCGCCAGCCGTGGCGCGAACGGCGCTGCAAAACGGCTGCGATCGGCTGGCGGTTGCCAATATGGCTGAGGCGCTTGCATTGCGAGAGTCCGGTATTGACGCGCCCATCCTTATACTGAGCTACGTTCCGGCAGAAGCGATACCAAATGCTATCGATCTGAACATCAGTCTGTCGGTTTTCGACGAGGCATTTGCCCAGCAGTGCGTCGCCGCGGCGCGAAGGGCGCGCGCCGAACTCAAGATCCAGCTCAAGGTAGATACCGGCATGGGTCGGCTTGGCGTCTTGCCTCAGGCGGCAGCCGCGCTTTGCTCCAGACTGTGGGATTCGGCGGGGATCAATCTGGAAGGCATTTACACGCACTTCGCCACAGCCGATGAGGACCTGCAATTTATGCAGGAGCAGCTTACAACCTTCAACTGCATCCTTTCGCAGATTCGCGAAGCCGGGATTCAGGTCAAACAGATTCACGCTGCCAACTCGGCCGCGGTGCTGAATTGCCCTGACGGTCACTTCAATGTTGTGCGACCGGGGGTCATGCTTTACGGGCTGGAACCGATGCCCGAAAGCGGAGTTGCTGAGTTTCTCCGTCCGGTAATGTCCTGGAAGACACAGGTAGCGCAGGTAAAGACCCTGCCGCCGGGTTCCCGCGTTGGCTACGGTGATGCCTATCGCACGTGCGGCGAGGAGACAATCGCTATTGCGCCGGTCGGTTATGCCGATGGCTTGCGGCGAACGCCGAATACCTGGCGCGAAGTACTGATCCGCGGCCGGCGGGCGCCGCTTGTAGGTCGGGTCAGCATGGAAAAGATCATGCTGAACGTCAGCCACATTCCCGGCGTCACGGCAGGTGATGAAGTGGTTCTGCTGGGTCAGCAGGGCGACGATTGCATCAGCGCCGAGGAAATCGCGGACTGGATCTGCAGCAACAATTATGAGGTTGTTGCTTCTATCGCACCGCGTGTTCCGCGAACATATATCAGTCGCTGACGGGCTGCCCGCTAATCGCGATCATCGCTTGTAATTCAGCGGCGATTCTTTCCGCAGGCGCGCCGAACTGAAATCGCATAATCCAGCGTCCGCGCCGATCAAGCAAGAATGAGCCGGCGGTGTGATTTACCGAGTACGAGCCGGTCGAAGTTTTGCCGCTTCGCTCGAACGATAGACCAAGTGGCGCGCCGGCCGCGCGCACATCAGCTTCGGCGCCTGTCAAGCCAATAATTTCGTCGAGTTTGCGGTAGGCGAGAAAGTTGCGCAGGACATCTGGCTCGTCCCGGCTCCCGTCAACGCTAATGAAGACGAGAGCCAGCTCTTCCGAATGATCGCCGAGCAAGCCCTTGACCAGTTGAAAATCGCTGAGCGTCAGCGGGCAGATATCGGGACAGTTGGTGAATCCGAACGTCAGCAGCGCGAATCGTCCGCGCAGATCGCTCAAGCCGGTCGGAACGCCATCTTTGCTGGTGAGAGTGAAATCCGGCAATTCGATTGGCGGCTCGATCGGTATTACACCATCAAACCGGGCCTCGCTTTCATGCCGGAAGTGGCTCGCAGCGCCGGAGTCGGGCGCGCGAAGTCGATCCTGGATGAGGAATAGCGCCAGCGCGGATATGCCGATCAGCAACCCGGCAATAATGCTGTAGAGCAGGAAGACAGCCTGCGCCGGTTTCCTTTTATGCTTCATTTACCCGTCCAAGCAACAAGATTGCGAGACAACAGCATACTAATTCTAGCAGCAAGTTATTCGGTGATATAGTTGGAGCGCCGACGCGGGCGCAGGCGGCGGGTCGTTCGCGCATATTGCGGATAAGTATGAATGCGGCTAGAATCTAAATGTTGCAAGAAGAGAGATTCCGTCGCCATACGGAACGCCGAAGGGGCAAGCGACAAGTAGGCCAACTTGCGTGAAACTCTCAGGCAAAAGGATTCTTGTGGCAAGACTCTCTGAAGGTCAGGCAGACCGACAGGGCGCATTCTCGGCATGAGGCGCGCCCTTTTTTATTGAATTCTCTTGAGGAGCGAAAAAGATGGGTGAATGGAAGACACCGGCAGAACTCAAGTATGCGGAGACCGATGAGTGGTTCGCCGTAGACGGAAATATGGTGACGATTGGCATCACCGATTACGCGCAAGACCAACTTAACGACATAGTTTATGTGGAGTTTCGGGACGCGGGCGATACGGTCGACGCGGGCGATTCCTTCGGTGAAGTTGAATCCGTGAAAGCCGCTTCCGAATTGTACACTGCTGTCGCCGGTGAAATTGCCGAGGTCAATATGAGTCTGGAAGACGCGCCTGAGACGGTGAATGCCGATCCATTCGGCGCCGGCTGGATGGTCAAGATCAGCGCCAGCGATCTGTCGCCGCTTGACGGCTTAATGGACGCGGCCGCTTATGACTCTTACTGTGACAGCCGTTAGTTTTCGTAGCCGTCGATAAATGGTCCGCTGCGGACAAGCCTTGTAGGGGCGACTGACGGGCTGTGTCTACGCGACCTACGCGCCCCGGTGAGTCGCCCGCCCGCCTGCGCCGCTACACATTTCTTTTACGCATGAATTCTTGGAAGCATTTGAAAGAGAGGTTAGGCTACAAGTGAGCTATATTCCACACACCGCAATGGAAACGCAGCAGATGCTGGCGGAAATCGGCGTCGACGCCATTGATGAGTTATTCCGCGCGGTGCCACCGACTCACCGATTTCCCAAGCTGGATTTGCCGCCGCCGATGAGCGAGATGGAAGTGGCGGCCGAGATGCTGGCGATCAGTGAGGCGAACGATCATGCGCAAGATTTCGCCATCTTTCGCGGCGCTGGCGCCTATCATCACTTCATTCCCACGGTGGTGAATCATATGCTGCTGCGCGGCGAATTCTATACCGCCTACACGCCCTATCAGCCTGAGATTTCGCAGGGCACGCTCCAGGCGACTTACGAATACCAGTCCATGATGTGCGCGCTTACTGGCATGGATGCCGCCAACGCCAGCCACTATGACGGCGCCACCAGCCTTGCTGAAGCGGTCACCGTCGCCCTCGAAGTCGCTCGCCATCGGCGCAAGAAAGTCATCCTCAGCCATGCCATCCACCCGCAATACCGCGAAGTCGCGCGCACCTATCACCGGGGCCGCGATATCCGCATCATTGGCGACCGCGGGCGCGGCGAAATTGTCGATTTAATGGAAATGCTTGACGAAAACACCGCCATGCTCGCGGTGCAGTACCCCGACTTCTTCGGCCAGATTGATGACATGACGGCGCTGGCTGATGCGGTGCATGAGGCCGGCGCGCTGCTGGTGATGGTAGCAAACCCGATGGCGCTTTCGATCTTCAAGAGCCCGGGCGAGCTCGGCGCCGACATCGTCGTTGGCGAGGGACAGCCGATGGGCGTGCCGCTCGGCTTTGGCGGTCCCTACCTCGGTTATTTTGCCATCCGTCAAAAATACGTGCGCCGCATCGCGGGCCGCATAATAGGCGAGACGCTCGATGCCGATGGCAAACGCGCCTTCGTCATGACCCTGCGCCCGCGCGAGCAAGACATCAAGCGCGAGCGCGCCAGCAGCAATATCTGCACCAATCAGGGACTGATGGCGCTTTCGGCGTCGGTCTATATGACGCTGATGGGAAAGAATGGCTTGCGAAAAGTCGGCGAGCTCAATTATCACAAGGCTCACTACGCCGCCAACGAAATCAGCCGGCTGGACGGCTACAGCGTCGACATGAGCAAGCCCTTCTTCAACGAATTTGTGGTCGCCTGCCCACGCCCGATCGCCGATATCAACAAGGCGCTGCTGGAGCAGGGCATCATCGGCGGTTATGACCTGGGGCAGCATTATTTCCACCTGGAAGACCGCATGCTGCTCTGCGTAACGGAGATGAACGCCAAGGACGAGATCGATCGCCTGGTCGAGATTCTGGGAGGACTGAACTGATGGTTGCGGGATCTCGGAATTCCTTGGGCGGGCGAGTTGATAAGTCGCTCTTACAAATTGCCCTGGACGGCAAACTAGGTGGAGGGGCGACCAACCTGGTCGTCCGCCGGACGACAAGCGAAAGGCACAGAACATGCTCCAGCCACTAATCTACGACATCGGCTCGCCGGGGCGTATGGGCGTCAACCTGCCGGAATGCGATGTGCCCAAGGTAGAGCTGCCGGCGGCGCTGATGCGCGAGGAGCTTCCCTTGCCCGAAGTCGGCGAAGTGCAGGTTGTGCGCCACTTCGTAAAGCTGAGCAAGCTCAATTATTCCATCGACCAGGGTTTATATCCGCTCGGCTCCTGCACGATGAAATACAATCCCAAAATCAACGAAGACGCGGCGCGCTTGCCTGGCTTCGCGCAGTTGCATCCACTCACCGACGAGAGCGGCTCGCAAGGCGCGCTCTTTTTGATGCACGAATTGCAGCAGTGGCTGGGCGAGATCAGCGGCTTTGAGGCGGTCAGCCTGACGCCGGCGGCGGGCGCGCAAGGCGAATTTGCTGGCATCCTGATGATCCGCCAGTATCACATCGACCGCGGCGAGGGCCAGCGCGATCTCATCCTGGTGCCAAACAGCGCCCACGGCACCAACCCGGCCACTGTGACCATGGCTGGCATGGAAGTGCTGGAACTGCCCTCCAATAATAAAGGCAATGTCGATATGGATGCCTTGCACGCCGCTTGCGAAGGCGAGCTGCGAGACCGAATCGCCGGCATGATGATTACCGTGCCGAGCACACTGGGACTCTTTGAAGAGACCATCCTCGAGGTGATTGCGACGGTGCACGACGCGGGCGGCTTGATGTATATGGACGGCGCCAATATGAACGCGCTGATGGCGGCCGTCAAACCGGGCGCGCTCGGCTTTGATGTCATGCATTATAACCTGCACAAGACCTTTTCCACGCCCCACGGCGGCGGCGGTCCGGGCAGTGGCGCGGTCGGCGTCAATGAAAAGCTGGCACCCTATCTGCCGGGACCGATTGTGGAGATTGTGGAGGACGGGACCGCGGACAGGGAAGAGCCTGTAGGGGCGACCTACCAGGTCGCCCGAAATGCGCGGAGCAACGACGGGCGACCCAATGGCTCGCCCCTACAAACATCGGCGGGGGAGGCTGTTGAACCACCCCTTTACGGCTTCGTCATGCCGGAAAAAAGCATCGGGCGGATGAAAGCCTTCCACGGCAACTTTGGCATGCACCTGCGCGCCTACGCTTATATCCGCGTCTACGGCGACAGTGGCATCCGCGATGTGACACGCTACGCGGTGCTCAACGCCAACTACCTGCGCGCCAAGCTGATGCAGACTTACAAGGTGCCCTATCCGCGTTATTGCGGGCATGAGTTCGTGCTGGAAGGGCACTTTGACGACGCTGAAGACGTTCACGCGCTGGATATATCGAAGCGGCTGATGGATTATGGCTTTCACCCGCCCACCAATTACTTCCCGCTGATTGTGCCCGAAGCGCTGCTGATCGAGCCGACCGAGACCGAGACCAAAGCCGACCTGGACGAATTCGTCGCGGCGATGGAGCGCATCGCGGAAGAAGCGCGCGACGACCCCGAACTGCTGCGCAACGCGCCTCATACGGCGCCCGTCCGCCGCTTGGACGAGGTGCGGGCGGCCAAGGAACTGGTCCTGTGCTGCGCGCCGGCGAAAGCGGCTGCGAGTGTTTGACCGCCACTGAGACGATGTTGGACCGTCTCTTGAGCCTCCCGAAAACGACTTGGGGTTGATGCGGGCGGGGGCGCGTGGACACAGCCCCGTCAGCCAAGGCTCGCCCCTACACGTCCGCCATTGACGCGATTATCATGGACGTTTGAATTGATCTTGCAGATTACCTGAGCTGCCCAGTGCTCGCGCTCCTGAACATCTTCGTCGACAACATGATCCCGGTGCTGGCGATTGCGGCGGTCGGCGTCCTCTTGCGCCGTCGTCTGCATGTCGATCCGGCGATGGTCTCCCGCATGATGTTCTATGTCTTTGCGCCGGCGCTCGCCTTTGACGCCGTCTTCACCAGCGACATCAGCGGGGGCGATTTCTTGCGCGTCTATTTTGGCACGCTGGCGCTGATGGCGGCGGTGGGCGCGCTAGCCTTTCTTGTCCTTCGCTGGCTGAAGTTGGCAGTTTCGACGCGCCGCCAGATCAGTTCGCGTGAATTTGCTACGACGCTAGTTGCCACCTTCGTCTTCAATGGCGCCAACTTCGGCATCTCAATCGTGAGTTTCGCCTTTGGCGGCGAGGCGCTGACCTATGCGGTCATCATTTACATCGCCGGCTCGACGGTCGCCTGGACGCTGGGACCTTACGTGTCTTCGAGCGGGGCAGCCTCAATGCTGAAGTCGCTAAATAGCATCTTGCGCACGCCGGTGGTGTATGCGTTGGCGCTGGCGCTTGCGCTCAAGGCGGCCGGCATCAGCGAGTTGCCGCCGGCGCTCAGCCGCACATCGCAGCTGCTGGCGGATGCGTCGATCCCCTTGATGTTGGTGCTGCTCGGATTGCAATTGGGTGGATTCCGAAAGCCCGACCGCTGGCAGCTATTGCTTTCGGGCGCGGCGATACGATTGCTGCTGGCGCCGCTGGTTGCGATTGCCTGCGCCTCCCTGCTGAGCCTGGACGGCACCGCTCGTTCCGCCTTCATCTTGCAAGCGGGCATGCCGACCGCGGTGCTGACGCTCATCCTGGCTTATGAATTTGACACCGATCGCGACCTGGCGCTCAACCTGATTATGACGACAACGCTGCTCAGTCCGATTTCACTGACGGTCCTGATATATCTGCTGCAGAACGGCATCGTCTAAGACCAGCCATTCCAGCGAGATTGCGCTTTTCAGGCTTGCGCCGCCCCCCTATAATCCGCGCAGATTCGCCGGGAGATTCATGTGACGGGCAATCAACTTGTTGAAATTGTCTCGCTGAAGAACCAAAGACGGCATGTTCGCATATTAAGGGTGGGTTGGCACGATACGCGCGCCCTGCTCAAGGAATTCCGCAAACCGCTCTTTGTGTTTTTCTTCGCCATCTTGGTTGGCGGCTTAGTTTATTGGTATCTCAACAATTCGTTCTCGGACAACGAGGCGCTCGAACTCATCGATATGCCCTATTACATGCTGGCTTTCATGGTATTGGAATCGTCAATTGAGGTGCCGAACGAGCCCTACCTCATCGTATTCTGGTATGGTTTGCCCTTGGTGGCGGTATACGTTGTGGGCCAAGGCGCGGCTGATTTCCTTCGGCTCTTTATCGATCGTGAGCAAAGGCGCGGCGCCTGGGAGGTGGCTGTGGCATCAACGTTTCGGCGGCATATCATCGTGGTTGGCATCGGTCATACCGGCATGCGGATCGCGCGCGAGCTAAGGCAGATGGGTTTTGAAGTGGTGGCGGTTGACAGCGATATTGACAAAGACGCGCATGACCGACTGCACGACCTCGATGTGCCGCTGATTGCCGGCGATGCCCGTAACGAGCATGTGCTGCAAACTGCCCGCTTGGATCACGCTACCGCCGCCATCGTCTGCACCTCGGACGATTATGTCAATCTCGAAGTCACGATGCGGATGCGCGATATGAACGAAAGCGCCCGCCTCGTCACGCGCATGTGGGATAAGCGGCTGGCAAAGCAGATTGAGCGCTTCCTAAATGTCGAGGTGCTCAGCGCCTCGGACCTGGTGGCGCCCGCCTTCGCCGGCGCGGCTGTCGGCGCCGAAATCACGCAGAATTTACATATCGCGGGCATGGAATACAGTATGATCCGCTTCATCGTGCGCGAGGGTTCCTTTATGGATGGCGCCGCGGTTGATGGGATTCAGGAAAATGAAGGCGTCGATATTGTGCTCCTCCATCGGCAAAACGGAGGCGCGCCCGATGTGCATCCAGATGGCCAGCGGATCCTCAAGGCGGGCGATACCATCGTGCTCTTCGCTCATCACGATCGCATCACCGAGATTTTGGGACGGAACGAAAAAGGGCGCCGCTAGGGCTTCGCCCCGCCTCATTTGCGCCTGGGAAAGCGGGAGAGGATGGTCAGCGGCTGCGGTAAAGTCACCCGCTTGCCGAGGCTCAAGCCCGCGATATCGACCAGTTTTGCCCGACCAGCGCTAGCGAAGACCGCCAGCTGTGTGCCCGGCTTGCGGAAACCCCGCTCCAGCAGCGCCTGCCCCAGTTGGTAGCCATCGGAATCGATATTGCAGCTGGTGACCGTGCCGACCACGCGGCCGCGCTCGTTGACGATCGGGTCGCCATAATGCGCCGGGCGCGCCCCCTTCGCGTCCAAACGAAATCGACTGACCTGCGTCGAACGTTTCGTTTCATGCTGGACAAATGCGCTCTTGCCGACGAAGAAGGGCTTATAGAGCTTGACGTAAGCGCCGAAACCGGCCTCAGCCGGATTCAGGTTGAGATCGCCGGCCAGCTCCAAGCCATAGAGGGGCAAGCCAGCTTCGGTTCGCAAGCTGTCGCGCGCCGCCAATCCACAAGGCGTCACGCCCATGTCAACCAACCGGCGGAAGATCTCAGCCGCCCGCTCCGGATGCACGAAGAGCTCGTAGGCGATACGCTCGCCGGTATAGCCGGTGCGGGAGACGATCAGGTCAAAATCGCCGAGAGTCACGCGCGCCACGCCCGCCCATTTTAGGCGCTTGATGGCGGCTTTGTCGGCGTCGCTCCCGCCAAGCTGAAGCAGGTAATCTAGGCTTTTCGGTCCTTGCAGGGCGATATCGACTCGGCGGTCCGCGCCCCATTGCCGCAGCCGCAGATCGCGCAGCTCGAAGCGGTCGGTTCCTTCAATGCGGCGCTCGGGATGCTCGGGAGCAATCATGACTTCACCCGCAATCACGGCATTGAGCCAAGCCCAGTTCTTGTCATTGTTGGAGGCGTTGACCACGGCGAGGAAATGTTCTTCGGCGAGGCGGTAGATCATCAGATCGTCGTGCGGGATGCCGTCCACATCCAGCAAATAGGTGTAATGCGAAGCGCCGACTTTCAGCCGCTTGACATCGTTTGTCGTAACTTGGTCCAGGAATGCTTCGGCGCCGCGTCCGCGCAGATCAAAGACGCCCATATGCGCCACATCAAAGACGCCAGCGTCATTGCGCACAGCCGCATGCTCTTCGCTGACCGATTTATACCAGAGCGGCATATCGTAACCGGCGAAGGGCGCCAGCTTCGCGCCCAGTTCCAGATGCAGGCTGTGCAGCGGCGTTTCTCGCAACATGTCCACCGCCGCGATATCGGGCGCAAATCTTGGCAGGGGATGCTCATCCCCCCATCCCCCGACCCCTTCCCCCACAGGGAGGGAAGGGGGGCGCGTTGACCGCATTGACGCATTTGAAGCCCCTCCCTCTTTATGGGGGAGGGGTTTGGGGTGGGGGCCGTTGATGCCAATGTGATAGGCTTTGCGGTCGAAGCCGGCGCTTGGTGTATCACCGCTCCCTAAATCTCCTCTCAGCGAGCTAAGAGGGGACTTGCTACTCCCCTTCCCTAGTTCACTGGGGAAGGGGCCGGGGGATGGGGTTAGCTCCGCCTCGCCGAGCACCGATATGGCGACCGGCCCGGGCAGCTTGGCGTGCAGGTCCTCGTCGTCGAATAGGACGTAACCATCGCTGAGCGCGCGCAGCCAGGCGACGGCGCGGTCGCTCTGTCCAGCTATTTTCAGGCGATATTCGCTCGACGAAAGGCGCGTCAATTCACCACTCGCGATGATCGAGCCGTCTTTCTCAAGGAAGTGAGTTGGCTGGCTTTCGCCATCATCAAGCGCTGCCACATCGCTTGTTGCCGCGATTTGCAAAAAGTCGCCCGCGACTGCGCCCTTAACGCTCACTTGCAGTGCCGCCCCGTCATTCGCTTCTCCGGCGTAAAAGTGCGGGTAACCCTCGGCTTGGGCCTCAGTGTCGATGCCGATGCTGGCGGCCAGTTTTCCCGCGCGCCTGCTTGCGCTGTGAAGCGCATTGAAGTCGACTTTGGCGCGCGGCAGCGGTCTGACGCGTCCAGTGAGCTGGAATGGCGCGCAAGCCTTCAGCACATCGGCGATGATGTCGCCGAGCGTATCAATCTCTGCCGCGCCCATGCCGCGCTGGCTAACCCAGGTTGTGCCAAGGCGAATGCCGCTCGGGCGCAGCGCCGAAGCGTCGCCGGGGATTGTCTGGCGATTGACGACGATGCCGGCCAGATCAAGGATGCGCGCTGCCATGTCGCCGCTGAGCGCCGCGCCGTCCCGACCGGTGATTGACTTGCAATCAACCAAAAGCAGATGCGTGTCGGTGCCGCCATAGGGCAGGCGAAGGCTGCGCGATTCGAGCTTGGCGGCCAGGCGCAGCGCGTTGTCGAGCGTCCGCTGCTGCAGCTGCCGAAATTGCTCGCTGTTGGCGATGCGCAGGGCGATAGCCAGACCAGCCATCGCATTGATGTGAGGACCGCCTTGTTCGCCGGGGAAGACAGCGCGGTCGAGCTTGCGCGAAAGGTCTCGGCGGTGGGTGATGAGAACGGCGCCGCGCGGTCCATTAAGCGTCTTGTGCGTCGTGAAGCTGACGACATCAGCGATGCCGACCGGGTTGGGGTAAAAGCCCGCCGCGATCAAGCCGGCGACGTGGGCGACATCAGCCAAGAGATAGGCGCCGACTTCGTCGGCGATGCTGCGGAATTCATTCCAGTCAGCAGCGAAGGGATAGCTGCTGAATCCACCGATGATGAGGCGCGGTTTGCGTTCGCGGGCGAGGTCGCGGATTTGTTCGTAATCCAGGCGCTCGGTCACGGGGTCGATCGTGTAGCTGACGATGTTGTAGTTGATGCCGCTGCGGTTTACCGGGCTACCATGGGTGAGATGCCCGCCCATGATCAAGTCCATGCCCATGACGGTATCGCCGGTATTGAGCAATGCGCTGTAAACGGCGTTGTTGGCGGGCGCGCCCGATAGCGGCTGAACATTGACGAACAGGTCGTCCGCGCCCAGACCGTTGCTGGCAAAGAGTTCGGCGGTCCGCCGCCGCGCCAGCGACTCAAGGATGTTGGCGTATTCAGTGCCTTTGTAATAGCGCTGGTCGGCATTGCGACGGAATTCGGGCAGCCGCTGCTCATAATCCAGGATTTCGCTCTGCGTCATCTCTCGCGAATTGTCGAGCGGATAACCCTCTGCGTAAATGTTGTGGAAGGGCGAACTGATCGCGTTGCGTACGGCAAATGGAACGGTGCTTTCCGACGGTATCAGTATCAGCTTTTCTTGCTGGCGAGCCGTTTCATGGCGGATCAATTCGGCGACGTCCGGGTCCAATTCTTCGACACTGCCGCGAAAGAGGAAGTCCTTGTTTGTCATGCGTGAAAGTGGCTCCTGTTGCTTGAGATGCGCGATTCGATTGTATCACGACGGTTGAGACAGAACTATGCAAAGTAGCGCGTCAATCAAGCGCAGTCGTTACTTCTCAGATGCTGGTTTCATATCCATGATTGAGGAGAGATCATCGAATCGCGTAAGGTCGCATGCGCCGTTTACAATGCAGGCGACGAGATCGTCAGCGACGACTGATGCCAGGAGCTCATGCAAGGACGGACCATAATGTTTGGTCGGGCTCCAGTGAATGTCATCCCTGTGGCTGGGCTCAAGATGCTCCTCAAAAGCGATGTAGTGATACGATTCGCGCGCATGCTCGAGCAGGAAATCATAAGGTGGACGGCGTGGCGGCGAACTGCTGAAATAGCTAGCAAGGTGATAATGCAGAGGAAGATGCAGGACGACGAATACGGAGCCGGCGTCGCGCGCGTCGTCGGCAAACACGTCGACAATTGCTTTGCCCAATTCCCCGCCTTCACTTCCCGGCGCATATATTTCAGGTTCTTCGTTGGCATTGCGCAGCGCTTGAAAGGCAATGCTCAAAAGCCGGCTGGCAGACCACCAACGCGCCGCCTGAGTCCGACCTGAGTAATGAAATTCATAAGGCGCCAGCGGGTGATTGCTAAAGTTCTCGAAGACGTCGAGCAACTGCTCCGGCGGAATCGCGGGTGAGTTCAGCAGCTGGAGCTCATCGTCAATCAAGGCGAATCTGGGCTTTGAGAATGCCGGACCGCTCGGATGCAGCAGCTGCCTGAATACATTCACGTTTCGCTTCAGATTCTCCGGCTGCAAACCAAAGATGACGATATCGGGTTCGAATCGCTTCCCATGCTCGCGCCATCGTAGATATGCCTGATCCATTCCGTATGCGCCGACGCCAAAGTTGAGGACTTCCGCTCGAATGCCGGCTTCTTTCAGCTTGCGCTCCAGAAGATAGCCCCAAACTTCTTCATCGCTAACGTCATCGCCCGCGGTGAACGAATCGCCAAAGAGGGCTATGCGCAGCGTATCGGCGGACGGATTCTTGCTGAAGTCTCGCCGCGAGCGAAAACCGGCGCTGTTGATCGTGAATGTACCGGCTTGCCGGATGGAATTGGGGCGATAGGTCCAGCCGAGGGCGCCATCATAAACCACGACGGCGATCTCCTCGTTGGCCAGATAACCATCGACTTCTCCTCGCAGCAGGTCGACCCGCAGTTCTAGTGGCTCCAATGTAAAGCGCAGAAAGGTGAAACGTCCGTATGGGTCCGTGCTGCCAGCCATGCGTACGACGAACTCCAACAGCAGCAGGCTCAGCGTTGCAGCCATCAGGAAGATTAGAGCATTTGCGAATATGTTTCGGCGCAAGAGGTTTTCCCGCCGCGATCTAGCTAAGGGTGAATAATCAGTCCGCAGCTGCATTATCGAATCATAAAACGTTTACGCGAGATCCCTGGTCGCCGAGAAATTGAGCGAGAACCGGCTCTTGAATACCTCCGCGTTGGCTCGGGAACGTATGATCTGCACAGGGCGGACCGTTGGGCGATGCAGAACGATAAACGCGATCTTCAGCCTCCATCAGTGGGGCTTACCTGGAATGCCGATTCGGATTCGTCGAATCGTGGCAGAGGGCAGGCGCCGTCATCAATGCAAGTCACAATGCTGACTGCCAAGGCCTCGCCAATTATTTGATTTATCTCTGGTCCATAGTGACCGGTGCCGCCCCAATAGCGGGGTTCCACGTATTGGGGACCGAGCAGGTCTTCAACGGGCAGATAAAAGTACGTAGCCTCAAAGTAGTTGAGCAAGAACGTGTACGGCGGTCGCCCGCCGTTGTAATAGGATGCGAGTTCGTGTTGAACTGGCAGGTGCGCGACAAAAAAGCTGGCGCCCGATTTGGCGACGTCTTCGGCAAAGGCGTCAGCAATGGCTTTGCCAAGCTGACCGCGCTCACTATCGGGACCAAGATCGTCGGCTGGCTCTGTCGGTTTGGCAATGGCTTGATTAATCAAGTTCGCTAGTCTCGGTAGGGGCCACCAATCCGGGATTGGACTGGCGCCGGAATAATAGAACTCGTATGCAGAAAGCGGATGGCTGTCGAAATCCTCGTACACCTCCATAAGCATGGATGGCGGCAGGGCGGGATAGTTTATCAATTCCAGTTCGTCGCCTTGCAGGGTGTACCTAGGTTTCGACAATGGAATCCCGGTATTTCGAGCATAAATCGGACGGAATACACTCACGTTTCTTTGCAGGTTTTCCGGCTGGAATCCAAAGATGATGATATCGGCTGACAATCCTTTGCCGATGTTCTGCCAGCGGAGATAGGCTTGATCCATGCCGTATCCGCCGACTCCAAAATTGAGAACCTCTGCTCTAATGCGACGTTCAAAAAGCGCTGTCTCCAGCACTTGCGTCCACACCTCATTGTCGTCCACATCGGTGCCGGCGGTAAAAGAGTCGCCAAATGCGGCAATGCGAATCGTGTCCGCAGCCGGTGTCTCCGAGAATTCACGCGCAGATCTCATTCCTATGCTGTTTGTTGTCAATCTTCCGTCGAAGAGAATCGCATTGGGTTGAAATGTCCAGCCCGTGTTAGCGTCGCTGATGTACTTTGCCGAATCGGCATTGGCCAGATAGGTTTCAAGTCTAGTTCGAAGTTCGTTTACCCGAATCGATTCGATTTCCAGACTAAATCCCATTGCCGCAAATGGATTTAAAGCCTCAGACTTGGCCATTATGAAAAGCGCGGATTCAATTAGCGCCAAGGTGACAACAACAGCGCCTACGCTTACTAAAATGTTATCAAGGATTCTTTTGCCCACGCTGCGCTCGCTATACTGACCAACTCACGATGGCTGTCTCTTTAGCAGGAATTCTGATTTAGAGACTCTCCAAACAGTTTATCATGCGCATTGGACCGTGTCGCGGCAATGTTCTTGTTGCAAGGTCGGTCACAGCGTCAGTTTCGCTTTGTTGCTGAGCCAATCCGTTGGCGCCGGGCTCAGGATATCTTTCGCTCCGCTTACTTATCCCCGAAGTGGAATCGCGGTAAATTTGTGTCTTTGACATAGTTCATTCGCGCCTATACAATCCATGATCATTACGGCTCGGCATGGGTCATTTTCGGTCAGGAAATCAGCGGGCGTAAAATGCCCCTCGGGAGGAAATCCCTCATATGAATGAATATCGGACAGAAGACATCAGAAATGTCGCTCTAGTAGGGCATCAAAGTTGTGGCAAGACATCGCTGGTCGAAGCGTTCTTGTACAGCACCGGCGCCACGACGCGGATGGGGCATATCTCCGAATCGAATATGGTTTCGGACTGGGACGATGAAGAGAAGGAGCGTGGCCTTTCGCTTTCCACATCTTTGGCGGCGATTGAATTCAACGATGTCAAGATTAATGTGCTGGACACGCCCGGATTCACCGATTTTCAAGGTGAGCTCAAGAATGCGATCCTGGCCGCCGACGCAGTGATTGTGGTTGTCGACGCGGTGGCTGGCGTAGAGGTGGGTACGGAACTGGCATGGGAGTATGCGCGGATCTGCGAACAGCCCATCATCGCCGTCATCAACAAGATGGATCGCGAAAACGCCGATTATGAAAACGTACTCGATCAGATGCGCGGTCAATTTGACGACTACAAGTTTATTCCCGTTATGCTGCCCATAGGACAGCAGGCGGGTTTCAAGGGGGTGGCCAATGCGCTGACCCAGAAAGCGTATTTGGGCGATGGCGCCGAACGCTCCGATCTTCCCGCCGAATACGCCGATTCACTGGAAGAAGCGAATATGGAATTGATGGAGGCGGCGGCTGAAGCGGACGACGAGCTTTTGGAGAAATACTTTGAGGAAGAGACCCTCTCCTTTGACGAGATCCGAGATGGTATGCGCAAAGCGTCGCGCTCGCCTGAGTTGAAGACTGTACCCGTCTTCACTGTGTCGGCTACCGAAAATATCGGCACGATTCCCTTGATGGAGGCGCTGGTCGCCTATACGACGCCGCCGAGGGAGCGGCGCGTGAACATCGCGCGCGGCGAGGATGCTGATGTTTTGCAGGCGCCCCATGCCGATGGCGATCCGCTGGTGGCTTACGTCTTCAAGACTTTGAACGACCGATTCGTCGGCACGCTCAATTACTTCCGCATCTTTTCCGGCGCGATTTCCAGCGACGGGCGTTATACAAATGCGAACAGCGGCGAGGTCGAGCGCTTCAATTCGCTTTTTGTCATGCGCGGCAAGGAGCAGCTCCCGGTCAAGACATTGCATGCGGGCGATATCGGGGTGGTGGCGAAACTGACCGACACCAAGACGGGCGATACTTTCGTCGATGACAACTCAAATGTCCGGGTAATCGCGCCCGAATTCCCGGCGCCGCTGTACATGCTGGCGGTGACGCCGCGGACACAAGCCGACAGCGCAAAAATGGGACCCACGCTTGGAAACCTCTGTGATGCTGATCCAACCTTGCGCTGGCGCCAGGATCGCGATACGCGGCAGACGGTTCTGGAAGGCATGGGCCAGATTCACCTTGACGTCACACTGAAGCGCGCCGAGTCGCTCGGCGTCGGCATTGACACGGACATGCCGAAGGTTCCGTATCGCGAAACGATCACCAGTGATGCTGAATCCAGCTATACGCACAAGAAACAGACGGGCGGCGCCGGTCAATATGGTCGGGTTGACCTTAAGGTCGAGCCTGCGCCTGAGGGCTTCGAGTTTGAATCATCGGTGTTTGGCGGCGCGATATCACAGCAATTTGTCGCATCGACCGAAAAGGGCATACGGGCGGTGCTGCCGGATGGCGTCATTGCCGGTTACCCGGTCGAACGGGTCAAGGTCAATGTCTTTGACGGGAAAGAGCATCCGGTAGATTCGAAAGACATCGCCTTCCAGATAGCGGGACGCGAGGCGTTTCGTGAAGCATTCCGCAAAGCCAAGCCAGTTCTGCTCGAACCGATAATGGACGTCAATATCACTGTGCCCGAGTCGATGATGGGCGATATTATGGGTGATCTAAACACGCGTCGCGGTCGGGTTCAGGGCATGGATACGATAGGCATTAAGAGTGTTGTCACGGCCGAGGTGCCATTAGCGGAGATGCTGCGCTACGGCAACGACCTGCGCTCAATGACCGGCGGACGCGGCATCTATACAATGGACTTCAATCGCTACGATCGTGTGCCCAGTCATATTCAAGATGAGCTCATCCGAGAAGTCGAATTGGAAGCAGCGCAATAACAGCTAGCGGCAGTCGATATAGAAAAGGGCGAGAACCATTTGTCTCGCCCTTTTATGTTTGCTATTCCGCGCCTCGCGCTTGAATATCTCTAGCCTGGTTCGCCCTCTACCTCAGCCGCCTCCTTTTCATCAGAGTCAGAGCCGTTTTGTTCCGCAGATTGCGGCTCGCGCAGGTGCTTGGCGACCGAAGCCGGAACGATATCTTCCGCGTCGTCTTCCAAGTCCAAGATGCGCAGTATTTCTTCGCGCTCCACAGTTTCCTTTTCGAGCAGCGCCGCTGCCAGCGCGTCCAACTCGTCGCGGTGGTCTTCCAGCAGCTCTCTCGTCTCTTGATAGGCGACGTCAATGATGCGCTTGATTTCGGCATCGAGTTTAGAAGCGGTGTCGTCGCTGTAGTCGCGTCCACTGGCGATCGCATAGCCCAGGAAGGGCTGCTCCGAATCGTCGCCATAGTTGACCATGCCCACGGAATCGCTCATGCCGAACATCTTTACCATGCGGCGGGCGATCTGCGTAACTTGCTGAATGTCATTGGCGGCGCCGGTGGTCACATCGTCAAAGACGATCTCTTCGGCGATGCGCCCGGCCAAGCCCACGCGAACGAAGGCTTCCAGCTGCTTGCGCGATTGGTGCAGCGAATCGTCCTTGGGCATGTAAAAGGCGACGCCTAAAGCGCGCCCGCGCGGAATGATGGTTGTTTTCAGCAGCGCCATCGCTTCGGGAATCAGAAAGGACACAACTGCGTGACCGGCTTCATGATAAGCGGTGATGCGGCGGTCCTTTTCGTTGGAAAGCGGCGGCCGTTTGGTACCGAGGCGGATCCGCTCATAGGCGGTTGTAAAGTCCGACATGGTGATCAACCGTCGGTCGAAGCGCGCGGCGTGCATAGCGGCTTCGTTGGCGAGGTTGGCGATGTCGGCGCCGGAGAAGCCAATCGTGGCGCGCGCCAGCGATTCCAATTCTACATTATTGCCGAGCGGCTTATTCTTGGTGTGAATCTTTAGTATATCGTGACGGCCCTTGACATCGGGCAGGTCTACGGTGATTTGCCGGTCAAAACGGCCCGGGCGCAGCAGGGCGGGATCGAGCACATCAGGCCGGTTAGTGGCGGCGATCATCACGATATTGGTATCGTTGTCGAAACCATCCATCTCCGAGAGCAGTTGATTCAGCGTCTGTTCCCGCTCATCGTGCCCGCCGCCTAATCCGGTTCCGCGGCGGCGGCCGACCGCGTCAATCTCGTCGACAAAGATAATGGCGGGGGCGTTTTCCTTGGCGCGCTTGAACAGGTCCCGAACGCGCGAGGCGCCAACACCAACGAACATCTCAACAAATTCGGAGGCGGCGATGCTGAAAAACGCTACGTTTGCTTCGCCGGCGACTGCGCGAGCCATCAAGGTCTTGCCCGTGCCGGGCGGTCCGATCAGCAGGACGCCGCGCGGCACCTTAGCGCCGACCTTGACGTATTTCTCCGGCTGCTTGAGGAAATCAACGACTTCCTCGAGCTCCATCTTGGCGGCATCTTGCCCGGCGACATCATCGAACTTCAGGGAAGGCATCTCCGGCGTTTTTTCGCGCGCTTGCGACTGGCCGAAGGAGAATATGCCGTTCATCTGCCCTTGCGCGCGGCGCCCCATCCAGACGAAGAAACCGATGATGAGGACAAGCGGCAAAAAGTTCAAAATGAGGGGCCAGATGGATGGCTGCGTCCAACTGGCGTCGACAGTCTCAACGCCGCGTTCCTGGGCTATGCGCAATAGCTCGGCGCCAGCATACGGCGGAAGCTCCGCCGAAAAGCGCGACACATTCTGCATGCGACCCGACGTCGTTGGCACGATGATGCCACTCTTGAACGTACCGCTTATGGCAACATTGTCCTGAAAGTGCAACAGGCTGACGTTATTCATCGTCAATTGTTCGTAGACATCGGAGTAGGCGATTTCTGGTGTGGAGGAGAATCCGCCAAGAATCCCCGGCGACGAAATCAGCGCAAGCAGCATCACCAGAACGAGCAGACCCGGCGAAACCCACTTGCGCCAATTAGGCGGCTGTGGCGGGCGCGGGCTGTCCCCGCCATCACGACTTTCGTCGTTGTCGTTGTTTTCCCAAAACTGCATGGCGTGATAGTACCCTCGAAAAACGGATTGTATACCCTGATTATACCGTATCAGCCGGCTGGATTACGCAAGTATTGTCTTAGAACCGGCGCCGATACCTCGATTGGCAACTCGCTTCGCCCTATGATAACACGATATACGGTGGTTTTCGCCAGTTGGTCGCAGCATCGCCTGAAGGCGAGAATGGGAAGGCGCATACGGCGCTTATCTTGTGATCGCAACGCGAATCACAATTTCACTTAGGGCGAATCTCCGTTATGCTTCAGGGGAGCGTTGGGGCGGCCCCCCTGTCTGGCGACAGGTTCGCTGCCGGTTTGAATATCGTGTTTTGTACTTGCGGTTTGCATTTGCCAGAATTCGGTCGAGGTCGAGAATGAATCGATTGAGAGACGAAACCAGCCCATATCTGTTGCAGCACGCGGACAATCCGGTCGACTGGCATCCCTGGGGCGAGGAGGCATTTCGCATCGCGCGGGAGCAGGACAAACCGGTGCTGCTAAGCGTCGGTTACAGCGCTTGCCACTGGTGCCACGTGATGGCGCACGAGAGCTTTGAAGATAACGCCACTGCCGAAATAATGAACGCGCTATTCGTCAACGTTAAAGTCGATCGGGAAGAGCGGCCCGATGTTGATGATATCTATATGGGAGCAGTGCAAGCGATCGCCGGGCAGGGCGGCTGGCCCATGACCGTCTTCCTGCTGCCGGATGGTCGACCGTTTTATGGCGGTACTTACTATCCTAAGGAGAGGCGCCTTGGCATGCCGTCCTTCACACAATTGATGGGCGCCGTGCATGATGCATACCGCAATCAACGGGATAATCTGGAACAGCAAGCCGATAATCTACATGAGGCGCTGAAGCGTGATGTGCTGGCGATCGGCCGTGATGACGACAGCGGGCTGACCGCAGACATGCTGGATGAAGCGGCGAAATCGCTGACAGCGGGTATGGACCGGGAGAACGGCGGCTTCGGAACGCAGCCCAAATTTCCCAATCCAATTAGCCTGGAATTCCTTCTGCGGCATCATTCGCGGACGAACGACGAGGAAGCGCTCAACCTCGTGACTTTTACGTTGCGTCGGATGGCGAGCGGAGGAATTTACGATCAGATCGGCGGCGGATTCGCCCGTTACAGCGTCGATGCCCATTGGCTGGTACCGCACTTTGAGAAGATGCTATACGACAATGCGCAATTGAGCCGGCTTTATCTGCATGCCTGGCAGATCACGAAAGACAGCGCTTTCAAGTCTGTTGCCGAAGACATTTATGACTATATCTTGCTTGAGATGACTTCGCCTAAGGGCGGATTCTATAGCGCGACCGATGCCGACAGCGACGGCGAAGAGGGAAAATTCTTCGTTTGGACGATAGACGAGGTGGCGGAAGCGCTTATTCCGATCGGCGACCAATTGCCGCGCGCGCTGGAAATCGCTATCGAAGCCTTTGGCATGACGCCGCAAGGCAACTTCGAGGGCTCCAATATCTTGCATCTGCCGCGTCCACTGGGCGAGACCGCCGAAGTCCTCGGCCTGACCGACGATGAACTGATTAGCGCTATTGGGCTGATCAAGCGTCAATTGTACAAGGTTCGCGCCGAGCGGGTGCCGCCTGGCTTGGACGACAAGATTCTAACGTCTTGGAACGGCATGATGTTGGCGAGCTTGGCCGAGGCTGCGCGCGTGCTGAAGCGTGACGATTATTTGGCGGCGGCGCAGCTGTGCGGACGATTCCTTCTCGATCAAATGCTTGACAATAGCGGTCGTCTTCATCGAACGCACAAGGAAGGGCGCAGCAAGCTCAACGCTTATCTGGAAGATTACGCCAATATGATCGACGCGCTGCTCGAATTGTATATGTCGACATTTGACGATGCCTGGTTCGCCAGGGCGCGGCAGTTGGCGGACGTGGCGCTTTCGCGCTTTCGCTCGGACGATGGCGGCTTCTATGATACCAGCGATGATCATGAAGACTTGATCGTGCGTCCGCGCAACATGCAGGACAACGTCACGCCCTCCGGCAACGCCATGATGGCGAAGCAGCTTTTGCGCCTAGCCGCATACACCGGTGAGGACCGATATTATGAGGCGGCGCAGGAAGTTCTGAGGAAGCTGTCGGACGCGATGCGCCAGTATCCGCAGGCTTTTGCCGAGTCACTGAATGCCGCCGATATGCGGATTCAGGGCATCGCCGAAGTGGCGATAATCGGAGACCCGGACGACGCCTTGATGGCGGATATTGTCGACTCGCTGCGGCAGCCATATAGACCCAATGTCGTTGTCGCCCACGCGCGCGATGATGTTTACGAGCATGAATCTATTCCTTTGCTGAACGCGCGCAAGCGAATTGACGGAATGACAACGGTCTACGTCTGCCGCAACTTTGCCTGTCGGCTGCCGGTGAAGACAGCTACTGAAACTGAGGCTTTGCTAGCCCAGTGGTAAGCATCCTGGAGCACTGCTGATGGCGCAGGAGCGCCAAGCCAGTCAAGACTATTTTCAGACCTTGCTGCGGACGGTTGCGGGTCAGGCTTTTGGCGCCGCCGGATACGAATTTGAAACGGCGCCTATACAGTGGGCTGGCGGAAAGTATCGCTTTGCGAAAGCCTTTTCCGATGGCTTCTTCGGCTTGATTGATTTTCAAGTGCTGGTAAGCAGCGATTCGATGTGGTCAGTTGGCGCGCCTTCACGCTTTAAGGTACAGCTCACACGATCGCGTGATCGTCACGGACAAGCGCGCGGTGAGGCGGGATATGTTACGCGCGGGCTGAGTCAATTGGTCGTCGAAGATTTCTCAGTAGCCATCTTGCCCGCCGCCGATCACTGGTGGACATTCGTGGACACTGAATCGCTGGGGAAGGCGCTGGCGGAAGCGGGACACTTGATCGTTGGTTATGGCATGCCATGGCTAGCCGGAGAACTGACCCCGCCGGCGGCTGAGAATGCCAATTCCGCATCACGTATGTATCATGACGGATAAAGCTCATCCCGGCGGACCATCATTCATGCATCGTACTTGTCTATTGTTTCTGACGCTATGTCTCTTCGCGAGCGCCTGCAACGTTCGCAGCTATGAGTCGCCGCTGCCGACGCCGGATGACGACAACATCATATACGTGACGGCGACGCCGGCGCCGGCCATGATTCAGGAGGCGCCGACATCGAGACCGACCGAGATCTCGCCCACTCCTCCACCGACGGCGACGATAGATCCGACGCAGCTTCTTCAGCAGGGTAAGCGCTTGACGCGCAACGGCTACCTGGAAGAGGCCGCCGGCATTTATCGCGGAGTGCTGAACTATGGCGAGTCTATTGCGCCACGGTATCGTGCCGAAGCGGGATTCCGATATGGGCAAGTCGCCCTGCGCGCTGGCTATTTTGAGCAGGCGCTATCTGCCCTCAGCCTGTTTACGAGCGAGTTCCCGACTGACGCGAAGGTGGCGCAGGCTTATTTCTTGCGCGCCGATGCCAGATTGGGGCTGTCACAATGGAACGAGGCGATCGTCGATCTTCAGCAGTATCTGGCGCTTCGCCCCGGTTTGATTGACAGCTATGTCCACGAGCGGATCGCCGATGCGCGGATCGCGCTGGGGCAGACGGACGCGGCGCTGGAGAGTTATGAGCTCGCAGTCAAAGCCAAGCGGTCGAAGGTGCCATTGCTGATACTGCGCGAGAAGCTGGCGCAGATATTCATAAACCTTGAGCGCCACAGCGAGGCGGTTGCGCAATATGACGCCATCTTGACGGTGGCGCGCAATATCCCCTATCGAGCCGATATATCGTTTTCCGCCGCACGAGTCGCGCTCAACAGCATCAATGCAGAGACCGGGCTGGCGCGCATGCGCGCGGTCGTCGAGAATTACCCGGGCACAACGGCGGCCTGGAGCGCGCAGGATCAGCTGAGCCGACACGGGGAAGAAATGGATGGATTTCGCCGCGGACAAGCTGCGTTTGTCGCCGGCGACTATCAGGCGGCTATCGAAGCATTCAATCAGTACAAAATTACGCAGGAATCGACGCCGATCCCGGCCCAGCTCTTCCTGCTGCTTGGCCGCGCTTATCGGCGGATCGGCAATTTCGACGCGGCCTCGGTCGCGTTTCAGACGCTAATCGACCGCTATCCGCAGGATCCGCTCTTTGGCGAAGCGCTGCTGGAACGGGGGCGGACGCGCTTTCTCAGCGGCGACATCCCCGCTGCGATCAGCGCTTATCTATCGATCGCCGCGGACTATGAAGAGTTGGAGAGCGCGGCCGGCGAAGCGCTTTGGCGCGCGGGATATCTGTACGGCACCAACGGCGATGCGGCTTTGTCGCGCCAGGAGTTTACGCGTCTGGCGGATACCTACCCTGACCATGAGTTGACCGCAAATGGCTTATTCATCGCCGCGTCTGCGGCAGTGCGTGATGAAAAGTGGTCAGTTGCTGAAAGTTTGTACGGACGGCTAGCCGCCTTAACGCTGGGAGACGAACGAGCGGCCGCCTACCTGTGGATCGGTAGAATCGCCCTAGCTCGTGGGGATAGCGCAGCCGCGAATGAGGCTTTCAAGCTGGCAGTCGCCGCGGCGCCAGACAGTTATTTTGCCGCGCGCGCCGGCGATTTCCGCATCGGCCGTCAGCCTTTTCAACCGCCCGCGGCTTTGCGTTTCGATTTCGATGAAGCAGCCGATATTGCCGCTGCCGAGGTATGGCTGCGGAGCGCGTTTGGCTTTGAGGATTCTGGCGCGCTGTGGCGGCTGTCCGAAGCGCTGGATAGTGATCCGCGCATGATTCGCGGCCGCGAGTTGCTGGCGGTGAGCGCCTTTGACGAAGCCTTCATCGAATTCGAGGACTTGGTCAACGAGGCGCGCGATCAAGGCGATGTATTGAGCAGTTACCGCCTGGCGGTACATTTGCGGGGGCTGGGCGTTTATCGGGAGAGCATCATCGCCGCAGCCGATGTGATCATCGCCTCGCGGCAAGGCACGTTGCAAGTACCGCGTTTCGTCGCCCGTATGCGTTTTCCCGCCTATTATATTGACGTGATTCAACCAGCAGCGGACGAACGCGAGATTGATCCTTTGCTGATGCTGTCGCTGATTCGGCAGGAGAGCCTTTTCAACACCTTTGCAAGAGCGGGCGCAGGCGAAAAGGGACTGATGCAAGTAATTCCTTCGACCGCGCAGTATATCGCTGATCAACTGGGATGGCAGGATTACCAGCATACGGACTTGTTCCGCCCTTACGCCGGCGTCGCCTTCGGCGCCTTTTACATTGATGAGCAGTTGCAGCGCTTCGAAAGGAACGCGGTCGTTGCCCTCGCGGCGTATAATGCGGGACCGGGCCGGGCATACGACTGGAACGCCTTGTCCAGCGGTGATCCCGATCTGTTTATGACGACGATAACCATTGATTCAACACGCCACTACATACAGTTCATCTATCGCAACTACAATGTCTATCGTGAACTCTACGGCATACAGGAATAGGCGACTATCCATTTTGCGTTGGCAATGCTTTGACCGCGCGGAAAGTCGCGTCTTCGGCAAATCTCAATGCTGCTTTTGGTGTTATCTATGGCGATACAAAAAGTCATTGTGATTGCCTTGATGTGCTACACTGAAATCACGAAATCGCTTCGCCAGAAAAGGTGGACATGCAATCGCAACGCCTGATAGAAAACCTACATGCTCAACACGATAGAGAGCTTGACGCCTTTTTCGGCAGCCCCCGCCTGGTGGACGAGTCGCATTCCGTGATTCCCTTTGCCAAGGTAAAACGGGTAGCGGTCTTAACCGAGTCTTTCCTGCCGAAAGTGGACGGTGTCGTCAAGACGGCATTCTTAACGGTTCGCTATCTTCAGGAGACCGGTCGCGAGGTACTGGTCTTCGCGCCCGATATCGCCGTCGATCAGGTAGGTAATACGCAGGTCATCCCGCTGCCTTCCATCAGCGTGCCGCAAGCGCCGGAGACGCGAATGGCGCTGCCGAATCCGCTGGTTGCGCGCCACATTGAAGACTTCAATCCGGATCTGATTCACCTCTTTAGTCCGGCGGCGATGGCGGTCAACGGCATGGCGGTGGGCCGTCATCTGAATCTGCCGGTAATCGCGAACTATCAGACGGATTTGCCCGGTTACACCGAACACTATGGCTTTCCGCTGCTTTCGGGACCGGTCAATCGTTGGCTGCGCTATATCCACAACGGCTGCCATTTGACGCTTGCGCCGACGCGCACCATCATTCGGCAGTTGCGCGCGGTGGGGTATCGCCGCGTGCGTCACTGGGGGCGGGGCGTGAATACGGAGCGATTCAATCCACGGCATGCGCGGCCGCAAATGCGCCAGCGGCTGCTGAATGGGCGCGATCCGGATTCCCTGCTTTGCATCTTCGTTGGGCGGCTTGCGCAAGAAAAGCGGATCGAATTGCTGCGGGAGGTAGCGCAGACGCCGGGCGTGGCGCTGACAATAATCGGCGATGGCGCCCTGCGTGAAGAACTTGAGGCGGCATTCGCGGATACGGATGTCTACTTCACAGGATATCTGATCGGAGATGAGCTGGCGCAAGCCTATGCCAGCGCTGATATATTTGTTTTCCCCGGCGAATACGAGACCTTCGGCCAGGTGATACAGGAGGCGATGGCGTCGGGTTTGCCAACGATCGTGGTGAACGCAGGCGGCGCGCCCGATGTGATTGCGGACGGCGCGAGCGGAATCGCAGTGGAGCCGACCGCCGGCGCCTTCGCCGCGGAGATTCGTCGCCTTCGCGACGATCCAATGTCGAGAAGGACGATGAGCCAAAAAGCGCGCCAGATGGCGGAGCAGCGTCCATGGTCGGCGCTGATGGCGCAGCTGGAAGGCTATTATGAAGAGGCTTACACGATGAATCAGCGGTTCAAGAGCCTCTTCGGATTCACCCGCTATCACATGCCGCTTTCAATACCGGCCCAACTGGTGCGTCGCCCGCGGAATCTATCCTAGTTTGGAAAGACCAATGACTCGCTGGATGGAAACCTTTCAGCATGGCGATACGACCCAGCCGTAAGACACTAGCGCTCATCTCGCATGACGGCAAAAAAGCCGACATGGTCGCTTTTGTGATGGATCACAAAGAACGGCTGCGCGAGTTTGATCTGGTGGCAACGGCGACGACCGGTACATTGATTAAGGACAAGACCGGCCTGGATGTACGTTGCGTCCTTTCGGGACCCTACGGCGGGGATGCCCAAATTGCCAGCCTGGTGGCGGAAAAGCGTGTAGATGCCGTTTTCTTCTTCCTGGACCCGCTCGGCAAACATCCGCATGATCCGGATATCCAAGGGCTTCTTCGGATCTGCAACGCGCATAACGTGCCGCTGGCTACCAACATCGCGACTGCCGTTCTGCTTATCAATGCCTGACGCGCTTGAGGTCTTACGGATTTCTTGCTTACTCTCTTGGTGGTCCTCCGGCATAATGTGTCGTGAGCATCGGCCGACCGTGCGCGGATTCGCGCGGCGGTGTCAGCGTGAGTGTGCTTCTGCAGCGACCAATCGGGGATAGCGTGTGCCGGAAATTGATCCCGTCATACTCGAGTGGGTAAAGCTGGCAAAGTCCGGCGACCAGAACGCCTTTGCGGAACTGGTTTATCTCTTTCAGGATCCTGTGTACAACTTGTGCTTTCGCATGCTGGGTGAAAGTGGCGAGGCCGAAGATGCGACACAAGAGACTTTTCTGCGCGTGTATAAGAACCTGCGCCGTTACGACACGACACGCCCATTCAAAACCTGGATATTGTCCATCGCCTCCAATCATTCAATCGACCGTCTGCGAAAGCGCCGGATGCACTTGGTTTCCCTTGATGACGAGCCAACCGCCGCCGCGTTGGCGCTACGCAGCAAGGATCCCACACCGGAGCAAGCGGCTGTTACGGGCGAGCTAAGCGGCTACATTCAGGGTCTTCTGCTGCACTTGGACGAACATTATCGGCTCGCTGTGATTTATCGATATTGGTATCAGTATTCGTACGCGGAGATTGCCGAACTCATGGATACGACGGAAAGCGCTATCAAGAGCCGGCTCCATCGCGCGCGTAAGAAGCTGGCAGAGTTAATGGTACAGGCGGATGACATTGACATCGCGGGCGCCGACCGCCTGGCAGATCCCCTACCGAAAGGAAGTTGAGATGTCCGATGAGCGAAGCCGGCAGCAGGAGATGATGCAAGACGCGATCGATGGACAGCTCACGGAGGAGACGGCGCGAAAACTGGTTGAGATTCTCGGAAGCGATCAGGCGGCCGCGCGCGAATACGACCAGCTGCAACAGGTGGACAGCTTGCTAAAGCGGGCGCCACAGCAGCGCGCGCCGGCCCGTCTTGCCGCCACCATCATGGCGCGCCTGGCGCAGCGTGTTCAAGCCGAGACAGCGCTTTCAGATTTGCCGGCTGAGACGCAGCAGATCATGATGCTCTGTCTATCCGCATCGATGATGGCAATGATGCCGATGATGGAAGCGGCATCCTGGCTTGTGTTGAACGCCCGGCGCGATCCCGAGCTATTGAGCAGTGTCATGATCGAAACCATAGGCTGGATGACCTTGGTCACAGACGCCTTGATTCAACTGCTGGAGGACGCGGAAAATCGGGCGCGAAGCGAGCCTGAAATCGCGGCGGCGACGCTCGCGCTTACACCATATTTATTGCGAACAATGCTGGATTATCTGGACGAACTGCCCTTGAAGGCATAGATTCTAAAACTCGAAGACAGCGCCCGGCAAGCAGGAAGCAGTGGGCGCAAAAGCAAAAGGGAGGCTGACAAGCAGCACCCCTCTTTCATCCGCCGTGCATTTCGACCCTAGCTAAAGTCGTCGGGGATCATTTCAATACTGCGCACCTTGTAGGTGACCAGCCCGTCAGGCACTTCCACCTTTACGCGCGCGCCGACTTTCTGGCCCAGCAGCGCTTTGCCTACAGGCGAATCAAGCGAGACGCCGCGTCTGCCATGGGTGATCTCTTCGTGATCAAGCAGGTCAAGGGTGAACTCTTCTTTTTCCGCCGTGTCATAAACCGTGACGCGATTGCCCGGTGTGATGGTGTTCGGATCTTCATCCGCATCAATGATTTCGGCGCGCGCCAGCACATTCTGCAGGTGGGATACGCGTTCATCCAGGCGCTCCTTTGATACCATCGCGTCAAAGAACACCGCCTCTTCGCCCTGGTCGTCTTCCCGCGCTTCCGCCAGCATCTCGGCGACTTTCGAGTTTTCCTCACTGGTGAGAACATTAAGTTCACGCTGCAGTTTCTGATAGCCCTGCTGCGTCAATTGGATGCGTCGTTCAGCCATGGCATCTTCCTTTCGAGTTTCAATCACCCATCTATACGGTGACCAGTGCAAAAAGTCGTATCTATTTCGAAATCTGACCCCGCGCTTTCAGTAGATGAAACGCCCTGCCCGCCGGACAGGACGCATAAGAACGCATCTGCAACCAAAGATAACCGTATTCTATAAGATTTCCATTGGTTTGGCAACATCCAAGAATTATTATGCTCAGTTCGCCAATTGTAGTCGAGTCAGCGCAGGTGGCTTTTGTCGCGTCTCCACATTCCGGGAGAATCTCAGTCTGGGCTAGTCATAGACTTCCGGGTTAACGCAGGTTGGCAGCCGCTCTCCGCGAAGTCCCGCGATGACGTTATCCACCGCCATGTCGGCCATTTTCGTCCGTGTGGCCACGCTGGCGCTGGCGATATGCGGCACGATCAGGCAGTTGTCCAAGGTTAGCAGCGGGTCATCCAGCGGAATTGGTTCAGGGTCAGTGACGTCAAGCCCGGCGGCGAGGATTTTTCCATCACGCAAGGCGGCGAAGAGCGCTTCAGGATCGAGTACGCTGCCGCGCGCGGTATTGACCAAGATCGCTGTCGGCTTCATCAGTCCAAGCTCGCGCTCGCTGATCAGATGATGCGTCTCGTCGGTGAGGGGAACATGCAGGCTAACGAAGTCGCTCTCGGTCAGCAAGAAATCGAGATCCACTTTTTCCCCGCCGAGTTGGCGAATCTCTTCCTCGGTTTCCAGGCTGTTTACCAGCAGGCGCATGTCAAAACCTTGGGCGCGGCGCGCAACCGCCGCTCCGATACGGCCGGAACCAATGATGCCCAGGGTCGAGCCAAAAATGTCCTGCCCGGCCAAGACGGTCGGATGCCAGGTCTTCCATTTTCCGTCCTGAACGTATCGCTGGCCCTCGGGGATACGGCGCGCCACCGCCATCATGAGGGCAAAGGCAAAATCGGCGGTGGTATCGTTCAAGACACCAGGCGTGTTTCCGACCGGAATACCGCGTTGACTTGCGGCGGGGATATCGATATTGTCGTATCCGACCGCCAGATTGCTAATGACTTTGAGATTGGGACCGGCGTCCATCAACTGTGGATCGATACGATCGGTGAGCAAAGAAAGCAGCCCCGCGAGATCGCCCGCCTTGCCGCAAATGATTTCGTAATCGGGTGGCAGGAATTCTTGCCAAACCTCCACTTCGCAGTGCTTACGCAGGCGATCCAAAGTTGCCGGCGGCAGTTCTCGGGTGACGAAAACCTTATCTCTGCTCATGCTCGCGCTCCAAGTGAGATTGTCCGCCGGGGATTATAGCCTAGATTTGCGCGCGCGCGAAATCACATCTGGGCGCGGCGCATCGCAAACCGCGCCGGTAGGCTTGCCGATACGCGATTTGCTACGATCTTAATCAAGGAACGGTTTCGAGGGATACCTTGACCAAGGTACCGCGGTTGGGCACGCTGCCAAACGCAATTTTGCCGCCGCTGCCCTCAATGAATTGCTTGGCCAAGTACAAGCCAAGGCCGAGTCCGGGATTATCCGTTGATGACTGCCAGAAGGGCAGAAAAGCCGCCTGCTTGTCGGTGAGCCGGCAGCCCTTGCCACGATCGAGAATGGCGAAGTCCACGCGATAGCCAAAATCTTGTGTCCTGATCGTCACATCATCGACGCCGCTATGCTGGCGCACATTGTAGACGAGTTCGGAAAACGCATAGGTAAGATAAGTTTCATCGCCGATGACGAGAAAGCGCGCGGGAGGCTCGCTGTGGTACATATTCTGGAGTACGGTCTTCATGCGCTGTATCAGCACCGCGCCGTCAAACTCATCGCTTTCGTATGTCAGCATATCGTGCTGCAATAGCGAGTAATGCCAGATATTGGTCATCATGCGCTCGATGGACAGCGCGGAATCGCGAACGTGCTCTACGACTTCATGCTGTTCTTCAGCCAAAACGCCATCAAAGCCGGAGGCCAAACTGCCTAGCGCAGACTTGATCGGATCATTCAGGGCGTTGAAACGTTCCAAGACGACTGGTCGGGTTGCTGCGTTCTCGATGCCCAGCGAGGTGATGACATCCATAACCAGTGTGTGCAAGCCCCAGCAATAGGCGTGTATTCGCTTATAGCCTTCACGCTGATCGCCGGTTGTGGCGCCGAATTCGCCGCGCATCATGGATTCCATGAGCGAGATGATGTCGCTGACGGGGTCTAGGAGCTTGCTATAGGTTATATTTGGCACACGATACAACTCGAACGCTTGACTTACTATCAGTATAGCAGATGAACTCCGAGCGCCGCATGATTGGGAGATTATGGGAAGCTTATCGCAGAGGCAGGCCATTCAAAACGAGGACCGCTCGATCAAACAGAAGCAGCAGGCCCTTTCGCCAACTGCTTCTGAGCAATGCAACTTATTGCTGCGCTACACACGAATAGAAGCGCGCGGATCCTAGCGGAAACTACTTGAGTTCGACAACAGCGCCGGCTTCTTCCAGCTTGGCTCTGCCGTCGTCGGCTAGATCCTTGCTGACTTCCTCAAGCACAGTCGCCGGAGCGGATTCGACCAGTTCCTTGGCTTCTTTCAAGCCGAGCGGCGTGATGCCGCGGATCGCCTTGATGACGTTGATCTTCTTGGGTCCGATTTCCTTGAGAATCAAGTCGAATTCGGTCTTCTCTTCTTCCGGCTCTGCTTCTGCAACAGCGCCAGCGCCTGGCGCCATCATCATCATACCGCCGCCGGCAGCCGCTTCAACGCCCCAAGCGTCTTCCAGCTTTTTCTTTAGGTCAGCCGCTTCGAGGATTGTCAAAGCGCTGAGTTCCTCTACCAACTTTTCCAGGTCTGCCATTGTCTTTCCCTTTCGTATGGCTTTTCGCGTTCCGGTTAGAGATTGCTCGCTGAGAGCTTCTTTTCGATTATGCGCTGGCTTCAGCGCCTTCTTCATTCTTGTCCAGATATGCTTGCAGGACGTTCACCAGGCCTCCGGTCGCTTGATGAAGCGCGTTGACTACGCCTTGCGCCGGCGAAATCACCAGCCCAGCCAACTGCGCGCGCAGTTCATCGAGCGTTGGCAATTTGGATATGGCGTCGACCTGCTGGGCATCCAGCAGATCGCCGGTCATGACGCCGCCCGTCACCTGCATCTTCTCGGCGAAATCTTCGTCTTCGATATGCTTCAGCAAGGCTTTGGAAACGCCGGGCATGTTATCGCGCCCGAAAACGATTGCAACGGGCCCGACCAGCAAATCCTCGGGCACGATCCAATTGGCGGTCTCGAGCGCCTTGCGCATGAGCGTATTTTTGGCCACGAGATACTGACCGTTTTGCTCGCGCACGGTATTGCGCAAGCCTTGAATCTGCGACACGCTCAATCCCTGCGTCTTCACAATGATAAAGCCGTCACATTCGTCGAGGATTCTGACATAATCGCCGACAAGCTCTTGCTTGCGTTCTCTTGAAATCGGCAAGTATGGCTCCTTTCTGGTCAATGTCGGCGGCGGCGAGCGCATGCCAACAGCTGATCCAATCAAAATAGCGACCCGCTATTTGAGGTCGCTACAAAGGAAGTTCATGCGGTTTCGCATGGATTCTTTAGCGCGATCCTCGGCAGGCGATTAAGGGCTCTTTGCCCGCCTGCTGTCTACGGTTCACGTCGTTATGCGGTTGTTTTTGCCAAGCAGGAATTATAAGAAGGCGTATGCAAAGGTCAAGACGCAATCTGTCGATTTGACTGTGGAAGTACCGCTGCGTTACAAATTGACCGACTAGACAGTTGTCTGAGGTGAACGAATTATGGATTTGGACCGCGATGCCTTGCAGAAGAAAGTACATGAGCTTTACGCGCGCGAACATGCCGAGCTGGGCGAGGGCGGCGCCATTGAGCACCTGGAGCGCGGAAGGCAATGGAATCTGGCGGATACGCTGAGCGCGGGCGGCGTACTTGTCTTTCCGCATGCGGGCGTAAATGACTGCGGGTATCAAATCGCGGCTTGCGTTCATGCCGCGCTTGATTGTGGCGCCGATAAAGTCGTCGTACTCAGCGTGCTCCACGCCTTCACGCCGGCGATGGAAGCGGCGCGCGTGGCAGTGGCGCGCGGTGATGATCCGGCAAGATACGAGTTTTGGGGCATACAAGGTCCCGGCATAGACGGGCGCGCGGAGTGGCAAGGCGACCACGCGCTGATCAGTTGGCGGCACTTTTGGCGCGCGGAACTGAATCGACGTGGCATTTTCGAGAACGACGCGCCGCGGGTCTACGAGCGCTATCCTAATCTGGCCGGCGGCAGACCACAGGATATGCCCGGCATCGACGAGCTGGCGCGGCTGATGGAAGGCGCTGCGGTCGTGTCGACAGCCGACCCCTTCCATCACGGCATCGGATATGGAGACGCGCCGGAAGCCACATACGATCACGATGAGACCGGTCTGGCATACGCCAAGTCGGTCATCGAATCGGGAATCCGAATCTTGGAGCGGGGCGATTATTGGGGCTATAACCAGCACTGCATTGAGGCGAAGAGCGATGCGCGCGACACCGGTCAAGTGTATCGCTATCTGCGCGGCCCGATGACTGGAGAAGTCCTGGACATTAGTTATACCGATTCCTCCGAACTGTATGATCAGCCCAAGCCGACCTGGGTGGCTGGCGCCTTGATCGAATGGAAACTGAGCGTCTAGCGAACGCGCCCGTCGAGTCGCTAATTGTCGTTGCCGCCGTCCGCGTCGAGATGGGATTCAAAGCTTTGCAGCGCGTCTTGCAGCTTTTGCTGGCGCAGGCTTTGGGTCAGGTCGCCACGCGTACGCTCCAGCACGCCGCGCACGACATCGGTTTGACGGCGCAAGCCACGGGTAAGCGCATCGGGAAAATCAAAGGTGACGAGCTGATCGTAGATGTCGTCCATGACCTTGAGCAGACGCTCGGCTTCGGCGCTATGTCCGTCAGCGCGCCGCATGATATCCAGAATGAAACGGCGCAATTCAGTGGCCGCTTCTCCAAGACCCTTGAGGTAGGTCGCGCTTTCGATTTCGAGTTCATCGGCCGAGGGCAGCGCTTGCCCGCCAATTATGGCGCGTGTGATGAATGCTTCGGCGACCTCTTTTAGCGCGTCCTGCGTGTAGCCGGTATGGTAGAGGTCAGGATATCCGCGCACAACCGCCTTCAGTTCGGCGGCGGCGCTCGTAACGGCATCCAGTTTCGCGTCGGCGCCGCCCCAATCCCGCCGGTGGATTGCGCGGATGGTCTCCGAGCAGTGGCGGATGAGCTGTCGAGAGAGCGCAATTGCCTGGTCGCGCGCGGAATTACGGCGCTCGAGATCTTCGCGAATGGCGTTGCAGATCTCGCCCAGGCTATTCATTGCATAAGCATCGCTGATTTGATTTTCAGACATTTGTCCTCGCAAACGTGCAGGCACTGGGACATTATAGCGTATGCTTGAGAGCCTCTACTAAATGACAAGCGTGAAATCCGATATGGCGAAGTGGACTGCTCCCAGGCGGCCATCTCAGGTATCCTTGTCGCGGCGACCAGCGTTTGCGCGTCGAGGAGACCAACGATGCCAACCTACATCTACCGGATACAGCCGGTGCGGCCCGCGATGCTCTCCGAGGGACCGACCGCGGAAGAAACGCGGATCACAGGCGAGCATTTTGACTATCTTCAGCAACTCATGCATGAGGGCGTACTGATTCTGGCCGGGCGCACATTGACAAGCGATTATTCCGCTTTTGGCATCGCCATCTTCAAGGCGCGCGACGATGAGCATATGCGCGAGATCACGGAGAATGATCCGGGTGTGGCGCAGAAGCTGTTTCGCGCCGAATGGTATCCTTATCGCATTGCCCTTCATGCGCCGGAAAACGGCGAGAATGAGTAGATTGTGGCAGACTATGCGCCAAGGCATATCATTGCCGCCAGCGCGCTGATTCGCAACGAGAGCGGCGAGATTGCGCTGGTCAGGACTGAGCGCCGCGGCTGGGAGCTGCCGGGCGGTCAGATTGAGTTAGGCGAGACTTTGACCGATGGTCTTCAGCGCGAAATTATGGAAGAGTGCGGTCTGTCAGTCGAGCTGGGTCGGCTGCTGCATGTGCGCAGTAATCTGAGCACCGCGATAGTTGTCTTCTGTTTTCAGGCGACCTATGTCAGCGGCGAATTGCGGCCCAGCGCGGAAACACCGGAGGTGCGCTGGGCTGATGCGGAAACTGCTCTGGAACTGGTCACTCACCCCGCGCTGGGAGCCAGCCTGCTCGAAATGCTGCGCGATGATGGACGGATGCGATACGACGCTTACCGAACCAATCCATTTGAGCTGGTAGAAACACGCGCGATCTAAATGATTGGCTGCCGTGATGGCAAGCCCGCTTTTCGCGGATAGCGGCGCGGCGTCGGCTTTATCTTGTCAATGACGATAAGATAGCGCGGGTTGTCGAGCGTTGGCAGCGTCACCTCGTCCAGGCTGAAGAGTTCGCCGCCAAGGGCGATAATTGCTTTTGCGGCTTCGGCTGTTTCCTCAAAGGCGGATGTACCCTTCATCGCGATCACTTGACCGCCAGGTTTGCAGAGGGGCAAGGTATATTCGGCCAGGACGGGCATTCTGGCGACGGCGCGGGCGACGACTATGTCATAGGCTTCGCGGTGAGGTCGTTCCCGTCCGGCATCTTCGGCGCGGGCGTGCAGGCTCGATACATTCTCCAGCCCAAGCGATTGGGCGACATCATCTATGAAGCGCAGTTTCTTTGCGGTCGAATCCATCAAGGTGACCTGCAAACCGGGGAAGACGATCGCCAGCGGCAATCCCGGGAAACCGCCGCCGGTTCCCACATCAATCAGCCGTAAGCCGTCGAACCGCGGGATGACCCGCGCAATTGTCAAGGCGTCCAGATAATGTTTGATCGCTATATCCGCGGGATCGGTGATGGCGGTCAGGTTCATCCGCTCGTTCCAGCGGAGGAGGAGTTCGGTCAGGCGCTCGAATTTGCCTATCTGCTCGTCGGATAGTTTGATGCCGAGCAGCGACGCCGCGTATGTGGAGAGCGTGGTCAAACTTGCCAAACCGGGCGATTACTCAGAGACTGTTCACTGTCCCTGACCGTGATCACGGATAAGTCTTTAGCGGAATACTCGGCTGCTCATGCAGGACTTCTACCCCCCACGGATTCTGCTGAATCGTAAAAGAGCAGCCGCTGTCGATCAATTCATTTTCTGTGCCCGGCCCGAATTCTTCGTAGCCGTCGCTGATGGCAGTCGACCAGGTGAGGGCGAAATTGATGTGGTAATGACCGTGCTCCCATTTGTCACCTAGGTTTACCGTGTAAAAGACCCACCAGTTGACGCTGCCGGGAATCTGCTTGACTTCGCTAACCTGAACATTTGGCAAGGTCCGACCGCTCAGTGTTATCCCGTATTGCGCGCTGTTGATATGATCACGCACTTGCGCCGCGGTTTTGGCGTACCAGGACCAGAATACGCGAATTTGGTCCGTGTCGTAAAGAATCCCCGGGTCCCCGCCCTCGACATCCATACATTCGGCGAAGATTAAGCCCGGGTCGGCCGTTCGGCCCGGCGCCAGGACCGGCTGCTCGCGGGCGCCAATTTGCACGAGCGGACCCGGGTCAGGATCGGCATACACCGGATTCAGGAAGCCGCCTTCGGGGAGGAAGACACCAGAATGGGAAACGATCTCGGCTGGACCAGTTACATCGACGCCTTCGACCAGTGTGCTGCCCGGCTCTTCGCAGTCGCCGAGAAAATCATCGGACGGCTCTTGGAAGAGCGTACTTTCGGGATCATTCTCGCGGCCAATTCGGATCACGACGCTGATTGGGGTTCTCAGCCCGCGCCTCTCGCCGTTGAGCCAGTAGATTACCTGGCTGACCGAATAGTCGCCATTGACGCTGATGCGGCGCAAAGCGGTGATGGGTTCGCCCAATCCGCCAAAGCTATCGAAGGCTTGAAAATACAGATCATATCCAAGCTGCATCCGTCCGTGCAGGTCAATCACCATGCGATCTTCGCAGGCGCTGTAAAACCAATTGACCGTCGACGAGTAGCCGCCGTCGTCCTGGGTTTGACTGGCAAGTGGAACGGTCAAGAGGAAAGCCAAGAGTAGAAGAATGCTGAATCTGCGCATAAGAACTATTCCCGTCTAAGTCGAAATGCACCGCCAATTGCACATATCTTACCGCATGTAGACAAATTACTCAGCCCTTTTTCAGTCCGCAGCGCAATCCGGCTGCGCCTGCGCGGTTCCGCTAATTCACATACAATAGAGGAAACAGCGATGTGATACGGCTGGAAGGCGGCGCGAACTTTGGACCAACACACAATTTGCGTATTACAGGGCGATCAAACTGGGCAGGAACTGCTGGATGAAGCGCTTCGCGTGCTTGATCCAAGCGTGATTCGTATGCGCGGTCTGGCTTTTGAAACCTTCGACCTTTCGTTGGAGAATCGCCGTCGCAGCAAAAACGATATCGTGCGCGAGGCGGCGGCGCGCATGCTAGATACCGGTCTCGGCATCAAAGCGGCAACTATCACACCGGGCGACCCCGATGATGTAGGCAGCCCCAACGCGCTGCTGCGAGAGCTAATGCATGGTAGCGTGATTTTGCGCACGGGGCGGCGAATTCCGTCGGTGATGCCGCTGGCGGGCGTGCATGCGCCGATCGCCGTGGTACGGATGGCGGTGGAAGGCGCCTACGCGGCACAAGAATGGCGCGAGGGCGAAGGTCTTGATGAAGTGGCTTACAACAAACGGCATATCTCGCGCCGCACTTGCCGCGCGGTGGCCGAGTTCACCTTTCGGTATGCCGCAGAGCATCATGCCACCGTTTTCGGCGGACCCAAGTACACGGTAAGCCCGATATACGAGGGCATGTTCAAGGAGGAGCTTGATCGTGCGGCTGGCTTGCACCCGCGCGTCCGCTACAACCCGCAGCTGATTGACGCGACATATGCGCTCCTGCTCGAGACCCATGGCGAAGCCCTTGTGATCCCGGCGCTCAATCGCGACGGCGACAATCTTAGCGACCTGGTCATCAAGATGTTTGGCACGATCGCTGGCGCAGAATCCATCGTTTTCACATTTGATGACGACTTCAATGTCAAGGTAGCGCTCACAGAAGCGCCTCATGGCACAGCGCCGAGCCTGCAGGGCAAGAATATCGCCAATCCCATGGCGATGATATTGGCTTGTGGCGCCTTGCTGCGCTATATCGATAGCAAAGAGGCGGCGCTCGCCAGCCGCGCAATCTACGAATCGGCTTTGGAATCGGTCTATAACGGCGTCAAAACGCCCGACCTGGGCGGGCAAGCCAGCACAACCGAATTCGTTGACGAAGTAATCCGCGAAGTGCGCGGTAAACTGGAGGTTTGGGATGCCTTGGGCGATTGAAGTCTTGTTGGAGACGGCTGCGCTTGGACGACAACCTCGACCGTGATGTAGCGGAACTGTGGTCAGCCTTGTTTGATATCGTCACTGACGGCGAAAAGAGACTGGCCAACCACTTCGAGTCGCACCAACTCACGCCGCCGCAGTTCTACGTGTTGAAGACCTTGTCGGAAAACGCGGGAGAATGCCGCATAGGCGACATTGCGCGCGATCATCATTTGACCAGCGCAACCATGACTGGATTGGTCAAGCGCCTGGAAGCGATGAATCCTCCACTGGTTCGGCGGCGGCGCAACCAGGTCGACGGGCGTTCGGTAGATGTAATCCTGACAGCCGAAGGCAGAGCGCGATTTGTCGCTGTGCAACGCGGGCTGATTGATCAGCTGCGCGCGGTCTTCGGCCTGCTGCCCGATGAAGAACGACGCGATATCATCGCCAAAGTACGTCAGTATTTCGCCGTATTCTCGCAGCAATTTCCAATGGAGCGCCTCTAGTGAGGCGACAGTAGCTCACTCTTTCACGTAGCGATCGAACCAGCCGATCATTTCGGTCAGTCGGCTGACACGGTGATCCGGCTCTCCACTGCGGGAAAGCTCGTGCCCGTCGCGCGGGTAGCGGATCATGTGGGTCGGCGTATCAGTGGCGCGGCGCACCCAGGCGAATAGCTGTTCCGCCTGCTCAATCGGCACCCTGAAGTCGTTTTCCGAGTGAATAATCAACAGCGGCGTTTTGATATCGGCTGCGTACTTCAAAGGCGAATTGTCCCAGTAAACATCGTGGTTTTCCCACGGTTCGGCGTCAAACTCATTGGAAATTAGCAGGGGCACGTCAGAGGTGCCGTAAAAGCTGGAGAGATTGTATACGCCACGTTGAGAAACGGCGGACTTGAAGCGGTCAGTATGCGAGATGATCCAGGCGGTCATATAACCGCCGTAGGAGCCGCCGGTGATCGCCATGCGCTTCTCGTCAGCGATGCCTAGCGAAAGAAAAGCGTCAATGCCAGCCATAATGTCATCCATGGCGACAGGTCCCCAGGCAGCATGCAGCTTGCGCATGAAGTCTTCGCCATATCCGCCGCTGCCGTGCGGATTGCAGTAGAAGACGGCGTAGCCGCGCGCCGCGTGAAATTGCCATTCGTGCCACATTGACTTGGTGGAGAAACCCCAAGCGGCATGTGGACCGCCATGAATGTTCAAGGCGACGGGATAGGTCTCGCCATCTTTGTAATCCACCGGCAGCAGATACCAGCCTTGCACCGCTCCATGCGCTGAGGTGAAGCGCAATTCCTGGACTTCCTGCACGATGACTTCAGCCAGCCATTCGTGATTGAAACGCGTCGCCTCGCGCAATTCGCCCCCGGCAAGCACATACAGCTCTTGAGGATTGCCGGGTGTGGACAGGGTCATCGCCATGACTCCGTCGCCGCCGGCGCTGATTTGCTCAATCTCGTGCCTGCCATCGTGAGCCTGAGACAAGCTGTCTGATGCCGGGTCGTAAATCCAGGGCTGCAGATTGCCGTCGCTTTCGATACTGAGCGTCAGTTGACTGTCAGGCGACCAATCCAGGTCAAATACTTCGCGATCGAGCGAATCATTAATGACGCGCTCTTCGGCGCCATCCGTTGCCATCACGACCAATCGTTCGGGCATATCGGTGATGCCGATGTATCCGCGACCATAGGCGATCCATTTGCCATCGGGCGATGGATACGGCGCGTAAGCGCTGTATTCGCCGTCGGTTACAGCGACTTCGTCTCCCGTTGCGGCATCAAGCCGGAAGATATTCCTCTCGCGCCAGGGTTCGTCGCCTTCGGGGATCGCTGTGCGATCGGTATAAAGCGAGCCGCCATCGGGTGACCAGCGGGGCTGTGAATAACTGGCGCTGAGGTCGGTCAGCCGATTTGCTTTGCTTTCGACTGACTCGGCAGTGTCGATCACATAGATTTGATCATAACGTTCATCGACGTAGCTCGTGCCCTGGCGATAAGGTATGCGCCACATGGGCCGTGGATCCCAGCGCTGTAGCTCGTCTTCGGCTTTGCGTTCCTTTTGGTGTTTGCCTTCCAGTTTGTCTTTGGGCTGTGGTGGCTCTTCGCCTGCGTCTTCTTTGGCGCGCTCGTCCTCGCTCATTGGCGCGAGGAATGCGATTCGCGCACCATCCGGCGACCAATCGGGGCTGTGCGCGCCGTTTTCTATTGCGGTCAAGGCGCGCGCCTCGCCACCGGGCGCCGCGGTCGGCAACAGGAAGATCTGTGGTTTGTCGCCTCGGCCCGAGACAAAAGCCAGCTGAGACGAATCCGGCGACCAGCGCGGCTGTCCATCCTTGTCGCCGCGCGTCAATTGAAAGGCTTCGCCATGCGGCAGCGGCAGCAGCCAGATGTTGCGCTTGTATGACTTTTCCAGCGGATCCGGCGTGACTTTCACGAAGGCGACGAATCTGCCATCGGGACTAATCTGTGGATCTTGGACGTAATGTATTCTGTTGAGGTCTTCGGCTGTGATCGGACGTTTGGATTCGGGCATCGGTGTTTCCTTTGTTCATGCTCTGATGTTGGGCAGACCAGTTTGCAGCAGAGCGAGGAAATTGTCTTGGGCTGCCAGGTCGCTTACCGGGCGCGGGCACTGTGGTTGGACCGGCGCCGGGCGCAGCTCAAGCTGCCACCAGCCGGTATCGCGCCAAGCGCCCGCCTTATAGCCAACATTTTTGAATACTCCGACTTTGCGAAACCCCAGCGCTTCATGCGCGCGAATGCTGCCTTCATTCGGCAGCGCAATGACGCCAATGGCGCTGCAATAGCCCTGTTCGCGCAAGATCGCCAGCAGCGAACTATACAGGGCGCGCGACACGCCGCGGCGCTGAAAATCGGTGTGGATGTACACGGTCGTTTCCGCCGTCCATTGGTAAGCGGCGCGGGCGCGAAAGGCGCTCGCATAGGCATAACCGGCCAGTCGTCCATCCAGCTCACAGACGAGCCAAGGATACTGCGACAAAGTCTTTTTGATACGCTCGGCGATTTCGCCCGGAGTCGGTACGGTCTGTTCGAATGAGATATGGGTATCACGAAGGATTGGCAGGTAAATCTCGTGGATAGCAGCGGCGTCGGCTGCGGTTGCCAGGCGGATGACGGCGTTCATCAGCCCAGGGTCGCCTCGGAGACGGTTGCTTCTTCTTCATCCCCGTCCGGGCGCCAGACTCGCGTCGCGATGTCAACGTACAATATGCCATCCAGGTGGTCGATTTCGTGCTGAAAAACGCGCGCCAGCCAATCGGATGCCGCCAGTCGCATCGGCCTGCCCTCGCGATCTTGACCAGCGATTTCGATGCTCTGGTGACGATCGACATCGCCAAGCAATCCCGGCAAGGACAGGCAGCCTTCGACGCCGGCTGCCATTTCGTCACTGCGTCTGATGATTTTAGGATTGACTACGATGTGAAGTTTGCCCGCGTCCTCGGCGTATTTTTCCTGGCTATCCGCGTCATCTGGCAAGCGCGCCAGTATGATGCGCAAGCTCTGCGCGACCTGCGGTCCAGCCAAGCCCGCGCCGCAGGCATCCATCATGGTGTCAAGCATGTCATCTATCAGATTCTGCAATTCGGGACCAAAGTCGTTGACGCGCGCGGCGGGACGGCGCAATATCGGATTGTCCGGCTGGATGATTGGCAGCACCGGCATCGTCTAATACTCGTATCGTCCATGGCTCAAGCCGATAGTGTATAACAGAATAGGCGACAACTGTATGTATCAATCCGATGGGTTCTTATGCGCGAGGCGGTATCTTCAAGATAAGCGCACGATGAAGTTGCGCAGCACGAGTGTTTACACGGAGTTTACATCTCATTTACAAAGATATTATGAATGTAATTGATACTTTAGATTGACGGGAACAGTAATCTGTTGGCGCGAGCGCAGGGTAATGCCGCAGGCGAGCGGGTACGCGCAAGCTGGCGCGCAGACTTATACTTTCGGTGGCTCGTCGCGGAGTGAGACTGCCCAATACGCGGAGAGCGGGAATGTCGGAAATGATTGAGCGCGATCCATTTAGAGACTTCGTTGAGAATGAGCTGAACTTGGATGCGCTGGATGAGCTGGCGGCCGACCACGCTCGACGCCGGCGTGAAGCCATCAATGAACTGCTCCGCTGTCTGGGGGAATTGAAGGATCTTCTCGATGGATATTCGCCTTACGGTAGAATTCCACCGAAAGAGAGGCGCGATTGAGCATGGCTGCCACTTCAAGCGGTAGGAGCGATACAATTTTGGTCGTTGACGACGAACAGCGGATCGTCGAACTCGCGCGGATGTACCTGGAACAGGACGGCTTCCGCGTCACCAGCACGACAAATGGGACCGCCGCAAAGCGGATGATTCTGAAAGACAAGCCGAACCTGGTGGTCTTGGACCTGATGCTTCCGGGCATGGACGGTCTCGAGGTCTGTCGGCGCGTCCGCGAGCAATCTGATGTGCCGATCATAATGCTGACGGCGCGCAACGATGACATCGACAAAATCGTGGGCTTGGAATTGGGCGCCGATGACTACCTGACGAAACCGTTCAATCCGCGCGAGTTGGTGGCGCGGATTCGCGCGATCCTGCGCCGAGCCGATCGCGGTCCATCGCGTGAAGAAGCGCCGCCCCCGATCCAACTCCGCGATCTTCATATTGACGCCCAACGCCGACGCGTTGAAGTCGGTGGCCGCGCCGTCGACTTGCGTATGAAAGAGTTTGATCTGCTGAAGACCTTAGCGGCAAACCAAGGAGTTGTCTTCAGCCGCGAGCGATTGCTTGAGGTCGTCTGGGGTTATGATTTCGCCGGTGAAACGCGCACAGTCGATGTTCATATCGCGCATTTGCGCCACAAGCTCCGTGGGATGGAGCCTACGATAGACACCGTTTGGGGGGTTGGCTACCGACTTGATGTTTGCGAAAAAGCCTAGACTGGCCTTCAACCTGCGCCTGCGCCTGTTGACGTCTTACATGGTGCTGATTCTAGTAACATTGGGCGTGATCGCGCTGGCGCTCTTCGTCTTGATTGGCGACCGCGCGCCGCCGCCGCAGCCCACCTACGAACGTCTGGCTGCCCTGACACAAGGCTTGAATTATATTGATGTCATCACAGATATTGCCTCCGATCCCAATCGGCGTTTCCTCCAGGAACAGGTTTACGACTTGCTGGATGTCTTCGCCGGCACGCGCAAGGTTCGGACGCTGCACATCCTCTTGGCGCCAGACGGTACAACGGTTCTGCACGACAGCGCGCGACAATTTGAAGCTGGCGAGTCGATTGCCCTGCGTAGAGATAGCTATCGCAGCCAGCAGTTGGCGAAAGTCTTGTCGCGCGGAAGCCAGCAGTTCTTCGGCGCCTTTCACGATCCCGGTGGCGGCGAATGGCTGTACGGCGGCCTTGTTTTTGGTCAGCAGCGATTCTTTGCTGAGCGCGCGGGACATAACGATTTGTGGCTGCTTGCGGAGCCTCGTCCTACTGTCAGCTTGCAAGAGACGCTGGCGGTGTTCGGCAGCGCGTTGGCGCCTCCGCTAATTCAAGCGGGCATCGCCGGTTTTGCATTTGCAATAATTCTGGCGGCTCTGATCAGCCGCAACTTCGCGCGTCCGCTGCAGCGAGTGGCGGAAGCGGCAATCGCAGTGGCGCGTGGCGATTATTCGGCGCAAGCGCCAGTTAGCGGACCACCCGAGGCGCGGTCTCTTGCCGAATCTTTCAATCGCATGACAGCGGAAGTGCAAGCCTCCAATACCGCTCAGCGCGATTTTCTGAGCAATGTGTCACATGACTTGAAGACGCCGCTGACCTCGATACAGGGATATGCGCAGGCGATTGTGGATGGCGCGGCCGCGGACAACACTGCAGCGGCGCGGATCATTTACGAGGAGGCCGGGCGCCTGAACCGCATGGTGGTCGAATTGACCGATCTGGAACGTCTTGAGGCGGGCAAACTTTCGATGTCGCGCGATCGCATTGATATCGCGCAGCTCGCCGAAGGTGTAGTGCAGAGCTTGGCGGTGGTCGCGGAAAGGCGGGGCATTCGGCTTACATCGCGAACGGCGCCGACACCCGCGGTCATCGGCGATGGTGATCGACTGGCGCAGGTCATGATGAACCTGATCAGCAATGCGCTCAAGTATACGCCGGCTGGCGGCGCCGCGCGGATCACTGTCGAGCGGGCTGGCGCCGGCGCCTTGGTTTCGATAAGCGACAGCGGCATCGGCATCCCGCGCGCAGAATTGTCGCGTGTGTTCGAGCGCTTTTATCAAGTCGACAAGGCGCGCGGTCCGCAGCGGGGGACTGGTCTCGGGCTGGCGATAGCGCGAGAGATTGTGGAAGCGCACGGCGGGCGCATTACGGTGGAGAGCCGAGGCCGGGGCAAAGGCGCCGAATTTCGCGTTTGGCTGCCGGCGGGGTAGACGAAATCGTTTGGATTCAGGCCATGCGTAAAGGAAGGGGCAGCCTTTCGCTTACGACAGCACCTGGTGACTTACCGCGTCGTAGGCAAGCGCCGGCAACGCCAGCGACACCGACACATTGTCGCCGCGCTTGAAGTAACGGTCGACGCCGGCACGGGCGATCAGTTCTGTTCCGTCGGCCAAGGCCAGACCCAGCCGCTGATAATGACCATAAAACTCCCGCCACAGCACGGTCGCCGTTTTTCCCTGTCCTTCAAAATTGACGGCGAGCGCTTCCGGTCGAATCATGAGGTCGACGCGTCCAGTTTTGGGATGAAAGAGCTTGACTTCGCCGATGAGGCTGTCCGCGGTCATCCCGTGAGCTTCGGCGGGCAGGAAGTTGGCATCGCCGACGAACCGCGCCACCTGCGTATTGACCGGACGATTGTAAAGCACATGCGGCGTTGCCACCTGGATGAGCTTGCCATCAAATATGATTGCGATTTCGTCGGACAGGCTCAGGGCTTCCTGCTGGTCATGGGTGACGAAGATGGCAGTGGTATCGGTCTCGAGCAAGATCCGGCGGACGTCGGTACGCACCTGTTCACGCAAATGCGTATCGAGATTCGAGAAGGGCTCGTCCAGCAGCAAGATATCCGGATTTGGCGCCAGCGCGCGCGCCAGGGCAACACGTTGCTGCTGCCCGCCTGAGAGCTCGTAGGGCATGCGCTCGGCAAATTGGCTCAAGCCGACCAGAGAGAGCAGGCGTTCGACTCGCCGCGCCTGATCCTTTTGCGATCCACGCAGTCCAAAAGCGATATTGCCGGCGACATCAACATGGGGAAAAAGGGCAAAGTCTTGAAAGACCATGCCGACTCGGCGTTTCTCGGGCGGGACGAAATGTGAATCGTCGGCGACGATTCGATCGCCGATCTGAATGCGGCCCCGCGTCGGCGTTTCGAAGCCGGCTAGCAGGCGCAGCGCCGTCGTCTTTCCACCGCCGCTTGGTCCGAGCAGCGTCAGAAACTCGCCCGGGCGCACCCTCAGCGTAATGTCGTCGACGGCGGACAGATGTCCATTGTACAGCTTGGTGAGCTGGTCGGCTTGAAGCGAATATTCCATCAGGGTCGTGCGGCAACCTTATGATCTTCGTGACCAAGAATAGAGCAAAAGTGGAAAGCATAAAGGGGAAATCGAGCTAGTGGCATTGCCCAGGAAAGACCCGGACGAGCCAGCAGGTCACAGCGCCATGCTCGGCCGACAGGGCGCCGCTGCGCGAGAATCTGCCAAACATGTTCGACGCGCTAATGGACGGTCTCTTCCCGCTGGAGGATTATCGCCAGTGTGAAGGCAGAGACGAGGATCAGCGCCAGACCGGGGAGCGCAACCGACGACAGGAAAGCCTCATCGTAGGCGCTCCAGATGCGCGTGGCGAAAGTGCGGAAGCCGATCGGACGCAGGATGAGCGTGGTGGGAAGTTCCTTCATCACATTGAGAAAGACCAACGCCAGACCGGCCAGGATACCGCCTCGCGCCAGCGGCAGTGTAATCCGCGCCAGGGTCGCCCAGGGGGACAGTCCCAGGCTGCGCGCCGCTTCTTCAAATCGTGGGTTGATTTGGGCGAAGGCGCTTTCGGTGGCGCCGATGCTGAAGGGCAGGTAGCGAATGGCGTATCCCATTATAAGCAGGGGCAGGGTCTGATAAATGCTCAGCAGATTTTGCGTGGCGAACATGACCAGCGCAAGCGCGATGACGATGCCGGGCAAGACGTTGCCGGCATAGGCGAAATTGACCATCCAGCGACTAAAGCCCTTTGCGCCACGCGCCGCCAACAGCGCCAGCGGGAACGCGGCTATGGTTACGATAAGCGCCGCGACAGCGCTTACCCCAACCGTGTTTTGGATGAGCAGCGTCAGCGGCACCTGAATGGGATTGGTAAGCGTGTGCCCGGCCAGCCATTTGAAGAGCACAAGCAATGGAACCACGACGCCGACAAAAATTACGGAGGCGCAGAAGATAAGCGCGGGGATTTTCCACTTCCCCAAAGGCGCCGCTTCAAGATGCCGCGACGCGCCAGTGCCGACCCGATAATGCCGACCGCGCAGCTGCATCCGCGAGTGCAACAGCAGCAGAACCAGCGTCATGCCGACGAGGAGCAGCGCCAATACCGACGCTTTGTCCATGCGATAAGACTCGGTCTGAATGAAGATCGCGCGTGTAAAAGCATTGAAATGCATCACGGCAACGGCGCCGAAATCGCTGAGGCAATAGAGAGCAGTCATTAGCATGCCGGCGGAAAGCGCCGGACGCAGTTGCGGCAGGATGACCTGCCGAAAGACAGCCCAGCGATTCAAACCCAGGCTTTGTCCCGCTTCCTCCAGGCTGCGGTCGCAATGGAGCAGCGCCGCCCGCACCGGCAGTACGATATAGGGAAAGGTCACGACCGTCAGCGTAAGCGTCGCGCCAGCGAAGCCCTTGATGCCCGGCAGCCGGTCGACCCCGAGTGGTTCTAGCAAGGACTGCAGCAGCCCTTTGGGTCCGAAAGCTTCGGTGTAGGTCACCGCGGTCAGATACGACGGGATGACCATCGCCGCAAGTCCTAGCACCAGCCAGGTTCGCCGCCACGGCAGATCGCTGCGGCTGGTCAACCAGGCGAAGGGGACGGCAATCAACGTAGCAGCGAGGGTTGCGGCTGCCATCAGGCTGATACTATTGCCGACGATGCGCAGCGTACGCGCGCGAAACAGATAGTCGACGCCTTCACCGCCCGCGCTGACGGCGCCGATCACCAGGTAGACAATTGGAATCATGACAACCGCAACCACCGCCATACTCACGGCTTGCGCCAGCTGCCGATTGCCGACGTGCCAGCGCGTCAGCACGTGCTGATGATGACCGTTTATTCTAAATCTCGTAGGAATGACGTCGCTAAGATGCATTGATTTCCCTGCGCAACAAGTCGGGATAAGGTCAAGCTCACCCCGACTTGTGTCAAGATTTTGCGCTAATCCAGCGCGCCGCTGTTTTCAATCATGTCCAAGGTGCCTTGAAGATCCGCCAAGTCCGACAAATCGATTTCAGGCGTCTCGATATCGGCAAGCGCTGGCAAATCGACCGACGGATCAACCGTCGGCGCCAGCGGATATTCGTAGGTGGACTGGGCGAAGTATTCTTGCGCCGCGTCGCCAAGCAGGTAATCGACCAGCGCCAAGGCGTCATAGGGCTGGTCGGTTGTCTTCAAGATGGCCGCGCCCGCGATGTTGACCAGCGAGCCGAGGTCGCCAGCGGGGAAGAAGTGCAGCGTCGCCGTGATGCTCGGGTCTTCAGCCAGGAAACGGAACAGGTAGTAGTGGTTGACCAAGCCGCCAACGACTTCTCCGTCAATCGTAGCTTGCACGATCGGCGTGTTTTTTGGATAGGCTTGCACGCCATTTGCGATCATATCCGCCAGCCAGCCCGCGGTCGCGTCTTCGCCCAGCAGCACGCGCATCGCCGTGACATTCGCGACGAAGGACGCGTTGGTTGGCGCCCAACCGACCAAGCCGCTCCATTCCACGCCGGTGAGGTCAAAAATCGAGCTGGGCAGTTCCAGGCCGTGTTCTTCCAGCGATTCCGGACTGTAAACGAAGACGCGAGCGCGCCCGCTCAATCCGGTCCAGACGCCATCTGGCGATACAAAAGCGGCATTGGCGACGCGCTCGAGCGTCGCGTCTGGCAGCTTATGGAGCATGTCGGCGGCGGCAAGCGCGCCGAGGGCGCCGCCATCCTGGGCGATGAAGACGTCGGCCGGGCTGTTTTCGCCTTCGGTGAGAATCTGATTGGCTACCGCGCTGGTCCCGCCATAGAGGATTTCGGTTTCTATACCGGTGTCCTCGGTGAACTGCGCCAGAATCGGGCCGATAAGACTTTCATTCCGGCCTGAATACACGGTGAGGACGTCATCGCCCAGAACCGGCGCTGCCATGAAGCACAACATGCCGGCGACGAGCAATAAGAGGGACAAACGTAATACGGACATACTGCGGACTCCTTGCGTTTGGCGCGAATCTTTTATAGGATTCGCATAGATACGAAGGTCAATTGGGCAACAGAATCGCGGTCGAATCGCTTCTCGCCCGATTGACCTTTTCGTTTTAGCAGAACAATAATACGCCTGTCCACGCTTGTGGTAAATTTCACTTTTCGCGCTTGGGCAACCGAATATTCTATCGCTGTATGCCATGGCTTTAATCGCTGGCGTCGAATCAGTTGCATGTGGTTAATTTCTGCTGGCGAACACTGCTCATGTTTGGCGGGCAGTCTGGAACCAGGGCTGAACCTAGACATTGCGCGCTTCAGACAATAAAGTTAGATTTGTGCTGCCGGCTTGTTCTTCATCGGGAGTAGCGTTTATGTCCAATTGGTGGGGGTCGCGCAAGAACGTCTCCTCGCGCCTCGTCTGGGAGGTTGAGGCGATGAGAGCCACCTTTGGCAACACATTTGAATTGGTCGTGCCTCCCTTCGGCGGCTTGCTCTATTGGCAGGGCACGATTGAAATCAATATGAGCATCTTGGATTCTCCCTATCACAGCCTCAAGCTTGTGTATCCCAAGGAATATCCCAATCGACCGTCTGAGGCTTATTGCATAAAGCCGCGGATTTACAGCGAAAAGCATCAGTATGAAGACGGGCAGCTTTGCCTTTTTAACCCCAAGGATGGCGAACAGTATGGATGGAACCCGTCCAAGTCCACGGCTGTGACCGTTGGCGGCTGGGCAATCCAGTGGCTGTACGCCTATTACACCTGGCGGTCCACCGGCAAGTGGCCCGGCATTGAGGAGCGCATCAAAGCGAGCACGCCGCTTCCACGCCGACGGAGACGCTAATAATGCGATTTGGGGATGAGCCGGAATTCCTCCAGCTTATGCACATGGAGTTCGACCACATCCGGAAGCGCTTGCGAGGGATGGCGATGATTTCACGCGGAATTGTGCCCAAGGTCGTTCTGTCGCGCAGGGCAGTGGATAGAATGCTCACGGCGGCGAATCAGTTCACCGCTGATGAAACCGGTGAAGCCATGGTTGGCTTCGTCGTCGAGGACGATACGCCGGAGGGCCTGCCGACGATATATGTGCTAGATACGATTTCGCCCGACGAGACGGCGGTCCGCCGTTCTCATACCTTTCAGCAGGGCGATGCCTTGCAGGACGAAATCATCTGGTGGCTGCAAGAGAACTGGCATTTCCACCGCGAGCGTCATCGAGGGACAGAAGCATTGCCCCACAATTTTGATGTGCCGCTGCGATATCTTGGCGATTGGCACAAGCAGCCCGGCTCCATGATTCAGCCCAGCCATGGCGACCATATGACGGCGCTGACCTGGCTGGACGACGAAGAAGCGGACCTGGATTTCCTGCTGGTGCCAATTGTGACGGTAGGGCATTTGCCCAATATCGGCGAATCGGATTTAACGGTCAATTACATCAATGTGCCGATGGATAACGGACGGGTAATGCGCGTCGATTGGTGGTACGTGCATCGGGATGTGCGCGTCTTTCAACCGGTCCATCCGAAAGTTGTGCCGGACGATCAACTGCCCCAGATGATGAAATACGGCTGGCATGTGGTCGACCCCGATCGCCTCTACATGGAAACGCTTGCCTTGGAGCAAGAGGGTCTCTTGGTGAGCCGGCTGCTCTACGAGTGCGATGGTGAAGTGCCGCTGGAATACTGCTTTTTCACCATTCGGCAAGGCACATCATTTTTCCTGCTGTTTGCGACGCAATATGATTATCCGCAAAGCCCGCCGAAAGCCTATCAAGCGCCTTTCGTTAACGACTTGGACTTGATGGATCCTGTCGAAACTTTTCACAGGCTTTGGCAACTGGCTTCGCCTATTGAGGATCCGCCAGGCTGGGAATGGTCCGCCGACAAGTACCTGTTTCAATACATGATTGCGATTGAAGTCGAGCTGGGGTTGCGCCAGCCGCCGTCTGTCTCCATACCGGTATCATACGTCGAATATGGCGAATTCACGGAAGACGGCAGCGACGCGGCGAGCGCGGAAAGCGTATCCGATATGAGCGCCGGTCGCCTGGCTACTGAGGAACCGCCGGCGCCGGATGGGAAAACTGAAGAAGAGGCGCCGTAAATGAGCAATCTCTGGGAACGGGTCGAAAGGCTCATCGGCTCGGGCAATCTGGATCGGCTCGCGGAAAAAAAAGTAGGCGTAGTCGGTTTAGGATCGGGCGGCGGCTTCGTGGCGCTTAGCCTGGCGATGAGCGGCGTCAGCCAATTCGCGCTAATTGACAGCGACGAGCTGGAACGTGGCAATATCACCCGTCACGTCGCCGATCTGCGCTACGTCGGCGCTAATAAGGCGGCGGCGGTGGCGGACTTGATCAGGCAGCGGAATCCCGATGCGCAGATTGATGTGCGCGAAGGACTGATTGAAGACAACTGGAACTGCCTGGACGATTTGGATTTATTGGTGGTGGCGGTCGATAACGAGCAAGTGAAGTACGCCATTAACGAGCAGTGCCTCAAACGGCGCTTGCGCGCGTCCTATGCCGGCGTTTATGAGCGGGGCGAGGGGGGCGACCATGCGATCATCAAGCCCTTTGACGGACCTTGCTACGCCTGCTGGTCGGAGGCGACGCGGGAGGGCGTAAAGGTCTCCTTAGATCCGGGCGGGGATCTGGATTATGGCATGATTGGCGAAATGGGGACCTTGGACGCTGAACCTGGCTTGTGGGTCAACGTGACTAAAGTGGCTGGCATACAAGCGGATATGATCATTAACGAACTGTTGCTTGGCACGAGCGCGCATGTCGAGATGCCGGGCAATACACTTTTGGTCACCAACACCTATATGGACATCATTGAAGGGCAGGAGAGCGAGCCGCACACCGGTTTGTGGATCGAAATTGAGCGCGACCCGGATTGTCTGGTCTGCGGCGAACGCCTGAAGCAGAGCCTCAGCTTGCTGGCGAAGGACGACAGCGAAGGCATCTCGCTGGATGACTTGGCCGCGTCCGGCTTGACGACCGATATAGTCTTCGAGGAAGAAGAGGGCTAGCCTGCGTCAATCTCTTGTCGCCATTTCTGTAGAATCTCAACGAGCGTCTGGCGGTAAGACAGGCGCTTTTTCATGTCAAAGCGCGCTCGGAAAAGCAAGCGGTCCTCTTCGCCCGGCACGCGACCATCGTCATCGTAGTAGATGTTGAAGTTGTTCTGTATGGCAACGCGGTAGACGCCCGGGTCATAGACCGGCGCGCGATACGAAAGCTTTCGGATGCCCATGCTGAGCCTTAGCTCGCTATCGCGATAGTGCGCCCACACACCCAACAGGTTAAGCGTCTGATAGCCGTGGTAGCCTTTGCTGTGATACCAAACGACGACGCCTGACCAGGCTTGTCCGCGAACCGCTTTCGGTCCATAGCAAAGGATGTGTTTGAACTCGCCCTGCGTCAACTCGGCCAATGCGTCAAAGGCGTTGACCAGGTCGAGCGCGCGGTCGTGGAGCCTAGGCCTTTCCGCTTCTGGTTTGGCGCCGCCAAATGGACGTCGGCTGGCGATGTTTCTCAGAATGCTGTCGTAGCGCTGCTTCTTGTCTTCCGTGGACATGGCGCTTCAGGCAATAGTCCGGATGCGCGGCAGCTAGCTAATGCCGAGGAAGTCAAAGACTGCGGCCCGAAACAGCTCGGGATGTTCCAGGTTTGGCAAGTGTCCGGCGTCCGGAATCAGCAGCTTGGCGGCTGCTGGCAGTTTATCGCGCATATAGTCGGCGGCCAGCTTGAGGTAGGGCAAGTCGTTTTGTCCGATGACGATCAGCGCCGGCATCGAGAGTTCGTGCAAGCGTTCCGCCGCCGGGCGCGCCATGGGCTTGCGGACATGTTTGCCGATGCCTTTTAACTCATGTTCAGTGACCAAGCGAGCCATCGCGTAAGCCTTGCGACGAGCTCGGGAATCTACTTCATCGCTCGTTCGCCCGTCGCCGTCGAACCAAATCCGCATATCGAGCTCGGCGACGAGATCAATATCCCCGGCTTCGAAGGCGGCTTCAGATTGCGCGAAGAGCTCGTCGGGCCCGGGGGCTTCCAATTCCAAGCCGGCTGGATCGCTGCCGACGAGAATCAGCGCCTCTACATGGTCGGGATGCGTCAAGGCGTAATCGATTGACAAGCCACCGCCCATTGAGCATCCCATCAAGATGATTGGCTTCGGGATATCGAGTTCGGCCAGCAGCGTTTCCAAGTCATCGAGAAGGTTGAATTCGCCTTCCACCGGCATGCTCTTGCCGTATCCTCGCATATCGAAACGCAGCGCCTGTTGACGCTGAGAGAAGGCCTCGAATTCCGTGTCCCACATGCGGCAGTCGGTGATACCGGCATGAATCATGACAAAGGGCGTCCCTTGGCCTGAAAGCTCGTAATAGAGGCGGGCGCCATTGACTTCGGCAAAACCAGATATGACTTTCATTGGCGTAACCCGCCTTTATCAATGTAGGGCGAGACCATATAGCGGACGAGGATTCGATTTGCCATTTTTTTCGGAAGCGTGTCCCTCATTCCATCGCCACCTTCGCCAGTTCAACGCCATCGCGCAGCAGCAATTCGTAGGAATCGAAGCTGCTGTGCACATGCATGCCCACTCGTTCGTAGAGCGCCACTGCATTTGTCAGGCTGTCGCCATCCACCTCCAGGCAAACCGACTTGATTCCGCGATCCCAATAATCGGCGAAGCTGCGTCGTAGCATCGCCGATGCCAAGCCTCGCCGCCGATATGCTTTACGTACGCCAACGGTGTCAATATAGCCGAGGCCGGGCCGGCGGAAGTGTTGGGTCATTGGCAGTACGCTGCCAGCAACGGCGCCGGTCGCTTCATCCATCGCCAGCATCACGCGATCGGTCTCGAAATAGGCACTGCCCTCGAGCCAATGTCGGAATCGCTCCAAATCGCGATCAAAACTCTGCTCGATATGACCGTAGTGATCGGAGAAGGCGTCGCGCACGAGATCAACCAGCAATGGCAGGTCTTCTTCATGACGGTAAGGTCGGAGGACAAAGCCGGGTGGCAAGTCGATCGGCGCCGGGCGTTCCTTCATGTCGATCCGCATCTCATGCCAGACGCGTTTCACCGTGAAGCCGGCCGCTCGCAGCGCATCCTCGTCTGCGCGATAGCCGTGGTAGGCGCCGCTCCACAGACTGACGCGCGCTTCCTGCGGGCAACGCGGAATCACTTGCATTCCCATGTCTTTCGCCCAGGCGAGCAGGTCCCCGCTTATGCCGCATCGTTTGTCAGGATCCACTCCCCAGTTGAACCAGGGGCGCACTGGCGGGTCCTCAATCGCGAAGAAAACAGCGTAGCCAATCATGCGGCCGCTTCCGTTGACGATCCCGAGTGATGATTCACCGAGGCAAAATCCCGGTTCGGTCCACTCGGTAAGAAGATCCTGCGACTGAAATTGTTCGTCCGCGCCGGCGCAGGCCGCGCCAGCAGTGCTGATTTCCGCGCAGCGTTCAGCGTCGTCCATTTTCAGCGGGCGACAGGTGTAACCGCAATCGGGCATTCTCTCGATTCCTTCTTCGCGCTAGCTGCAAAGTGCTGCATGCCGCGATGATTGAGGCGGCAGGCGGCAATTCATATATGACAGCCATTCGGCAGTCGCGGATTATAGAAAGAAAAAGTATTGCTTAACAGCCTTTCTATAATGCTGTATGATGACGGCGTTTTGACCGGGCGCCGGGAGCATATCTTTCATGGGCAAGACGACGAAGACTTTCACCTATATCATTGGAATTGTAATGACCATAGCCATGGTGGGCAGCTTGATTTTGCCGATGATTTCGAGCCAGGTTGGCGTTGGCGAAAGCTATCTGGAGACGCCGCAACCGACTCCTTTCCCCGAGCCGACGATGCCGCCTCCACCCGATACCGCGCTGATCGACTTTGACAGCCGTTATTTGCACCGGTCCGGTTTGTTCACCTTGGGCGCGCCCACTGGTTGGAGCCCATCTTCCGATAGCAGCACAGCCGATGAGCTGCGCGCCGGTTTGAACAATAGCGATGCGCAAAGCGTGGTGGAGTTTCGCATTGGCAAGAACCACGCGGGCATTGCGGATATGGAGGCGCTGAGCGCCTACCTGGACAATTCCTGGTTGGGCCATACTTGGAGCGGTTATACCGGTTGGGACGAGACCGGCCGCAAAATCATTGGCGATGACAAGGTGCAGATTGACTTTAGCGTTCGGCGGGGACGTTCTCATCTCATCGCTCGCCAGGAATCCTGGCTTCAAGACGGCGACATTTACAGCGCCCGCGTGGTCACCGCTGAAAACGCAGCGCAGGAGCTCAAGTTTTTGTTGCGGGGCTTAGCGGAAAGCGTCGACCGGCTTGATGTCTACGCCGACGCGCCCTATGACTGGGATGCCTACTTCGACAATTTGGACAAGCACATGGTGCGCTATCCGTCCAATTGGGAAGTCACCGACGCCGCCGCCGGGCTGCCGGCGACTATCGAAGGTGATTCCCTGGTTCTTGTTGTCAGTACGGTCGATGTTGCGCTTTCGAGCGAAGATGACGCGAAGGATTGGGCTGAAAACTGGCGATCTGGCGTAGATGCGCTCGGCGCAGAAGCAGTCGACGTGGCCGGCGCAGCCGGATACCGTGTTTCGTACCGGCGAAAAACGCTCGACGGCGCCTTGGCAAGCGGCGCGATGGTCTTGCTGCACGGAACGGACAATCGACTTCACGTCGCCAATATTCGCATGGAGGACCTGGATGCGGACCTTCTGTCTGTGGACTCCGCCGAATATCCCTGGCTAGCGGTGCTGGACAGCTTCCGCCTCTTGCCTGAACTGGAAGTGAGCGTCAATTAGATTCGCAATTGCCCCGCTTGCCTTGGGCGAGACAGCAAATGGCTGGAAGGCGCTCCGGACTAATGTGATGTCTCAACTGCGAGAAATTCGCCCCAATTTGTGGATTTGCGAGAGTTCGTCGTCCAAGATTCAAGTGCGCTCTGTGTTGGTGGTCGGCGAGAAGCGCGCGGTCGTTTGGGACACGCTAACGCAGCCGGCGGATGTAAGGGCGCTCGCCGCAGTGATCGAAGACAAGCCATACTATCTGATCTACAGCCACGCTGACTGGGATCACGTCTGGGGCACTGCCGGATTCGCTGACGGCCGACTAGGCCTCATCGGCCATGCAGAGTGCCGTCTCCGCTTTGGGGATGATGTTCCGCGCATCTTGCAGCGGATGAAGCTGGCGGAGTTGGGAAAATGGGAAAGCGTACGTCTAGTCCCGCCGAACCTCACCTTTACATCGGCTCTGTCGCTTGATTTGGGCGGCATCACGCTGGAGCTGTATCACACTCCGGGCCACACTTTGGACAGCATCGTCGGTTGGATTCCGGCTTGGGGCGTGTTGCTCGGCGGCGACGCGATTGAAACGCCATTGCCCGTCGTCAACCATGCCAAGCTTGTAGAAGATTGGCTGAAAGCATTGGAATCCTGGCAGCGGGTAGCGACGCTGTCGCGTTCGATCCCATCGCATGGCAGTCTGGAAGGGCGCGAGAGCCTCGATCAAACAGTCGCTTATCTCCGCGCGCTAGCCGGCGACCGGCAGTTCAATCTCCCGCGCAAGCTTGAAAACTTTTACCGCGAGACTCACCAGAAAAACTTGATTGTCGTCGACGGCGGACTCGACTTGAATGAATGACGTCTTGCCCGACTTGCTGGCGCAGGATCTAATTCTGGTCTTCTGCGGCACGGCCGCCAGCGAAGTTTCGGCGCGCGCCGGCGCCTATTATGCCAATTCAAGCAATGCCTTCTGGTCGACGCTGCATGCTATCGGCATTACGTCGCGCAATATGGATCCAAGAGAATTCCGAGACTTGCTTGTACTGAAAATAGGATTAACCGATTTGGTCAAGCATGTATCGGGATCTGACAAGATCTTAAAGCCGGACGACTTTCAGCGGAAACGCTTGCTCGACAGCATAAACCGATATCAGCCGCAGATCGTCGCCTTCACGAGCAAGGCGGCTTGGCGAGGTTGGATGAGCATGTCAAATCGTGACGATGTATCCTACGGATGGCAGGAAGAGACTCTAGATGAGACCAGATTCTTCGTGCTGCCATCGCCTTCAGGCGCTGCGCGCGGCTATTGGGATATTCACCCTTGGCGGGCGCTGGCGGATGAGTATTTCAGATGTTTGGCGGCGACCTGAGAGCGCGATATGCGTGTCTTCCGCAACGACAAGCTGCGACAATTGGGCATCGAGTTTCGCGCGCCGCGCCCAGGTGATGCCGGCTATGATCTGTTTTCGGCTGAGAACTATTTTGTTGAGCCGAGGAAACGTGTACTGGTCGAATCTGGTCTACACCTCGAAATCCCCAGCGGCTACGTCGGACTTGTGAAAGATCGTTCCAGCGTGGCGGCAGCCGGCTTGCATACGCTGGCGGGCGTCATTGACAGCGCATATCGCGGCGAATTGAAGATACTGATGGTCAATCTTGCTGACGAAGACATTCAGATTCGCGCCGGGCAAAAGATCGCGCAGCTGCTTGTAATACCGGTATACAGCGCGCCCGTGGAGATAGTGGATTTGCTTGATGCATTATCAAGCACTGAGCGCGGCGCTGGCGGCTTCGGATCGACGGGTGAATGACGCCGCTTCCGATCAATTCAATCGCAGGCGTCCAGTAGCTGCGCGCGCCAAGAGCGCCCGTCATTGACAGCCAACACCTGTCCGGAAACGGATTTCGCGTGCTGAGAACAGAGGAATAGCGCCGCGTCGACTAGCTCAGCGTTATTTCCGTCTTGCGTCTTTGCCGTTATGCAGTTGACGCGGATCCCGTAGGGCGCCAATTCGCGCGCCGCCTGCCCGGTCATGCCGATTAGGCCCGCGCTTCCAGCGATATATCCGATGCCGGCGGGCAGAGACGATTCGTAAGCCTCGACCGCGGCCAGATTAACGATGCCGCCGCCGCCTTCATCAGCCATGACCCGCCCGACCAACTGCATGCAGAAGAAGGCGCCGGTGATATTGACATCGATTTGTCGGCGCCAATTCCACTCGTCGATGTGCAACATGGGCTCGGCATGAAGAATGCTCGAGGCGTACACCAGGATGTCAATCTTGCCAAAGGCGTCTCGTGTCCGCTCAATTGCGTTGGCGACTTGAAATCGATTGGAGACGTCCGCTTGCAGCGGCAGCGACGAACCGCCACGCGCGCGGATTATCTCCGCGACATCATCGGCGCGCTCGATATTGAGGTCGATGACCGAGACAGATGCGCCATTGGCGGCTAGCGCTAGCGCAATCGCCCGTCCATTGCCGGCGCCCGCGCCCGTGACCAGCGCTGTTTTGCCTGCGAGATCAACTTCGAAATGCGACACTATTTTTCGGCGAAGACCTGGAATGCGGATGAGCCGGACTAAAAGGGAATGTCATCGATCGAGCCGGGCGAATCGGGATAATTCGATGCGCGGTCATCTTGCCGCTGGCTTTGCTGTCCGCCGCCGCGCTGTCCGCCACTTCTTTGACCGCCGCCACTCCAGCCGCCGCCTTGATCGCTGTCGCCGCGTCCACCGAGAAAACGCACCTCTCGCGCCGTCATATCCAGCGATGCCGCCGCCTCGCCATTATTGTTGATGTAGCCGCGCGCCGCTACATTGCCAATGACCATAACTTGCCGCCCCCGCGAAAGATAGGTATTGCAGGTCTCGCCCAAGGCGCCCCATGCCGCGACGCGATACCAGGTAGTCCTCTCTCGCTGCTCATTGGATTGCCGGTCGCGCCAGCGCTCCGTCACTGCCACACTGAAGTTGCAGACTGCTTGTCCGCTCTGCAAGTATCGGAGTTCGGGGTCACCGCCCAAGTTGCCCACAACAATTGTCTGGTGCCAGGTCATCTTGTATTTCTCCCAGAATTCTGGTTTATTCTTTTAGATTTTCGAGCCGGCTCAGCAAGGCTTCCCGCACAATTGCCGGATCGCCTTTGCCGCGCATCTCGCCCATGATCTTGCCGAACAGAGCATTCAGCACTTTTTCGTTGCCGCCCAGATAACGCTGTACCATATCGTCGTTTGCAGCCAGGACCTTCTCGGCCGAAGCCTCAATGACAGATGTGTCGGAGATCTGCGCCAGCCCACCTTCGTCGACAATGGCGCGCGCGCTTTTTCCGGATTTCCACATTTCCGGCAGGACCTTCTTGCGGGCAGTGCTCGGATTGATCGTGCCTTCTTGAACCAGACTCAATAAGCCCGCGAAGTTATCAGCCGATACCGGTATGCTTGCGATCGTTTCCCGCTCGACGTCGCGGGCGTTCATCAGGCCGAATAAGTCGGTTGTCAGCCAATTTGCCGCCAGTTTGGGCTCGACGCCGGAATCCACGATGCTCTGAAAGTACGTGGCAACTGCGCGCTCGGCGGTGATAACGCCTGCGTCATAGCTGCTCAAGCCCAACTCGTCCACGAAGCGCCGCTTTAGCTCATCCGGCAGGGCCGGCAGCTTGGCGGCGATTTCAGCTACTTTTTCCCGACTGACCTCCAGAATGGGCAGGTCCGGTTCGGGGAAATAACGATATTCGTCAGCCCGCTCTTTATATCGCTGCACCATGATCTTCTGCGCTGCTTCGTCCCAGCCCAGCGTTGCCGGCTTTACGGTGCCGCCTTCGCGATATATTTTGATCTGCCGCTTGGCTTCAAAATTGATGGCTCTGCCCATATTGCGGATGCTATTCAGGTTCTTGATTTCGGTGCGTTCCCGCAGTTTAGTATCGTTCTTGTGCAACACACTGACGTTGGCTTCAAAGCGAAGCAGGCCCTTGGACATATCGCCGCTGTTGACACCGAGATAACGCAGGATGGAGCGCAGCTTACGCGCATAGGCTTCCGCTTCTTCCGCGCTGCTGATATCCGGTTCAGAAACTATCTCAAGAAGTGGAACGCCGGCGCGATTGTAATCGACCAGGCTGCCGCCCATGATGTGCGAGAGTTTGCCCGTGTCCTCTTCCATGTGGGCGCGGCGGACGCGAACCCGCTTGCTGGCGCCGTCTTCCAACTCGATGTTGATATGACCGTTGACGGCGAGCGGCCGGTCATACTGGCTTATCTGATAGCCCTTGGGCAGGTCGGGGTAGAAGTAATTCTTGCGCGCAAACTGATTGATCGGCGGGATCTCGCAATTGAGCGCCAAGCCGACCATGATGCCGTATTCCATCGCCTGCATGTTGATAACCGGTAAGGCGCCGGGCATACCCAATGAAAGCGCGTCGACGGCAGAATTGGGCTCGGCTTCGACGCTGTCGACCACCGGGCAACTGCTGAACATTTTGCTCTCGGTTTCCATCTCGGCGTGGACTTCCAAGCCGATCACCGTTTTCCATTCGCTCATGAATGCTTCCTGCGCAAGGCGAAAGTACTGCGCCTAATCTGACACAAAAGCGCCGATTTGAAAAGGTTTAGGAAACCTGATGTAATAGTTGCGCTGGTGCTGGCAGCCATCGCCAGCTTGGCTTAGCGATGCAGCACCGGACGAGTCAGCACTGCTCAGGATTACGCGCCAAATCAAATGCCCCGGCGTAGAGGCGCGGGCTTTGCGCCAATATCGCAATCAAGCCGCGAACTCCGGCGCTGCTGCGCGCTTGGCAATTCCATGTTTCAAGAGGAACCGCTCCAACCTGTCAAGCGCCTCGAGAATATTCGCCTCGCTGGTGGCATAGCTGGCGCGAACGAAACCACGCCCGCTATCGCCGAAAGCGCTGCCCGGGATAAGCGCAAGCCGCTCTTCCTGCAGCAAAGCCTCGCAAAACGCCTCATCATGCATGCCGGTGATCTCGATGCTGGGGAAGGCATAGAAGGCGCCGCGCGGCTCGAAGCAGGTCAAGCCAAGCCGATTGAATCCATCGACGATAAGACTGCGCCGCCTGTCATATTCCCGTCGCATTGACTCAACGTCGTCTTCACCATGGCAGATTGCCCGCAGTGAAGCCACCTGACCCATGGTCGGCGCCGACATGATCAAGTATTGGTGGATCTTGTACATCGCTTCTGTGAAGGCTGCCGGCGCTGTGACATAACCCACGCGCCAGCCCGTCATTGCATAAGACTTGCTCATGCCGCTCAAGACGATGGCGCGCTCGAACATACTTGGCAAAGTAGCGAAATTAATATGCTCAATGCCGTAAACGAGGCGCTCGTAGATCTCATCGGAAATGACGACCAGGTCGTATTCTTCGGCCACCTGGGCCACCTCAAGCATGTGCTCGCGCGTGAGTACGGCGCCGGTCGGGTTGCTGGGATAGCTGAGCAGGATTGCCTTCGTTCGCGGCGTGACGCGCGCTTCGAGTTCGGCTCGGGTCACCTGGAAGTCAGTTTCTACGGATGTCGGAACCATGACCGGGACGCCGCCAGCCGTCTGCACAAGCGCCGGGTTGGCGACGAAGCAGGGCTCCACCACCAGCACCTCATCGCCTGGGTCAAGCAGCACCTTTAGCGCCAAGAATAGCGCTTCGCTGACACCGACCGTCACCAGGACTTCGCTCTCGGGCGAATAGCGCAGACCATAACGCTGCGCAATTTGAGCCGAGATTGCCGCGCGAAGTTCGGGAATGCCGGCGTTTGAGGTATAACCTGTGAGTCCGTCATGCAGGCTCTCTACACCGGCGGCTACAATATGCGCCGGCGTTACAAAGTCGGGCTCGCCGATGCCTAACGTTACGACATCGTCCATGGTCGCGGCGATATCAAAGTAACGACGGATGCCCGACGGGCGCAGGCTTTGTATGCTCTTGGAGAGATGGCGGTTCATCAATGCTGTCCTTCTAAACTGGCAACCCTTATCTTTGTATCATAGGAGTAGCGGCAAATCATCACACAGCGTCGTCCAATTCTGACCGTCGTTTTCCAACAGTGTGTACGATGATTCGGGCAGCAATCGGTTGATTTAGAAGAACCTTAGCCCAGTATGTAGGATTCGCTTGCGAATGCTCATCAGAGGCTTATCTAGCGATGTCATACTTATAGATAATGAGCGCGGGGCCGAGTCGGGAGGGATGGGAAAATGTCTTTGCCAGCGCTGGCGAATTGGGATGAAACGCGCGATGCATTACACCAGATTGCGCTGGTGATTGGCGCGATACGCGTCGCTTGCTCGGATCCATTGCCAAACGATCTTCACTTCAGCCTTGACCTAAGGGCGGACGGCATATCGACCACCAGAATGAGATGTGGTGGCGTACTCGATTTTGACCTGGCGTCGCTACAGTTGAATTTCACTCGTGGCGACCGCGTCGTTTTCCGGCTGGACGCGGCCGGTCACTCGCAGAAATCGCTTATGCGACGATTGCTGGCTTGCTTTGGGGACTGTGGCTATGGAATCCGCCCGTCGATGAAACATATTACAAGCGAGACCGAATTCGCTATTGATGGCGCAGTCGCGGAATCATACGCCTTAGCGCTGAATGCCGCGTACACGGATCTTGCAAGATTCCGCGCGAAGCTGCGCGGATTCATGACGCCGCTAGCGCTCTGGCCGCATCACTTTGATCTGGCATTCATTTGGTTTCCGACGGATAAGACCGACGAACAAAGCGACCCGCAGATTGCCTACGGCTTCGCTCCCTGCAGCCCCGGCTTGGAAAGACCATATTACTACGCTTACGCCTGGTCGGAACCGACGGGGTATCTCGATTTTCCGCTGGACGCGCCGGCGCAGGCGATACGTGAAGGCTACGTCGGATTGTACGCCAGTTACGATGCGCTGCGCCACGTGTCTCAGCGTGGCGCTTTGCTGGAGAAGATGCTCTTGAATTATCATCACTCGGCTTCAGCGAAGCTGCGGGCATGAGCGGTTGTGGAATGGTGGCGCAATGAAGCCGCATACGACGATTCGCTTGCTAAGACGTAGGAAGTGGCAAATGGAGGAGATTAATGGGGGACTTGCGCGAGCGCTTGTGTATTGATACGAGAGATGTGGCGGCGCCAAACGAAAAGAACTTGGCAAAGCCTGCATCTATCGTCTAAACTATGTTATTGTGGTGGCAAGCGCAGAAAGTAACGGGAAAAAGCCGCGCACTGTACTGCGTCAACACAGAGGGTTGAAATGAGCGACGAGAGTAGAAATCCCAACGACAATCTGGACGAGAATCTCAACGATCCGCCGGCGGATGACATGGGGGACCGGTTGGAGCGGCTGGGCGGTGAGCCGGCGCCAGCGATCACACCGGAAGAATTCGAGCGGCTGCAGAAGGCGGGCCAAGTTCATATAGATTCTCGCGGGCGGGTCCGGACCGCGCGGCGCAGTGGCGCGGAAGCGGGCGTATCGTTGCGCAAGCGTCGGGCTTGGTATGAGAGAGCCTGACCGCGCGCAGTTGCGCCTTGACCTCGTAACTGGACTTCGTCAGAGAAAATTGCTGAAACATGCTGGCGCGGAAGCGAAAGTGTCGCCTGTTTCTCGCGAATAGTTTCCGGCCCGCTGCAAGCTCCCAATGCGAATCAATGTCGAGCAGCCGTGCGCGCCGAGTTAACCTGCGTGTGAGTCGCGCTCTGGCCATGCCGGCTTTGTCCACTGCGCTCGACTGAAGACGGAAACGGCGAGACAAGCCATTGTTTCTATGAGTCCATTGATAAATTTGGGTCACGTCAGCCGCGCATTGGCGCTGAAAGACTTTGACTCGGCGGCGGCGCTCCGGCGTATGGCGCCGGTTCCGCGCGGCTGGAAAAAGCGTGATTATCCACCGAATCAAGCGGCGGTCATGATTCTGATCTTTACCGCGGACGACGGCGGGCTCCACACGGTTTTGACCTTGCGGACAGCCGGATTGCGCGGGCATAGCGGGCAGGTCAGCTTTCCCGGCGGCCGTCGAGACCCGCAAGATGAGCATCTGACGGCGACGGCTCGGCGCGAAACTTGCGAAGAGATTGGAATTTGCGGCGGGCGGTTATCAGTTCTTGGCCAGTTTCCGCGCTTCTACATTCCGGCGTCTCATCATAATGTAAGTCCGATAGTCGCTCACCATGAGGGCGCGCCCGAATTCGCGCCAAACCCCGACGAAGTGGCGGAGATATTCTCTGTAGCGCTGGACGATCTACTGCTGCCGCGCTTCAAGCATATAGAGCAGCGCCGAATTCGCGGCGTCGATGTGCGCGTGCCTTATTATTATTTCGCCGGTCACAAAGTTTGGGGCGCGACAGCCATGCTGCTCAGCGAGTTGGAACGGCGACTGCTACAGGTCTTGTCGCAAGCTGAATTAAAGGAACGGTCTTAACGACGGGAGAGATTGCTTCTTGCTCAGCGATATGCGGACTGAATTTGCTGCTACCTCGCAGAGGGCCGCGAAACTTGTGGACCAAGGGCAAGATTGATATGCTAACAACAATTGATTTGCTAAAAACAACTGAAGTCGCGTGCGAGATTCGAATGCGCTCCGATCTCCTGTAAGCAAGTTTGCATGGACACCATCCTTACTGATTTACCCATATTGGCAGTTGGCACGGCAACTGGCGGCGCCGGCGAGTGGGGCGCGCTTATCGCCTATGTCGTTATGGCGCTTGGCATTTCTTTTCTCTGTTCAATCTGGGAAGCGGCGATGCTATCGACACCGGTCTCGCATATCGAATTGCTGGTGCAGCAGGGCAGCCGAGCCGGGCTCATCATGCAGGGGCTGCGTCAAAATGTTGAACACCCGATATCTGCGATTTTGACATTGAATACGATCGCGCATACGGTGGGCGCGGCCGGCGCTGGCGCTGAGGCGACAGCAATATTAGGCAGCCAGTTTCAGGGCATCATTTTCGTCGTCTTGACGCTGCTCATACTGGTGTTTTCCGAGATCATTCCCAAAACGCTTGGCGCGGTCTATGCCAAACCGCTGACGCCATTCACCGCCTATTCGCTGCGATTCCTTCTGCTTGCGTTCAAGCCAGCAGTCTTCGCCTTTGACTTTTTCACCCGGGCGATGCGGCCCAGTGAAGAGCCGCCGACCGTGACGCGCTCCGAGCTGCAGGTGATGGCGCGGATCAGCGCGGAAGAAGGCGGCATACAGGATCGCGAAAATCGTATCGTTGCCAACTTGCTGCAACTGGCCGAAGTGCAGGTGGAAACAATTATGACGCCGCGTACGGTTGTGATGATGTTTCAGCAAGAGCAGACAGTTGGCGACGTTATGCGGTCATATACATTTCTGCCTTTTTCCCGCATCCCGATATACGGTGAATCGGCCGATGATGTCAAAGGATACGTGCTGCGCCATGAGATTTACCGGCGGGCGGCGGCCGATGAGCATGGTGTGGCGATGCGCGAGATCGCGCGTAAGCTCGATGTCGTGCCAGAGACGAACTCGGTGGCGCAGGTGCTCAATGAATTCATCGCCCAGCAAGATCATATCTTTCTCGTCATCGACGAATATGGCGGAACAGCCGGTCTGATCACGCTAGAGGACACGGTCGAGACCTTGCTGGGCATCGAAATTCTTGATGAATCGGATCGTGTTGCCGATTTGCGAGAGTTGGCGCGGCGCCGATACCAGAATCAGGTTGACCTGCTGTCGCAGGTGGGGCGCGAACCGGCGCCGCAACCTTCCGCCGGCGACCAGCCCGATTCAAGCGGGGCGGAATGAGGGAGATTCGACTTCCGCCGCCCCCATACGCCTACAACTTCAACTTGCTCCTGGAATTCGTCAGGCGCATCGCCCATCCGGCGCGCCTTGTCGTTGAAGGCGACGCTCTCTTTCGTTTCACGGATGGACATCTGCTCTCATACCGTCTGTCTGGCGACGAAATAATCGTTCGGGGCGACAGCTTGGTGAGCGGGAATATGGAACATATCGAGCGAATCTCTCGCCAATGCCTGGGTCTATGCTGCGACCTGACCGCTTTCTATGATTTCGCGGCGAGAGACGAAATGCTTTGGCGCGTGGTGTCGCCATTGCATGGCTTGCCGATACTCTGTACCGAGACCGTCTTCGAGGCGCTCATCACCTTAATCATTGAGCAGCATATTACCTGGAAAAGCGCCTTGCGCTACCAGCGGACGCTGATGCGCATGTTTGATGAAGGCGTATCTGTTGGAAAGGCGAAAGTCTACGACTTTCCTTCACCGCAGGAATTGGCGGGCTTTTCACGAGCCGACCTGAAGCCGCTGAAGATCACCAACCGCCGAATCGATATGATCATTGACATCGCGAAGGCGATCGCTGGCGGCGCGCTCGACCTCGAGACGATTAGACAACTGGCGGCGCGTGCTGCTTATGACAGGCTAATGACGATCAAGGGCGTCGGTCATTGGACAGCGAACAATGTGATTGGACGGGCTTTTGGCGAATACCCTTTCCTAAGCCAAAATGATGTGGCGCTGCAGGCTGCGGCGCTTCGATATTTTCATAACGGCGAAGGTGAAAAGAGCGCAGACATGGTGACGGGGACATTGGGCGTGTACGGGGAATACGCCGGTCTCGCTGGACATTTTGCGCTGCTGCGCTGGGTCTTGGATCGCTACCCGCCAATTTCACCTTAGCGCGGCCTATGCCGAGAACTCATCGTAGAGCAGCTCTTGACTGAGCGATTCCAGCACGGTGTCTTCGCTCGCGAGTGTAAGCGAAGCGGCGGTCACGCCAAGCCGCATCGCCTCATCTATCGGCACATCATTGAGTATGCCGAAAATCACGGCGCCGGAAAAGGCATCGCCAGCGCCGGATGTGTCGACAACCTCGGTGTGAATCGCACGAATATAACCGCCACCGCTGCTGTCCGCGTAGGCGAGGCCGCGTTCGCCTAGTGTCACCACAGCTATGTTTGCGCCCATGTTGACCAACTGCTGAGCCGTGCCAATGGCGGACTCGCGCTCCGTGGCCGGCTTCTCAAGCGAGCAAAGCGCCGCTGTTTCACTGGCGTTTGGCGCAATCAGATACAAACTGGGGATAAAGCGAGTCAGGCGGCTGGCTTTCAACGGTGAGGTCGGGTCAGCGCAGACGCGCACACGATGGCGCGCCGCCAGTTCGAATAAGGTATCGAGCGCGTCATCCGATAGCGTCGCGTCAATGACAACAAGCGCCGTTTTCTCGAAAAGCCATTCGTGCTCCATGAGATAATCTGAATCCAGCGAATCCGCGATGCTCAGGTCATCAAGTCGGGTAATGTTTTCTTCCGTTTGGTAGAGCAGTATGGATGTGGCGGAGCGCGCCCCGGCGACGCGCAGCACGTGGCGGCAGTCTATGCCGGCCAAGGTTGAATGGGTGATGAGATGCTGCCCCATATCATCGTCGGCGATGGCTGATAGCAGCACGGTTTCTATATCAAGGCGCGCCAGATTCTCGGCGATATTGCGCGCGACGCCGCTGACGGAGGCGTGAATATGGCCGTGTTGACGCATGCCCGGTTGCATCGCTTCAGCGGTTTTCCCGCTGATTTCCAGCACAGCCGATCCTACAACCAGGACATAGTCGCCGTTCATTTGAGCGCTCCTAGCGAATGCTTAGCCGGCAGAAGCCGACGTAGTGGAATCGTCAGCGCGACCGGCTTCCGGCGGCGGAGGCAGCGTGGGCTGCGCATTGGGTATTGGCGTATTCTCCGGCGGGGCGGACGGCACGTTTACGCCCAGATTCGCCGGATTCAGATCCGACGAGCCGATTACATCTTCATTTGCCGGGTCTTCCACGCAGCGAAAGCCAATCCAGCGCCAGAATTCATCGGGCCGCGCCGATTGACGGTGCACGGTACGGCTGAAGAAGGGCAAGCCATTCCATGAGCCGCCTCGCAGCACCTTCTGCTGCCCATTTATCGGTCCGGTCGGGTTTGTTACATTGCCCTGCCGCGCTTGCTCTTGATAATGGCGTTCGCTGTAATAGTCGCTAATCCATTCAGCGACGTTTCCCGCCATGTCATAAACGCCGTAAATGCTGGCGCCGAGCGGGAGGCTGCCAACTTGAAGGGATCCCGGCGGCGCATCGCGCGGGAGGCGCGTCTTTGCCAAGGAATTATCCCAGGTATTGCCCCAGGGATAGATGCGCCCGTCATCGGCGCGGGCGGCGCGCTCCCACTCCGCTTCGGTCGGCAGGCGACGGCCGACCGCTTCACAATACTCCCGCGCGCCAAACCAGGTCACGCCGTAGACTGGGTGCTGGGCCAAGCCTGTTCCAATCGTATAAGTCGCGCCGTCAAAGATAATCGGCGCATCGCGACTCTCGTTCTGCGTTTGGATGCAGGGGAAGCCGGCGCAGCGGTTGATGTGCGCATCCGGACCGCGGACGTTCAGAAAAGCAACGTATTGGTCAAATGAGACTTCGGTGGTCTCCATCAGGAAAGTATCAACCGTGACCTGGTGGGCGGGGAAGGAATCCTGCGCGTAGCTCGCTTCACAACTGCCGGCATCGCGCGTGATGCATTGTCGAACCGCCTCGGTCGCTTCACCCGGCGTCGTGCCCATTATGAAGGCGCCGCCGGGAATCGTAACGGTCAGGCTGCGAATCACCTTCAGCACTTCCGGTATCTCACTGGTTGGGGCGAGTGTCGGCGCTGGAATATCGGTCGGCGCCTCAGTGGCTAGCCGAGTCGGCTGCACTTGCACGGATATGACCTCGCTGGTGGCGGGCTGAGCCCGAGTGGGCGACGCTGACAGCGGATCGGTGGCGCCGGGTGGCTGCGGGTCAGGCGTCGCTGTGACGACAATGAACTGAGAAAGTGGGGTGCTCGTGGGCAGACGCGTATCTTCGGTTGCCGTCATCACAACGTGTATCAGAATCTCGGTGACCTGCGGCGCCGGCGTCGGCAAAAAATAGGAGGTGAGCGTGCCCTCAAGCGCAATGCCAATCATGATACTGACGCCGCAGAATAGACCAGGTAAGAAGCCGATCAGCATCCATTGCCACGCCGCGCTGCGATGGCGTCTGCCGCCGATAGCTCTATGAGACATGCGCACGCTCCTTCGCGTCGATATGGTCCGCCGAAGCTGGCTGGTCAGCGTCTTCTCACAACAATAGCGTAAAGCACAATGCGTCGTTCTGCAATTGTAGGTGGTATCGTCCAGCGGCTCTACTCGACGCTGTTTGCGCAAACCAGGTATCTTCCTGCGAGAGCGGGTTCGCTTGACAGGGCACAGACAAGGGATTAGGCTTTATTCAGAATAGGCTGGGTGGAAAAAACGCCGATAAGGATTGGTCGCCTTGACCCGAATCAGCGTCAATGCGTTAGCGCCGCCGGCGGCCGATGTCGATGGATTGCGACCGGTCGATTTGCGCAAGGATTTGCGGACCTTGGCCGATCTGATCGAGTTGGTCTTCGCCGATTCGATGGATAGCGCCGGCCGTTCCGCCATTCGCGAGATGCGCTATCTGAGCCATATGGGTTGCGGGCTCAAGCTGGTTTCCCGCATGAACGACCTGGCGTTGGGGATCAGCCTGGGTTTTGTATACATCAAGGATGGCAGGCTGGTCGGCAATGTTTCCGTTTACCCGGCTGGCTATCCAAAGGCGATGGGCGAGACCTGGATCCTGGCGAATGTCGCTGTCCACCCGGATTATCAGCGCCTCGGCATCGCTCATAGCCTGGTCGGCGCGACGCTTGAAATGATCCGCAAGCGGGGCGGAGCGCGTGTGATCCTGCAGGTGAACGGCGACAATGTGGCGGCGCAGCGACTATACGAGCGACATGGATTCATCTATGAGCGCGCCTGGCGCATTTGGGGCAGAAGCGGCTTTGTCCGCTCTCCCGTCTCAAGGGATTCAAGCCCTGGCGTACACCCGTTGCGTCGCAGCGAGCGAGCGGCAGCGCTGACGCTGGCGCAGGAAGCTCGTCCAAACAAGCTTGGCGGTCTCGGCTGGCTCAAGCCCGTTCAGCGAAAGGATTTCTTCACTCCGCGCTGGAAGCAGTTGCTTCAATTTGTCTCGCTAAACGGCATGGAGCGGTACGTCATCCCCGACGAAGACGGGCGCGGTATCCTCGCCTTGTGCTTGCTGGAAAGCGGCATGAGCTTCAGCAATATAAAGGGCTGGCTTTTCACCGCGCCGCAGGTTGAGCCGGGACGGCTGGCGGCGACCATGCTTAATCATGTGACGCGCCTCTACGATCGTTCGACGCTTCACTTTGAACATCCGCAGGACGACGAAGTAGTGAACGACATATTCAAGCGGCATCGCTTCAAAGTGAAGCGTGAATTGTGGCATATGCGCTTGGAACTTTAGGGTCAATTCGCGCGACGAAACAGCTAGAACTTAAACCTGGTCAGGCTCGTCGGCGCGGAAGCGCTGGGGGCGGCGGACGCTAGCCGGATTTGTCATCGCGGGGCGAGACGCGGGCGGCGGTTGAATCATTTTTCGCGGAAGACGCGGCGGGCGATTTCTATCTGAATTACTGGCGGAGCGAATTGCGCCGGCGTCTATTGCGGTTCCAGCCGGATCAATTGGTTCAGCGTCCAGCATTTGGGCGCCCGCCGGGTCCGGGCTCTGAATTACGCTCCCGCCGTTAACCGAATCGAGATACTCGCCCAGTATCTGCCGCTGCTGCATGGCATCGTATTTCGCGCGGCGCTCGGCTTTTTTGTGCTGGCGGCGGGAAATCTCTTGCTGAATCGCTTGCGGGTTGGATACGCGGTGGAACATCTTTGGTTCGTCGGCGCCGACCAGCGACATGCGCACATCGCCGTATTTCATCAAGGCGGCGAAGATGCCTCGCGTCAAGGATTCCACGTTGTCGATGCGCTCGACGAGAATCTGGTCGCGCAGGCTCTGCAAGAAAAATGGTCGTTTATGCACCAGCGTGATCGTGTCATCCGAAATGATGTAGAGATCGTTGCGCCAGTCCCAATCCATCCAGTAGTAGGCGAGGCAGCCGATCAGCAAAGCGACGAAACCGATGGTCATGGTAACGATACGCAGGTCCGGGCTGACTAGCGCGACGCTAAGTACAAGCGACGCGATCGACGCAATGATCACGATTATGGGCAATAATGTATGCTGCGCCCAGACGCTCAGGTGCTTGCGGTAAACGATGTCGCCATTGCTCATCTCGATTCGCGAACTGAGATAGCCATTGGCGCCGCGGACCGGTCTGGGCGGCTCGTCGTCCGCGGCTGAATTGGGGGAGAGACTCGCATCATCATCGGCTTCGCCAGCCATCCAACGCTGCAATTCCGCGCGTACGATCTTGTGATGTCGCTGCGCCTGGCGGCTCTCAAAGTACTGCCGGTCTTCAATGATAAGCTTCTGAAACTGTTCCGGATTAGGCATGAAATCCAATTCCAGATTTCCTTGCGCGCCCGCAGTCTTGACAATGACCGTGCCATAGCGGAACAAGCGGGCGAAAGGATCGGAGGAGGGAAACTCGAAATTGATTTCGTGCACGCTCTCCAAACCCACCTGGGTGACCTGCCGAACCATCGCCAAAATAGTTCGATTGACGCGGATGATCCGCTGGTCGGTAACGATTACGGAATCATTGCGCCATTCCAGATAGAAGTAGATCAGCGCTATTCCGGGCAGCAATAGTGACAGCCCTAGCAGGGCGAGCGCGAGGGCTTGAGTTCCAACCAGGTATGCGGCGACCCACATCGCCGGAATCAGCAGCAGAGGAAGCCAGGCGGTTCGCAGGAAAGACCACCAATGGCGATGGGTTTGGATCAGAATCTCTTCGTCTTCACGCTGCTCGGCAAACTGCGGGCTGATTTTCGCCGTTCCTCGGCCGCCTCCCATACCGAAGGCGCTGCTCAAGTCGGCGTGCTCTTCGAGCAAACGAGCGAAATTGGATCTCGTGAGCGCAAGCGCGGCGCCCGCTTGAGACGCTCGCATCGTTGCCGACTGCGTCGCTTCGGTGAAAAGGCATTCCTGATTCACGCTTTGACCAGCGCTAATCGTGGCCAAGGGACTTTGGCCGCCATCGGGGTCGGTGCGGAAGAGAACAGCCTCGCCAGACAGCAAGATAATCATGCCGTCGGCGGCGGCGCCCTGAACGAAGATGTCTTCCCCGGCGTGAAATGCGCGGCGCTCAAGCGCTCGACTGATTGTGTCCAGTTGCCGTTGGCTCAGGTTTGCGAATAGGGGGAGGCTTTCCAGCCGGAAGTTTTCCTGCATTTCCTGGCGCCTCGTCAGGGAACTGCTCCACTTTAGTATAGCATGGCTTATGGAATCAGATGTTTCGTGATTTGCCTGGCAATGGCTCGGCAATGAAAGCCTCTAGCAGCCAAGAATCAGGGAACTCTCGATATTCTGGCAAAGCGTGTTATAATGACGCTGAATTCTTAAAGCGAGGGAAATGGATCCATTATGCCGAATCTGGGACCAACCGAACTGTTTATCGTTCTTATCATTGTAGTCTTGCTCTTCGGAGTCGGCCGCGTATCGCGGATTGGCGGCGAGTTGGGCTCCGCGGTGGCGAACTTCCGCAAGGGATTGCAGGAAGGCGCCAAAGGCAAAACCGAAGAAGCCGATCAGCCAGAAACCGTATAGCCTTCATAGCGAAACGACCCTAGCAGTCGTTTCCTAAAGCTTGCTTTATCAAAGCCCTGCCTTGCAGCAGAGGCTTGTGCGGAATGCCGCTTGGCAGCATGAGGTTGTACGCCAGTACCTCGCGATTGTGGCGACCGACGCCCTCGATGTAGGCTTCCTTAAAGCGATTCCAGTCTAGTTCGACGCTTTCCCGCATTTCCTGTTCGCGCTCGGCGCGGGCACGGCGACCTTGGCGCAGGAAGCGACGCGCTGCCCTTTGAATCTGGCTTCGCAGTTTCGTCTCGGATTCCTCCAGTCGCAACCCGGCGGCAATCCACTCGGGCATCACATCATGATCTCCCATGATTTTGAATGCCGCGCGCAATTCTTCCGGCGTACTGCTGTTATCCGGCAGCGCCAGCTTCTTGCCAGCGCCGGACAAATGCGAGACATCACCATCGCCAATTGCATCGGCCACCAGGCGGTCAACGATGCGCTCCCACTTCTTCATTGCCTGTCTCTCCTGCGCATCAAAAGCGGCGCTACTCGTCTTCCGCCGCTGGAATTTGTAAGGTCTGCAAGGCTCGTCCCGCGGCATCGCTCAGCGTCAAGTTTTCGCCCGCTTCCCATACACTCGCGTCTTTGCCCCAAAAGCGCGCGTCGCCTGTGCTGGTGCCGCTGCGCGTATAGATGACCACCTCCCCCTGCGGGAAGAGCAGTGTAACCGGAAAAACGTAGCTGTTGCCATCCTCATCAGTCAGGGTCCAGTCGCTCATATTCACGCGGTCGCCGATATTGCGCAGCCTGACGCGCTCGGCGGTGATGTCGCCCAAGCCTTCGGCTGCGACGAGCTCAAATTCTGCGTTCACGGCTGTGCTGGTGGCTTCTACCGCCGGAGCTTGCGCCTCGCTTGCGTTTTGCGTCGGCGCCTCGCCTGGCGTGGCTTCTTGCAGGCAGCCCTCCAACGGTACGATGAGGATATCGCCAATCTGCAGATTCTGCGATGTCTCGATCGTCAAGTCGTTGACGTCAAGGAGTTCTTGAAAGTCGGCGCCGTAGCGCAAGGCGACGCCAAAGGGCGTATCGCCACTGAGCACGGAATGGTAAAGGCAATGCTCAGCCTGGACGGGCGCGCCCGCGATGGCTGCCGTAGGCGTGCTGATAACAACCTGGCGCGCGCCCAGCTCATCGGCATCTATGGTGGCGGCGGCTTCGGTCGCTGCTACCTGTGCGAGGCTCAACGGAAGCTCCACCTGCGGACGCAGGGCGCCGGTTGGCAAAGCGGTGACGAGCTTCGGCGGCAAGGGCGTGGCAGTGATGATGATTTCGACCGTAACGATTTCGGGCACATCAAGCTTTTCCGATTCATTGCCGAAGAGCTGCAGCGCGAAATAGGCGCCGCTGGCGGCGGCCACGAAGGTGAGCAAAAGAAAAACAATCTGCGGGAGTATATTCTTGCGCCGCGATGAAGTGGGCCGTTCAATCATGCGCCTGCCTATTCTGTCAAGCTGCCACAGTCGAATCCTAGCACAGGCGTACTAGGCTGGCAATTAGCTGTGGCAAGCGATTGCTTGTAATGAGCGAATGATAGGCTACAATCGCGCTTCAGTCGTTATGGGCTAGGATTGACACGGGCAAATGAGAGTCTTGTTGGCGAGCGCCGAAGCCGCGCCATTTGCCAAAGTTGGCGGGCTGGCGGATGTGGTCGGATCATTGCCGGCGGCTCTTAGCCGACACGGTGTGGACGCCCGCGTCATCATCCCCGGTTACGGTTTCATCGACCGCCTTCAGTACCGGGTCGAGCCCCTGTTGAGCTTTGAATTTCATCATCGCATGGGTGTCAATCCGGTCAACCTAAGCTGCTGCCAATACGATGGCATCACCTTCTATTTGCTCAATTCGCCGCCGTATTTCGGCATGGAAGGCGAAGTCTACAGCCACTGGACCTGGGATTTAGAGCGATTCATCTATTTCAATCAGGCGCTGATGGCCTGCTTATCGCAAATGTACGATGAGCGGCACTGGTTTCCCGATGTCGTGCAGGTCAACGATTGGCATACGAGTCTGCTGCCTTTCTTGATCCGCGATCACGGCGACGATGAGCGCTGGTTGAAGCTGGCGACGGTGATCAGCATCCACAATATCGCCTATCAAGGCAAGGATGCCGGCGGTTTCTTATGGCAAGCGGGCATTCACGGGCGTCACCATCCGGACCTCGCGCAAATGGGCTTGACTGACAATTTGCTCGGCATAGGCATCGCTTACAGCGACATGATATCAACAGTCAGCCCGCGCTACGCCGTGGAAATACAATATCCCTACGCCGGTTATGAATTGGCGCCGCTCATTGGCCGGCGCGCTGACGATCTGCGAGGCATCCTCAATGGATTGGATGCAGCGCGCTGGGATCCTGCCCGCGATCCTGCGCTTGTGGCAAACTTCAATGCGGACGACTTAGACTCTCTACGTCCGCTTAACAAACGTCATCTACAGTCTTACTCCCACTTGCCGGTTCGTTCTGAAGCGCCGCTGGTCGGTATTGTAAGTCGGCTGGCGGCGCAGAAGGGTTTTGATCTAGCGCTGCCCGCCTTGCGAAACCTTCTGTCCGCGCGCGACATGCAGTTGGTTGTTTTGGGCACGGGCGAAGCCAATCTGGAATATGCCTTCTGGCAGCTCGATCAAGACTTTGGCGACCGCGCCAGGGCATTCTTGCAGTTTGATGGCGCGCTGGCGCAGCAAATCTATGCCGGCTGTGATATCTTCTTGATGCCGAGCCACTACGAGCCTTGTGGAATCGGGCAGATGATGGCGATGCGCTATGGCGCGCTGCCCTTAGTGCGCGAAACCGGCGGGCTGGCGGATACGGTCGTCAATTACGATAATGCTGATGGGGAAGTCGGAACCGGCTTCGTATTTCATTGGCAGGAAGCGCAGGCGGTGGAGGGCGCGCTGAATTGGGCGCTGGATACATTTTTGACGCGGCCCGATGCCTGGCGCCGCATGCAGAAACGCGGCATGCGGGCCGATTTCAGCTGGACGAAGAGCGCAGGCAAGTATATTGAGTTATACGAGGCGGCTAGCGCCAGGCGCGCGCCAATTAACAGCCAAGCAAGGCTCGCCAATGGCGATGGATCGAAGTCTCGCGAAGGGTGAATGATGATTCTAGGAGCGGATGGTGAAGATTAAGGCGGTGATCCTCGCCGGGGGCAAAGGAACGCGGCTGGGTGTATTGACGATCAAGCGCGCCAAGCCGGCCGTGCCCTTTGGCGGCAAGTATCGAATTATCGACTTTGCGCTTAGCAATTGCGTCAACTCCAACGTATTCGATGTGGTGGTTTTGACGCAATATCGTCCGCACAGCCTTAATGATCACATTGGAAAGGGCCGCCCTTGGGACTTGGATCGCTCGTTCACCGGCGGCGTTCGCATGTTGCAGCCCTATCAAGGCAGCTTTGATACCGACTGGTACGCCGGCACAGCTGACGCCGTTACGCAGAACCTCAATTTTGTGCGGCAGGGCAGGCCCGAATATGTGCTTATTCTTTCCGGCGACCATATTTATGAGATGGATTATGACATGCTCGTGCAATACCATCGCGATAAGGGCGCGGCCGCTACCGTTTGCACGATTCGCGTGCCGCTTGATGAAGCGAGCCGCTTTGGCATCGTAGATACCGACGACGAATATCGCGTCACCGGATTCATCGAAAAACCGGCGACTCCACCGGGCAATCTAGCGAATATGGGCGTATATGTCTTTGACTATGATGTGCTGGACCGCGTACTGCATGAGGATCAACATGATCCTTATTCGGAGCACGATTTCGGCAAAAATATCCTGCCTAAGATGGTCGCCGACAAAATGAATATCTTTGCTTATCCATACGGCGGTTACTGGATCGATGTCGGCACCGTGGACGCCTATTGGGAGGCGCACATGGATCTGCTGTCGAGCCCGCCATCGCTGAATCTAAATGATCGCACCTGGGTGATCCATACACGGAGCGAAGAGAGGCCGCCGGTCCGCATCGGCGCGGATGCCAACATCGTCGACAGCATGATCACTGATGGCTCGGTAATTGGCGCCGGCGCGGTCATCGAGCGTTCCATCCTTTCGCCCGGCGTCTTCATTGGACCAGGCGCGGTCATCCGCGAGTCGGTCGTGCTGAATGACGCCTATATTGAGACCGGCGCGCGCGTCGAGCGGGCGCTGGTGGATAAAATCGCCGTCGTCGGCCGGGACGCTCATGTGGGTTCCTGGCAAGATATGGGCGATCTGAATATCACCAGCATCGGCAAGAACGCGCGCATCCCGCCTGGCTTCACCATTGGCGCGGGCACGGTGGTTGGCTCTGACTGTACGCATCAGAGCTTCGACCGCTTTAGCGACATGACCGTTCCGGAAGGCAGCGATGTCGAATTCGCCTCGCGCTTGGGCAGGCGATAGGAATCCGTTCTTGCGGCTGGCGAATTGCCGCCCTTGAACGGCTTGACATAAACGTAAGCACGGCAAAAGACAAGCATTGGAGGGGCAAAGAAATGGCCAAGATTAAAGTAGGTGTACAGCTGCATCCGCAACGCGTCAGTTACGCGACCTACGCCGAGGCTGTCAAAGCGACCGAAGCCTTGGGCGTGGACACAATCTGGAATTGGGATCATTTCTTCCCGCTATATGGTGAGGGCGATGGGGAGCATTTCGAAGGCTGGACGCTGCTAACTGCCATTGCCATGTTAACATCTCGGGCGGAGATCGGTACGCTCGTCACCTGCAACAGCTACCGCAATCCGGCGCTGCTGACGCAGATGGCGAATACGCTCGACCATATTAGCGGCGGCCGCTTGATATTGGGCATCGGCGCCGGCTGGTTCGAGAAAGATTATGTCGAGTTTGGTTATGAGTTTGGCACAGCCGGCAGCCGACTGCGCGATCTGGGCGAGGCGCTTCCCATCATCAAGGAACGAATGAACAAGGAGCTGCCGCCGCCCGTGCGCGATCGCATCCCGATTATGATCGGCGGAGGCGGCGAAAAGGTTACGCTGAAATTGACGGCGATGCATGCTGACTCGTGGAACGGCTTTGGTCCGCCGGAAGAATGGGCGCGCAAGAATCGAATACTCGACAATTGGTGCGCGGAAGTCGGGCGGGACCCGGCTGAAATTGAGCGGACTGTCTCGATCACGCGTGAGGACGACATTGACGACAGCTTGGACGCCTACGCCGAGGCCGGCTGCGCGCACTTTATCCTGATGTCTGCCGTTCCCCCGAATTACGATCGGGTCAATGCCTTGCTCGCCTGGCGCGACAAGGCGAACCGTTAGGCGAGAAGGCGGCTGAGCTCAGGACGATTCCGCCTCGAAAGTTGTCACAACACAGTTGTCGCTGCCGTAGGGGTTTGGCGTGTAACTCTCGGCCTCCGCTTCGTTGATCCATGTTTCGCCATCAACCAAATAACGGTATTCGTACCGGCAGTTTGGATCCAGGAATATCCTCTTATGAAAGCGATTGCTCTTGAGCCGCTTCATAGGCGTCAATTCCCAGTCGTTAAAACTGCCAACCAGATGAACTGAATTGGCGTCCGGCAGTGTCTCAGTGTGGAAGGACACGATGATTTTTCCGCTTTTATGCGGCGACTTCTTAATCATAATCAAACCTCAACTACGGAATTGTCTCCGCTAAATGGATTGGGGACGTATTCGTCGGCATCCCAGTCGTTGTGCCATTCTATATCGTTGATCAGATAACGGAACTGATAACTACCGTATTTTGCCAGCGCGACTGTTCCAAGCGCTGAGCAAACCACTAAAGTAAAGCAGCAACACTTCCATCCTATCATAAGTAGCGACGAGACCGAAATCGTATGCGCGATTTTGCCAAGAATTCGCTGCGAAATTCGTCAAGATTGGTGGCGCAATGTGAAATGCTTCCGTGATAGGCGATGTTCGTTGTAAGCCGGGCGCTTCGCTTTCCACGACGAAAGTCAAGCTGGAATTGTTCCGGAATAAAGCTAGAATATGCCACTTGAAATTCAGGAAACTTCGCAATCCGCAAGGGAGCAGGTCCAATGGTGCAACCGGTCGCGCGAGTCAATGTAGCGCCAAAACTGCCGCTTCAGCTTGGGCGGCTTCATGAGTTGACCTACAACCTCCGCTGGTCCTGGGACCACGAGTCGATCGCCTTGTTCCGCCGTCTCGATCCGGATCTGTGGGAGGAGACGGGTCACAACCCCGAATGGATGTTAGGTCGGATGAGCCAGGAGCGCTTGAACGACTTGGTTCACGATACCTCCTTCATGGCGCATTACGCCCGCGTTTGCCGGGCTTTCGACGAGTACCTGCGCGCGGAGCATACCTGGTTTGCCGGGAAGTTCAGCCAGCTGGAGCGCCAGCCGCTCATCGCTTACTTTTCTATGGAGTTCGGCTTGACCGAGTGCCTGCAGAATTACTCCGGCGGCTTGGGCGTGCTCAGCGGCGATCATCTCAAAAGCGCCAGCGATTTGGGCCTTCCTCTGGTTGGCGTAGGCATACTGTACCAGGAAGGCTATTTTCAGCAGTACCTCAATGCGGATGGCTTTCAGCAGGAGTCGTACCCGCTGAATGACTACGTCAATCAGCCGGTAAAGCTCCAGACAGACGCCGCGGGCCAGCCGGTCAAGATAACGGTACCCTTGCCCGGTCGCGAGCTATATGCGCAGATTTGGAAAGTGCGGGTGGGGCGCGCGTCCATTTATCTGCTGGATACCAATATCGACGAGAACCTGCTGGAAGAAGATCGCAATCTTACCGACCGGCTCTATGGCGGCGATCGGCGCACGCGCATCCGACAGGAGATGCTCTTGGGCATCGGCGGCGTCCGGCTGCTGCGCGCCTTAAAAATTGAAGCCGACATCTTTCATATGAATGAGGGACATTCCGCCTTCCTGCTGCTGGAGCGCATCCGCAATTATATGTTCGATTATCAGCATTCCTTTGAGCAAGCCAAGGCCTTGACGGCAGCGAGCAGCGTATTCACCGTGCATACGCCCGTGCCGGCCGGGTTGGAACGCTTCGAGTTTGATCTCATTGATGAGCATTTCACCGATCTGATGGCTGAACTAGGACTTTCGCGCGATCAGTTTCTTGATCTCGGCCGTGAAGATATGGGGCATTACCAGCTCTTTTCGATGTCCGTGATGGCGCTGCATATGTCATCGGGCACAAATGGAGTAGCGGAATTACACGGTGAAGTCTCGCGCGATATGTGGAAATGGGTTTATCCCAAGGTGCCGGTGCACGAGGTGCCGATCCGCGCGATCACCAATGGCGTGCACGTTCAAACCTGGGTCAGCCAGGAAATGTCGCAGCTATTCGACCGTTATCTCGACCCGGGTTGGCGCTCGGAAGAATCGCGGCGCGAAGTCTGGGAAGGTGTGGCGAGCATCCCGGATGCCGAGCTTTGGCGCACGCATGTACGGCGCCGTGAACGGCTAGTTGCCTTTGCCCGCGACCGCTTGCGCCTGCAGCTTCAGCGCCGCGGCGTCTCACAGACGGAAATCGAGGAAGCGGACGAGGCGCTGAATCCAGACGCGCTCACGATAGGATTCGCCCGGCGGTTCGCCACCTATAAACGCGCCACCCTGATCTTCCGCGACTTGGGCCGCCTGCGCAAACTGATGACCGATCCTGAGCGCCCGGTCCAGTTCATTTTCGCTGGCAAGGCGCACCCGCGCGATAACGAAGGCAAGGAATTGATCCGCACCATCGTCAACGTGGCTCGCGATCCTGATTTTCGCAATTCAGTTGTATTCCTCGAAAATTACGACATGAATGTCGCCCGCTACATGGTCCAGGGAGTCGATGTTTGGTTGAACAATCCGCGCCGCCCGAAAGAAGCCAGCGGAACCAGCGGAATGAAAGTCATTTACAACGGCGGGCTAAACTGCAGCATCCCCGATGGCTGGTGGGCGGAGGCTTATCGCGGCGATATCGGCTGGTCGATCGGCCATGGCGAAGAATATCGTGAAGACGAATGGGCGCATCAGGATTACGTGGAAAGTCAAGCGCTTTACAATTTGCTCGAACAAGATATCGTGCCCCTGTTCTATCGGCAGGCGCGCGATGGTCTGCCGCGCGAGTGGATCCGCCGCGTCAAGCGCAGCATGCGAGAGCTGGCGCCGCGATTTAATACGCATCGTATGGTGCAACAGTACACGGAAGAATTCTATATGCCGCGGTTTCAGGTCAGCCAGGCGATGAGCGGCGCGAACTTCGAATGCGCTGCCGCCTTTGTTGATTGGCAGCGCCATCTTGAAGAGGCTTGGCAAGACGTGTCCGTTCTCGATGTGGATATCCGCGATGGCGATGTCGAAATTGGCAGCCGCACGACGATTCGCACGCGCGTGGCGCTGGGGCAGCTCTGCCCGCGCGATGTGACGGTGCAACTCTATTTCGGCATGCTCGACAGCGCCGGCAACATACGCGAGGGCGAAGCGGTTGAAATGCGTATCGATGGCGAAAACGGGAGCGGCGCCTACACTTATGCCGCCGATCACGTCTACCTAAAGACGGGAAATGTCGGCTTTTCCGTGCGCGTGCTGCCGCATCACGAGTACATGCATACTTCGATTGTTCCGCACAAGATCGTCTGGGCATGAGGCGCGCAGAGCGAATTGACCGCTGGGGCGGCATCGTCTAGAATACGCACGGACAACGGATTCATATAAAGATTGACTCCATGCAGTATTACATTTGGACGCTCGGCTGTCAGATGAATGTGGCGGATTCCCAGTTGTTGGCATCCGAGCTGGAAAAACTGGGGCACAGCGCCGCCGACAATGGCGACGATGCTGATATCATGGTCGTGAATACCTGTGTCGTGCGCCAAAGCGCCGAAGACAAGGGCTTGGGGCGGCTGCAGCTGCTGAGCAAGGTAAAAGAAGCGCAGCCGGACAAGGTGATCGGCGTGATGGGCTGCATGGTTGGCGTGCGCGACCCGCTTTGGATGCGCCAGCGGCTGCCTTACGTTGATGTATTCATGCCGCCGTCGGATCCGGCGCCCATGGTCAGTTTCCTGCGAGAGCGCATGGACGAAGCCCGCATTCTTGAGTTGGAGTCGGATGCGCGAGTTCAGCGAGATTCACTTCAGGACGGCGAGTTCGTGCTGCCTTTGCATGAGCGCGGCGAATTGGTGAGCGCGCACGTGCCCATCGTATACGGCTGTTCTCATGCCTGTACGTTCTGCATCATTCCCTTCCGCCGCGGTGTCGAGCGCAGCCGGCGCGTCGGCGATATCCTGTCGCACATCCGCAGCCTGGCGCAACAAGGCGTGAAAGAAGTGACGCTGCTGGGGCAAATCGTTGACCGCTATGGCAAAGATATCCCTGACGGTCCCGACTTGGGGGATCTGCTGCATATTGTGCACGAGGTCGCCGACGAGGTCGGCATTGAGCGCATTCGTTTCCTCACCAGTCATCCCAACTGGATGACGGAAAAGCTGCTGAAGACGGTCGCCGAGCTTCCGCGCGTCATGCCGCACATCGAGGCGCCGATTCAGGCGGGCGATGACGCGGTGCTGGCGCGGATGCGGCGCGGCTACACGGCTGATCAATACCGAAAACTGGTGGGCAAGATTCGCAAGATCATTCCGCAGGTGGCGATTCATACCGATATCATCGTCGGTTTTCCCGGTGAAACACGCGCGCAGTTTATGGAGACGTATCGCATTCTTGAAGAGCTCAAGCTCGACAAGGCGCACCTGGCGCGCTATAGCCCGCGGCCGCAGACGGTCAGCGACCGGCGAATGAACGACGATGTGCCGGACCAGGAAAAGCGCGAGCGCCACCGTATGCTGGAGGACTTGCAAACGCGCGTCGTGGCGCAGATCAACGCGCAGTTTCTTGGTGAACGGGTCGAAGTCTTGGTCGAAGACCGATACAAAGGCCGATGGCGCGCGCGTACACCGCAAAACAAGCTGGTTTTCTTTGAAGCCGAGGGCGAATGGAAGGGCAGATTGGCCACGGTTGAAGTTACCTGGACCGGTCCTTGGAGCATGCAAGCGCGCTTGCCGGAGGAGCAGCCGCAGGTCGATCCCTTGCTTGTCCTCGCCGGTTGATGTATACGCTTGTCTTACAATCAATATCGCTTTTGATCAGGCGCTTGCTGGTTGCGCTCATTTGTTTGAGTTTGGCTGCTTGCAATCTGCAAGACCGGACGACCGGGTCGGCAGGGAGCGAACCGACCGAGGCGCCCTCCGGTCCCCCGACCATTCAAATCGCATCACCAAACGAAGGCGCCGAGTACGTTATTGGCGAGGAGATCCTGGTTTCTGTACTGGCTGCTGACAGCATCGGCGTGACCCGCGTACAGCTTTTCGTTGACAATCAGATCGTTCGCACAGTCTCCTCCGAATCGCTACAGGGAAACCTCGAGTTGTCGGCGATTCTCAATTATGTGCCTCAGCGCGCCGATCTCGGTACGACCACTTTGCGGGCGCTGGCGTACCGTTTGGCCGTCGTCAGCGAGCCTGATGAGATCACCGTTGTTGTGCGCGAATCGCCGGCGCAGGTGATCGCGACGCCGATTCAGCAGTCCAACGTGCCCTTTATTCCCAACGATGGCGTCTGTCGCGCTTTGGTCAACGTCGGCGGCTTGAATTTCCGCACCGGACCGAGCACTGGTTTCCAGATTATCACTGTGCTCGGCAGCGGCACATTGGCGCCGATCACGGGCCGTAACAGTGAGCATAGCTGGTGGCGCTTGAATGTTGACAATCGCGCTGGTTGGGTCAGTGGCGACTTCACTACCGAATACGGAGACTGCAGCCGCGTGCTGGTGGTGGCCGGCTGAGGGATCCGGGAACGGAAGCTCGGCTCGCCGTTTCCGCATCGCGCGACAATATAATAATCTCGCAAACTTGCCCTGCGAGAGACGCGGATTTTCTTCGCCTTCGGCAGTTGGCTGTGTTAAAATCAAAGTCGTATACTCCTCGAGTTTCGCATAGGCAAGCGGTATGGCTTTGGCGATGAAGCGGATCATGTTGGTCACGCGGAATGTGCAGTTTGCCATTGATGTCAAGCGGGCATTGGAGGCGCTTGGCGAATACAGTGTGACGACAGTCACGGACATACGCAACGCCGTCGAGCAGCTAAGCGAAGGGGCGCAGAGCCTGGTGCTGCTGGACACAACGAATCTCTCAATTTCACCCGCGATCATGATCGAAGTGATTCGGGCGCGGAAAGCTGATATCGCCATCGTTTTGGCGCCCGATTCTCCCGAAGCGCATGACCTCGCCCGCATTTACCGGGCGCAGGGCGTCGTTGACATTCCGGTAATGGCGCGCGATCTAATACCAGTATTGGATGCTGCGCTGCATGTTGAGGATGATCCGCTGCCGCCGACGCAGGCATCGCTTGCTGTCGATGTGGGCGAGGATACGATTTATATCGAAACGCTGGTAGATGATGTGCTTGAGGAAGAGTTGGCGCTCAATTATACGCGCCGCCGGCTGCAAGCTTCTTACGAACTGCTTCACCCGAGCGGCGAGTCCGCGGAGCGGAAAGCCTCCAGCAGCGCGCTTGAGGTCTTGGTCGAGCCTGCCGATGAAGGCGACACCGTACGATATCGGTATGTCGCGGCCGATGACGAAGAGTCTGCTACAACCTTGCAGCTATCGGAACTGGATTTACAGGAAACTCCCCTCGCAGCCAACGCCGGAAGCGAGACGGTAGGTGACCTGAGAAATGCGATTGCCGGCAAACATAGTGGAGACGCACAGCCGCAGAAAAAGCCGCTGCCGGCGACCGAAGAGACGTATCCGGAGCGCGGCGAGGCTTTCGAAAACATGTTGAGCGCCCTGCTCGATGAAAGCACGCAACTGGAAAACTTGACGCTGGAATCGCTCTTTGACACGACGCGAGAGCTGCCGGGCGCGCTCGGCGACGGCGTTGTGCCCGCTTGGCTGCGCGAGACGGAGAAATTCATCCGCGAACCAGGCTTCCTGTCGGAGATGGCTGAACTGGCGGAGAGCCTACCGCCGTTGGAACCGCCGGTCGAAGGCGGCGCAACGACGGCGCCATCCGCTGTGAGGGGCGCCACGGTCGAAGAAGCCGCCGTTGAGCCCGAAATTGCTTCCGCGGATGAAACGGAAAAGACCAGTATCGCGCAAGGGAGGTCCCAACCGGAAGCGGACGCTTCGCCGCTTCAAGATCCGTCTTTGGCGCCGCTCTGGAGCCGCGATGACGATCCGCTGCTTGCGCAACTGGCGGTAACCGTGACGCATATGACAACCGAATTGACGGCGGACGCGACGGTATTGGCGCGCGACAATCGGATCGTAGCTTTTTCGGGCGAGATGCCGCTGGAGAAATTTCGCGCTCTCCGCCGTATCATTGGAGACGACTGGGCCGCGGACCAAACCCAATCCCGCATTCGTTTCATCAAGCTGCCGGAAAGCGCTATGGACTACATGCTATACTCCCGTGGCTCGGTAGGCGATTTTACCCTGACGATGGTCTTCGCTGGTGGCCGGCAACTGCGCGATATTCGGCGACAAGGCGATCGCATGCTTCGGGCATTGGATGCGTCGCCGGTTGCTGATTCGGCGCAGTTTGAAGCCGAAGCTGTCGAGTCGTCCCCGGATTCCGATTCGAGACAGCCATTCGCATTTGTATGGTTGGTGGATGATTCAGCGCGGTTGTTGCAGCGGCCGGTCGCCGAACAATTGGTATTCTGGCTGGAGGTTCAGCTAAACAGCTTGAATTGGGAGATAAAGCGGTTGGATGTGCATCAGGACTTCATCTATCTCTGCGCCGATGTGCCCGGGCGAGACTCGCCCGATGCGCTGGTTCGCACTGTTATGGATCGCGCGCGTCAGATCGCCTGCTCGGAAGACAGTTCATTGCCCCAAGACTTGTGGGCTGACGCTTACCTCGTATTGCAACCCGGACGCGATATAAGCGATCGGGAATTGCAGCGCTTCCTGCAATTTGCCCGCGCCTGAGGCAGCGCGCGCAGCAAATTCGCCTGTCAGTTTGACTGACCATCGGCTATACTCTCCCCACATCCGCAGTCTCATATGCGCCGAGTACGAATGATGGAAGCTCGCCCGGTACTCTACCTCATCGACGGTCATGCGCTCGCATATCGCAGTTATTTCGCGCTGCAGCGTGGCGGCTTTGCCACATCGAGCGGAGAAAGCACAAGCGCAATCTACGGTTTCAGCCGGACGCTGCTGGATGTATACGAGCATTATCAGCCAAAGTATCTCGCCGTCGCCTTCGATGAGGGCTTGAGCGCGCGCGAGGAGATTTATCCTGAATACAAGGCGACGCGCGAAAAAATGCCCGACGATCTGCGCAGCCAGTTCGACCGGATTCGTCAGTTGGTTGAGGCTTTTAATATCCCGCAGATGACGATGCCAAATATGGAAGCGGACGATGTCCTGGGCACGATCAGTCGGCAGGCGGTCGAGATGGGCTTGGATGTGCATATTGCGACTGGCGATAGCGATATCTTGCAGTTGCTGGGTCCGCACGTGCGGGTGCAACTGCCGCAGCGCGGCGAGGAAGACAAGGTCTGGGATGTTCCGGCATTCCGCGAAAAGTGGGGGCTTGAGCCGAGCCAATTGGTGGACCTTAAGGCGCTGGAGGGAGACAGCTCGGACAATATCCCTGGCGTAGCCGGCGTCGGCAAGAAAACCGCAACAGACTTATTGCAGCAATATGGCGACCTGGAAACCATTTATGAGCATCTTGACGAAATAAAGACCAGACCGCGCAACCGCCTCATTGAAGGCCGCAAAATGGCCTTCCTCAGCCGTGAACTGGCCACCATCATGCGCGATCTCGACATTGAGCTTGATTTGGAATTATGTATTGGGCAGGACTTCGAGCTAAAGCCGGTCGATGATGTATTCTCGGCGCTTGAGTTCAGGACGCTGCGCGATCGGCTGCATAAGGTCTATGGCGGGTTTCATGGCGAGCAGATCGAAACGGGCATCGTCAACGCGCACGAAGTCGTCGAGACGATTATCGTCCGCGATGAAGCCAGCTTAAGCGAGCTGGTCGCCGCGTTGAACGCCGCCGAAATGATCGCCTTTGATACCGAAACGACCAGCATCGATCAGATGTCGGCTGAGCTGGTGGGAATATCGCTGGCGGTCGACGGCGAGCGCGGCTATTACGTGCCGCTGGGTCACCGCCTCGCCGGCGACGAGGGGCAGACGGATATGTTCGCCCAGCCCGTTGGCGATCAACTGCCCCTGGACCGCGTGATTGAGGCTTTGCGCCCGCCTATGGAGAACGCCAATATCCCGAAATCCGCGCATAACGCCGTCTATGACTTGATGATCCTGCAGCGATACGGCATCAACGTGTCGCCGATCGCATTTGATTCAATGATCGCGGAATGGGTGAACAATCCCATTAGCAAGTTCCTTGGACTAAAAGCCTTGGTGGCGCAGGCGCTTGATGTACAAATGACCGAGATATCCAAGCTGCTGGGGGCGGGCAAAAAGCAGACGACGATGGATCTAATTGAGATTGATGAGGTCGCGCCCTATGCGGCTGCCGATGCTACGATGACTTGGCGCCTTGTGAAGCCACTGCAAAGCGAGTTGCGCGGTACCGGTCTTAAATCGCTATACACGAATCTGGAGATTCCGCTCATTCCAATCATCAGCAGCATGCAGCGCAAGGGCGTCGCGCTGGATGTCGAGTTCTTGCGGGAAATGAGCGGCCGTTTGAAATCCGATATCGCTGATCTGCAAGCGTCGATTATCGAAGCAGGAGGCATCGGAAAGTTCAACATTGGCAGCCCAAAGCAGCTTAATCTGGTGCTTTTTGAACAGTTGAAGCTGCCGACGGATGGATTGAAGAAGACCAAGCTCGGGTACTCGACTGACGCCGCCACCTTGGATGCCCTGCGAGACGAACACCCAATCGTGGACATGATCGTCAACTACCGCGAATTGTCCAAACTGAAGAGTACCTACGTCGACGCCCTGCCCAAGCTGGTCAATGCTGGCACCGGACGCGTCCACACCAGTTACAACCAGGCGGGCTCGGCGACGGGTCGCTTCAGCAGCAACAATCCAAACTTGCAGAATATCCCCGTCCGCACGGAGCTGGGGCGGGAAGTTCGGCGCGCGTTCGTAGCGCCTGAAGGATACCTTTTGCTTGCTGTTGATTACAGCCAAATCGAACTGCGCGTGATGGCGCATATCAGCCAGGACGAAACGCTGATCGACGCCTTTCACCGCGAACTGGACATTCATCAGGCGACCGCCGCGACTGTGAATGGTATCGAGCCGGAGGACGTTACCTATGAGCAGCGCAGCTTTGCCAAACGAGTCAATTTCGGCTTGATGTATGGAATGGGCGCATTTCGGCTGGCCCGCGATAGCGACTTGACGCTGGGGGAAGCGGAAGAATTCATCGCGACATATTTTGCGCGCATGCCGGGTGTCAAAGAGTATATCGACCGGACCAAGGCTTTCGTTTGGGAAAACGGCTATACCGAGACGCTATACGGGCGCCGGCGGATCTATCCGGCGATCAAGGCTAATGGCAATCGCCGAAGCACGGCGGCTGAAGAGCGCGCCGCCATCAATATGCCAATTCAGGGTACGGCTGCCGATATTCTGAAGCAGTCGATGATAGATCTGGATGCGCGTTTGACGCAATCAAGTTACGACGCGGCGTTGATTCTTCAGGTGCACGACGAGCTTGTTTTGGAAGTGAAGGAAGATCAGCTCGACGCGGTTTCGTCCCTGGTGGTGGAAACCATGGAAGCAGCGTTGCCCGATGGACAGCCGCTGCGCGTGCCGCTGCGAGCGAACGCCAGCTTCGGCGCCAACTGGCGTGACATGGATGACATCGTTTAAGTCAACGCTTGGCATGTGCTATACTGCAAGCGCCACATATTCCAAGATGTTCATGGGAAAGATGCAAGCGGCAAATGAAACACTTTCTGGAACTTGCAAGCGTCCCCACGGGCGAGTTGCGCGATCTGCTTGAGTTAGCGCTGCAGCTGAAGGCCGAGTGGAAGGCGGGCGGCAACAAGGCAGTGCTCCAGGGCAAGACGCTGGGCATGATATTCTTGAAGCCTTCATTGCGTACCCGTGTGTCCTTCGAGATGGCGATGAAGCATCTGGGCGGCGGCGCCATCATGCTGGGTCCGCAGGAGATCGGCTTGGGTGTGCGCGAGAGCATTCCCGATGTGGCGCGCGTGCTTTCCGGTTATGTGGACGGAATCATGGCGCGCGTGTTTCACCACGCCGATGTCGCGCAGCTGGCGGAGTATTCATCGGTGCCGGTCATCAACGGCTTGAGCGATGGCTATCATCCCTGCCAGGCTTTGGGCGATATGCTGACAATTCACGAACATTTCGGCGCGCTGGATGGCTTGCGGCTGGCTTTCGTCGGCGATGGCAACAACGTCGCCGCTTCTGTCGCGCTGGCCTGCGCCCACTTTGGCGTCAGCTTCAGCATTGCAACGCCGGAAGGCTACGAAATGCAGCGCCCCGTGCGCGAGCAGGCTTACGGCATTGCTGGACGCAACGGTTCAGTTTTGCAAATGGGTACGCGCCCGCAGGTCGCCGTCTCAAAAGCGGATGTGGTCTATACCGATACCTGGGTCAGCATGGGGCAGGAAGCGGAAGCGGCCGAGCGCGCCGGCGAATTTGACGCCTATCAGGTCAACGACGAGCTGCTGAGGCATGCTAATTCAAACGCCATAGTCATGCACTGTCTGCCCGCGCACCGCGGTGATGAGATCACCGATGCTGTGATGGATGGCGCGCAGTCGAAAGTCTTCCAGCAGGCGGAGAACCGCATGCATGCGCAAAAGGCGATTCTGGCGCGCTTGCTATCGTAGCCCCTTGACTTCGCGGCGATTGCCCTGCTATTTGCGTTTCCGCTGGCAGCTCTTTTGACAATCTGGACGGCAATACGATACGATTTCGCCCGGCGATCGCATTGTCTCTTACCGGTCAGTAGCCTCCGAAACTGTCGCCTTGCCTACTGTCATTCTAGCTCGTTGTCGCCAGTCGAGGCACGTTGCGTTAGTCTTCGCAGCGGCTGGAAGCATGATTGACAGGCGCCGCCAAGCCGATTAGAGCGCTGCCAAAACTCGGAATACTATGCATTTCACCGAGTTATGTTCGGCGCAGTCCTGTATCAAATGATAGAATGCGGTAACTTCGAATGTATTAGTGGGTTAATACAAGTGACTAAACTATCGGCAGCGCCGCTTCGGCATGCCGATTTTGGGCTGGCGGAAGGATCGCAGTGGAGCAAATCCTCTTAATTCTGGAGAGCGTCGAGCTTCGGGACATTGTCGATATTGCTATTGTTACGACGCTTTTCTACAGCATCACATTCATGTTCCGCGGCACACAGGCGGTTACGCTTTTTCGCGGCATCGCCTTGGTCGTGATCGGCTTGATTTCACTTGCGGCGCTCTTTCGGCTGCAAGCCTTGAGTTGGTTGCTCGCGAACAGTCTGACCGCCTTGGTTATTGCCATACCCGTCATCTTCCAGCCGGAGATTCGACGGGTGTTGGAGCGATTGGGGCGTACGGCATTTCTGGGTACGCGGCAGGCGCCACAGGCGGTGCGCGCCTCGCTAATTGACGCGATCTGCGCCGCTTCAGACAAACTGTCGGATCGGCGTCATGGCGCCCTGATTGTTTTGCAGCGCAATAGCGGCTTGCAGGAGTACATTCGCACCGGCATTCAGCTGGATAGCCTGGTAACCGCAGACCTGCTGGCGACGCTGTTTTGGCCGCGCACCGAATTGCATGATGGCGCGGTTATTATTGACAACGCCGGTCGAATCGCGTCGGCATCAAGTGTTTTGCCAATCACCGCCAGTCGCAACTTGCCCAATCCGAATCTGGGAACGCGGCACCGAGCCGCCGTCGGCATCAGCGAAGTTGGCGACGCGCTCTGCGTAATCGTCTCGGAAGAAACGGGTAAGATCTCTGTTACCAACGCTGGCCGCATGATTCTCGATTTGGACGCGCAGCGGTTGAGGCTGATCTTGAGCGCCTACTACGGACCCACTGAAGAGCCGGCGCTGTCGATAAGGAGCCGTCTGCGCGAGATGGTCGACGAGCTGCGGCTTCGCGTTCAGACACGCAGCAGGCAGCAGGCTCAATCATGATAGGGCGCTTCGCGAAGTCCGATTTGGCTGGCAATCTGCTCTGGTTGGCGGTATCACTGCTTTTGGCGTCCGGCGTCTGGTATATCGCGGTCACTTCGGCGGATCCCATCGCCAAGAGGAGCTTTCGCAACATACCAATACAGATTGTGCCCAGCGACACGGCAGAAATGACGAATAGCCGTTTTCGCACGGCGACCGTAACCATCCAGGGCTTGCAAACGACGATCTCCGCGCGACGGGCGGAAGACATCGTCGTCCGCGCCGACCTGTCACGGCTGGGACCGGGCACACACACCGTACCACTGAATGTCAATATCGCTCAGCCCGACACGGATTCATTCCGCCGGCTCGTTTCGATTGTTCAGCCATCCCAAATCATTGTTGAATTAGAGCCGCTCGAAGCGCACCAGAAAAAGATCGTTATTGATTTACTGGAGGCGCCGCCAATTGGCTTCCGGCATGACGAACCGGTACCAAATATCACAGAAGTCATCGTCAGCGGAGCGGCGAGCCGGGTGGGGCAGGTGGTTGCCGCTCGTGGAGAACTGGACCTATCTTCAAGCCGCAATCCGATAGAAGTCGATTTGCGGCTTCACGCGGTCGACGCCGATGGCAATCGCATTGGCGATGTGGCGCTCGACCCGCAAACGGCGACCGTCTCGGTTCATATCGCACGACGGGACGATATCCGTCAGATCGCGGTGCGGCCCAATGTCCTGCTGGACACGCTTCCGGCTGGCTTTACACTGAAGAACCAGAGTTACGATCCGGAGTCGATCTTTGTCAGTGGCGCGCCCGAACAGTTGGCTACCATCTCCGATACGTTATTCACCGAGCCAATCAGCCTCGTTGAGCGTCAGGAAGGCTTCGTGACGACCGTGCCAGTTCAATTGCCCGGCGATGATCTCTTCGTAATGAGCGGCGACAACAATGTAACGGTTTCCATTGAGATTATTGCGATCATCGATTCGCGCCAAATTGAAAATATTGAAGTCGCGCATATCGGTTTGGAAAGCGATTATTCCGTATCCATAGTGCCGAAGGCGGTTTCCGCGATTGTGACTGGTCCTGTGGTAACGGTCGATGCTCTTTCCTTGGAAAACATCCAGGTGGTTGTCGACTTGCATGGGCTGTCGCCAGGTGTCTATGACCTTGAACCCTCCATCTCCATCAATCAAGCAGAACTGAGCGAAGAGAATGTCTCGCTTTTGCCTGATGTGGTCAATGTTGAAATTACGATGCCGCCGGGTGAAACGGACGACGGCGGCGCATCGGCGGAGAATTCGACAACAGGCGGATGAGTCGCTCGCTTACGCCGGTCGCTTGACAAGAAAACAGTTGTAATGCCACAGCCAATTGGGCGCTTGGGAATTCGCTCGCCGGGCGTCTTTTCCCTGTTGAAACTACAGGTGACTCACTACAATACGAGCTTTGACTTTACATGAACCGCGAGGCAGGTCGTAAAGATGGCGCGGAACCCGATTGTCGCATTGGTGGGACGCCCAAATGTCGGGAAAAGCACACTGTTCAATCGACTTGTTGGCGACCGCGTAGCCGTCACGCACGAGATACCCGGCACGACGCGCGATCGCTTGCATGGCGAGTCATTTTGGAACGGCGTAACGTTTCAAGTCGTCGACACCGGCGGGATTGAAGTATACCAACCGGCTGGATCGCGCGATGAGTCGCCATTGGCCGAGGGAAGCCGCGACTTCGTCCGGGAGATCATCGACCAAGCCATGATTGCCATCGCCGACGCTGATGCCATCATTTTGGTTGTTGACGCGCAATATGGCGTTACCGCTGCCGATGAGGCTATCGCCGAGATTCTGCGGCGATCTGATAAGCAGGTGCTGGTCGCTGCCAACAAGATCGATGACAAGATGCATGAAGGCGAAGTCTACGACTTTTACAGTCTAGGCTTGGAGATTGTCGTCGGTATCAGCGCTATTCATGGCTTGGGCGTAGGTGACATGCTGGATGAATTGGTGAAGTCGTTTGGCGTTCTGGCTGCGGACTTCGAGGGAGACGACGAGGACGAGCACCTGAAAATTGCTATCGTCGGACGCCCAAACGCGGGCAAGAGCACGCTGCTCAACAAGCTGATTGGCGAAGAGCGAGCGATCGTCAGCGAGGTCGCTGGCACGACGCGCGATGCCATAGACACGGATGTCAGTTACTTCGGCGAGCGAGTCACCTTGATCGACACGGCTGGATTGCGCCGCAGAGGACGAATCGAAGCTGGCGTCGAAAGGTACAGCGTCATCCGAGCGATGAAAGCGATAAGCCGCGCCGATGTCGCTCTCCTGGTCGTTGACGCTCAACTCGGTGTTACCGAACAAGATGAGCATATCGCCGGCTACATCATTGAGGAATACAGAAGCCTGGTCATTGTGGTCAACAAGTGGGACGCGGTCGAAAAAGATGCCTTCACGATGAATGAATTTACCGAGCGAATCCGCGATCGGCTGCACTTCGTACGCTATGCGCCGATCGTATTCATCAGCGCCTTGGACGGGCAGCGGATACACCAGGTCATAGAAGTCGCCTACCGTGTATGGGAGGCGCGCTTTTTGCGTGTGCCGACTGCTGAAGTGAACCGATTGATGCGCGAGGCAATTGACAAGCATCCGCCCCACGCCAAAGGCACGAAGCGTCTGCGGTTCTTGTATGCCTCTCAGGTTCGGACCGATCCGCCGCTATTCCTCTTCCACGTAAACGATCCGTCACAAGTGCACTTTACCTACAAACGTTACCTGGAAAATCAAATCCGCGAAGCATACCAGTTCGAGGGCGCCCCAATCCGCATGAGCTTCCGAGCGCGCGGCGCCAGGCGGACTGACGCGGCCAATCAATCTCCATCCGTCGTTTGAGGCCACGCGTCTTAATCAATACGCAATACGGCAGCTCACTTCGCCGACAATTTCTATTGCGATGGCTATCGCTCAATTCTATAATCGTACATGCTGCTGGTCGAAAACCGCAACGCCATCAGACCGGTGCTGGCAGCGTCGAGGAAGCGAAAATGTTCGGAAGCCATACAGGTGAACTGGCGCGCCCAAGATTGAAAACGCCAGGCTTGCTCTATGAGATCGTCAGCACGGTTGTCTTCATCGTCGCGGTTACCGTGCTGTTCGACTTGGCGATACCGCGCTCGCTGGTTGATGGTCATAGCATGGAGCCGACATTTTTCGGCGATGATCGCCTGGTGGTCAGCCGCGTCCATTATCTGCTAGGGCAGCCCCAGCGCGGTGATATACTCGTATTCAATTCGCTTCGGGAAAGTGAGTTGCAGCGCGGTGTGATGTTGATTAAGCGCGTCATCGGCGAGCCCGGCGATACAGTTGAGTTTCGCGATCAGAAGGTCCATATTAATGGGAAGCCGCTTGATGAACTCTACATCAAGCAAGAGATTTGTCGCAGGCGCTGCCAGGACCAAACATGGGAGCTCGCGGAGAATGAATACTTCATGATGGGCGACAATCGCAACAACAGTAATGACTCGCGTTCCTTCGGACCCGTGCCGCTTTCCAGCATAGTTGGAAGAGTTATCTTCCGCTATTTTCCGTTAGACGCTATCGGTGTGATCCCGAGCTAGGGCGGCGCAATGAGTGATTCGAAATCGAAAGGCTATGCTTGCCCGCGCTGTACGGTCGGGCGCTGTACGCCACGGACGACAACCTTTGCCGAGATGTATCACGGGCAGCTATTGAGCATTCCTAACGTGCGAAGCTACATCTGCGATGTATGTCACTTTGCCGAATACGAGCAGGATAAGCTGGAAGCTTTGTGGCAAGAGCTTTATGGCGAGGACCAAGTCGATGACTTTCAGTCGGTTGCCAGCCAGAAGCGCAGCTCGACTTTTGGCGGGGGATCAAACTGATCGCCCATGATCGGGCGCCTCAACCAATCGAGAAAGAGTCAAAACAGATGGATTCGGAACGCGACCTGCGCGAGTTGATCTGCCATGTCGGGCGGCTGATGTACCAGCAGGGCTACGTCGACGGAACAGGCGGCAATATCAGCGCGCGTCTGGCGGACGACAGAATTCTGATGACTCCCAGCGGATTGGCGACCGGTTTCTTGGCGCCGGACCAGCTTGTCATCGTCAATCTAGCGGGCGAGCGAGTGGATGAGCCGGATGAAGCGAATGCCGAGCTGCGCCCGACATCGGAAAGCTCAATGCACCTGGAATGCTATCGGCAGCGTGATGATGTTATGGCTGTGGTTCACGCGCATCCGCCGACTGCCGTCGCGCTCACGCTGGCTGGATTCGACTTCCAGCAGTGTCTGATACCGGAGATGGTCGTGCTCCTGGGTCTGACGCCGACCGCGCCTTATTCGACGCCATCAAGTAAAGAAAACCGCGACGCCATCAGCCATTTGATACGGGAGCACGATGTGATCATGCTTTCCAATCACGGCTCGCTGACCGTTGCCAAGTCACTTTGGGATGCCTACTTCCTGCTCGAATCGCTGGAGCATAACGCCGGCATCATCCATCGCGCGCTGCAATTGAGCGACGACTTGAAGCCGATCCCGGCTGATCAAATTGAGAAACTGGTCAATTACCGCGAGCAGTTTGGCTTGCTGCGCCCCGGCGACCGCGAGCGATTTGCCCGCCATATTGAACCCGGCAGCCAATAGTTTGCAGTTGCCGTGAAAATAAACTTGACTTCGCGGGGCAATCATTGTATTCTGCGCAGGCTGTAGGGGCCCCTTCGTCTAGCGGCCTAGGATGCCACCCTTTCAAGGTGGAGACACGGGTTCGAGTCCCGTAGGGGCTACTGCCAAGCCGGATTGAGACCAACCCTTCACCGAGACGGTGGAGGGTTTTTGCATTGTCATGGTCAATACGCTACCATTCAGTTGACTGGATTGTCGTTTCGAGATGGATGCGCCAGTTGCAAGACGCAAGCGCAATCTGAAGCGTTGTCCAGTTGTCGATTAAGATAGACGAAGAGAGGGTAGAAATCATGTTTGCCAAACGACTTACTTTGCTATTGATACTTGCTCTGGCAATTGCGCTGATGGTGGGCGCAGCTGCAGCGCAGGACAACAAGGTGACGCTGTGGGCGGCTGACAGCGATACCGGCAGTTGCTGGGCGCGGCTGCTGGTGGAGACCTTCCCGCGCGACGACATCGAGGTCGAAGTTGTGCTGCAACCGGGCAGCGGCTTGGTTGACGCGCAGCGTACCGCGCTGCAAGGCGGCGCCGGTCCCGATATCACTTTCTCGCATGGTCCGTCGTTTATGCTGGAATTGGCAAACGCGGGTTTGCTGCTCTCGCTGGATCATTATGCCGACGAATACGGCTGGAACGAACGATTTGCGCCCTGGGCCTTGGATCTGGGCCGCGTGGAGGGTTCGCTATACAGCCTGTCCGAAGAATTAGAGACGGTCATTCTGTATTACAACAGAACCGTCTTTGAGGAGAACGGCTGGGAGATCCCCACGACGATGGATGGGCTCTACGCCTTGGCTGACGCCATTCGCGAGGCGGGCTTGGTGGTAATGGGTCCGGCATTTGGCGAATGCGCGCCCTGCTTCGAGTGGGCGGTTAGCGTGTTCCTCAGCCATCACGCCGGTCCAGACAAGGTATATGAGGCTTTGACCGGTCAGCGTCCTTGGACCGACCCAGCCTTCGTAGAGGCGATCACCGCGCTGAAAGATATCGTGCAGGATGGCTGGTACATGGGCGGCTTGGATCTCTTCTTCTCCGATACCTTCCAGCAAGCCCACTCGCTCTTCGGCGTCGGCGAGATCGCCATGAGCTTTGAAGGCACCTGGATGCTGGACAATTACCAGCGCGACTACTTCGGCGAGCCGGGTGGCAACGAGAACGAGTGGGATTGGTTCGCCTTCCCGACGACCTTCTCCGAAGAGCCGCACTTCATCATCGGCGTCGGTTCAAGTTGGGGCATCAGCCAGTCGGCAAAGAACCCGGACGCCGCCGCCGCCGTGCTCGACTTCTATTACAGCACGAGCTATCAGGCGGAATCGCACAGTGTCTGCGGCAATGCGCCGGCGCCCCTGATCTATGAAGGCGACGTCTTCGCTAATGCCGATCCACGCGAGGCGCGCCTTTATCAGGAGTTCGGCCAAGCGTCGGCAAAAGGCAACTACGGCTACACCAGCTGGAGCTTCTGGCCCGCCCGCACCAACGTCTGGCTATGGGAGCAGATCACGCGCGTCTATGACGATCAACTCTCGGTGGAAGATTACCTCGCCGGCATGCAAAAGGAATTCGAAGAAGAATTCGCCGAGGGCTTAATCCCGCCGATTCCGCCACGGTAACGCTAACTATGACCGGTGTTCCGGCTCTAGTTCAGCTGGAACACCGGCTCGTCTCGCGACCGAACGATAAGCAGCGCATGCCGGTCGAGAGCGGCAACTCTTGGATTGACCGACACCCGCATTCTTGAGGTTTGTCTTTATGCAACGGGATTCCGCTACATTCAAAGGCAGCCAGCAAGCCGAGGCGCCCAGCGCGCCAAGGCTAGGTCAAAAATGGACGCGCTATCGCATCATGCGCTATTACGTCGTGCCCTGGATCTTTCTGATACCCATACTGAGCTTGCACGCTTTTGTTGTGGTCATACCGGCGTTGCAGGGCGTCGTTTACTCGTTTACCGACTGGTCCGGCATTGGCGAAGCCAAATTTATCGGCTTGCGCAATTTCGAAGAGATGTTCTTCGAAGATCAGAGCTATATTGACGCGCTGTCTAGGAACGTCCAGTGGATGATTTTCCGCGTAACCGTTCCTTTTGCCTTCGCTCTCTTTGGGGCAAGCCTGCTGGCAAAGGTGAAGCGCGGGGCGATGATTTATCGGACGGCGCTCTTCATGCCATTTATCCTGCCCAGCATCGTGACGGCGACGATCTGGCGTTATTTGTACAATCCTCGCTACGGCTTGCCCACGCTGGTCGGTTATGACAAGGCTTTGCTGGGGCAGTCGGATACGGCGCTTTGGGCGATCGCCTTCGCTGATAATTGGCAATTTTGGGGCTTTCTCATGGTGCTGTTTTTGACCGCCATGCAAGGCATTGATCCGGTGCTCTATGACGCGGCCAAGGTCGATGGCGCCAACCGCTGGCAGGAATTTTGGCATGTGACCTTGCCGGGCATTAGACCGGTGGTGCTGTTCATGATGATGATGGTGATGATCTGGGCATTCCTCGTCTTTGATTACGTCTTTATTCTAACGGGGGGCGGTCCCGCAGGCGCTACCGAGGTCATCTCGATAGACATCTACAAGAACGCCTTCCAGCGCTTTGAAGCCGGTTACGCCGCCGCGCAGGGCATGACAATCTGCCTATTCGCTGGTTTCGTCGTCAGCGGTTTCGCCTTGCTGCGCAAGAGAGGATGGGATATATGATCGCAAGGCGCGAGTTTTTCCTATTCCGCAAACAGCGCGAGAACACCGCTTTCAATCATATTTTCTTATCCATTTTGGTGGTGTTCTCGCTGGGACCAGTGGTCTTGCTGGCGGTAAACTCATTCAAGTCGAACACAGAGATGGGCTTGAACCCGCTGGGTTTGCCACAGGAGTGGCGCTTTGAAAACTTCGGCCGCGCCTGGGAACAGGGCGAGTTCGAGCGCACATTCAAAAACAGCGTCATCTACGTTATTGGCACTGTCTCGCTCGCGCTCATATTGTGTGGCTTGGCCGCCTATAGCCTGGCGCGCAAGAACCCGCCCGGCGCCAATTTCGTAATGTTGTATTTGCTGGTGGCCTCGACTGTACCCGTCTGGTTATACCTCGTGCCGCTATTCTTTTTATGGCGGCAGCTTGAATTCCTGAATACCTATCACGGGCTCATTCTAATCTATACGGCGTTCAACGCGCCCTTCTCAATTTTCCTCCTGCGTTCCTTTCTCATTGGTTTGCCCGTAGAACTGGAAGATGCCGCGCGTGTAGACGGCGCCAATGAGTTGCAGGTGCTGCTGAAGGTCATCGTGCCCTTGGCTTGGCCAGGCTTCCTGACGGTTGGGCTAGTTGTGGGCATAGGCGTCTGGAGCGAGTTTCAGGTGGCGGTGATCTTCACCCACAATCCGGAAATGTTCCCGGTGACTACGAGTTACTTCAAGTTCACCGACCGCTTCGGCCGCGACTGGTCGCTGACCAACGCCGGCGCCTTTATGATGGTCGCGCCGGTGCTGATCCTGTTCTTGGCGCTGCAGCGCCGATTTGTCGAAGGCTTGACGCAGGGCGGCGTCAAATTCTAGACGCCTGGCTAGGCGCGCAAATCCACCGCGAATTTGATTAGATCATCTGGACTTGCCAAAATTTGCTGGAAGACTTGCGTCGCATCGTCCAGCCCTTCATAGACGCGGTTGATAAGACCTTTTGCTTTCAGCCTGTCCTGCCGCATCATAGACAGGATGGTTTCGCCGACGCGCCGGTTGTTCCAATGCGGATAATCCCGCGTCTCATGCCAGCCGCCACAGCCATTCGGCACGATCATTGTCAGATTGTTCATATGCCATTCTCGGCCCAGGAACAGGGTATGCGCTTCGCCTTGGTAGAAGCCAGCCGAGCAAATCGTCCCGTTGAATCGCACGCTGCGGATGGCGGTGCTCAAGCCCGGATAAACGCCGGTCAACTCGATACAGATATCGACGCCCATTTTGTCGGTCAAATCGCGGATGGCTAAGGCAACATCGCCGTCGCCGGGGTCAAGCGTATGGTCCGCCCCATAATCGCGCGCCAGCGCCCGGCGCTGTGGCAAGAAGTCTACTGCGACTAGGGTTTCCGCTCCAGCCGCTTTGGCGATGCTCACCGCCAGCAGCCCCAGCGCGCCCAGCCCAATGACAGCCACGCGGTCGCCATAACGAATCTTGGAATCGCGGATGCAGTGAATGGATACTTGCGCCGGCTCCATGCACAGCGCGATCAAGGGGTCGAGCTCGCCAGGGTCCCAGAGCCGGTCTTCATGCACGACATTGGTTTCGCGGATGTCCATTAGCCCGACCACGGTATCGCCGACGGCGAAGCGCGTTACGCCCGCGCCCACCGCTTCGACCACGCCATAACCGCTGGTGCCCGTCCCCCAAGGGTTTTCGGGGCTTGGGCGCCGCCCCCAGCCATCGTCATCGGAGTCAATGAATAGCCTGCGTTCGCTGTCATAGCGCTTGCCTTCGAAATTGCGTCCATCAAACATGGCAAAGGTGGTACCGTGTTTGCCGGAGGCGATCTCCGTCTGGACCAACACATCATTTTCGCCAAGCGCGCCATCCTCATACTCGAGAACACTCGCTTCATGCATTCCGGTTACTGCTAAACGTCGGGGCATCTTGAGTTTTCCTTTCCCTAGGCTTAGACTGGTCGGCAAACTCGCATTGAGCCGCCGCGCGCAGCCAGATCATTGACTGATTCAAGATTATAGAAGGTGACGTCGCAAAAGCCAAACGGTCTTCAGGCGATGTCAGTGGGTTCAAGCTCAACCGCGACCAGGTGCGCGGTATCAGCGACATCGCCCGCGTTGGTATAGTCGACCAGGTAGATGCTCCCGTCTTCCCGCTGGATCCATGAGCTGTAACCGTGATCGGGCCAAGGCTTTTGCGCCGGATGATTGGCGTGAATCTGAATCATGCGCTCGCGCTGATATTGATCTGGATAGGCGCTGGACTCGGCCGACCACTCCCACTTGAAATCGTCGAGATTTGGATTGCCCAGCCGATACAAAACGCGCCGCCAGTAGCTGCGCCCACTTGCGCCCCATTGACCGAACTGCGTTCGTCGCAATGGATCACCGCCGTGAAAGTCATTGGCTGGCGTCTCCTCGCGGAATACACAAGCCTGCAAAACGGTTTCGCCATCCAGTTTGACTTGCAGCCATCCGCGCCGATGCCGAAGCGCTACCCTCTGATATCGAGTCATATCGGCGCAATGCCGAACTTCGTGCCGCCCGCGCGTAATGGATATGTGGTTTGGGGCGATTCTCAGCAATTGTCCCAGGCGGGATATCGACATGAATGCGACGTTATGGTCTCCAGCCGAGGCTTCGACGCGCAATTCCGCTTCAAAGTCGACATCGCTGAAGGGCGATTCCGGCGGAAGCAGGCTATAGCGGCATTCATGTTCCGGTTGGTTGAATATGACAAGCGCATCCTTGATTAGCGTCGCGTCATATTTTCGTCTCGGTCCACCGACTGCGTATTGGCCCGCCGCTTCCTCGAGGTCGCCGACCCAAACGTAGGTCCCCAGTCCGCCATTCACATGCCGTCCAGTCGCGAGGACGCGCCCATCAGCGAGCCGTTTCGCATAGGGACGATGCAAAGCGAAGGGCAGCATTTTCGGCTCGGTCCAACTGTGGCCGCAATCGTCGGAGAATGCGACAAATGAGGGAATGCCGCCGGAATGATTCTCGCGCATGACGCAGGCGAGGCGCCGTCCGCCAAGCGCGACAATGGCGCCCTCGCAGAAACGATGATAGCCGTTGTGCGCGATCGTGCCGCGTTCCGTCCAGGTTGCTCCGCCATCCTCAGACGTCCAAAGGACCTGCGCGAATTCCTGGCTAGCCCCTCGCATGAGATGGGAGGTGACGCCAAGCGTTCCGTCGGGAAGATCGAGAACGCGATCCGGTTCAAATCCGCCGATCCCGTTTTCCGTTTGCGCCGGCGACCAGGTGTCGCCGAGATCGTCGCTCCAATAGAGCCAATTGCCCGGCAGCTGATCTTCGTGAAAATGTCCGTCGTCATCATGGTCGACAATGATTACCAGGCGTCCATCGTTGAGCAGGCTCAGGCGAGGCGTGACCAGTCGCTCGTCGCCAGCGTCCAGGTCAGCGCGATCGATTTCACGATATTTGTACCAGGTTGCGCCTCGATCGTCGCTGGCCAGTAAGGTTAAGATCTGATCCTTCATGGACCAATGCGCGTCGACATCGCTGTAAATCAGGATATATCGCCCCGTTGGCAGGGCGACGATGTCCGGATTTTTGGTGAATCGACCTGAGCTGCGCCAGATGTCGAAGACCTTGTGAGCGACTGAGCGCGGGTGTATGTGCATGGAAATGACCTCGGATAGGCGATTGCGATCACCCTCCTGTTTGACAGGAAACAGGCAATGATTTATATTGCTGAGATTATATCTCGCTTGACGTGATGCGCTCGGTGAACCGCGCTTTTTCGGTGCCCTGGCGTATGCAAAACGTCTTGCTTTGAGCGAATCGCAGAGATACATCTACGGAGACTGCCCATGGTATCGCAAACCGTCGAACTTCATCGCCCGGTTCCACTCAATAGGGTAGATATCAGCCGTGGATTTTGGGGTGAAAGGCAAGCGGTAAACCGCGAGTTTACGATCCCGGCGATATATCAGAAGTTGGAAGAGACCGGGCGCATTGCCTCCTGGGCGATGGAGGGTCCAGCGTCGCCCCCGCCTTCGCACGAGCGGATTGGCGTTCGCGTATTCTGGGACTCGGATTCGGGCAAATGGTTGGAATCAGCCGCCTACAGTCTCGCCACCCATCCCGACGCGGAACTGGAAGCGACCGCTGATGCGCTGATTGACGCGATCGAAAGCGCCCAATTCGATGACGGATACCTCAATACGTATTTCCCGGTGCATTTTCCCGAGGGGCAATGGGCCAATCTGCGCGACAATCACGAGATGTACAATGCCGGGCACTTGATGGAAGCGGCGGTCGCCTATCATCAAGCCACCGGGAAACGCAAACTGCTCGATGTTCTCGCGCGATTCTCCGATCATATCGCCGCAACCTTCGGGACGGAAGAAGGCAAGCGGCGCGGTTACCCGGGTCATCCGGAGATCGAGCTGGCGCTAGTCAAGATGTACCGTGAAACGGGCGAACAACGATTCTTGGATTTGGCGTCGTACTTGGTCGACGAACGCGGACAAGCGCCGCACTATTATGATCAGGAAGCCCATGATCGTGGCGAAAACGCGGAGAGTTACTGGGCGCGAACTTATCGCTATTGTCAGGCGCATTTGCCCTTGCGGGAGCACACGGAGGCGAACGGACACTCGGTGCGCGCCTGCTATCTCTACGCCGGCATCGCCGATGTCGCGGTGGAAACCGGTGACGAAGACCTGCTTAGGCTGTCGCGCGTACTCTGGGACGACCTGACGCGGCATCAGATGTATGTGCATGGCGGGGTGGGGCCGTCGCATCACAACGAGGGCTTCACTTTCGCTTATGATATGCCCACTGAGACCGCTTACTGCGAGACCTGCGCCGCCATCGCGCTGGCATTTTGGGCGCATCGCATGTTCCATCTCGATCCTGACAGCCGCTACATTGATGTCATGGAGCTTGCCATCTACAACTCGTCACTGAGCGGGATTTCACATTCGGGCGACCGATTCTTTTACGCCAATCCGCTGACGGCTTACCCAGGGGTCAATCCGCAAGGCCGCTGGCACGAAAACATGGAGGACGGGCATCATCGCCGAACGCCCTGGTTTCACTGCCCCTGCTGCCCGCCGAATATCTCGCGCTTGATCGCCAGCATCGGCGAGCACGCTTATTCGCAGGCCGGCGATCGCGTCTACGTGCAGATGTATCACGACAATGCGGTTTCATTGAATGTCGGCGGAAACGACCTGCGGGTGGTACAGGAGACACAATACCCGTGGGACGGGTCAGTGCAAATAACGGTGAATACGGCGCGGAGCGTCGCAATGGAATTGGCGCTGCGTATTCCCGACTGGTGCTATGATTATCAGCTTTCGGTCAATGGCGAAACGCAAGCGGCGTCAACGGAGCGGGGCTATGTGATCCTTGCGCGCGAATGGTCCGATGGCGACACAATAGAGTTGACGCTGGCGATGCCGGTCGAGCGGGTCATGCCGCATCCGAGCATCCGGCAGACTGCCGGCCAGATTGCGCTGCAGCGAGGACCCTTGGTCTACTGTCTCGAAGAAGTCGACAATGGATCGCGTTTAGCGAATGTCTGCATTCCTGAGAATTCCGACTTGGACGTGTCGCTGGATAGCGAGTTGTTTGGCGGCGTCTCGGTGATTACCGGACAAGCCTTGCGCATTGAGCCAGCGGAAGAAAGCGCAGCGCTGTATCGTCACCACAGCCAAACGCGATACAATGAGGCGGCTTTCGAATTCAAAGCGATTCCCTACTATCTTTGGGCGAATCGTGAGCCGGGCGAGATGCGCGTCTGGGTTCGCTCAAGCTAGCTGGTGATTAGCTGGACTACAACGTCCGGATGGTTATTCACTTATTGGTACGAGTTCTAGAAGGAGCGGAAACATGAGTATTTCACGTCGAGAGTTCTTGAAATTGACCGGAGGTTCAGCAACGGCTGCGGCCATGTTAGCGCAGTTGGGTTATCTGCCGCCGGCGCTGGCCCAGGATGTGACCAAGATCACCTTCGGTGGTTGGGGCGGGGTCGCAGAAGACGAGGGCGTCAAAGCGGCCATCGAAGTCTTTGAAGCTGAGAACGAAGATATTGATGTCGAATGGCTGCATAACCCAGGAGACTATATGCAGGTCCTGCTCTCGAGTCTCGCAGCGGGCACTGCGCCGGATACCGGGTTTGTCGCGTCCGATAGCTATGAAACTCTGGCTGTCGGTGGCGCTTTGATGGATATCACTGATCTGGTCAAAAACGATCCGCTTCTGGGCCAGCCAGGTTACTTCCTCGAACCGCAGGAGGCCAACCGCTGCGAGGTCAACGGACGCTGGTTTGGCATCGGCTCAACCTGGGTCGCCCACCACTTCTATTACAATGCTGAAATGTTTGAAGCGGAGGGAATCACCCCGCCCGGCTTCCAGGATGACGAGATCTGGGAGTGGGACGAATTCCTCGAGATCTGCAAAGCCTTCACCAAAGACAGCGCGGGCCGTCATCCCGGCGACGCCGGCTTCGACAGCGATGACATCGTGCAATGGGGCGTCGATTGGCCCTTCTGGTGGATGCCGCTCGGTTTGGCCGCCCACGCCAATGGCGGCGAGTTCCTCACCGAAGACGGTTTGATCGGTCTTGATTCGCCGGAAGCAATGGAAGGCTTGCAGCGCATCACCGATCTGGTGCACGAGCATCATGTCGCGCCGCGCGGCGCGTCCTTGGCCAGCCTGGGCATGAACAACACGCAGATGGTCGACAGCAACCGATTGGCAATGGCGGTGGACGGCTCCTGGGCGCTGGCGTGGATGAATCCATCGCTGATGAATGTGGCGATGGGCGCCGGCGCGCTGCCCAAGATGCAAAAGCCCGCTAGCATCATGCAGGCGCATTTCCATTCGGTATTCTCTTCGAGCGAGAATCCGGAAGAAGCCTGGCGCTGGGTGCGCTTCCTGGCGACGCCCTTTTATCAGGAGCACTTCTGCAAGATCGGCCTCTGGATCCCCAACCAGACCAGCATGCTGACGGAAGAGGGCTTGAAGGGTTGGATCCGCGAAGGCATCCATCCGCCGAATTACTCGCAGTTCGCGACCGATTATCTGCCGGAGCACGGCGTCGCCGTGGCAATACCGCCTGGCTACATCGAAGCGGCCAACGACTACATCAATCCGGCTTTTGAAGCGTTGGCAAATGGCGAACGGGCTGAGGACATTATGCCCGATGCCGTGCGCGGGGCAAATGAAGTATTGACGGCAGCCAAGGAAGATATGTAGGCGACTCTGTGAGTCGGTGCGATGGCGCCGTTGCTCACGCACAATGAATCGTAATATCTGCGCGAGCGGGAGGGTCTTCAGGCGCTCCCGCCCGCCGCGAAGTCTTGATCATTTGGCGAGCATGATTGTATGACTGTCCGTACTGCCGATCAGTCCGCTGCTGAAGGCTTCTGGCTCATACGGCAATACAACCGCTTGACGCTGCGGCAGCGCCGCACGTTGATGGGTTATGTATTCATCGCGCCCTTTATTTTGGGTTTTCTGTTTTGGTGGTTGGGACCGGCGGCCGTAGCGGGTTATCTCACATTCCATAAGTGGAACTTTTTGGCGGCGCCGAAATTCGTCGGCATGGCCAACATCACCAAGATGTTCGGCGACCCCATTCTGGCGCAGAGCTTGAAGGTCACGGTTATCTTCTCTGCGATTTCAGTACCGCTGAGCCTGGTATTCGCATTCTTCCTGGCCAATTTGATCAACGCGAAATTCCGCTTCATCGCCATATTCCGCACCATATATTTTCTGCCGAGCATTGTGCCGGCGGTGGCGAACGCGATCTTGTGGGCTTGGCTTTTTAACACCGAGTTCGGCTTGATCAACTATGTCATTCGCGCTTTTGGCGGACCAAAAATCGGCTGGCTGCAAGATCCCAATTGGGTGATGCTGGCTTTTGTCATCCTCACTGTATGGGGCGTCGGCGGATCGATGATTATCTTCTTGGCCGGCCTGCAAGGTATCCCACAGATTTTCTACGAAGCGGCGGAAATCGACGGCGCCGGGCGCTGGCAGCGCACGCTATACGTGACCTTGCCGATGATGTCGCCGATAATCTTTTTCAATCTCGTTATTGGATTCATCAACTCGTTTCAAATTTTCGTCAGCGCCTTGCTGATTACAGAAGGCGGCCCGCAGCGCGCGACCCTCTTCCTCGTGCTGCATATCTGGCGCACCGCCTTCGGCAGCCAAAAAATGGGCTACGCTTCCGTATTGTCATGGCTTCTCTTCGCCATTCTGATGGCGCTTTCATTCGTGGTGTTCCGCTATATCGGCTCGCGCGTTTATTATGAGAATCCCGGTGAATAGGAGATTGGCCTGTGGGCTTTAGCGAGACACCAGCAGATTTCGTCGATGCAAGACGTCAACCAAAGTCATACGGCGATATCTTCTTCCATTGGTTAACCGTATTCCTGTTGGTGTTTTTCGCCGTCGTTATGGTCACGCCCTTTATCTGGCTGCTTTCCAGCTCGCTAAAGACTCAGATCAACATCTTCCAATATCCGCCTCAGCTGATCCCCAACCCGATCGTGCCGGAGAACTATCTCTTCGCGATGACCTACAAGCCCTTTGGCACTTACTTCCGAAACACGATTCTTGTCGCCGGCTTGAATGTCACCGCGGTTGTATTCACTTCGTCATTTTGCGCCTATGGCTTCGCGCGGATGCGTTTCCCCGGGCGCGATTTTTGGTTCGGCATCGTCATGGCGACGCTTTTCTTGCCCTACGCCGTGCTGCTGGTGCCGAGCTTCATCGTTTTCTCGCGCCTGGGCTGGGTCGATACTTTCCTTCCACTGGTGGTTCCGCCCTTCTTCGGTGGCGGCGCCTTCAACATATTTTTGATGCGGCAATTCTTCCGCACAATACCGGAGGAGATCGCCGATGCCGCGCGTATCGACGGCTGCAGCGAGTTCGGCGTCTATTGGCGCGTCATGCTGCCCTTGTCCAAGCCGGCGTTGATCACCATTGGCATCTTCACGTTGCTCTTCGCATGGAATGATCTTATCGGGCCAGTAACCTATCTTCGGTCGCCGGAAAATTTCACGATTGCGGTCGGCCTGGCGTCCTTCCGCAGCCAGTTTGATGTCAACTGGGATCTGCAGTTGGCGGCGTCTTCAGCGGTCACCTTGCCGGTGATCGTACTTTTCTTCCTGGCGCAGCGTTACTTTATACAGGGTGTCGTTATGACGGGGCTGAAGGGATAGGTCTAACCCCACCCCCGGCCCCTCCCCAAGGCATTAGGGAGGGGAGCAAAGGTTGTAGCGAGCTAAGCCCAAAAGGCTTTTTCAAGATCGGTGAATTCTGACGGCGGACCCTCAAACTTGTTCCGTCCCAGTTCCAGCACGTAAACATAGTCCGCGATCTTCAGCGCTTCACGGATCTCCTGGTCGACCAGCAGGATGGTCAAACCCTCATCGCGCAAGTTGACCAGCATTTCGTAGACTTCTTCACTAAGCAGCTTGGCCAAGCCCGCCGTCGGTTCATCAACCAGAATTACTTCGGGATCAGTCATCAAGGTGCGACCGATTTCCACCATGCGCTGCTGGCCGCCGGAGAGGCTGCCGGCGTGGTCGTGCTGCTTTTCGCGCAGTATGGGAAATCGATGAAAGTTATCTTCTATCTTGCTTTCGATTCGCTTCTTGTCCTTCTGAAAGGTCCAGGCGCCCAGCATGAGATTTTCCCGAACGCTCATATGCTTGAATACACCGGGCTGCTGCGGAATATAGCTGATTCCCAAATCAATGAGTTGGTGCGTCGCCGTGCCAGTGACATCATTGCCATTGAGCAGCACCTGTCCGCTGTGCGGCTTGAGGAAACCGTAAACGGCTTTCAACAGCGTGGATTTCCCGACGCCGTTAGCGCCAAGTATCGCCGTCAGCTTCCCGGTTTCCGCTCTCAGGCTCAAGCCCCGCAGAATGTGCAAATCTTCGTAATAGCCGACGTAGAGGTCTTCTATTTCGAGCATTTAGTCGTCCTCGTCGTGGCCAAGATAGGCGTCAATCACAGCCGGGTCGTTCCTCACTGCGCCCGGCTCGCCATCAGCGATTAGAGCGCCGTGATGCAGCACAATCAATCGCTGGCTCAATTCGAAAACAGCGCCCATGTTATGGCTGATGAACAGAATCGCCTTGCCGTCTTCATAAACACGATTGATATAGTCTGTGATCGTCGCTTGCAAGCGCGGATGCACCCCAGCAAAGGGCTCATCCAAAATGATGACAGAGGGATCAAGCATCAACAAGCGGCCCAATTCCAGCAGCTTGCGCTGGCCGCCGCTCAGCGCGCGGCTCAGTTCATTCGTGAGGTGATCGATGGTCAGCAAGTTCAAAATTTCGTGAGCGCGCGCTTCCAGGTCAGCGCGGTTGGCGCGGGGATTATGCGCCAAGCCGGGCACCATCATATTCTCCATCACGGTCATGCGGCCCAGCGCGCGTGTGATTTGGAATGTGCGGCCCAAGCCCGCGCGCGTCACATCGTATGGCGGATGACCGTCTATGCGGCGGCCATTGAGGTAGATTGTGCCACTGCTTGGCTTGAGCGTACCGCTCATCAAGTTGGTTAGCGTGGTCTTGCCCGCGCCGTTAGGACCAATCATCCCGATCAACTGCGGCTCCGTCACCGTAAACGACACATGATCCACCGCCTGCAGACCGCCGAATCGCTTGGACACCTTGTTCAATTCCAGGTTGATGTCACTCATCTTCCGCCTCGATTCGCGCGGCGTGTTCGTCATCGCTTTCGCGCTTGGAGACCGTTTCCTTCATCGCTATGTCGCGACCGCTGAACCAGGTGATGATGGGGTAGAGCAAACCATTGCGCATATAACGCAGGGTGAAGACCATCACGACGCCGAAAAGGGCAAAACGCCAGTAGCCCGTGTCCCAAACGATGGCGTCGGAACCGTCCGGCAGCGTCAAACCAAATGGCAGGCTGATGACCACTTGCCGCACCGCTTCGAGCATGTAGCGCGAGATAAAGGCGCCGGCGGCCGCCCCGATCAGGCTTTCCATGCCGCCGATGACGGCGTAGGCGATGATCAGCGACATTTGCAGAATTTCCAGCTGCTCCGGGATGATTCGCTCGGAGCCAACATCGCTGTAAAAGATGGCGCCAGCAAAACCAACAATCATGCTCGTAAAAACAAATATCAGAATCTTGTAGCGCACGACATTGACGCCCAGGGCGGATGCGGCGTCTTCGTCTTCGCGCATCGCCCGCAAAAATAAGCCGATTGGCGAGTTCGCCACCCAATACAGCGCCAGCAAGCAAACGATTAGCAGCGCGAACATGAGGTAGTATTCGACTTGCCTGGCCATATCGACATCGGCGATTTGCAGTAGCGGACGCAGTGACAAGCCATTGGAGCCGCCGGTGTAGTCGTACTCGGTCAGCATCATAATGCGGAATAATTCCGAAAAAGCGATGGTGAAAAGCGCAAGATAGGCGTCGTGCAGCCGCAGCAGCAGCCAACCGATCACCAATCCGACCGCGCCAGCAACGGCAGTTCCGATGACGATGGAACCAATCGCCGAGATTGACTCCGGCGTGATGCTGACGCCCAGCATGGCAAAGGTAAAGCCGTCGCGCGCGATCAACCCTGCGACATAAGCGCCGATCCCCATAAAAGCCATGTGTCCAAAGGAGAATTGTCCGGCGATGCCCGCCAGCAATGCCCAGCTTGAAGACATGATGGCGTAGAAGAATCCACTGATGAAGACGGTCTTGGCGTAATTGGATTGCGACGCGTCATTGGGGAACCATAAGAAGAAGATGATGATCGCGGCGATGACCAGGTAGCCTAGTTTGCGGCGGCCGATGCCCTTATCGATAGCCGACTCGAATCGGTTGAAAAGAGCCATGATCAGTTCGGCTCCCTTCCGAAGAGTCCAGTCGGTTTGAGCAGCAGTACGAGCGCAAAGATGACCAGCGCGAAGGCTTCCTTGTAGGCGGCGCCGCGGCTGGGGTCGGGATGGCAGCCGGCGCCCAGCGCCTCCACGATGCCAACGATGATGCCGCCCGCCAGCGCGCCGGGTACCGAGCCCAATCCGCCGAGCACAACGATGACGTACGAGCGGCCCACCATCTCCGCGCCGACCCACGGCACCCAGTTAAAGATGGGGATCAGCGCCGCGCCAGACATCGCCGCCAGCATGGAACCCAGCGCGAATGACAGCGTGTTCATATTGGTCGGATTGATGCCGGTGACGGCGGCCGCCTGGCGATCCTGGCTGGTGGCTCGCAATGCGCGACCGGTCCAGGTGCGCTGCAAGAAATACAGCAGCGCGAATATGAGCAATATGCCGATCACCATCGCGAAAGCGCGATCGCCTATGATATGAATCGGGCCGAAAAAGAACTCTTCGCCTATAAAAGCGCGGTCAAGCGTGAACCGGCGAATCTCGATAAATCGCGATGTCTTCTGCGGGAAGGGACCGGCGATCGCCAAAGTGGTGTATTCGAGAAAGAAACCGAATCCGAAGGTAATCAAGATGGCGTACTCAGAGACGCGCTCGATGAGCCCCTCGTGCATTGGCTTGAGGAAAATCCGCTCGAAAACAGCCCCCATAAGGAAGACAATGATCGCCGCGACGGGGATGCCCCAGATCGGGTTGACCGTAACTTCCGCGCCGGTTAAATCGCTTAGGAGGTTGCCCGCATGAAGCAAAAAGTAAAAAGAAAAATAACCGCCAACCATATACAGCTGTCCGTGCGCAAAGCTGACCACGCCCTGAACCGAATAGATCAGCGTAAGCCCGACCGCCATAAGCGAATAAATGCAGCCGATGACGATACCGTTGGCAGTTTGCTGGGTTAAGTAAGTTGCGGAAAATGGAAGCGCCACGCAGGGGTTGGTCGGGTTTTGGATCGCGAACAGCGCGTAGATTTGCCAAGCGCCCAGCGCGCCAAGCGTGATGATCCAATCACGGTTCACTTTCGGCGTGGTTTTCCACATCAGCCCAAAGATCAGAGGACCGATTGCGAAGCCTCCCAAGGCGGCTGTGGTGAGAACGTCTTGATCGTCCGCCTCAAGCTCGCGATAGTGGCGCGGGATGAAGTATCCAGCGAGAGCCGCCCAAAGTGGACCGGCCAGCAGCAGCCAGAGCGCCGACGGGAAATCCGGCTCAACAATCCGCGCCAAGACCTGCGACGAAAGGAAAACCGTCAGCACGACCCCAAGCGTAAGCGTTGTGCGCCGAATCAGCGCCGGCTCAAAGTAGAACAGTCCGACGCCAACAGGACCCAGCGCAAAGCCGCCAATGACACCACCGATCTTCAAGGAAGTGGCGGGCAATTGCTCTTTTTCCGGGCGCCCGTTGTTTACAAAGGGGAGAACGAATAACCCGACCGCGGCCCAAAGGGGACCAGCCAACATCAGCCATAAGACAAAGAGAGTGTCTTCAATGACCATCTAGCCTTGCCCCCTTTTGCTCAGTCAGCAGGGCAGGCGAGGCGCCCGCCCAACTGACCTCTTCTTCTATCTGAAGTCAACCGCCGTCTGGATTGCTAGCAGTTATGGCGATGTACCGGGCACGATATAGCCCGAACCGTGTGTTTGATATACCTCCGGGAAGATCACGGCGGCATCCAGCGAGCTCTGACCCTGCTCGAAATACTGCATCACGGTCACAATCGGATCCGCCCATTGATGCCACATGAATGCGGGCGTGCCTTCGGGCAATTCGGGATTGTGATTGCCATATTCGAAGTAGTAGCGTCCCTGAGACAGGTCAAGGTCGGTGGTTTCGATCGCCGCGACGATCGCCGCGCCATCGCTCATGGATCCCGCGCGCGCAATGCCGTCAGCTATCATCCATACGGCATCGTATGACGCCATCGCATAACTGGGGACGATTTTCTCGAACTCTTCAAAGTAGGCGGCATTCAATTCGACCGCGGCATCACTGAAGAGACTGGGGATTATGCCGACCCGGTTAAAGGCGCAGTAATTGCCATCGGGCACGTTCTCCCAATACTGCACCGAATCGAAGGCGACCTGGTTGGTGACACAGATCGTCTCTTCAGTTGGGGCGATGCCCAACTCGGCCATCTGCTGGGTGAGATTGAAGGATGTCTCGCCGGTTACGAGGACGCGGATGACATCGGGTGTCTCGGCGCTCGCCTGAATACGGCTGAGGATCGGGACAAAATCTTCCGTGCCCAGCTCGACGTTGAGTTGCGTCACGGTTACGCCGGCGGCTTCAAATCGAGCCGATTCATCGGCCGCGGCCGGTTGACCGTAATCGGTGTTCTCCGCGATGATTACGACATTCCCCACGCCCAGGTCGATCAGCCAGTTAACCACCACGCCGCCAACCATGGAACTGGCGGGCGAAATCCGGAATATGTGATCAACACCGTCGGCATTTCGCGGTGGCCTGCCGTCGTATTCCCTGATGCCATTGGCGCTGACGTTATCGTTCCAGGGTTCGGAAAAGACTGTTGGGATGCCGTTCTCATCCAGCATGCCCATGGTCGCCAAACCGACAGCGCTGTGATAGACGCCGGTAACGGCATGGACTTCATCTTCCAAGATGAAGCGCTCGACAACGGCTTGACCGCGTTCCGGGCTGCCTTCCGAATCGCCGATGACAATTTCTACCTTGTAATTGGCGCCATCAATTTCAATCCCGCAACCTGCGTTTATGTCGTCCGCGGCCCGATTGATGGCCCAGGACATGGCGATCCCGCCGGTGACCGCGCCCGGCGCCGATAGTGGCACGAGTCCGCCAATCTTAACGGCGTCGTCGGCAAATTCGCAGTGTCCGTCCGCCTGAACTGCGCTGAACGGAAGCAATACGACCATCGCAATTAGCGCTGCGACGCCAATAGACAGGGGTAAGCGTTTCATGACGTTTTCCTCCAACATTCATAATCGAGTGTATCACTGTGGAGTCTGACCACAGAGAGATACCATGCGGCAGCCAAGGCGCTCAGAGATAGGTTTGCGCAAGCTCAGGACTGTAGGCGAGGCAGTCATAAAGCATCCGCCACACCGCGACCTACACAGTAGAGCGTCAACGCGCCACGGCAATGGCAGATCGGTCGACTCGGGCAAACGCAAGCGCTTGACACATACCAAGATTATCGCGCACTCCAGCTAATGTCAAGAAATGGCGAAATTGGGAATACCAGCATCGCGTCGTCTTGAGTGTCTCTTGCGGGGCAGGCGCGCGTGATGAGTCCTCGCCGATTTGACAGGGCAAGGCACGCATAGTATATTTGCCAGACGCAATCCATCCCTCAAAGACGCGATCTATGTTGATGTGTTGCTTGTCACCCTTATCATCTGATTGCGATATCAAAGGCTTGTGTACTGAAGGAGGCGCCAGCGAAGACCGCGTATTGTGAGCAATTGCCGCGTGTATTCATTGTCAATCTAGTTGCAAAAGGAAAGACACGATGAAAAAGCTAAAGTTGATCCTGCCCGTTTTCATGCTCCTCGCGGTCGTGTTGAGCATTGGCTTTTTGAGCTCGGCGCAGATGTCGGAGCAGGTGCTCCGTTCTGCCCACGATGCGGAGTGGACGGGTTTGGATCCGCATGTTGCCAGCACCGTATCGAGCTTTTACGTTTTGGCCAACGTGGTTGAAACGCTGACGACCAACAATGACAACATAGAGCTGACTCCGCTTTTGGCTACTGGTTGGTCACAGTCAGACGACGGTTTGACCTGGACCTTCAATTTGCGCGAAGGCGTAGAGTTCTCGAATGGCGAGGCAATGACCTCCGAGCACGTTGTCTTCTCGATGAACCGCATCATCAATCCCGAAACCGGCTCCGGCCGCGTCGCTTCTGTCGGCGGGTCTGACGCTGTCTGGGAGGCGGTTGACAGCCACACGGTTAGCGTTACGACGCCGGATCCCAATGCGATTCTGCCGGTGCTACTGGCGAGCCGCGGTACTGCGGTCGTTCATCCCGACAGCGTGGACGAAAATGGCGTGATTGTCGTGCCAATCGGCACCGGTCCCTTTACAGTTGAAGATCTCGATGGAACGATCAGCATGCGGCTGGTCAAGAATGACAGTTACTGGCAGGAAGGTTTGCCGCTGCTCGACGCTGTCGAAATCACGGTGATCCAGGAAGAAGCTGCCCGTGAAGCGGCATTGCTCGGCGGCGAGGTGGACTTCGTCACAAGCGTCGCGCCGCAGGCGGTGCAAGCCTTGCTGGACAATCCCGATGTTAATATGCTGGTGTCACCGGCTTTGGCTTACAAGTACATTGGCTTGAACTTGACCCGCGAGCCCTTTGATGATGTACGCGTTCGTCAGGCAATTGCCTACGCCATCAATCGCGATGATCTTTGCGCCGCCGGCGACTTCGGCTTGTGCACGCCGCTTTACGGCGGTCCGATCGATACCGGCAGCCCTTGGTATTTCGATTACGCGCCCTACTCATACGACCCTGACAAGGCGAGAGCGCTGTTGGCGGAAGCGGGCTTGGCTGACGGATTCGAGATGGAGTTGATGCCCACTTCCACTTATCAGGATACCGTGCGTCAAGCGCAAGTCTTGCAGGCGCAGTTGGGGGCGGTTGGCATAACGACAACCATCAACGCGCCAGAATGGGCGGAGTGGCTGGAACTGGAAGGCAACTACCGTTACGATGGCTACATCTGCAGTTGGAATGGCTTGGTTGACGTCGAGCATTACTTCTACCTGCAGCATCGCACCGATGAAGTGTTCAACTTCACCGGCTACAGCAATCCGGACTTCGACGCCCTGGTTGAGCAGGGACGACAGGTTTCCGGCTTTGACGAGCGCTACGCCATCTACCAGCAAGCCAACCAAATCCTGGTGGATGCTGTGCCCTACGTCTACTTCTACAATCCGGCTTTCACCCGCGCCATGAGCCTGAAAGTGCAGGGCTATGTCCTGCGCTCGGACAACCATAATCTCTACATGCACACCTATCTCGAAGAATAGTCTCTTTACGGGCGCGATTTGGGAACGCCAGGTCGCGCCCACGCTTCTCCCCCCCAAAGACGACCTGCCTGGGGATAACTCGATTTGAATTATCAATACGTCGCGCAGCGCTTGCTTATGGCACTGGTTGTCGTGTTGGGCATAACCTTTGTCGTCTTCATGATTATGCAGATCGTACCGGGTGATCCGGCCCGCGTGATTCTCGGTCCGTACGCCAGCGATGAATCGGTCGCCGGCTTGCGCGACCGTCTCGGACTTGAACGTCCATTCCTTGAACAGTACCTGACCTGGCTTGCCAAGGCAGTGCGCGGAGATTTCGGGCAGAGCCTGCTGAATGGCCAAGACGTCGCGCCGCAGCTTTGGGGGCGCGTCGGACCATCGTTAGAGTTGGCAATTGTCTCGCTCGCAATTGGGCTGGCGATAGCTTTTCCCATTGGGATTATTTCCGCTTTGAAACAGGGCAGCGCGCTGGATATTGTGCCAACTGTTTTCAGCCAAATCGGCGTCTCCATCCCCTCGTTTTGGATGGGAATTCTGCTGATTCTGTTTTTCTCTTTGAATCTGGAATTGTTTCCGCCAAGCGGTTATACGCCGCTTAGTGAAGATCCGGGCGACTGGCTTGCGCATATCATTCTGCCCGCATTCACGGCTGGATTCGTCAGCGCTTCAATCCAGACGCGATTTATCCGCAGCGCCATGCTTGATGTGCTGAGCGCCAACTACGTGCAAACGGCGCGCGCCAAAGGTTTGAACGAGCGTACGGTGATTATTCGTCACGCCCTGCGCAACGCCTTGATCAACATCGTGACCATCATCGGCTTGCAGATTACGGCGCTGTTCAGCGGCCTGGTATTGGTCGAAATCGTCTTCTCCTGGCCCGGGCTTGGTCGCTTGGCGCTGAACGCCGTAGAGGAGCGCGACTATCCGTTGCTGCAGGGCGCGGTATTAGTCGTTGCAGTAATCGTCACAATTGTCAATTTGCTGGTCGATCTGTTGTATTTCTTCCTTGATCCACGAATTGAATACGTATAGGAATCAACCGCGATGGCTACGCTTCCTGAAGATTCCAATAAGCGCAAGCCACAATTCGACGAGTCCTTAGGACCGGCAAATACACTTTGGCGTGATGCTGGTCGCCGCTTGTTGCGCCATCGACTTGCGATGTTTGGCGCGACAGTGCTTTGCATCGTGATCACGATGGGGATGTTTGGTCCTGCTTTCAGTCCATACGACCCTAACGGTATGGATTTCGCCGATCGCTTTGCCAATCCCTCCCTGGATCACTTGATGGGTACCGACGACTTTGGGCGTGATATCTTTTCGCGAGTTATCGTAGGCGCGCGCGTCTCACTGCAAGTGGGCTTGGTCGCGGTCAGCGTCGCAACGGTTTTCGGCACTGCGCTGGGCTTGGTCGCCGGGTACAGCACCCGAATCACCGATGAAGTCATCATGCGCGCGATGGATGTGCTCTACGCCTTTCCAGCGATCTTGCTGGCGATCGCCATTATGGCGGCGCTGGGCAAAGGCATTGGCAATGCCATGATCGCCATTGGCATCGTTTATGTACCCATCTTCGCCCGGATCGCGCGGGCGGCAGTGCTGAGTATCCGCAACGAAGAATTCATCATTGCGGCTCGCGCGATGGGCGCTGGCGATTTTCGCATCCTGGTCTCACATGTGCTGCCGAACGTCTTGTCTCCCATTATCGTGGAAATCACGCTCAGCCTGGCATTTGCCATTCTGGCCGAAGCCGCTTTGAGCTATTTGGGCTTGGGCACGCAGCCGCCCGATCCGAGTTGGGGCCGGATGCTTTCCGAAGGACGCGCCTTTTACCGCCAATCGGGTTGGATGGCCTTTTTTCCGGGCTTTGCGATCACGCTCACTGTGATGGGGTTCAACTTCCTCGGCGATGGGCTTAGAGATGCGCTGGATCCCAGACTTCGGCGCTAGACTGGGCGACCTGCCGGCGCGGCGCTTGCTGGGCGTGGCGGTGCTTTCGGCGAGCGCGCTGCTGCTTGAGATCGCCTTGACGCGGCTCTTCTCCCTGATCTTTTTCCCCTATTATGTATTTCTCATAATTTCAGTCGCGATCCTCGGCATCGGCATTGGCGCAGCATTCGCGGCTCTTCTGCCCGAATTGGCGCAGCGCATTGGCTTTGCGCGCGGCAGCGCGGGCGCGGCGCTTTCAACGCTGCTGCTTCTGTTACTCGCCGTCTCTGGCCGAGCAATGGACCTGCAATTGCCGCTGTTTGTCATGCTGGCGCTGCCATACCTGTTTTTTGGTCTGGTGATCTCTACCCTGTTCAGCGCCCATGTTGCCGCCAGTCGAATCCTGTACATGGGCGATTTGGTTGGCGCCGGTTGCGGCGCGCTTATTGCGATCCCGCTACTGAACGAATTTGGCGCGATCAATACGATCCTTATCGCGGCTTTGGGTTTCACGGTCGCTGGACTTTACTTTTCGACGCGGCGCGATCGGCTCGCAGCCGGCGCCTGTGCCGTGACCGCCAGCGTCGCGCTCGGTCTTAACGTAGCCAGCCGCGCCCTTGAAATGGATCCCTCCAAGCTGGCGCCGGAAAAGCCAATCGTGGCGGCATTGTCCGACGGGGGCCGCGTTCTGCAATCCAGCTGGGACGCGTTCGCCCGCACTGACCTGGTCGATCCCGGCGCTGGTCGTCCCTTGCGGATTTATGTCGACGGCGGCGCGGCCTCGGTCATGCCATCGGAAGCGTCGCGTCGAGATCTGCTTGGTGATATTGGATTCTTCCCCTTCGCCACCGAGCAGCCCGAAGACGTATTCATCATTGGACCGGGCGCCGGGCTGGATGTTTGGTTTGCTTTGCAGAGCGGCGCGCAAAGGATCACCGCCGTCGAGGTCAACGCCGCGAGCGTGGATATGGTTCGCGACAGGCGCGGCTATACCGGACCGCTCTATGACCGAGCCGAGGTGAAGGTCATCGTCGATGATGGACGCAGCGCGCTTCGCCGTACAGGTCAGAAATTTGACCTGATTTATTTGTCGCAAGTGGTGACCTTGGCGGCGGAACTTGGCGGCTATGCGCTCTCCGAAAACACGGTCTATACCGTGGAGGCTTTCTCCGATTATCTCAATCACCTCGACCAGGGCGGTCAAATTGCCCTGAAGCTCTATGACGAAGTGACCTTGACGCGCGCAGTGTCGACCGCGCTGTCGGCATTTCGCCGCCGAGGATTGACCGATCAGCAGGCGCTAAACCATTTGATGGCTTTCATCGACAGCAAGCGCAGCCCATCGGCGCCGCTGCTTCTCATCGGGGCGGCGCCTTATAGCGCGGACGACTCGTTAGTGCTGGGCGCGATCGCCCGCGATGTGGGCTTTAGGCCGCTGCTGCTGCCACATGTATTGATTCAGCCGCCGCTGGATGCGGTGGCCAGCGGCGAAAAGTCTTTTGACGCGATTATTCAAGTCTCAGACGTGGACATATCGCCTGCCACTGACGAGCGACCCTATTTCTTCCAGTTTGAAAAGAGCCTTCCCGCCAACCTAATTCCCTTGGTCGCGCTGGCAGCAGCTGTCACTGCCGCGTTGGCGCTGGTCATCGGGTATCAGTTACGACGCGGCCACGGCGCGATACAGCGCGGCTATCCGCTGCTTTTCGCTCTGCTTGGCATAGGTTTCATCGCGCTGGAAATCTATGCGATTCAACGTACTCGGCTCTTCCTGGGGCATCCGACGGTCGCGGTAACGCTGGTACTGGCAACTTTCCTAGTTGGCGGCGGCATTGGCAGCGGTATGAGCCAGTTGTTCGCAAATGATTTTCTTGCACGCCGTCCGCAATTGCTTACTGCGGCCGTCTTGATACTCTGCATCGTATGGGGCGCGCTATGGACGCCGCTCAACGCCGCCTTCCTTTCCGCAAATGCCTTTACGCGGGTCCTTATCACGCTGCTTTCGCTGGCGCCCCTTGCGCTGTGCATGGGCGCGCCATTTCCGCTGGCATTGAAGCTGGCAGGCATCGAGGACCGGCGACAGGTAGCGCTCGCATGGTGCGTCAACGGCTTGATGACGGTCGTTGGATCGGTCTCCGCGGTCGCGCTATCTTTAACGATTGGCTTCAGCGCCGTGCTCTTTCTTGGCGCCGGCGCCTACTTCTTGGCGACGCTCATCTTGGCTGTCATTCATAAGCGGGGCGAGGCATGATGCGAGATTCAGCGATGACGGTAGAGGAGTCAGTCCGGCTGATGGCGAAGATCGGCTGCTGCTGGTCGCCAACATTCGCGCCGGACGGCGAGCAGCTGGCATTCGTCAGCGACTTATCCGGCAGTCCCCAGGTTTGGCGGACACCAGTTCCGGGTGGATTCCCCTTGGCTGTAACTGCTTTTGACGAGCAAGTGAAGCGTGTGATCTGGTCGCCAGCTGGCGAGTGGCTCGCGGTGGAGTCGGCGCCTGGCGGCGGCATGAATACCCAGATCGATATGGTCCGTCCCAATGGCGCCGAGCGCAGGCGTCTTACGGCGGGTGGGATCAGCAACAATTGGCTCGGCGGCTGGACGAAGGACGGGCGCGCGCTTATGTTCTCGTCGAATATGGACCAGCCCGATGCGATGGAATGCTTCCGTATATCTATCGATTCCGGCTCGCTGGAAAAGCTGGCCGTTGGCGCTGGCACGGCGACAATCGAAGATGCCGGGTCCGATAATTCGCAGCTGCTGGTCAAGCGAGTCGCCTATCGGGGCGACAACAACATTTATCTCGTGAATAGCGACATCGAAGGCGAGAGACTGCTGACGGCGCACGATCCGCCAGCCAGTTTTGAAAACGCGCGATTTTCTCATGATGGGCGGGCTATCTACCTCATATCCAATCGCGACAAGGATATGGCTTGTCTCTGCCGACTCTCCCTGATATGCGATTCGGGCTGGGAAGTTGTCCGCGCGCGGGAAGACGCCGAGTTGGTTGAGTTTGCGCTGAGCGAAGATGGCGAGCAGGCTGCGCTAGTTTGGAATGTCGCCGGCGCGCATGAACTAGAGTTGGTTCACTTGCAAAACGCTGAAGCGGGACGGGTGATTGAACTGCCGGGCGCGATCATCGAATCGCTGCGCTATTCGCCGGACGGATCCAAATTGGCGGCCTGCATATCGGGCGCGCGCCTGCCGCAGGATATCTGGTTGCTGGATACGGTTTCTGGCGACGCTCGCCAGGTGACCCGCAGCCCGCAAATTGGCATTGATCATACGCAGCTGGCGGGAGCGCGCCTGCTGAAATACCGCGCCCATGATAGCTTGCCCTTGAGCGGTTGGCTTTATACTCCGCGGACGGGTCAGGCGCCATATCCGACTGTTTTGAGCTTTCACGGTGGTCCTGAAGGGCAGGAGCAGCCGCGCTTCCGCTACGACTATCAGGCGCTGCTGGCGCAGGGCATCGCTGTCTTCGCGCCGAACGTGCGTGGTTCGTCCGGTTTTGGCAAGCGTTTTGTCAATTTAGACAATGGCGCATTGCGGTTCGACGCTATTCAGGACATAGCATCAACCGCGAAGCATTTGATCGATAGCGGCATTGCCGAGCCAAGTCGCCTCGGCATCATGGGCGGCTCTTACGGCGGATACATGACTATGGCTGGCTTGGCCGAGTTTCCGGAGATCTTCGCCGCTGGCGTCAACCTCTACGGCGTGGTCAATTTCAAGACATTCTTTGCGCTCACAGAGCCCTGGATGGCGAGCATTTCGAAAGTTGAATACGGCGATCCCGACACGGAAGGCGAGCTGCTGGATGCGCTCTCTCCCATTCACAAGTTGGATCGCGTAATCGCGCCGACATTGGCGCTGCACGGCGCCAACGATACCAACGTACCAGTTCATGAGGCGGAACAGGTCGTCGAAGCGCTGCAGAAACGCGATGTTCCAGTGGACTACATCCTGTTCCCGGATGAGGGGCACGGCTTTTCCATCGAGAGCAATCGTATTGCTGCCGCGACTGCAATCGTCAATTGGTTCCTCATGTATTTGCTCGATTAGCGTACATCGTACGATTCAGCATAGCGCGCGCATCTTTATGCCCGAATCCACAAGATTTGCTACCATGGGCGCATGGCTGGCTATCCCATAGAAAGAGGTCCAAACCATGAGCGAGATGACGATTGGCTGCGCGCTATGGACGCTTGGGGCGACGCCCGATGTCGCCGCGCTGGCGCGTCAGATGGAAATTGCGGCGGACGCCGGCTGTACTTCGGTGCAGCCATGGGTCGTTGATTTCGAATTCACGCCCTGTATCCTCGATCCGGAGGTCGGTTCAGCCGCGGATCGGCGGGAAGCGCGGCGGATTGCCGAATCGCTCGGCTTGACCTTCAGTGGCTTCTGCGCTCAGCTTCAGGGGGCAGTTACCTGGGGCGGCTTGGAAGAGAGCGAGGGCTTGCAATGGCGGATCGACAAAACCAAACAGGCGCTGGATACCACCGCGGAATTGGGCGGAAACGTCGTGACCACCCATGCCGGCGTTTTACCGGAGGACAAGTCAGATCCGGCTTATCAGATTCTGCTCGGCTCGGTCGGAGAGATTGCCGAACATGGCGAGAAAGCCGGTGTGTATTTCGCGCTGGAAACCGGGCAGGAAAGGCCACAGGCGCTTGGCGATTTCATCGACGAGATCGGCAACCCCTGGCTTAAGGTGAATTATGATCCCTGCAATCTGCTGCGTTACGGCTCTGAGGCAGGCACGATCCAGGGCGTGCGCGTCTTGGGCGACAAGATCATCCATACGCACGCCAAAGATTGGAATCCGGAGACAATGCAAGCGACCTGCGGCGAAGGGCTTGTGCCTTGGGATGGCTATATTCAGGCGCTTAGAGACATCGGCTACGGTGGCGTTCTCGCCATAGAAGACGAGACCGACAATGAAGATATGATCGGATCCATCAATCGGAGCTACGCCTTCCTGCGAGGCTATTTCGATGATTAATGTCGGTATTCTGGGCGCGGGCGGGATCGCCGCGCTCAGTCACCTGCCGGAGATCGCGGCGGTCGATGGCATGCGCGTGACCCATATTTGCGGGCGCCGGGAACGCCGCCTCCGCCTGCTCTGCGAGCGCTTTAATGTGCCCCGTTTTTCGACGAGTTGGAGCGACTTGCTGGATGACGGCGAGCTGGACGCCGTCATTGTTGCGCTTCCGCATCCCTTGCATGCGGAAGCCGGTCTCGCTGTTCTTGAGCGCGGTTTGCATTTGTTCATGCAGAAGCCGCTTTGCACGACGATCAACGAGGCGAATCGACTGGTTGCAGCGAGCGAGGCGCGTCCCTGGCAGGTCGTATTCTGCCGTCCTTCATTTGACGGGGCCGTCTACGAGATGCGGCGACAATTGGCGGCGGGCGCCATCGGGACAATCTCGGGCGCGCTCGCGCGGCACAGCCACGGCGGTCCTGAAATCTACTACGCCGAGGTAGCCGACGCCTTTGAAGAACCCAGAGTGGAAAACGATCTTTGGTTTTTCGATGCGGAAACAGCCGGCGGCGGCGCGCTCATTGACATGGGCGTCTATTCCATCGCCAATCTGGTCGCGCTCTTGGGCAAGGTGGATTATGTGACGGCGCGTATGACTACGGTGTCAAAGCCGACCGCGCTGGAAGATACGGCGACACTGATATTGGAGTTCGAGAATGGCGCCATGGCGACGGCGGAAACGGGCTGGTGCGATCCGGCTCGATCATCGTTTCTGCGCGTGCATGGCACAGCCGGCAAGCTTGTTCTGCGCGGAGACATGATCGACTACATTCGCCCCAGCTCTTATGATCGCGAATGGGCGGCGCCCTTAGTGGATGAGATCCGACCGGCGCCGATGGTAAACCAGCACGAAGAATGGCTGCGCTGCATTGAGCGCGGCGCTCAACCGGAAATTTCTAATATTTGGACTGCGCGTCACGTCAGCGAAATCATGCTTGCCGCTGCCCGGTCAAATGAAGCGGGCTCGCGCGTCGCGATAGTCTCGGATCCGCGGACAAGCTAACGCGAAAACTTTTATAGCTCGACGCCCAGAGCGGTGAACGAAAGTGGCGGCAGGCTCATCTGAGCACGCCCGTCGATGATCTTGGGCGCATAAATCGCCTGCGTAGTCAAGCGATTGGGACTGCCCCAACTGTTGAAGGCTTTGGGGTCACTGCCTGCTAGCTGATGCGCTGATGTGATGCGCTTCGGCTCGACATCGCCCCAACGGATTTCGATAGGCATGCGTTTGGTCAGGCTGCGATTTACGACGAATATCGAGTTCCTGCCGGCGGCTTCATCGTGGGCTGAAGAGACATCCAGCAGGGGCATATCGCCAAACTGCTTCGTTTCATAGCGCGGCGACTCGACCAGCAAGTCCAGCGAATTGCCGCTCGCCATCTGGCTGAACATCAGCAGCGGATAGTATATGGTCTGTTTCAACATCTTGTCGGTTTTGGTCAAGATCGGCGCGATGACGTTTACGATTTGGGCGATGCAGGCGATTTTCAGCACATCGGCTCTGCGCAGAAAGACGTTCAGCCATTGCGCTACCACCAGCGCGTCTTCCAGGTTGTAAACTTCTTCGATTAGATGGGGCGCTTCTTTCCAGCCGCCGCGCCTATCCGACAATTCGTTCGCCTTGTACCAAACATTCCATTCATCCCAGGACAAATAGACATTATGTTTGGAACGTGTCTTGGCTTTGACGTAACGCAATACCGCGGCCACTGTATCGACGTAATCTTCAAATGCGGCGCTGAGAGAGAGATAGCTTGGCGTATCGTCTTCAAGGTTGCCAGCGTAGTAATGCATCGAGTGATACGCGACCAGGTCCCAGCAGTGCTCCAGTCCGATGCGATCCCAATCCGGGTAGGTTGGCATTTTCGAGCTTGACGAGCCACAAAGCACAAGCTCGATCGAATCGTCATGCAGGCGCATAAGCTTGGCCGCTTCCCGCGCCTTCTTCGCATAATCTATGGCATCGAGATGGCCGATCTGCCAGGGACCATCCATTTCGTTGCCCAGGCACCAGTACTTGACCCCATAGGGGTCTTCGTGGCCATTTGCCGCCCGCAAATCCGCGTACTGGCTTCCGGCCGGCGCATTGCAATACTCGACGAGGTTGGCGGCGTCTTGGATCGTCCCCGTGCCCATATTCACCGCCAGCATCGGCTCCGTCCCGATTTGGCGGCAGAAGTGGATGAATTCATCCGTGCCAAACTGGTTGGTCTCGACCGAGTGCCAAGCCAATTCACGCCGGCGCGGCCGCTGGTCTTTCGGTCCGATGCCATCTTCCCAGCGATAGCCGCTGACGAAGTTGCCGCCCGGGTAGCGCATCGAACGGTAGTTGAGCTCGCGCAACGCCGCCAATACATCCACCCGCAGTCCGTTATTGTCAGCGTGTGGCGAAGCAGGCTCGTAAATGCCTTCGTAGATGCACCGCCCCATGTGTTCGGCGAAGCCGCTGAAAAGCAGCGGTGAAATCTCGCCGATGACGCGCTTGGTGTCGACGGTTATGCGGGCGGTCTCAGCATTGCTCATTTCGCATTCCTTATATGTGTCACAAACTGATATAACATTACCGGCTCTCGTCAAGCCGCGGATTCGTCGATTGTAACCTATGAAATGAAAGCCGCAAGCAGTAGCCTGCGGCCCGCAACGTTCAGGCGCGCGGCTTCAACTGCCCTCTGCCAGGTCTAGCGTGGACGCCCGCCAGATATCGCGATTGTATTCGGCGATCGTCCGATCCGAGGAGAAGAATCCCGAGCGCGCCGCATTGAGAATTGACATCGTTGTCCAGCGTTCGATATCGGCGTAAGCCTCCGCTACCATCGCCTGGCAAGCCAGGTACTCGGCGAAATCAGCGCATAGCATATACTCGTCATGGTAGATGAGCGAGTCGACGATTGGGCGGAAGATCTGCGTGTCGCCGCCGGAGAATTGACCGCAAGCGATCCAGTCTATCGCCCCGCGCAGATCGGCGTTGGCTTCGATATACGCGCGCGGATCGTAGCCCTTCGCTTTGGTCGCGAAGACCTCTTCCGTTGTCAATCCGAATAAGAAGAAGTTTTCCGCGCCGACGCGCTCGCGGATTTCGATATTGGCGCCATCCAGCGTGCCGACAGTCAGCGCGCCGTTCAAGGCGAATTTCATATTGCCGGTGCCGGATGCTTCCTTGCCCGCGAGCGAAATCTGCTCCGAGACATCGGCTGCCGGATAGATTAGCTGTCCGGAAGCGACATTGAAGTTGGGGATGAAGACCACCCGCAGCTTGTCCGCCGCGACCGGATCGCGATTGATTACTTCCGCCACCGAGTTAATCAGCTTGATGATCAGCTTCGCCATATAGTAGCCGGGTGCGGCTTTGGCGCCGAAGATGAAGGTGGCGGGCGCTTGTTCGGCATCCGGCTCCAGCTTGAGACGCTGATACAGGTGAATGATGTGCAAGGTCTTTAGCAGCTGCCGTTTGTATTCATGCAAACGCTTGACCATAATGTCGAACATCGAATCCGCGTTAATGCTCACGCCGCAGTTTTCGTCAACGTAATCGGCTAGCTGCGCCTTATTCGCCTTTTTCATGGCGCGCCAGGCTTCCCTGAATTTGGGATCATCGACGAAGGATTCGAGCTCCCGCAGTTTTTCAAGATCAGTTAGCCAACCTTCTCCGCTCCGCTCCGTGATCAAGTCCGCCAGAATCGGATTGGCCAGACGCATGAAGCGGCGCGGCGTGACGCCGTTGGTCTTATTGCCGAATTTCTCGGGCCACATCGTAGCGAAATCGGGGAATACATGGGTGCGCAAAAGATCGGACTGGAGTTCGGCCACGCCGTTGATCGAATAACTGCCGATGCAAGCCAGATTGGCCATGCGCACCTGTTTTTCCGCGCCTTCTTCGATTATCGACATGCGTTCGATACGGCCGATGTCATTGGGGAAGGTCATACGCACCGTGTCCAGGAAGCGATGATTGATTTCATAGATGATTTCAAGATGGCGCGGCAGAACCTTCTCCATCAGCCAGACGGGCCATTTCTCCAGCGCTTCCGGCAGCAGCGTGTGCTGAGTAGCGGCGAAGGATTTCGTCGTGATCTTCCAGGCGCGATCCCATTCGAGCTTATATTGATCGACCAGCAGCCGCATGAATTCGGCGATGGCGATGACCGGATGCGAATCATTCAGATGGATCACGGCGACATTAGGCAGCTCTTCCCATTGCGAATTCTTGACCATGAAACGCTTGATGATGTTGTTCAGCGAACAAGCGACGAAGAAATATTGCTGCTTCAAGCGCAGTTCTTTGCCTTGTGGCGTATTGTCATTGGGATAGAGCACCTTGGTTACGTTTTCGGAACTGGTCTTCTGCTCCACCGCCCGCGAATAATCGCCGACATCAAATAGCTGCAAATCGAATTCGCGGGTGGCGCGCGCGCTCCAAAGCCGCAGCATATTGACCGTCTTCGTCTTGTAGCCGGGCACAAGCGTGTGATAAGGCTGCCCCATGATCGTCTGCGCCGGCATCCAGCGAACGCGGTAGTTGCCATCGCTGTCGGTATAACCTTCGGTAGAGCCGCCGAAGCCGACTTCGACCATGTCATCAGGCTGCGGGAATTCCCAGGGATTGCCGTAATAGAGCCATTCATCCGGGCTTTCAATCTGCCAGCCGTCGCGGAATGACTGGCGGAAGATGCCGTATTCGTAGCGTATGCCATAACCGACCGCGGGGATATTCAGCGTCGCCAGCGAATCCATAAAGCAAGCGGAAAGCCGGCCCAGCCCTCCATTGCCCAATCCCGGCTCGATATCCAGCTTGCACAGTTCGGAGAGGTCGATATTGTGCCGCTGCATCGTGTCCATCGCGAGCGAATAGGTGTCGGTGTAAAGCAGGTTCTTTTCCAATTGCTGGCCCACCAGGTACTCGGCCGACAGGTAATAGACAAATTTGGGATTCTGCCGGAAGTAGCAGTCGACGTTCTGCTGCCAGTAATACATCATGTAGTCGCGGACGGTATGGGCGAGCGCGAAGAAGAGATCGTGCTGCGTAGCGGTATAAATGGCTTGCCCGCGCGTGTAATAGAGATTGTCGCGAAATGCCTGGTCAAACGCTTCCTGGGAGGTATCTACCTTGGAGATGTTCTCGAAATTCGCTATCACGTTTTTGCTCCCTCTTGCTCTCCAAACCGGCGATCGGCGGCATGGGCAACCTTACACCAACAGGATGATCGGCTACCACTCGCCTAACATAACATAATAGCGTCATTTGTATCCAATGTACAAACGAGTTCGCTCGTCTCGCAGGGCAATCGCTTCAAAATCATAATGCGCCGTTCGCCACGAAAATTGCGAAAATCCAGAGGCTTTTCGCGAGGCGCTCGTTGAAAATGGTCTGTAAATTTCGAGCGATTCACCGAATCGCCCCTACAGATCACCAAAGTTACGGGGAAAATAGTCAATGCCAACGCAATTTCAATTTGATGCGATTGCCCTGGCTCGTCTCGCCGAATGCGCCGCGCTACAATAACTCATGCGAACCGCATCGGAAGGTACACTCATGAAACGACCGAACATCCTCATCTTGTACACCGATCAACAGCGTTGGGACGCGCTTGGCGCCAACGGCAACGACGAGATCCAAACGCCGAACCTGGATGCGCTGGCGGCGCGCGGCACAAACTTCAGCCATCACTTTGTGCAGAATCCGGTCTGCATGCCCAGCCGCGTCAGCATGCTGTCGGGTCAATATCCATCTACGCTGGGCATCACCCACATGGGCGTGCCCGCGCCGGAAGATCTCATGACTTTGCCGCGCCTGCTCAAGCAATACGGCTATCGGACGGCGAATATCGGCAAACTTCACTTTCTGCCGCATGCCAATCGCGATCATCGCTTGCCGCATCCGTCGTACGGCTTCGATCAACTCGAAATCGCCGACGAGCCCGGCGTATATGAAGACGCTTATCGCGCCTGGGTCAGGCGCCAGGCGCCGGAACAGATGGATGGCATCAGCGCCGGACTGCCGCCCAATACGCATGTTTGGCAGCGGGCGATGGGCATTGATGATGGGATCGCGCATCGCGGCGAGCCGGAAGGGCGACATGACTATAAACGCGCAATTCCTTTCGCCGCCGACGATCATCTGACGTACAGCGCCTTTGTCGGCGAACGAACGATTGAATTCATCAAAGCATCCGGCGCTGAACCTTTTCTTTGCATCGCCAGTTTCTACTCGCCGCATGCGCCCTGGATCGCGCCCCAGAAGTACCTTGATCAATATGACGCTGACAGCCTGTCATTGCCGGCTTACCCGCCGGAAATTGACAGACAGCGGCCCGCAGACCCGACCGCGCTGTATTCCGATGACCAATTGCGCTCGGCGAAGCAGGGCTACTACGCAATGGTCAGCGAGGTGGATCATTATGTCGGGCGGATCCTGGATGCGCTCGACGCTGCGGGCAAAGGCGGCGAGACGATCGTCGTCTTCACCTCGGACCACGGCGAATGGCTGGGCGATCATCTGCGCTTCGGCAAAGGCTACCCGGCCGATGACGCCGTGAGCCGCGTGCCGCTTATCATCGCTGGACCGGACGTAAATGAAGGTGGCAGGCATGATGGCATCGTGGAGGCGGTGGATCTGGTTCCGACTTTGCTTGATTTGGCGGCGATTCAGACGCCTACATTCATGCAGGGCGAGAGCTTGGCAGCTCTAATCAAGGGCGACGGCGCGCGCCAAAAACGCGTCGCCTTGACGGAAGCGACGGGCTGGAAAAGCCTGCGCATACCGCGGTTTCAGTATTTGATTCATGCTGACGGGCGCGAGAGTCTTTGGGATCTCGCGATTGATCCTGGCGCATACCATGATGTGGCCGAAAACGGCAACTATGGAGACGAGCTTACAGCATGCCGACGATATCTGCTGACGCGCCTGCTGGCAATGGAGCGCCCATTGCCGCGCATCTGGACCTACTAGCGGCGCTATTCGAATGCATAGTCCGCTAGCGCCTGCTCAGCCACCAGCGACCACATGCTATCTATTGCGCTGATGTCGTCGGCGTTCAGCGTGATTTTCTGCGGATCGCGCGCGAATGGCGAATCCAGGACGCCTCGCCGCCACATCACGTGCTTGTGCAGGACAACTCCGTATACCGTGGCGTAATTCAGAAGCGGCAGCAGCTGGTAGCTGATGCGCTCGGCCTCGTCAATTCTGCCGGCTCGGTAAAGGTCGTAGATTTTGACTTGTATATCCACCATGCCGCCGGCCGGCATGTTTCCACAAGCGCCGCGCTTAAGTTCATCTACCAGGTACGTGCCATTGGCGCCACCAAAGACGCCGGCGCAATTGCCCGTGTCGAGCGCCAGTATCTCGTTGATATGCTGCAGGATTGGATTCGTCTCTTCTTTGATGTAAAGGATATTGTCTTCCGCTGCCAACATATCCACCAATTCGCTTGGCGACAATGGCGTGCCAATCGGCGCCGGCGCATTCTGTATGATCAGCGGGCGATCGAATTGCGCCAGCGCTTGGTAATATTCGCGCAAGTCGGCTTTTGAGGCTTTGCGCAGGTAGGGCGGCATCGCCATCAGCGCGGTGGCGTTCTGCGCGCAGGCATGCTCGGCAAATTCGAGCGCGATCCGCTGATTCAGCCCTTGAACGCCGACGACGAATGGGACGCGTCCGGCAATTGTCTCGGCGGCGAATTCAACCACTTGGCGCCGCTCGGCATCGCTTAAAGTGAAGAACTCGCTGGCGAGCGCCGGCGCGACCAAGCCATGTACACGGGCCGCCATACAATATTCGATTTGGCGCGCAAAGCTTTCCCAGTCGATCGCGCCATTTTCGTCAAATGGGGTTTGTAGAATCTGATAAATGCCGGCTAGCACAAGCGCGCGCCTCCCAAGCTCCATAAACTGATTGCGAATCATTCTCGCGCCCCATACACTATAACCCTCATATTGCAATGTATCCACCGAAGCCGGACAAAGGCGGAAGAAAATGAGCATTCGAAAAGTCGAAGCGATACCAGTGCGCATTAAGCGCGACCAAGCCTACCTGGGGAGCTTGCCCGAGGCGGTTGACCCACAAGCCTATTTCACGCGTCCGCCATATCGCGCGCTGTATTCCGCCTATTTTGAGACCGCCTTCGTCAAAATCACGACCGCGGATGGCGCAATCGGCTGGGGCGAGGCGCTGGCGCCGGTCGCGCCGGAAGTCGTGAGTACGATTGTGGAGCAATTGCTGGCGCCCGTTCTGATTGGCGCCGATCCACTTGATGGCAACGTGCTGTGGAACATCATGTACGACCTGATGCGCGAGCGCGGCTATTACGGTGGCTTTATGCTTGATGCCATTAGCGCTTGCGATACCGCTTTATGGGACCTGCGCGGCAAGATCCTGCATCAGCCCGTCTACCAACTGCTGGGCGGCGCCTACCGTGATCGCGTCCCCTGCTATGTATCGGGGCTGCCGCGCCCAACGGCGGAGGGGCGCGTCGATCTCGCGTTGGACTTCCGTACGCAGGGCTTCGACGCCTTCAAGCTGGCGGCAGGCCATGGCTTGCGGCAGGATATCGCGAGCGTAACAGCTTTGCGCAAGTCCCTTGGCGAGGACACGACTCTGCTGCTTGACGCCCATTGGGTGTACGCGCTGGATGAAGCGGCGCAGCTTGGTCATGCGCTGACGGAACTTGACGTCGGCTTTTTTGAAGCGCCGATCAATCCGGAAGACGTCGAAGGGCACGCGCAACTCGCGGCTGCTGTCGCCGTGCCAATCGCCCACGGCGAGACCGAGCGAACGCGCTATCAGTTCCGCCCCTGGCTGATGCAAAAGGCGGCCGATATCTTGCAGCCGGATGTGGGGCGGGCTGGCGTCTCGGAAGTAGTTAAGATCGCCTCAATGGCGGAAGCCTTCAATGTGAAGATGGCGCCCCATCTGAGCGTCGGCTTGGGAATATGTATCGCGGCGACCATTCATGCGGCGGCGGCGATTCCCAACTTATACTTGCTTGAATATCAGCCGCCGGTTTTCGAGATAGCCAATCTGCTGCTCAAATCTCCGCTGACCTGTAACGCGGGGCACTATGAAATGCCAGGTGGCGCCGGGCTTGGCATTGAAATGGATGAAGACCGCTTGCGCAAACTTCAAGCGTAGCGCTGCGCATCACAAACCAGATGGTAGATTACTTGGGCAATATGCACAAAAATAGAAAGAACAGATATTAGCTCCTCTGTATTTTGAGGTGGACTGCGCTGGCAGCCAACATTTCAAGACGAGGTAATGGAGGAGAAAGAAGTGAGAAAGGTCGTATTCGTCAAGTCAGCAGCTTTCGTTCAGCTAGTGATTCTGATCTTGCTGGCCTCAGCAGGTAGCGCGCAAGCTCAGGATAGAACCGTAATCGGGTCAATGAGTGTAGATTGCTCTACACTCGCTGGCGAAGCGCTTCAGTATGCTCAGGACAATGATATTTGTTCTGAGAGCGGCGATGCAACAACAGGCGGTGTTACAGGCGCCGGTACCGGTACAAGTTCTGGGAAATGTGGGACCGTTTCTCTTACAGTCGAGAACTGGCCCGCTCCGGATCAAGCGATAATGTCAATGAAGGCTGTGTCATCAGTGGGTATGATTACCCAACTTTCGTACAACATCGCTTGGAGGAATAACGACACCGGTAAAGTGGGAGTGCAGAGCGGAGGAACACCGATTCATGCCTCAAGTTTGTATAAATCGCCAATTCATTTAGCGATTACAGGTAGAGGCATAATTCGGGGCGTGCTCAACGGGCAGGCGACGGTAAACGCACTCCTAGCATGCACCATCAATCCAACCATCGCTTACGGAGCTGTAAGCTGATTCGCACAGGCAGATTTGTCCGGTTGAAATTCCAGGCTGAGTTTGGCTCGCGGCAGTGGGCTGAGCTCAGCCTTAGGCTATGGAGAAATTCATGAGCTTCGAATCCGAAATCTTGACGTCGCAAGCGCAAGCGCTCCGCCACCTCCCGCCAAATACATACTTGGAAACCGACCAGGTAGAAGACGAGCTGCTGCTGGCGCAATTGCTGGAAATCAATCCTGCGCTAAATCCTGTTCAGTGGCTGCAGGAAACGCAGGCGGAAACATGCGTGAAGTGCCTGTTTTGGCAGCTGCTCGACAGCTTGCGCCGGAATCTTGTGGGATTGAAGCGGACACAAGCGCAGGCAAACGCGGCGGTCAGCTTGGCTGAATTGGAAGCCGGGCTGGGTTACCGACTCAATGACCAGGATCTAAAGTTGTTAAAGTCGCTCGTATACAGCCATCCCTTGCAAGCAGATGCCGAGACTTTGCTTTCGATCTTCTGGCGCTTGAAGCGCGAATTGATCCCCCTTGCAGCCAGCCAATTTGCCAAACCAGATCTTGAGCTGCGGGCTGAGTTGTTATCGCTTCCGCCACAGACAGATCCGCTGAAATGGCTGGGGGAAAACCACCCCCAGTATGCAGCCGAATCGACCCTGCGCTATCTCATACACCAAGTCTTTCCCCGCTCGCGCAGAGTTGCGGCGGAACGACTGCCTCCAGGGGAGTTCTATCCCAAGTTCCAGAAAATCGCCTGCACGTTCGGCGGCATCGTGTTTTACCTCAGCCGCTTCTATACCATGCACGAGGTATCAGCCATTGAGCTCTCGTTTACCATCCGTAAAAGGCAGGCGCGCCATTTTGACGCGAAACCGGCTGGCGATGCTGGATGGCGAGGCATCCCCGCGCTTTGTGATAATTTGGGCCACCGATATCTCATTGGTTTTAGCGGCGGGGAGTTGGGCGTGGTTTTTCCCTTGAAATGGGAGCTGAGGTTTGCGGTCTATCCCGCCATTGTGGAATCCGCCAAAACCTTTACCTTGTCATTTGATAATGTCTTGCTCACCGTTGAAGAGAGGAAAATTCACGGCGTTCATCCAGAAGACGATAGCCACAGATACTATGAATTGCCACTTGAAAACTTGAAATGGACGGTCGATATCGCCGCGCTTCGGCGACAGTTTCCCGGCTTCTATTGATTTGACCGAGCTCGGCGTGGTATTGGATGAGAGCCGGCTACGCGGACTTCAGGCGTAGCGGCTGCGATCTAGTCCCGGCAATAGCGGCGGATTGGGACGGACGATTTGCAAACGCTCCGGCGTCAAGCGCGCAGCCAACTCATCGGACACTTGGTAGCCAAAACGGAAATTGCCCCAGGAGGGTCCGTAGCGAAATACGATAATGCGCCGCTCGCCGGGATTGACCCGCTCCGCCGAGCCGTGGCATAGCGCGTCGACAAAGAGAAGGACATCGCCCGCATCCATGTAAACATTGATCGCGCCTTCTACGTGATCAACCGACGCAAGGTCCCGGTGCATACCGTGTTTACCCTCATCGGGATGGCGGAAATGCGCTTTGTGGCTTGCCGGCACGACCATCGTATTCCCGTCGCCCGGTCCAATATCCGTCAGCGCCATCAAGATATTGATCTGCCCGCAATGGAAGCGCCCATTGTAATAGCGGAATTGCGTGCGCTTGGCGCCATCGTGCCCGCCGGAATGCAAGCCGATCGCCTCGCCTGGTCCGCGGACATTGGCGAAGCATTCATCAATAAAGAGCGGACCATGATTGTAGTCGAAGGTGTCGGCGCCACCGACGAAATACTTGACCTTTTCGATCCATGAAGGGTGGTCAATTAGCTTTTCGAAGGCTTCGCCGCCTTCGTATATTTGCTGCATATTCACGCCATCATCGTCGCCGTATGTGTGCCCATGTACATAGCCTTTCCATTCGCCCGGCTTAATCGGCAGCAGCGTCTCTATGGCGGCGTTGATTTCGGATACTTCCGCTTTGGACAGCGCTCCCTTTAGCAGCAGAAAGCCATTGAGATCAAAGAAGTAGCGTTCTCGCTCGGTAACTTGCATCTTTCCTGATTCCTTCCCATCGCGCTTATTCGTAACAGTGTACCGCGAACACCGCTGCTGGCGCTTCACTGTGGCTTTCGACCACCTCAACTTTTAAGTGATCGATTTCGGTCGGCTCGTCGAACTCGATTCGATTGACCGTTTGATGATTGTCCGTCACTTCGGCGAGCACAGCGCCATCGCCGTTTCGCAGCCGAAAATGCTTAACGGCGAAGGGCATGACGTCCTCCGGATGACCACGCGTCACCGTCTCCATGGCATGGTCGAAGTCGGTGTCGAACATCAGCGTTACACGGCGGATGCTCTGCGGCGCAATCCACTTGATATCCAGGGTCGGCTTGTCGTCGGCCGGGTCGGCTACCCATGCGTTCACTTCGGCGACCGGTCGCGCCAGACCGTTGCAAACATTCTGCGGGTCGAAGCCGTTTATCGGCGGCGAGAAACTCATCGCCACATTCTGGCCATCGGGGCGCCGCGGCGGCGTCCAGAATTCAAAGGATTCTACGCCAATGTCATGCATCGGCGATTGATCGCGCCAATACTGCAGGGCGACCAAGCCGGTGACGCGCATATCGCTCAAATGCAAACGCAGCGCCGGATTCTCCATCACGCAGACGAAAACATAGCGCGAATCATCAATCAATTGGTCGAAGTTGAGTTCAACCGTCTGGTTATCGCCCGCCGGCAAATCAAAGCGCAGTGTCGTTAGAATGATATCCGGTGTGTGATTGTCACGTTTCGAACTCTGGCGCAACTGCACCTCAATCTGCGTTTCTGCCGCCGCGTCGACCGTGATCGAAATGCGCGGAACACGGCCACGCTGCAGGGGAAGCATCTGGGCGTATGGGCGCTCGAGCGCGATTCGCGGTCCGCCGTCCGGCAGCGTTTCCAGGCAGAGCTTGCTGGATGCGGTTACCTTTGCCTGCCTGACGAGATTGGATTCGTCCTCCAGTCTAAATTGCGGGATATAACCGCCGACCCGCTGCAAGTCTCGTTGCAGCAGCGTAACATTCTCTGGAGCGGCGACATCGCGCGGCAGCAAGCCCCGCTGGATGCAATGCGCCGCCGCCATGCCGACGGATTGCGCGGCGCAAGCCAAGGTCAGCATCACCCGGGTCGATCCGAAGGCGACATGCGATGCGCTCATGATACGACCGGTGATGAAGAGATTGCGGATGTTCTTGCTGTATTGCGTGCGGTACGGAACTTGATAAACGCCCTTGGCATGCCATTGATCGCAGCCGGGCAGCTCGCTGAAGACGCCGTCCGCCGGATGCAGATCAATCGACCAGCCGCCGAAGGAGATGGCGTCGTAATGCTGTCGCTGCTCGATGACATCCTGCTGGATCATCATATAATCGCCTTCAAAACGCCGGCTCTCGCGCTTGCCGGGGATTTGCCCGACCCATTCCAGGGTAAGCGTTTCGGCATCGGGGAATTCGCCCGAATTCTTGATGTAATTCCAGACGCCGTACACCACTTTCCAAAGCTGCCACTTGATGGTCTCGGTTTCGTGCACGGTGTCCAGCCGGCCGCCGTATTCGATCCACCACAGACGGCAGCCATCGATCGCCGTGCTGAAACTGCGGAAGCGTGGAATCTCCGTGATATCGTCCAGCGCATAGCTCGGCGGCACGAATTTGACTGGCTCGCCGATATCTTTGGTGTAGAAGTAAATCGAATGTCCCAGCAGATAACCGTATTCTTCGCTCGGCGCGAACTTTTCGCCAAATTCTTCCGTTGATTCAGCGCCCATGCGAAAGGCGGCGCCGGCCTGAAAGGCGACGATGCCATCGCCCGATGCATCGCAGAACAACGGCGCGTAAAGCTCGTACTGCGTCGAGTTCTGGCTGCAGAATGCGGTGACCGACTCGATTGTCTCGCCATCCGACTTTTGAACACTTACGGCGGCTGTATTGAGCAAGAGCGTGATATTGTCTTCGGCGACGACTTTTTCCAGCAGCACCGTATCAAATATCAGCGCGTTTCCTTCTTTGTTGCGAAACATATTCTCGACCAGGATTTCGTCAATGACGCCGCCTTCGCGCGCCCAGCGGTTGTTGTTATTCATGTGTGAGGTCGCGCCCAGCGCCCACAGGCGGACTTCGCTGCTGGCGTTGCCGCCGAGCACGGGCCGATCTTGGACCAGCGTGACTTTGATGCCGGCGCGCGCGGCTGTTATGGCAGCGCAGGTGCCAGCGAGTCCGCCGCCGACGATGACCAGATCGCTGTCGATGCGCAGCGTCTTTGGCGGCCGATTTGCAGGCGAAAAGGGCTCGCTCAACATTCTTGGTATCTGATTGTCTTGTTTCATTACCTTTCCTTAGGCTTGATTTGACCGGCGGCTAACCTGTAAGGGGGAGTTTTGACCAGCGCGGATACAAACATGATGCCTCACATGCCGTCCCTGTTTTGCTCGACGCCATGCAGCTGGCACCACTCGTTAAGCGGATTGTAGCCGCCGCCGGGCTGGAACTCCTGCGTGTCATCAACTTCTTCGCCGACCAAGTATTTCTCGATCTCGCTAAGTTTATCCAGGAAAGACAACTCTTGTTTGACAAAGTCCATCGGCTTGAGCCAGCGATAGCAGTAACCGATCATGACACACTTCCGCGTACGATCAGTAAAATTAGGCGCGCCGGCGTGCCAGGTGCGATATTCAAAAATGACGCAATCGCCCGGATTCAACAAGGGTTCCAGCGCATTTGCAGGATCGGTTTCGCCATCAGCGATTTCGACTCGCTCCGTTAGCCGGTTGCTTCCCGGCGCCAACATGGTAACCCCGGAATTCGGCTCGCGGAGGTCGGTCAGATAAAAGGCGCATTTTAAGCCCAGGCGCGGATAATTGTCTTGGCCCAGATCAAGCTGCGTGCGGCCGCCGTCGCGATGCCAGCCGGGCCGTCTGATGCTATCGCTTGTGCCTGGCGGGTCAGGATAGCGATAAATGAGGTGGCTCGTGGAAAGCTGCAGGTTTGAACCCAGCAGCTGAATCACCAGGGGCAGCGTAACATCGTTGGTCAAGAGCGGGATGAAAGCATCGTCCATCGCGATGCAATTGCGGAAGCCATCATAAAATTCGCTGGTCTGATACCGATTGAAACGCTCCTCAGTGGCGATAAGCCGATCGCCAGCCTCAATCAGCCGGTCGATCCTGTCATCGTCGAGCGCGTTCCGCACGATCAGATAGCCTTCATCGCGAAATTGCTGCCGCTGTTCATCAGTCAGCTTGGTATATCCGTTTATCATTTCTATCCGCCTAGGTTATCTACTGTCCTATCGAATCAAGTATAGGTGAAATACGCAGTTGCGACACAGTCATTCGCGCAGCGCAGACGGACCCAATGGGCGCTGTAGCCAGCGGGAAAGGCGTGGTGGGCATAACCCTGCGCCGCTACTTCGAATGAATCGTAGACCATCCATTTGCCGTTTCCGAGGAAATCGACTTCCAGGACGAAGCGCGCTGCAGAAGCGCCAGTGTTGCTCAGGTGCAATACTTTCTGGTCAAAGCCGGTCATCAAATAGGGGTCGGAAGTTTCACCCGCCTTGACTTCGTCTTCCCACCAGACGCCGCCCCAGCCGGCCGGTTTTCCAAACTGCCAGAGGTCGTCGGTCTTGCCAAAATACAGCCCCGACTGCGGCTCGCCCGCCAGGTGATTGGCGCCGTTGTGGGGGCTGGCGTTATCCGACCCAAGCACTAGCATGCCGCGATAAGTACAGAAATCCCCATGTACCCAGAGGTGCGTTGAAATGGGACGGATGCCCCAAACGTGATTGTCATAAGCCCAGGTCGACAATTCGTAAAACATGCCGTGGCAATCCATGATGAAGCGCTCATGGTCGACTTCGCGGATGCGAGGCCATTCGGTCTGCCACATGTGGTCAAAGCAGTGGCTCGCCTTGGGCAGTCGGTAGCGCTTCCATTCGCCGTTGGCGTCGGTGTAGACCTGCAGAATCGCCGAGCGTTTGTCCCAGCCCATGGCGAAAATCGTGCCGGCGAAGTCGCCGCGCCCATTCACCTCGATGAAAGGATTGCGCTCGATTATTGTCCAGCGCTCGCCATCCCATTCGGCGAGGCGCCCTGCCGCCTCCACACCCTGGAAGTCGCGCTCGTCATAGCTGTTGTTAGCGACGACAACGCGGCCGAAATTGCTGTACGCCGCTTTGAAATGGCAATACTGATGATCGGGTATGCCCAACTCGTCTACCAGGTCTGCTAGAAATCGGGTTTCGAGCGAATGGACATTCATCTCATAGAATTCGCCCTCCATGCCCAGCATATAGACCATGTTTTCCGGGTCGTTCAGGTGGCGCATGGTTGAGCAAATCCGAACTTCCAGCAAGTCCTCAACTGTACGGACCTTGTTTTGCGCATCTATGACATGCGGTCCGATAATGAGCTGGTTGGATTCCCAATGCGCCATGCGATTGGTGTAGGTGCCGACGTAGCTCTCCGGATGTTTCTGAATCTCCAGCTTTTCGTTGATGGTGTAAAGACCGGTGCCAACCCCGCTCGCTGATTTGTGCGAGACGTAGGTGACGAGCCAGAGCATCCCAGCCCAAGCCATCATCGCCCCGATTCCGCACTCGGTGCGCGGTGGACCCAAGTCCGCCGTCAGCGCCAGATGCGGGTAGACGCCGCTCGCGTTCAGGTGTTGACTTGTTGCCATGCCTTCTCACTTTCACTTGTCGCCAATGGATTAGCCGCGACAACTGCGCTATGCCAGCGCCGAAGCGCCTCGCTCAAACGCGCCTGCGCTTCCGAACAAGCGGGATCATCCAGACGATTGACCTGTTCAAAGGGATCATCAACGATGTTATAGAGTTTAGCCGCTTCCAGCGTTCGTCCCTGCGTCACCAGTTTCCAGCTTTGAGACGTCGCGCAGAAGCTGCGATATTCGCTGAACGCGATCCGGTCGTTGTCGGCGTCGCCGCCTTCAATCTGCGCGCTAAGCGAGATTCCCTCGGCTGTCTCAGCCATTTCGATGCCGGCGTAATCTAGCAGGGTCGGCAGCAGATCAATCGTCGCGGCAAGCTGATCCGTCTTTCTGCCTTGAGTTTGTCCCGGCGCGCGTATGATGAGCGGCACATGCAGCGATTCTTCGAACATGACACCTTTGCCAAAGAGTCCGTGCGCGCCTGCCATCTCACCGTGGTCCGATGTGAATACGACCAGCGTATCGTCGCGCAAGCCCAACTCATCCAGCTTTCGCAGCAAGCGGCCAAAGGCAGCGTCAAGGTGACTAATCTCTCCAAAATAGAGGTGCCGGAAAGTCGCTGCATCGTAATTCGCGTCCCAGTGCGGCATATCGTACCAAGCCTTCGGATCGGCGTTTGCTTCGCTCAACAGATCTCGTTCCTCGTACAATTCTCGATATTCAGCGGGCGGGGAGCAGGGCGGGTGCGGCGCCTGATAGGACAGCAGCATGAAGAAGGGATCGGCTTCGGCGGCCGCCTGCTTCAGTTCTTGCAGCGCGATGTCGGTCAGCGCGTCGGTCTCATGCCCCGGCATTTGGATCGGAGCGTCGGGATCATCACGCCAAATCCAGCCTGACCAGTGATCAACGTGGTGGCTCTCCCAGCCGATGAAATATTGAAAGCCGGCGCGCTTATCGGGCGGCGCCCAGCGATTCTCCTGCGGCGCCCCGCTCAAGTGCCATTTGCCGATGTAGCGCGTCGAATAGCCAGCTCTGTTAAAGTGATCGGCGATGCTCGGCTCATTTGCTGGATAGGCCTGCCCGTTTTGTCGGACGCCGGTCTGAGAAGGATAGCGTCCGCTGAGCAGACAACCGCGATACGGTGTGCATATAGGCGACGTGGTGATAGCGCGTTCAAAGACCGTGCTTCGGGCGGCAAAAGCCTCGAGATGAGGCGTCGAGACGGTCGCGTTTCCATAGTTCGGCAGCCAGCGCGCGCCGAGCTGGTCAACCAGCACGAAGAGGATGTTGGGAGCAACGTCCACGGGCTCGCGCCTCAGCCCTTCAAGCCGCTGATATTGGCGCCCTGAATGAACTGCTTCTGGAAGAGGAAGAACACAATCAAAACCGGCAGCACCATCATGGTTGACGCCGCCATCTGCTGGTTGTAGATGCCGCCTTGCCCCGGCAAGGAAGTGAACTTGTACAGACCAATCGCCAGCGTGTGCAGGTCCGGGTCCTTCAGGTATATCAAGGGACCCAGAAAATCGTTCCAGCTATTCTGGAAGCTCAAGATGGCGATGACGACAATAGCTGGCTTGGCCAGCGGAATCATAACTTTGGTAAATATCCGCACTTCGCTGGCGCCGTCAATCTTGGCGGCGTCGAGCAAGTCTTGCGGAATGCCGAGGAAGAATTGCCGGCATATGAAGATATAGAAAGCATTGCCGAAGAAATTCGGCACGATCAGCGGATAGAAAGTGTCTATCCAGCCGATGGCCTCATAAGCGGCGTACACCGGTATCAGGCGGACGGCGAAGGGCAGCATCAAAGTGGCCAGTAGAATCAAGAACAACGTATCTCTATAGGGGAAGCGGAAACGCGCAAAGCCGTACGCAACGATCGTGCAGGAGCCGATATCTCCGACAATGGAGAACAAGGTGATCAGCATGGTGTTGCGGAATGTCGTGCCGAAATTCCAGAATCTCAGCGCCTCGGTGAAGTTTTCCGGCATCCATACGCGCGGGATCCATTGCACCGGGAAAACCCCAACCTGATCCAAGGGCATGAAGGACGACATGAACATCCAAAACAGAGGCGCCAGGAACCACAGGCTCATCACAATCAGCAGCCCGTAAAGCAAAAGGCGCCCCGTGATTCTCGTCAGACGGAAGATCGGGTCCCGTTGCAAGAAGCCGGTTTGACCGACGCTTGGCGCTGTCATGCGCCGTTCTCCCCGCCTTGATAAAAGACCCAGCGCTGCGAAGTCGTCACAATGACGGCTGTGAAGAAAAAGATGATCATGAAGAGAATCCAGGCCAACGCGGAAGAGTAGCCCATCTGCGGCGGCAAATACTGAAAGGCGTGATCAAACAGGTGCAGGACGTATGTTCGCGTGGCGTCGCGCGGCCCGCCCGTGCCGTCGGTCATGATAAATACTTGCGTGAATACCTGAAAGGCGTTGATGATATTGATGAGGATATTCAAATAAATTGTCGGCGTCATCAAGGGGATGGTCACCCGTCGCAGGCGCTGGAATACGTTGGCGCCGTCGATTTTCGCCGCATCATAATACTCTTCAGGAATGCCCTGCAAACCGGCTAGGAAGATGACCATGGTCACGCCGACCCAGGTGGTGCTCATGATCAGGTAACCGATCATGGCGATATCGGGATCGGCAAACCAGCGGTAGCGCGGCAGCCCAATCGCGTACAGCAGCGAATTGAGCAAGCCCGCGCGCGCGTTGAGCACGTACAGCCATATCACTGAAAGCGCCACAATTGGGACGACCGACGGCAGATAAAAGAGCGTGCGCCAGAGCCCAAGAAATCGCACCTTGGCGTTGAGCAGAAGCGCCAGCGCGAAGCCCAACACAATCCGAATCGTCACCGAACCGCCGACGTATACGCCGGTATTTCGCAATGATTTCAAGAACAGCGGGTCATCCGTGAAGATACTGTTGTAGTGGTCCAGCCCAATCCATTCAGGCGGCTGAACAATATTGTATTTGGTGAAACTAAGCAAAAACGAAGCGACGAAGGGAAACAGCGAAAACAGAAGCACACCAACAATCCACGGGCTGATGAAGAGCAGGCCCATCTTTGCCTCGCGTTTGCGCATTGGCGACAGGTCGCGCCAGCGTTCCCGCCGGCGGCCGCGCATCGCGCTGAATTGCGAGCCGAATGATGTTGCCATTAGCCTTTTGTTGATCTAGCGAGCAAAATTAGAGGCATGGGACATCGGCTGATGCCCCATGCTGTTTTGCGCTTGGCTCGGTCTAGCCGTATTCTTCCCAGAATGCGTCCAGCAGAGCCTGAATCTCGGCTTCCGCATTGGCCAGCGCGTCTTCAATTGAACTATCGCCGAAGAGCACGTCCTCGACCATGCGGTTGATAATTTGCGACGCTTCGGGCTGCACTGGCGAGACGGGCACAAGATAATCCAGCGCGGCTACGCCCAGCAGCGCTTCCGCCCGCGGATGCACAACGCCATCCTTCTCATAGCCGTTGCATTCCACCAGCGGCGAGGGGCGCTGCTGCTGCTGGATAAACCAGCATGCGCCATCCCCTTCGACCTCGGTCGTCAGCCACTTGACCAGCTTCCAGGCTTCGTCCGGATGCGCGGCGTTCTTCGGCACCATGTAACCCCAGCCGCCATGCGCGCTGCCGCGGCGGTCGGCGCTGCCATTGGGTCCGTAGGGAATCGGCGCGACACCGTAGTTGAGATTCTCGGCGTGCGCTTCCACCTGGAACAGCGTCCAGGAGCCGTTGATCTCCATCGACACCAGGCCCTGGATCAGCGGACCCTGGTCAAATTCACCCGCCATCTCCCAGAAGGCGTTGACTTCTTCAATGCCGTAATTGATCTCGGCCATCGCCTGCATGAACTCGAGGGCTTGCGCGCCGGCTTCGTTGTTGATGGTGATGGTGCGCAGGTCCGGCGTGATCCAGTCGCCGCCATTGGCATTCAGCCAGGTCAGGAATGCGCCAGCGCCACTGGTCGATTGCGCATTCAAACCGATGCGCTCCAGGAATTCGCCATCGCCCAAGCGAAGAGTCTCCGCCGCCTCAAGCATTTCGTCCCAGGTTTGGGGGAAGCTCTCGATGCCAGCTTCGGCGAAGTGGTCGGTGTTGTACCAGACGATGTTGTAAGCGCCACCGCCGGGCAAGGGCAGTATCCAGGTCTTGCCGTTGAATTGCGTGCCGGCAAATTCCGAAGAGTGGAATATGGCGGGGTCGACGCCATCGGCAGCCATGTAATCGTCCAGCGGGATGATCGATTCGGTCGCGGCGAAGAAGGGCAGGTCTTGCCGCCCAAACATCGTTACATCGGGCGGGTTGCCGGCGGCGATGGCGGCCAGCAGATTCTGAAGGCGGTTGTCCCAAGGCAAGAATACGTTGTCGACGCAGATGCCGGGGTGGGCGTCTTCAAAAGCGGCGACTTGATGTTCTTGCAGCGGGATGCGGTTGCCGCCCCAGTGATGCCAATACGTCAGCGTAACATCGCCCTCGCAATCGGGGTTCTGCGCGGAAACGGTCATGGAAAGCGGCAGCATCGCCACAAGCATGACTATCGTCAGCAGCAATAGTGTTGATCTCTTAAACATTGAACAGTCCTTTCACTGTTGTTCGATACTAACGGTCGGAACGATTGTACCCAAACTCAGAGACGCCGTGTACGGTCTAGCTGGTGAGACCGACCATTGTACACTCGGCTACACCGATAGCTCCTTCAAATCGCGGAAAAACCTAGCTGAACTCATGTTGAGTCCCTGACCACCAGCTGCGTTGACACAGTCATCACGTGCGGATCATCCGCCGCGCCGTCCATCAAATTGCAGAGCCGCAGCCCTGCCAGCCGTCCCATCATCTGCATGTCGAAGCCGACAGACGTGAGCGCCGGATCAGCGAAACGAGCGAAGTCGTAATTATGGCAACCGACAACCGCTATGTCATCCGGCACCGAGCGACCTGTCTCGCGTATTGCCTTCAAGCCGCCCACCGCCATGCCGTCATCGGCGTATACAATGGCATCCACGGGTTGCCCCCCGTCCAGCAGCGCTTTGGTCGCATCGAATCCGCTTCCGACATCGAAATTCGCGCCGCGGGTCGTCTGGCACGCGTCGAAACTCCGATTGCACAAACTCAGCGCCAGTCGATAGCCCCAGTACTTTTCCCGACTGGTATTGGTGGTTTCCGGACCATTCACTAGGCAGATATGCCGCCGTCCACGCGCAACGAGATGTTCGATCGCAAAGACCATGCCCTGTACATAATTCGCCATTACTGAATTGACATCGCTCGGGTAGGCATGGCCGCCGGCCGTAACAAAGGGAATTGATGCCGCCTGAAGAGCGCGCAGCAGCGACCGGTCAAAGACGCCACCCAAGAAGATGACGCCGCTTATCTGATTTGCTGCGACCACGTCCTCCATCTGATCGATATCGGCAAAGGCCTGGTAGATGTGGGTGGCGACTCGCCGATCCTCAAATACCGACTGAGCGCCGCGCACGATGAGCTGCTCGATACCGCCGGTCAAGGCAGGTTGCGAATCAGCATGCTCTTCCACTTTGGTCGACAGGAAAGCCATGGTGCGCTGGGCTTTGCTATTTTGCCGGCGCAGCCGCGACATGGGATATTCCAGCTCGGCCGCGGTTTTCCACACCGCCTCGCGCGTATGGGAATCGACGTGGGGATAGTCGTTCAAGACGCGCGACACAGTGGACATCGAGACATCGGCTTCACGCGCGATGTCGCGAATGGTGATCTGGCTCTTGTCTCGCTGCATATCCTGGCTCACGCGCTCATTGCGTAATGCGGAAACTTCAAAAAACGAGTATACATTGTTTTCTGAAACATATCAAGGACTTGCATGAATCTTGCAGACAGATGAGTCTGGCGCAACGGGTTTGGCTCACATGCAGCGCAACAGGATGCGCATCTGCTACGCCTGCACGGAGCAGAAACTAGGCAAACTGCGCGCGCAAAAGAACGTCGCGACTCTTCTCCAGCGCCCGCCTTACCGCGGGAAGTTGTGGATTGAGCTCCAGGCTGACCGCGCCTCCATAGCCTGCTTCGTCCAATGCCTGAAATGTGGCCGCCACGGACTCTTCCGTCATCACGCCGTCGAGCAGCGACCAGTGCAAGTCGCTTACGCCATCGTTGTCGTCAAAGTGAACATAGCCCAGCGTTTCGCCCGCATTCGCGATGACGGTTGCCGGATCTTCGCCAGACATCTGAATATGCCCGCTGTCGTAGAGCAGGTAAAGATTCTCCTGGTCCGCCTGGCGAATAAACTCAAGCGTTTCGGCTGCTGTGGGCAACGCCGTTCCTGGAAAGTGTTCGACCGCCAGTTTGATGCCGAGGTCAGCGCCGGCGGCAGCCAAACGCGCGATGGAGCCTTGATAACGCGCCAGCGCCGCCGGTCGAGCATCCGCCCCCGGTATGACATAAGCGATCTCGGCGCCGATTTCGGCTGCGTGCGCAATCGCCGAGTGAACGTGATTGATCGCCAATTCGCGCTTGCTCGAATCGCTATGGTCGAGGGCGGCGCCTTCCGGCAAGCCGAAGGAAGCGCCGACACAGGACACGCGCAGCCCCAGCTCCTGCGCCAGCAGTCGGCTCTCTATAGTCCGTTGATGCATCGGCTGAATATCAATGAATTGGAAGCCGATATCGTGGACTTGCCGAAGTATGTCAGTCTCGGATTGGCTCAATGCCCAGATGCAGCAGGCGGTTATCATTTGTCTCAATCTCCTTGGAAGACGCCAGCGAGACAGATGGTAGCGCATCGAATTCGACTTGTCACGATTTGGCAAGGCTCGTACACTTGGCGCAGTCTGAGATGGCAAGGAGATATAATGGGCGAAGGGATTGTGCTTGTAACCGGAGCGGGCTCCGGCATCGGTCGCCTTTCGGCGCTGGCTTTGTGGGAGGCGGGCTATACGCTGGCGCTGGCGGGCAGGCGCGAGGCGAACCTGCGCGAGACGGCGGACATGGGCAATGTAGGCGCTGACCGCGCGCTGATTGTGCCCACCGATGTGACTGACCGCTCAGCGGTCGTCGCGCTGTTCGCCGCGGTCAAAGACAGGTACGGTCGGCTGGATCTGCTCTTCAACAATGCCGGCATGAACGCGCCGGCCATCGCCACCGAAGACTTGACCGAAGAGCAGTGGCTGAGTGTCATCGCCGTCAACGTAACCGGCGCCTTTTGGTGCCTGCAAGAAGCTTACAGAATGATGAAAGCGCAAGATCCGCAGGGCGGACGAATCATAAATAATGGTTCAATCTCGGCGCATGTGCCGCGTCCCCACTCAGCCGCCTATGCCACCAGCAAACACGCGCTCGCCGGCTTGACCAAGTCAACGGCGCAGGATGGCCGCCCATATAATATTTGCTGCGGGCAAATCGATATCGGCAACGCGCGCACCGAAATGTCCGAAAGGCAGCAGAAAAACCTGGAGCGGACAAAAGGCGCGGCGGCGGTTGAGCCCCAGATTGACGCGCGTCATGTGGCTGACGCAGTAGTCTACATGGCGAATCTGCCACTGTCGGTCAACGTGCCCTTTATCACCGTGATGGCGAATGGAATGCCATATATGGGGCGAGGCTGACAGCAATGAGCGAACTCGTATGGAAGACGGCGGTGGAATTGGCGGAGCTGATCAAGCGGCGCGAGGTATCGGCGACCGAAGTCGCGCAGGCGCATCTAGATCAGATAGACGCGGTCAATCCGGAAGTGAACGCCATCATCACCTACTTGCCCGAAATGGCGCTGGAACTGGCGCGATCGGCCGACGAGAAGCAGGCGCGCGGCGATGAACTTGGCGTATTGCACGGCTTGCCCATCGCGCACAAGGACGCCGCCGAAACCAAAGGCATCCGCACAACGATGGGCTCGCCGGTGTACAGCGACTATATTCCGGAAGCCGACGATCTGATCATTGAGCGTTTGAAGGCGGCTGGCTGCGTCACGCTTGGCAAGACAAACGTGCCCGAATTCGGCGCCGGTTCACATACCTTCAATCGCGTCTTTGGCGCCACTCGCAACCCCTACGATCTGAACCGAACCTGCGGTGGCAGCAGCGGCGGCGCAGCGGTGGCGCTGGCTACCGGCATGATCCCAATCGCCGATGGCAGCGATTTGGGCGGCTCGCTGCGCAATCCAGCCAGCTTCTGCAACGTGGTCGGTTTCCGTCCGTCGCCGGGACGTGTGCCGCAATATCCCAAGTCGAACGCTTGGAATACGCTCGGCGTATCCGGACCCATGGGGCGGACCGTGCAAGATGTCGCACTGATGCTGCAAGCGATTGCCGGCTACGATAGGCGCGCGCCAATCTCGCTGCAAGAACCGCCTTCGGTCTTTGCTGAAGAACTGGAACGAGACTTCACCGATGTCAAGATCGCCTACAGCCCCGATCTCGGCGAGCTTCCGGTCGATCCCGCCGTGACTGCCGCCATCGAGCGTCGGCTGCCGGTATTCAGCGATTTGGGCTGTCAACTCGACTATGCTGCGCCCGACTTCAGCGATGCCTATGACATCTTCCAAACCTTGCGCGCCTGGAGCTTCGAGCAGTCCTTCGCCGACCGATTCGCCGAGTTTGGCGAGGAGCGGTTCAAGGACACCATTCGTTGGAATGTGGAGCAGGGCAGGCGTTTAAGCGGCGCTCAGATCAGCCGAGCGCAAGCGAAGCGGACGGAGCTCTTCCAGCGTGTACGGGAGTTTCTCGATACCTACGAATTTTTGCTGCTGCCAACAGCCCAAGTTCCGCCCTTTTTGATCGAATGGGAGTACCCGACGCAGGTCAATGGCGAGGCGATGGAGACCTATATAGACTGGATGATGAGCTGCGCCTACGTCACAGTGACTGGCATGCCGGCGATATCCCTGCCCTGCGGCTTCACGGAAGATGGGCTGCCCATTGGCTTGCAAATTGTGGGTGGTCCGCGCGCTGACTTTTCCGTGCTGCAGCTCGCGCGCGCATTTCAAGAAGCGACGCAGGTGTATCAACGCAAGCCGCCGATTTGCCAGGACCCGATGTGAAGCCAACAATCTGCGCATCGCCTTGAGTTTCTTTCTGCGCGCGCTTTTCACGTTATCGGCCTCAAGTTAGACTTTTCTACGGAGCGCGAACTTGGAACTGAATGTAGTCAATTGGCTGTTGGCGCTGGCGCCGGTGCTGACGGTCCTGCTCCTGATGGTAGGCGCCGGCTGGGGCGGGGGGCGCGCTGGCTCGGCTGGCTTCCTTGTGGCGCTTGCGCTGGCGATGACGGCATTTGGCGGCGGCGCGGACCTGGTGCTGGTCGCCATCGGCAAGTCGATCTTGCTAGCGATTGATGTGCTTTACATCGTTTGGATGGCGCTCTTCTTCTACAACGTGACCAATGAAGCGGGCGCCGTCGGGCTGATCGGCCGCAGCTTGCATCGCCTGACGTCCGACCGCGCCGCCCAGAGTCTGCTCATCAGTTGGATCTTCGTATCGCTATTGCAAGGCGTCGGCGGGTTCGGCGTGCCGATAGCGGTGGTCGCGCCGCTGCTAGTTGGTTTGGGATACACCGCGACTCAATCGGTGATTATGGCGTCGCTCGGTCATGGCTGGGCGGTGACCTTCGGCTCGCTGGGCACATCCTTCGTCGCGCTGACTGCGGTGACCGGACTCCCGGGCGAAACGCTTGCGCATGAGGCCGCCGTAGTCTTGGGTTTTTCCTGCTTGTTCAGCGGCGCGCTGGTTGCTTACGCAAGCGCCGGTTGGAGCGGTTTTAGGCGTTTGATTCCCATGCTATTGATCGTTGGCGCGACAATGGGATGGACGCAGTGGTGGATCGCCACCAATGGCATCTGGACGCTTGGCTCGACATCGGGCGCTTTGGCCGGCGCCTTGGTTGGCGTGGCCTACGTCTTGTCGCCGCTGCATCGGGGCAGTTCCAAGCGCGCTCCTGCGGACCGAGGCGAGCGCGGACGCAGCCTTGCCCTGGCGCTGGCGGCCTATGTCATCTTGCTCGCGCTGGCTTTCTCCGCGAATTTACTTGAGCCCTTGGAACAGCTTTTGGACAGCATTTTGATTCAGCCAGACTTCCCGGCGGTGACGACCTCATTTGGCTGGGCGGCGCCGGCCGAAAGCGGGCGAGCGATCAGCGTCTTCGGTCACGCGGGCGCCATCCTGTTCTACGCCGGGCTGAGCGCCTTTCTGATGTATCGCGCTGCCGGTTGTTTCGACAGTCCCTCGGTGTGGACCGATATCTGGCGGCAGGTTAAAAGATCGGCTCTTAAGACAACAATAGCCATCTTTGCGCTGGTGGCCATGGCATCGCTGATGACGCACAGCGGCATGACCCAGATGATCGCGCGCGGCATCAGCGAGACTTTTGGCGCCGAAATCTATCCGCTGTTCGCGCCATTCATCGGCGCCTTGGGCGCCTTCATGACTGGCAGCAACGCCAATTCGAATGTAGTCTTCGGCGCCTTGCAGCAAGAGACGGCGACGCTGCTGACGCTGAGCGCGCCTGTCATTCTTGCCGGTCAGACGGCGGGCGCATCGCTCGGCAGTGTTTTGGCGCCGGCGAAGATCATAGTTGGCTGCAGCACGGTTGGGCTGAGCGGCCAGGAAGGACCGGTGATTCGGCGTATGCTGATGCTGGGATTGATACCGGTGGTATTCGTCGCTCTCTTCACATTTGCTCGTTCGAGCGGCGCATGATTTGGCTTGGCGAACCGCGGCTGGCGCGCCTGCGAAAGTGTTAGCCAGCCCTATCAACAGTCGTCGGATAGCCAATCGGGTCGATCATCACATCAATCAACATAGGCGCCTGGCGCGCCAGTCCTGCGCCGATGGCTTCGTCGCAATCCAGTCTGGAATTGACTTTTCGATAGGCTATCCCGTAAGCGTTGGCGATGTGTTCGAAATCCGGGTTGGCAAATTCGGTGCCGAAGGCTTGCCGTCCGCGCCTTGTCTGTGCGGAACGAATCAGGTCCAGCGCCGAGTCGTTCATCAACGCGATGAGCGCCGGCAGTTGCCTTTCCACCAGTAGCCCCAGCTCGCCAATGACCATCGCCAGCCCGGCGTCGCCGGTGATGCAGACGACCGGCTGACGGGTGATTTCCGCCGCCGCGATCGCGCTGCTCAAACCGAAGCTCATCGCCGACAGCCCATTGGACACGAAGTAGCGGTTCGGCAGCCGCGGGCGCCATTCCAGCGCCGTGAAAATCTTGTGCGAGCCGACATCGGTGGTCAGGATGATGTCGTCCGGCGTGTATTCCCGCAATGAAGACAAGAATGTTTGCGGCAAAATGCGACCATTTGACGGCCTTGGCAGTTGCCGCCGTTTGAGCCGCTGCCGAAACAGCCGCACTCTTTCCGCGCCCCAATTCCGCTCGGTGTTAGCCCGGGCTTCGCCAAGGGCGTTAAGGCTGTCGTCGACCGGGCCAACCAACTCCAATTCGCAGGCGATCTGCGGATCGTGATTGGTCCATTCCGCAATCCAGATCAGCGGCTTCTCGTAATCCCAAGGTTTTACCAATTCAACCACATCGAAACCGATCGCAACTACGCAGTCGGCTTCATCAAGCAAGTCGTAGACGGGATCCTCGCGCGTCAATCCGACCGTGCCGGCGAATAGCGGATGATCCGCTGAAAGCGCGCCCTTGCTCTTCGGCGTATCAATCAAGGGCGAGTTCAGCGACTCGGCAAGAAAGCGGATTTGCTGATAGGGTCGGTTCGGCTCCAAGCCCAAGCCGGCCACGATTATTGGCTTCCTTTTGTCGTCAAGCAGGTGGCGAGCCGCGCGGATATCGGAGGCATTTACGGCGTCAGTCTCACGCTTGGTCTGAGCCGGGCTGACTGCCTGCATAGCCTGCGCCGCGATGCGATTATGAATGCTAATATGTACCGGTCCCGGGCGATTCGCTGTTGCCAGGCTGAGCGCCTGCGGAATTGCTTCGGCGGCGTTTTCTGCGGTCAACTCGGTTGTGCGCTTGCAGACCGGGCGAAACATGGCGCTAAGGTCGATAACTTGATGGCTGTGCTTGCCGATCACCGCGGGATCATTTGCCGCCGTGATCAGCAGGACGGGCGCGCGATCGAGGTAGGCGTGCGCCAGCCCGGCATAAGCGTTAGCCGCGCCGGGACCCAAGGTGGTCAGCGCGACGCCGATTGTGCCAGTCAGGCGCGCGTCGGTCGCCGCCATAAAGCAAGCGCTGCTTTCGTTCTTGACCAGCAGAAAGTCGATGCCGCGCCGCCGAAGCGCGTCGAGAATCTCGACATTTTCTCCGCCGGGCAAGCCATAGACCCGCTTCACGCCCACGCCGATCAATTGCTCGGCGAAATACTCAGCGACTGTCGTCATTATCGATATCCGTCTGTTTTGTGGCGCATTTTGATTATGCAGCTTCACGGCATTCTGTCAAAGGGAACGCGGACGGTGTACAATTTGGCGCCGTAGACCTGTGATTGAGCGCGCGACAGAATGAGAGCAGCGATGACCTTTGTGCGGGTCGCTAAATCGGGAACCTTGTCCCTGAACGAAAAGACTCAGGAAATTGAAAATACAGGACGCCCGGTTTACCGCTTTGGTTTTGGCGAATCGCCCTTTCCGCCAACGCAGCGCGTGCAAGATGCCTTGCGCGGAGCGGCGCGGCGCACGGATTACACCGCTGTGGCGGGACTGCCGGAATTGCGCCAGAAAGTCGCCGCCTTCCATCACGAAGTAGATGGCTATCCGATCACTGCCGAGCAGGTCCTGATTGCGCCGGGCACCAAGCCGCTGCTGCACAACATCATGCGCGCTTTTCATCGCGCGGCGGTTTACCTTCCAGGTCCGTCCTGGGTCTCCTACGCGCCGCAAGCTCGCTTGGCAAGCCATGAGGTAACCGTCATTCCGACATCTTATGAATGTCGCTGGCGAATAAAACCCGCGCAACTTGAACGCGCCTTCAAAGGCGCAGGCGGAGCGGACCGAGAAAAACTAATCGTCTTGAATTATCCCGGCAATCCCGATGGCTTGACCTACAGCCGCGCTGAGTTGGAAGCGCTGACAGTCGTCTTGCGCAAGCACGGCGTTTGGGCGATATCGGACGAGATCTACGCGCTGCTGGATCATCGAGGCGGCCATGTCTCGCTGGCCCAAGTCTATCCCGAGCGGACGCTGGTCACGACCGGTTTGTCGAAGTGGAGCGGCGCTGGCGGCTGGCGCCTGGGCGCGCTGATTCTGCCGCCGGACGCGCCGGGCGAATTGCGCGAGGCGCTGGTCGGCTTGGGCTCGGAGACTTATTCCTGCGCTCCCGCTCCTATACAGGTGGCTGCGCTTTCCGCCTACGAGCTGGATGGCGAAACTTCCACCTTCCTGGAAGCGCAGCGGCGGATTCTGCGCGCGATCGGCTCGGTCGTTCATTGCGCCCTGGTCGCCTGCGGCCTTCGCGCGCATGCGCCGCAGGGCGGATTTTATCTGCTGCTGGATTTCAGCCGCTTCGCGGAAGAATTAGCTGAGCGCGGCATTGGAAACGACGCTCAACTTTGCGATCGGCTGCTCACGGAAACGGGCGTTGCTTTATTGCCGGGGGACGCCTTTGGCATGCCTCGCGCGGCGCTTACCGCACGGATGGCATATGTCGATTTTGATGGACAGGCTGCGCTCCGGGACGCGGATCGGATCGAGACGACGGCGACAAAGCACGCGGCGAAAATGCTGGATGGCATTCGCGCGCTGGGCAATTGGCTCAATCAGCCGGACAGCAACAGGTAAACGCTTAACACTGCCAGCGGGATCATCATCATCCATTCGAAGATCCGCTGATTGATGCGGTCAATCAAGCGACGCGCGACCAAAACGGAAGGCGGAATCAGCAAAAATACCCAGGCGATGCTCAAGAGACGGTCATAGTCAAATAGCTCGAGGGCGATGAATCCCGGAACCTTCGTCAGGTTCATTACGGCGAAGAAAAGCGTGGTAGTGCCAACGAAGCGGCGCGGCGTCATCTTCGGCTGCAGCAGCAGATAAGCGGTAAATGGGGGCGCGCCAACATTCGCCAATGTCGAACCGAAACCGGAAGCCCAGCCGGCGAAGTAGCCGTGCCAGGCGCGCGGCTGGTAGGCGAGCGTTGCCAAACGGTCGCTGGCGATTTTGAAGCTAAGCGCGAGCAATGTCAGTCCGCCAATCACCCGTTTGAGCGTTGTGGCGTCTATGGCATCCAGCACAAGCGCGCCCAGCAGGACGCCGATCAAACCTGGCGCTATCATTAAGGCGATATAGTGGCGGTCCCATTGCCGCCAATAGAAGTAGAGGGCGAAGATATCGGCGAAGATCAAGAGCGGAAGCACCAAGGCGACGGCGACTTGTGGCTCGATGATCAAAGTAAGCAGCGGCACGGTCAAGGCGACGGGAACGGGTCCGCCGATCCCGCCTTTTGAAATCCCAACCAGGATGCCGACTACTGCATATAAAAGGATTTCTTCCACGCCTGACTGACCAATCGCTAGCGATCGCTGTGGTAGACAAGAATTATATGATAGCTGAGCTCGGCTTGCGAGGCGGGAATGCTGGGGCGCGCGTTCGCATTTCGACTGCCGATGTAAGGAATGTCGCCGCCGCGTTACAATGAGGTTCTGCGAATCGAGACGGAGACCGACATTGGACATCAAGCGACTCAACGACGAAGGTCGCGAACTGTGGAATCAGAAAGCGCATTTCTGGGATGCGCTGCACGGTGACTTCGGCAATATGTTTCATCAGCGGCTAGTCGAACCTAGCGTATTGCAGCTGCTGGAATTAAAAGCGGGCGATATCGTGCTGGATGTCGGCTGCGGCAACGGCGCTTTTGCTCGCCGGCTGGCGGAGCGCGGCGCGTTGGTTACCGCCTTCGACTATAGCGAAGAACTGATTCGCCTGGCGAAGGCGCGCGGCGCGGCGCTTTCGGCGGCGGTCGATTTCCGCGTCATCGACGGAACCGACGAGGCGGCCATGCTGGCGCTTGGCGCCGGACGTTTCGATGGCATCACTTGCGCGATGGCTTTGATGGATATGCCAACGATCGATCCGCTGTTTCGGGCGGCGGCTTGCTTGCTCAGGCAGGGTGGGCGCTTCGTCTTTGCCACGCAGCACCCGGCATTCAACTCCAACAATCCCATCTTCGTGCATGAGAAAGAAGATCGCGATGGCGTCGTGGGCGATCATTATGCGGTCAAGCTGCGCGCATATCTCGATATGCCGCCGGTGAAAGGGGCGGGCGCGCCGGGCGAGCCAGCCCCGCATTACTACTATCATCGGAGCTTGAGCGAGCTGCTGGGCGCCGCGTTCGCCGCCGGATTCGTACTTGACGGCTTGCTGGAGCCGGCCTTCAGCGCGGATGACGCGGAAGCCTCGGAAGGATTGTCCTGGTCCAAGCTGGCGCAGATCCCGCCCGTGCTCAGCGGGCGTTTGCGGCTGGCTTAGATCGCCGGACTGTCGGCGTCAAGCGCGGCAGAATCATAACTGCCGCCGGCGTAGTCGGCGAATAGCCTCAGCAGGTCCGCGAGGGCGTTTTCGATATCGCCGCTTCCGCCGTCGTGGTGCGCCTCAATGGTGATGACCGCGTCTGCTGTAGAGGCGTTGGCGGCGCTGGTCGCGCTCTGACGCCAACACCATCTTCTTGCCACCACCATGCGCGCCTCATCGGAGAAAATCACTTCGCCCGGCGCCGGATGGACGATCTTGTCGCTGCCGAGGTCCATGAACTCTTCACTGCCATCGGCGTAATGCACGGTGATCGGCGCCGCGATCTGGCGTGTATCAAATATGGCGACGGGCAGACCGTAGCGGATGCTAACCAGGTTGCCGATATCGACCAGCGTGTTGATACAAGGGATATCGCCTTTCTTAGTTAAGCGGCGCAGCAGGGACTCAGCGGCGCTGCGATATTTGGTTGGCGAAACTCCGAAGGCGCTGATCGCCCGCCGCCAGGCGCTAAGCGTCGGCAATTCGCTGAGCGGCGTCGCGCCGATGCGCGCCTTGACCGCTGTCTGCTCGTCCAAATAGAGATTACGCAGCGTATCGGGCATCGGCGCGTTGGTCATGCCTTGCGCGACGATAACGCCGGCGGCCAGAGCGGGATAATTCTCAATAATTTGTATATCGTATTGAAAACTTGTCACATTAACCTCCAGGCGCCGGTTCGGGCGCGACAGCTAAAATGTACGACTCCCGCTTCTCCAGCAATTGCGCGATTCTCGCCCAAATGATCAGCGGCGCAAGCGAAATCAGCGCCGCTCCGAAGACGATGGACTGTATGCCAGCGTTTCCCACTGCGTCGATCAGCAAGCCAAGTACGACGATGCCGATGCTCTGCACCAATTCGAAACCGGCGAAGTCAAGCGAAAAGGTCCGGCCCAAGTACTCATCGGGCACGACCTGCTGAATGATAACCGAGCTGTAAGTCCAGTTCACTGAGCCGCCCATCGCCCGAACTAGAACCGCCAGCGTCAGGAATTCCAACGATGGCGCCAATCCCCAAAACAGCCAGCCGAGCGCCATCAAGGCGAAGCCGATAATGATCAATCGGCGCAGAACTCGGACCGAGCCATCGCTGAAGCGGTTGGTAATCAAGGGACCAATGATTGCGCCCAAGCCAAATGCCGCCCAAAGTATCGCCATGGATGTAATGCCGCCCTCGCCCAATACAAAAACCTGCGTGCCGTAGATGATCAGCACCGTATCAGCGCTGGTAATGCTCTGTCCCATCTTTACGAACAGCGGCGCCGCTGCCTCGCGATGCTTGGTGAGGTAGCGGATGCCATCACGGAATGTTCGCTGTGACTTATCTTTGACCTTGCGCGCATCCCCGCCGATTTCAGAGCGTGGCCTTTCCGGTATCACGATGGTTACAACCAGCAATGCGGAAAGGACAAAGGTCAGCGAATCAATCAGAAGCGCCGCCTGGATGCCCAGAAGCTCGGCGACAAGGCCGCCGGTAATCGCGCCGATCGCCAGCATCGCCGACCAAGTCACGCTGCTGAGCGTATTGCCGATGACCAATTGATGTCGGTAGAGGATGCTCGGCATGATTGCGTTCCGAGCCGGCTCGAATATCGAGGAGATGAGAAACTGAATCACGATGAACACATAGATCAGCGGCAGATATTCGGGACCTTGGGTGGTGAATAATAAGCCTAGAACGGCTAATGCGCGTAAAATATCACTGGCAATGAGGAGCCGTTTGCGATCAAAGCGATCGGCGAGCACACCGGCCAGGGGACGCATCAGCAGCGGCGGGATCAGGCGGGCGATGAGGAAGGCGCTGACGGCGATGCCCTGGTATCCAGTGCCTTCGGTGTAGGATACGATCAGCGCGGAGATGACAATCGTGCTGAACCAGTCGCCGAGGAGGCTGACGAGTTGCGCCGCCCACAACTTTGCGAAATCTCGGTTGCTGCTGATGAGCTTGAAATAATCCATGCGCGTTTCCTGTCGCGAAAAGGTAGTGTACTGTACAAAAAGCCTCGATGCACGGCGAAGATAGGCAGCATGGCGCGATTTCCCGACGGCTTCGGACACATGTTTGTTCATGAGCGGGTGACACAGCATCGAACGGTATTTTTCGGGAGCTAACGATGGACAGTCTGATTGCTGTTGGCATAGGCGGATTCTTCGGCGCCAGTGCGCGCTATTTGCTCTCGCTTTGGACCGATAACTTGCTGATTCCACGCCTGGGCGCCTTCCCTTACGGCACGCTCCTGGTAAATGTCATTGGATCGTTCGGGCTCGCGCTATTTGGCGCCTGGTTCAGCGAAAGAGCGGGGTTGTCTCCACAACTCCGTCTGCTTGTCGGCGCGGGTTTTTTCGGCGCATTCACCACCTTCTCGACTTTCGCCAACGAAAGCATCGCTTTGATGCAGGGCGGCGCCTCGGCTCTATTCCTTTTGAACCTGTTGCTAACGAACGCCAGTTGCTTGCTCGGCGTCATCGCGGGGCTATTCCTGGGACAGCGCCTGTTAGGATTGACGTAATTGTGTTCACATATTGTTGATTCGCTATCCATAAGGACGCGGCGATGATAGACGACGTTGTAAAGGTAATTCTCCTGGCGCTGATAGAAGGCATCACGGAGTTCTTGCCGGTTTCATCTACCGGGCACCTGATCGTCGGCGCCGCCTTGCTCAACTTTGACGCCATGCTTCCGCCGGTATTCGAGATATTCATTCAGGTCGGCGCGGTGGCGGCGGTTCTCGTTTACTATCGGCGGACGATAAGCGAGAAGACGATGGCGCTGCGGTCTTCATCGGAAACGCGCCGATTCTGGCTGATGATCGCTTTAGCCAGCGCGCCGGTGGCTGCATTCGGAATTATGTTTCAGCCGCAGATTGAGTTGCTTTTTTTCTCGGCTCATCTGGTGGCGGCGGCGTTGATCTTCGGCGGGATCGCCATTCTTCTCGTCGAGCGAATGCCCCGATTCCGAAAGGGAGCCACGGAATCGCCAATGGATCTTTCGCAGGTGACTCCTCGTCAAGCAGCGTTGATCGGCTTATTGCAAGTTCTGGCGCTGGTTCCGGGCATGTCGCGCTCCGGTTGTTCAATCGTAGGCGGCATGTTGGCGGGTTTAAATCGTCGCCTTGCAACCGAGTTTTCATTTTTCTTGGCGATACCGCTGCTTGGCAGCGCAACAATCTACAAGTTTGTCACAACTCTCGATACGCTGAGTCCCGATCAATTGCTGCTCTTGGTGTTGGGCGCAGCCTTTTCCGGTGTGTTTTCCTGGCTGGCTATTGATTTGCTGTTGAAATTCATCTCTCGCCACAGCTTTGTCGCCTTCGGCTACTACCGAATTGCCGCTGGCGCGCTCATCTTACTGGCGCTGTCAACGGGCTTAATCAGTTGAACGGCTGACTGGTCTCGCTTCCGGCGCTGGTCATGGATTGCCGCAAAGCCTGTCGCAAACTTGATTGTCCATAATTTCCACTCTACCTATAATGATGCTTGAAGGGGGAGAATCGTTGCCGATTCCAGTGTGTTTGGCCATTGCTTAACGCGGCGCATCGAGAACTCAGGCATCGATTCTACGGTAAACCTTGTGATAGGGAGTCGCCGACAGATGATTGAGCGCCGTGGAAGCCATCTGCTAATTGCACTGCTTGCCGGGTTGTCGCTGTTGCTGACTGCCTGTTTCCGCGACACATCGGAGGTGATTCGGCAGGTCCCGGTCGCGCGCCAGGTTGCCTCGCCGACGGCGGTCGTGGAAGCCGAACCTACTGAGGTTCCGCCAACCGCTACCGAGGAAATTGCGCCAACCGAACAGGAAGTCGATCAGTTCGCCTTGACTGCGACTGCGCTGATTGCGCTGCAGACGCAAGCGGCTGTTGGTGGGGAAACATCAAGCGGCGATGAGCCTGTTTCGCCACCCGTGGCCCAATCAACGGCGATCCCGGTCGCGCGCGCTACGATCCCGCCCGGCGAAGACTGTGTACACGAGATCCGCGCCGGAGATACCCTATTCCAACTTTCACTGGCATACGGCGTGACCGTCAATGACATTTCCAAGGCAAGCGGAATCGACAATCCGGACCGGATTGCTGTGGGTCAGCAGGTAACGATACCCAAATGTGGGACGACCGGCTTCATTCCGCCGCCGACATCGGTGCCGCCGCCGACAGTCGACCCGGCAACGATACCGCCTACTACTGAACCAGCAGAGCTGGAAATCGCCAGCGCCGATGATACAAGAAGCACGCTTGTTGAGCAGGCGCAGACCTCGCTGCTCGATAATGCGCAGACGGACGCGGAAATCGAATTCAGTATCCAGTCGGCGGTTTCGTCAACACCCGGCGGAACTTATACGGTACAGCAGAATGATACGCTCTTTGGCATCGCGATTCAGCTTGGCACGACCGTTGAGGTATTGGCTGCGCTCAATGATATTACTGATGTGGACAGCCTCAACGCGGGAGAGATCTTGCAGACTCCCTAGTAGCTGCCGGTCAAATTCGCAATACAACACATTGACTCCTAAGAGGGGCGCCAGCTGCTGATTCGCGCCCTTGAAGTCTGCCGCAGAGCTGTGCTAGAATGCGCCGATTATGTATGAGAGTTGGCGCTTTATGCGCCTGTTGTGGAAGGAACGCAGCCATGAGCCAGGAATTGATTCAAGCCTTGGTTGTCGACAATCACAAGCATCCTAAAATCGAGTCGGGTGACACGGTCAAGGTTCATGTGCGCATCGTCGAAGGCGCGCGCGAACGCGTGCAGACATTTCAGGGCGTTGTGATACGAGCGCGAAAAGGCGGCAACGAAGCCAATTTCACCGTGCGCCGCATAGCCAGCCACGGGGTCGGTGTGGAGCGCACCTTCCTCCTGCGCAGTCCGCGGGTGGAGAAGGTGGAGATTCTTCGTCGGGCGAAAGTGCGGCGCGCCCAACTGTACTATCTTCGCGATCGACGCGGCAAATCAGCCCGCCTTAAAGAGCGCCGGCAATAACGCGCAGCGAATGGCAGATGAATGTGACGGGCGTCACTATTGGCGGCCGTTTTTGTTTCCTCGCGCTTACTCGCGCAGCACGTAATAGGTCCCTTTCTTGGCGCCCATCTTGGTGAGGATGCCTTTCTCGACCAGATCAACCAGGTCCAGGCGCAAAGTCTCGGCGGATACGGTCTGTATCAGGCTCCGGTACTCGCGGTTGGTAATTGAGCCGGTTTCGCGGATGTATTGCAAGGCGCGCGCCTGTCGATGATTGGTATCCCGCGACCACTCAGGCAGTTCCGGTTGCGTGCGTTCATTGTGCAGCGCGATGGCGAAACTGTAGGGGCGGGCGTCGAATTTCGGCGGCGAATGGCCCGCCTGCTGCATGACTTCCATCATACGGTCGATGCCCAAGCCTAGTTCTTCGATGTAACCCCAGTGGAACAGCCCGCCCACCAAACGCGGATTGCGCGAGAAATGCTCGTCTTTGATATTCTCGACCGTGATGAAGCCGGGCAAGCCGCCGGGCGAAATCACTTCGAGACGATCGGAAAACATTCGCACTTCTATGCGCCGTCCGCGCAAGCGATAATCGCGATGGCAGATTGCGTTCACAAGCGCTTCGCGCACGGCGAATTGAGGATATTCGAAGGTTTCTTCACGCTCCAAGCCCTTGACCACGGCGCTGATCGCCATTTCGCTCCAGACTAGATTCCAGGTGGCTTCAATCAAGCGCGGCACTGGTCCGATCAGTTCTTCGCGGCGCGAATACCCCGCCAGTCCACTTTCGCCGCGCGGAGTAGTGCCGACGAATTTGGCGAAGACGACCCCGCTCTGCGGAAGCCAGCGCTGGGGATATTCACTGAAGAGCAAGAGTCCACAGACCGTCGGCTTGCCTTCGGCGGTGACAGCGCCGATCTCGGCCAAGACCCGTTTGACCTCGCCACTATAGGGACGTTTGGTGCGTTCTGCGCGTTTCTCCAGATATTCGTCGATCATCGCGCGGCTGAAATCATCAATGGTCGCGCCAGCAACCGCCTCAGTCTCGAAGTCGCCGGTGTTTTTTGCGCTTGCGAGTCGTTGGATTTCTTGACCGCCTAGCGGACGATTGACGCTGCCGCTGCGGATGAGCACCCGTCCATCAGCCAGGGCGTGCAATTCGGTGCTGCGGGGCACCTGAATGGCGTATGCTGACGCGCGAGCGGAAAAGCCGGGACCAGCGCCGCCGCCGTTGTCGCCTCGGTCTGGCAGGCTCTCGGCCGGCTGCCCCGCCGAATGCGAAACGATCTCTCCCCACTTTTCGATGACGACCGGTGGATTATAGAGGTCATCGGCGCGCCGCAGCGCCTTTTCGATCTCGAAGCCACTGGCTGGTGTATTGGAAGGCGAGCCATCGGCTTGAAGCCCGACAATGATCGTTCCGCCCTCGGTATTGGCGAAGGCGACCATGTTTTCGGCGATTAGATCGGCATCAGCCGCTTGCAAAAAAGCCAGCCTGGGTCCTTCGCTGAACTGAGTCATGGGCGCGCGGCGCATGTTTGATCTATCGGATCGTATTGCGTCGGGATCATTTGCTTCGCCGCGACATGATAATCGCGCGATATCATATCAATCATTATAATGGAGTTTCCTTGCGGCAATTCCGGCATATTGTGTCAGAAATGCAGGTAGGGCGCAAATGCTTGATCTACTGATACCAATGGGCAGTGTGCTGCTGACTTGGCTGCTGTTATTTTTCCTTTTCAGCGGATTGGGCTTTGTCCCTTTGAAATTCATGGGGCAGTCGCTCACATCGGGTTGGGTTTGGCGGGACAGCTTCTGGCTGGGATTGGCGCTCTCGCTTGGCGTCATGCAGCTCTGGCATTTGCTATTGCCCGTTAACGATGCGCTCATGCTCATATTCGCGCTTGCGGCCGCGCTCACGCTGATCCGCCAGCGACGCAGCCTGGCGGACACTTTCAACCGTTTGGCGTCCAATAAGCCATTCATAGCGCTCGTTGCCTTACTCGCCATCTGGTTTTCCAATCGAGCGCTGGGAATGCCGATTGCTTACGATACAGGCTTTCGTGATATCCAAGCAGTCACTTGGATTGACACTTATCCCATCGTGCCCGGGCTGGGCAATCTGTTTTCATCGCTTGCATTTAATCATTCCGTATATTTATACGACGCTCTATTGGATACCTCTATCTGGTCCGGCCGGTCGTTATACATCGCGAGAGGTTTGCTGCTATTGGTTTACGGGGCTCATGCGTTGGGAGCAGCCCTGCGGCTTTATCGGTCGCGGACGGTCGACGACCTGCGCTGGTCGTCGCTTTTTGCGACGCTCACGTTTCCCTACATTCTTTTTCAGACCGTGCGCTGGGGCGGCATCACACACTTCCTCACCGATACCGTCGTCGATCTTTTTGGTTTTTTGACCGTGATCTATTTGCTAGACTTTGTCCAGTATTGTCGTCCCGAGAGCGAAACTCGCGACTATTTCGTATTTCGCTTGGCGATCATTATTCTGACGGGCTTTACGTTGAAGCAAAGTTACGTCGTCTTTGGACTGGCCTGCGCTATATATGCGACTGTCGTTTGGGCGCGGCGCGGCGGCTTTCGATTGAAACCGAAGACTGTCTCTTTCGTGATATTGGTAGCGATCGGGCTGTTGCTCCCCTGGATGGCGCGCGGCCTTATCACCAGCGGATACCCGGCCTATCCGCAATCATTTGGCAGGGTCGAGCTGGATTGGACGATTCCGTCAGAACAGGTCGAGTCTCGTCAGCGGACCTTGGCCACCAATACACGCCACCGAGGCGGAGATCCTGAAGTAGTCTTAGCGTCGTGGGAATGGCTGCGTCCGTGGCTTCGAAATTACCTGGCTAATGTTTTCCCGACTTTGCTTCCAACCGTCATTTCAATTGGCGCGATCGTCATGTACGCCCTCGCCAAGCGGATGAATCCCGGCAGAGCGAGCGCGCCAGATTTGAGTTGGCGCGCGCTTCTTCCCCTGGTGGTCATGCTCTTATTCTGGTTCTTCACCGTGCCTAATGACAAGTACGTCCGCTATATCATCTGGAGTTTCGCCGCGCTGTCTACCACTCTGGCGGCGCTGGCATGGTATTGGGTCAATTGGCGGCGACGGGTCGTGACGGTCTTCGCGCTGGCGCTGCTCTGCCTGTCCTATGTAGTTTTTCTTATCATCAGGCACGAAGAAGCGATTGTTCCGGCTGGCGCGAATGATGGATTCCATGCCCTCGTTCCGCAAGCCTATGAAGAGTTCGTTACCGGCGATGGCACAATCATCAATCGTCCGACGAGGCTGAACCAGTGTTGGCAGGTTCCGCTGCCTTGCGCGCCATATCCTCACGCCGGAATCTCAGCCCGCGTCCCGGGAGAACCCCGCTATGGATTCCGCCAAAATACAATTGAGGATGCGCTGGCGCCTCATGGTTGAGTATACTTCGGGGCTGGAGTCAAACTGCGGAAAGGCGGCAATGGGATAAAGCGATGTCTACTGTCGTGCCACTGTTTATGTTCATCGCTACGCTATTTTTTCTGCGCGCCGGTCTGGTGACCCTAGGCTTCTACAAGGAACCGATTCTGACGGCGTTTCAGCATTATGGCGATGAAGTGAGTTTTAGTCCCCTATTCGAGACGATTGCCTGGGGCGGTGTCCTGGCTTATCTCGTGTTCATCGTTCTGGTGCCGTCATCGTTTCTGATATTGATCGGCGTGTTTTCCTTCGCTATGTTTGTCATGCTGTATTGGCGAATAAAAGACAGCATCCTCAACCATCCCGCCATATTCCTGCGCTTTCCCAATTGGTATCGCGAGATTGTCGATCGCACTTCGCGCGAGGAAAGGCGGAAACTTTCGTATATGTGGCTGGCATTGCCGCTGCGTACGCGACTTTTGTACAACGCGCAACATGAAGAATTTCGCAAGTGGGTCGAGCTGGTAGTTCTGTCCGTATCGTAGCGAAAGTGGATGGGTCAGTTGGCTCGGGCTGTAAACAGAAACGGACTTCAAGCGCTGAAGTCCGCGTAAGCTGCTGGGAGACCTGGACTCGAACCAGGAATGGCGGATCCAGAGTCCGCTGTTTTGCCGATTAAACTATCTCCCAATACTGAACACGCATCTTAACATGCGCCGCAACAGTTTACCATACTGGGCTCCTGCGGCGCAGCAATCGCGAAAGCCTACATTTCAATCAGCGTCAAGTCTCCGAGTCCGATATTGACTGCAAAGCGAGTTTGACGCGGCGTAACGATTCCTTTTTGCCGAGGATTTCCATCGTTTCGAATGTTGGCGGCGAGACCTTCTGCCCGGTTACGGCCGCGCGCAGCGAGCCAAATACTTGTCCATTCTTATAGCCAATCGTCTTTGCGTAAGCCGCCACTGCGCTGTGCTGCGCGTCGTGGCTAAAAGATTCGAGCTCCTGCAGCACTGGCATCGCGCCGCGCAGTACATCGGCTGTGCTGTCTCGGTTCATCTTGCGCTGGATTAATATGTCGGCGGACGGCGCTTCAAATGAAGCCCAATCGGCGAAGAAGAAGCCCGCCATCGGCGCCACATCGCGCGTGGACTTCAGACGAACCCGAAGCAGCGGGATGACTTGCCGCAAGCGTTTCTCATCGACGGCATAGCCCGCCGCTTCCAGTATCGGCTTTAGCAGCCGGCACAGTTCGTCTGCCGGCGCGCGCTGTATGTATTGACTGTTGAGCCAATCGAGTTTGGCAATCGGGTAAGCGCTGTTGGCCAGGCTGACGTTTTTGAGGTCGAATCGCTTGATGGCTTGCGCGGTGGAGAAGATCTCCACATCATCGCCGTAATTCCAGCCGATATTGGTCAAGAAATTCATCACGGCGCCGGGCAGGTAACCGGCATCGATGAATTCGTGCATGAGAACGGGCACGTTCTTGCCATCGGCTTCGGCGAACTGCTGCTTTCGTTTGCTCAGCTTGCCCTTGCCATTGGGGTTGAGCAGCACCGGCAGGTGGGCGTATTGGGGCATATTCCAGCCGAGCGCACGCCAGATCTGAATATGCAGCGGGAAAGATGGCAGCCATTCAATTGCGCGGATGACATGCGATATCCGCATGTGGTGATCGTCGACGATATGGGCGAGGTGGTAGGTTGGGTATCCATCAGATTTCAGCAGGACCGCATCCTGCAATTGCTCGTTGTCGAATTCGACAGGTCCGCGGATCATATCGTCGCCGATGGTCACTCCTCCAAGCGGCATCTTGAAGCGAATGACGAAGGGCAAACCCTGCGCTTCGAGCTCAGACACACGGTCTGCGGGAAAATCCCGGTATCGGCGATCGTAGCCGGCGCCCAACTTGCGCATTTCGGCGAGCTCTTCCGGCGTAGCGAAACACTTATAGGCGCGGCCCCGCTCCACCAGCTCGGCAGCCCAAGTTTGATACAACGCAAGGCGCTCCGACTGTACGTAGGGTCCAAATTCGCCGCCCTCGCGTGGACCCTCATCAATGTCCATGCCCAGCCAGTCAAGCGCCTGAAGGATCAAATCAACGGAGCCGGGTACGCTGCGCTTTTGGTCGGTGTCTTCAATGCGCAGAATGAATTGGCCGCCGTGACGTCGGGCGTATAGCCAAGCGAAAAGCGCCGTATGAATGCCGCCGATATGCTGCGGGCCGGTCGGGCTGGGGGCGTAGCGCGTTCGTACCGGTCGGGTGGATGGCGAGGTCAATTTGCATTCTCCAGAGGGCGCATTAGCCGGACAAGATTTGGGCGCTTCGTTCTATTCCTCAGATGATGACGCGGCGGCGGCGCACGATGACGCTTTCAACAAGGCCGACGCCAACCATCGTGAACAGAAGCGATGTGCCGCCGGAACTGACAAAGGGCAAGGTCAAGCCGGTGACGGGCATCAGGTTGAGATTCATGCCGATTGAAACGGTCGTCTGGAAGAAAATCATGGCGACGACGCCGTAACAGATCATGCTGCCCAAGGGATCGCTCGCTTCGCGGGCGCCTTTCAGTATGCGCGACAAGACGAGGGCAAACATCGCCAGAACCGCGACGCCGCCGGCCATGCCGAATTCGTGCGCGATGACGCTGAAAATGAAGTCGGTGTGGCGCACGCGAAGAAAACGACCCGTATTCTGGGAGCCGACCGCGTATCCCTTGCCCAGGATGCCGCCCGAGCCGATGCTGATCCGCGCCTGATTGATATTGTAGGCGGCATCAGGATCTTGATCCGGGTTAATGAAGGTCTCCACGCGCGCTTGCTGATACGGTGGCAGCTGCGGGAATATGGTCGGCAAGATCACCAGAAGGGCAAGCAAGAATAAAGCGATATGACGCAGGCGCAAGCCGGCCGACCAGATGATCACTGCCCAGATCACCAGAAATACGATGGTGGTGCCCAGGTCCGGTTGGCGAAAAATCAGGACAGCCGGGATCGCCACATGGATCATTGTCTTGAAGACGGTGGAGAGCTTGCCAAGTTCGAGGTAGCGCTGCGCGACAAACTGCGAGAGCGTGATGATGAGCAGAATTTTGCCAATCTCCGATGGTTGCACGCGGATGCCGATGTTCAGCCAGCGCTTGGCGCCGCCCGCGCCCTCTACACCGAAGAATTCAACCATGACGAGCAAAATTACCATGCCGGCGTAGAGCCAAGGGCTCAAGCTGCCGAGCAGCCGATAATCAATTGTCGCCATGACGATTACGACAATGACACCGATAATTGCAAAGTTTCTTTGGTCGGGAACGCGGCTGATGATGTCATCGTCGATGGCGTCTTGCGTCGCGCTGGCGATCATCATTATGCCGAATCCGACGAGGATCAGGGTAGCGGCAAAAAGTATGAAGTCAAACCGCCGCCAGGCGCCAACGCTCTCAACCATGCGGACCGATTCCGCTCATCCAGCCTTATTCGCATTATATGGGCAAGCGCGCTGAATAGACAGGGTTTGGCGAGATTCACGGCGCTGCATTGCATGCCTTTGGTTCCAAGGAGTGGCAGCGGCGCCGCAGGATGATCGCTATTGCTTGGCCAATCCGGTTACGATTAACGTTCAGGGCTTCTTGTCTTCTTCGTCCTCGTCGGCTTTTGCTTCCTTCGCGTCTTTGGGCGAATCAGATTTTGCCGCCTCGACTGCTGAATCGTCATCCGCTAATTCGGCATCGGCGCCATTGGATTCGGCAGCATCCGCCGGCGCGCCTGAATCAGCGACTGGCTTTGAATTAGCGCTCGGTGTATGAATGGCGACCGGAATTTCGGCGACCAGTTTGCTATGTGTGCGGTCGCGCTGCTCCAGGTCAATTTCCACGCGGTCTTTGTCGACCACGAGGTACTTGACGATTACGGCGAGGATTTCGCTCTTCATCTCTTCCATGCGTTCCGGCGGCAAGTTAATGCGATCATGCTGAAGGACGAAGCGCAGTCTGTCCTTGGCGGTGGCGCCGCTGCCTTTCTTCGCCCGACCGAACAAACGGCTCAGTAGGTTGGTCATGTGGGTTTCCTTTGCTGGTAGCTATTGCTCACAGTAACGTTCTGGCTTGGCCTACCGACCATTTAGGAGTTTGGCGAGTCGCTGGAGAATGCCAGGATTTTCGTCAAGATTCATGAAGGGCACATCTTCACCGATGACGCGCCTGGCGACATTATTGAAAGCCATGCCGGCTTTGGACTGCATGTTGAGCGTGACCGGAATTCCGCTGTTTGACGCGGAAAGCACTAACTCGTCTTCAGGGATGATTCCGACTATCGACAGACCCAGGATATCGAAGACATCATCGGACGACAGCATCTCGCCCTTTTTCACCAATTCGGTTTTCAGGCGGTTGATGATGAGTTTGCCCGGTCCTTTGTCGGCTGCTTCAATCAAACCAATGATGCGGTCGGCATCGCGCACAGCCGACACTTCGGGATTGGTCACGATTAGCACTTCGTCGGCTGGTTCCAGCGCGTTGCGAAAGCCGCGCTCGATGCCAGCGGGAGAATCGATCAAGATATAATCGAAATCTTCGCGCAGTTCATTTGCCAGCTTGACCATGTCTTCCGGGCTGACAGCCATCTTGTCACGCGTTTGCGCGGCGGGGATAAGGAACAAGTCATCAAACTTCTTGTGCTTGATCATCGCCTGACGAAGTTTGCTCCTGCCTTCGACGACATCGACCAGATCGTAAACGATGCGGTTTTCCAAACCCATAATGACATCGAGATTGCGCAGACCGATATCGGCATCAATGACGACCACTTTCTTTCCCAGGCTCGCCAGGGAGATTCCAAGGTTGGCTGTGGCGGTCGTCTTGCCCACGCCTCCTTTTCCTGACGAAATCGTTACAACTTTGCCTCCCATTCGGCGTCCTTTCTCGGTCTAGTCTCTGGCTTCCACTATGATCTGATTGCCGCGGACGAACGCGACTTCCGGCAGGATTTTCTTGCGCTTGCCTGGCGGAGACGTTACCACGAAGTCGGCAATCCGCAGTTGGCTGGGGCTCATTTCCAAGGCGCAGACGATGGCGGATTCATTGCCATTGGCGCCCGCGTGGACGTAGCCGCGCAGTTTTCCCCAAACCACGATATCGCCTCCGGCGATTACTTTGGCGCCAGGATTCACATCGCCAAAGACGATCACATGCCCCTCATTATGAATCGTCCGACCCGAACGCAGGGTGCGGCGAAACAAGACGCCATCCGTTCCGGTCTCCTCCGAATTGACTGGCGCTGTCTCCTGCATGCTCGGCTGGGGCAATGCCGCATCTACATGGTTCTCGATTGGCACCGCTAGTGATTCCGCCGACTTCTTGGTCGTGTCGCTCTCGCTGCGCACGAGGGTAAGCCGTAAGCCGCGGCGCTCGAGCAAGGCTCGTAGCGAGCTGAGTTCGTATTTTGGCACTGGCCGCTCGCCAAGCTCGACCGTGATATTGGCGCCAGCGTAGAATTCCGCCTGCTCGTCAATACGCGCCGCAAGCTGATCTGTAACCGATTGCCAATTTTCCGTGGTACTGAGCGATATGAGCAGGCCGTCGTTAACGCCCTTTATCGCGATAAGTTCTTCCTGCATGCCGGATGACATTCACTTTCGTGAGGCGCGTCGCAATCTGCAATAAGTTAAATATACTCGCTTTTCCGAACCGCGCTTACGACTTCGCCAATGAAAAAGCCCTTGATTTCGCTCCAGCCTTTTGGATAGCTGGAAGCGGACGCGATCGGGTGGCGGCGACGGGGCGGATTCAGGGTCTCAAGATGTCAAGGAGCAGAATCGCGGGAAGCGCAAAATAGAGCAGCGAGATAATGTGAATCCAGCGGCCGGACTCGTCGGACAATGACTTGTTCACCCATTGGCCCAGGGTATTGACGGCGTAAGTCATCCACATGACTTGAATGATGATGAGAGGAATAAGCAGGATCTCCCGGTGGCTGCCGTTATACGTTAGCCCGAAGAATGCATAAGCAGCGTAGGCGATCATTGTTACCGTTCCCAGCGGCGGATACCAGCGAGACAATCGCGCCAGTCCGATGACGCCCAGGATGATGCCAAACACGCTGAATTGGGCAATCACCAGTTGCCCCAACTCAATCCAGCTCGCGGCGTCGCGCCAGCCCCAGATATCCAGCGGGGATGGCGCCGGCTGCAAATAGGCTCTTGCGAGTAAAATGGCGCCAATGGCGATTGCGGCAACCATGGCGAGCCAATACATGGCGCGCAGCTTGGCGTATGAGAGAAATAGCGCGAGCAAGAGCGCGGGGGCGAGCAATGTCACCAGCGGATCATTGATGGCGCCGATGGCGAAGAGAAAGAGCATGCCAAGTGAATGCCATGGCTTGGGATTACGCGCCGGTTCGATGCCGGGTCGCGGATTGGTCAGCAGGATCATGTCGACCGTAAGGTATAGCAGCCAGGCGGTCACCAGCCCCGTGAGCCGCAGGCTTTGAACTGTCCCGATCTGGTTCCAGAATATAAAGAGAAAGAAGATAATGCCGAAACCAATACCGAGGTCGTTGCGCTTGAGCGCGCGAGTCGCCAGCAGCATCGCGAGCGCAGCGGCGCAAGCGGCGAAAACAATTGTCGCAGGTTGGCTTTGGCCGCCGCCCGTTTGCGACCAAAACAGCGGGCAGAGCGCTAAGGTAAGGCCGCCGCCGATTGACGCGACGAAGCCCATTTGACGCATTCCAGCGGTCACGCCGAGGATGGTGAGCGAAAGTCCGGACGCGCGCGAGACCGGCGTCTCGCCAACGATTAGCATCAGCAGCCAGGCAGTCGCGGCGGTGAGGACGGCCGGGCTCCACTGCCGTATCAACTGGCGTTGCTCAACCGAGAGCCGCTGCACCCTAAGCCTCGCTTGCGCTAGCAGGGGGCTGCAAAGGCAAACTGTCGCGATCGACTTTCAGCCGGAAATACTCTGCCATCGTCCGCCGCACAATCGGCAAAGCGACCTGCGAACCCTCGCCGCCATTGTAAACAAAGGCGATGATGATGATTTCGGGATCGTCGTAGGGCGCGTAGCCGGTGTACCAAGCGTGCGCGGGCCACTGGCCGGGCACGCATAGATTGAGCGCCCAGGCGTTGTCATCGCAGTATTCGGCAGTGCCGGTCTTTCCAGCGACCTCGACGAAAGGAAGAACAGCCGGTTGGGCTGTGCCACCCTCGCCGATTACCGCCTCCCGCATGCCATCGCGCACGAGATTGAGCGTGGCAGCGGAAACGAACGGCGGGATATAGGGCGTGTTCACGGTGCGAAACCTTACCGGCTGGCACACCGAGCCATTAAAGCTGTAATTCAGCGGGATGTGAATGCGGTAGGTCTGCAAGTCTTCAATTCCCGGATCCGGATTCAGATCGGCTGTATTCCGATACCCTTCCGGATCGCAACGAAAAGGATCATACCACTGCGAGTTTGGTTCGCAGACGCATGCCAGGCTTGACTCGCCTTTCATCAGCATATCTTCCAGCAGCAGCAAGGTCAGTTCGTCGCCTGCTGGCCTCATGTCACGATTGATCGTGCGCAAAACCTTGGGCTTGAAGCCGTCGATGACCTGTCGTTCTTCGTCGAGAAATTCTCGGATGATCGTCGGCTGATAAAGGACGCCGCCGTTTATGGTAGCGGCGACCGACGCAATCAACTGCAGCGGCGTTACATTTACGTAGCCTTGCCCAAAAGCCGCGTTGTATGTGTCGCCAGTAGACCAGCTCTCGCCTTGATTGCGCCGCTTCCAATCCGGATCGGGCATGCGGTTGGGGTTCTCGAAGGGCAATTCAATGCCCAGCTCGCTGCCAATCCCAAATGCGGTGCCGTAACGAAACAGATCGTCGATGCCAAGGCCGCCGGGACGTATTGTCTGCGCCGAGAGATTCGGATTGCCGCCGCCGATCTGGTAGAAGTAAACATCGCAGCTCCAGGCGATGCCCTGTATCATATCCACGCGTCCGTGCCCGCTGCGCAGCCAGCAGACAAAGCGCTGGGCGGCGGCGCGGTCCAAAGGCGCGTAGCGGTTCTCGACAAGAAGCTGCCCCTCGTCCAGCAGCAGCGTGTTGGGGTCGATGACATTCTCTTCCAGGACGGCGGCCGCTGTGATCACCTTCCAGACGGAACCTGGCGGATACTGGCCCTTGATCGTCTTGTCCAACAGGGGAAACAGCGGGTCGGCTGCAATCTCGAGGAAATACTCGACATCTATGGCGCGGGCGAAACGCGAGTTATCGTAGCTGGGGTAACTGACCAAAGCCAGCACTTCGCCGGTGCGCGGGTCCATGGCGATGACGACGCCTTGCTGCGAAATTGTGCGCCCGGCAGTCGTATTGAGTTCTTCCAACTGATCAATAAGCGCCTGGCGCGCGAAAGCCTGCAAATCGGTGTCGATCGTCAGACGTACATTTTGCCCGGGAACGGGGTCGTCTTGGGCGATCACTTTCACGACTTCGCCGGCGACGTCGATTTCGCGTCGCGTCGACCCGCGCCTGCCCGCGAGGCGCGCCTCCAGGTAGCGCTCAATTCCTTCATATCCGATGCGGTCAAAGGCGGGATTATAGCCCAGCGCTTTTAATTCCGTCGCCTCTTCCGCCGGGATGGGACCCATGTATCCGATGATATGCGTCGTCAAAGCGCCCGTCGGATATTCACGCACAGCGACCGGCTCGACATCAACGCCTGACATATAGATTCGTTCTTCCAGGATCTGCATCGCAACCAGTTGCGGGACGTCAATAGCGACGGTGACTGGACTGAAGGGTTCAATGCCTTCCCCTTCTTCGACCAGGTCTTGGATGCTGCGGACCGTTTGGCCCGACTGCTCTGCAATTTCGCGCGTTGGCGGCACGCCGACCAGTGCGGACAGCCGGTTGAATACATCCAGTTCCGCCGCCTCATCAGCGGGCAGCTGGGCTGGTATGACAGTGACGTTGTAAGCGGGCACATTGAAAGCCAGTCGCCGGTCGTTGCGGTCGAAGATGGCGCCGCGCCTCGCCGGGATGGGAAGCTCGCTCAGTCGATTCTCGTCGGCGGCTGCCTGGAATTCAGCTTGGCGCAAAACCTGCAGTTCATACATGCGGATTCCGAAAATCAGGAATACGGCAAAGATAACCGCCTGAAAGAAGGTTAGGCGCCAGGTCTGAAACGGGATCAGTCGGTTGGATTTCATTCGTGACTGCCAATTTCCGTGCCGAGCGACAGACTGTGGGGGGCGACTTGCAGGCCGCCTTCCAGTCGGCGCTGAAGAAGGCGAACGGATGCGTACACCGGTAATACAGCGATCAGGTTGTAAATCATCGTCGGCAGAAGTACCAGGCGGATCAGCGAAGGGATATCGTAAGTGTTGCCCAGCAGGAACAGGGCGAATATGGTGAAAGCCGCAATGAAAACAGTTGCGAAGGCGGTGACGGCTAGAAGAAAAAGGAAGCGCAGACGCAACAGTTGCCGCGCGACGCTATTGACGACGAAGACAATGAGAACCAGCGCCGCAGAGGATGCGCCGATTGGCAATATTGACATCAAATCAAGCATGATTCCGCCGACCAGCGCCCAAATGAAGCCATCGCCCAAGCTCGAGCGAATTGACCAGCAGATTACCAGCAACATGACCAGGCTGGGCTGGCCGCGCGTGTTGATATGAAAGGGTGTGATGCTGCTGAGCAAGGCTTCGATGAATGCGATGAATTGTGGCACAAAGCTGGCCGATAGCGCCGCTGCCAGACCCAGGATTGCGATGGACAAGTAGCGGCCCATATCAGTTTTCGCCCGTCCGCTCGAATACAGTCAAGTCGATCGGCTCAAAGCTGGTGATGACCAGCACCAACTCAAGCGTATCAAAGTCGAAGAGACTGCGCACCTCCGCTTCCTGGAACAGTTCGAATTCGAATTGCCTTACGCTCGTCACCTGGCCGACGACAATATCCGGCGGAAAATTGCCCCCCAGCCCAGAGGTGATGACCAGATCGCCTTGCGTGATCACTTCGTCCAGATCAACCATGGTAAGCCGCAGCACGCCCGAAGCCTGGCCGATGATGCTGCCGTGCGCGCGCGTGGTTTGCAGGCGCGAGCTGACGGCGCTGTTCTCGTCGTTGATGAGCTGCACCTGCGCCGCGTTGGCGCTGACGAGAACGATTCGGCCGACCAAACCCAATTCTGTCGTCACCGGCATGCCCACGGCGATTCCATCGCGCGTACCACGGTTGATAATTATGTTGCGAGCGATCCCGGTCTGCTCGATGGCGATCACATCGGCAGGCAAGAAATCCTGGTCTTCCAAGGGGGATGTATAAGCGAGCATGCTCTTCAAGCGGACGTAATCGCTGGCGGCCTCGCGCAGTTCAATGGATTCGACTTGACGGCGGGCGAGCTGTTCTTCGAGCACAGCGATCCGCTCGCGCAGTTGGCCCAGGCTGTTGAGTTCTTCGAAGGTGGCGTTAAGCGATAGCGAGACGCGATTGAACAAGCCAGACAAGCCATTGAGTGGAGCGGCGACCACCCCTTCCACCGGCGTCAATGCGCCGATAAGGCTGAACAGGACCAAAAAGCCGCAAACACTTAGCGCCAGCGCCAGCGCCAGCGCTCGACCGGGTTGCCGAAGACTACGCAAAGAGGCCACCTTTCAAAAGCGCGCTCTGCCTAATGTTATCACAGATTGAGCGCAACCAGCGGAAGGGTGAACAGATGTGGAAGGCACACGGTATTGCCGTGAAAGCGCCACTGGCGGCGCCAGGAGAATTGGATGACGAGTCAGTGGCGCGTGCTGCCGCGCTCGGGTCCAGTCAGCAAGCGGCGCAAGTTGTTGTAGTCTTCCAGTACGCGCCCGGCGCCGCGCGCCACGCAAGTCATGGCATCATCGGCGAGCCAGGAACGGATGTTGACTTCTTCCTGCAGGCGCTCGCCAAGGCCCCGGAGCTGTCCGCCGCCGCCAGCAATCGTAATGCCGCTCTCCATTAGATCGGCGACCAGTTCAGGTGGCGTATCGTCAAGCGCGTCCTTGACCGTATCAATGATGATGTTGACGGAGCCGCCAATCGCCTCGCGTATTTCAATCGAGCTGACCTCTACCGAATCGGGCAATCCGGACGTTAAGTTGCGGCCCTTGACCATGTAGGTGCGTTCCTGTGGCAAGGGAAAGGCGGAGCCGATATCTATCTTCGCCTTTTCGGCGGTGGGCTCGCCGATGAGCAGATTGTGCTTGTTTCGCAGATGCTGGACGATGTCTTCGTCCATTTCGTCGCCGGCTACCCGTATCGAGCGGCTGATGACAATGCCGCCCAACGAGAAGAGCGCGACTTCGGTTGTTCCGCCGCCAATGTCTACCACCATGCTGCCCCGTGTCTCCAACACCGGCAGGTTGGCGCCGATCGCAGCTGCCACCGGCTCTTCAATCAGATGGGCTTCGCGCGCGCCCGCGTCCAGCGTCGCTTCAATGACGGCTCGCTTTTCAACTTCGGTGACGCCGCTAGGTATGCCAACCACAACGCGGGGCCTGGGCACAGGCACCCAACTCTGCTCGTGCGCTTTTTTGATAAGATAATCCAACATGCGGGCGGTAATTTCGAATTCGCTAATGACGCCGTCGCGCAGCGGGCGCACGATGAGGATGTCTTTTGGATTCTTGCTCCACATTTCTTTGGCGCGCGCGCCCACTTCGATAGGCGCTCTGGATTTGCGGTCTATTGCTACAAACGACGGTTCGTTGATTACGATGCCTTTGCCGCGTACGTAAACCAAGGTATACGCTGTACCCAAGTCGATGCCAATGTCGAGCGAAAAAAGCCCGAACAGGAAATCCAGGGGACTTAGCACTAATGGTTCCTCGACGTAACGCGTACGCCGCGCATTATATCATAGTCAAACATTAATGAATATTAACTGCGCTCAACGTTACGCCAACGCAAGCGATTCACCGTTTCACTTTCATCAAATATAGCACCGATTCGCGCATCGTTCACAAGATGTGCCTACGAGGTTATGATTGAGTTATGAAGCGTAGTTGAGGCGAATTCGCCAGCGGACGCTCAATGATTGTGGATACGGTCTTGCGCACTCTTAAACTGCATGATGCTTTTGCGGCCGGCGAGCTTGCAATTGTGGCGGTTTCAGGCGGTGGAGACTCAGTGGCTCTGCTTCATGTAATGAATCGCCTGAAGGATGAGTTAGGGATTGATCTGCATGTCGCCTCGCTCAATCATGGGATTAGAGCCGAGGCTGGCTCGCAGGATTTGGACTTTGTGTCTCGCCTGGCGACGCGCTGGAATATACCCTTCACAGTTGATCATGCCGATGTGCCGCGGCTTGCCGGGGAATGGGGCATCGGCCTCGAGGAAGCGGCGCGGCGCGAGCGATATGCGTTTTTGGCGCGGGTAGCGCGCGGGCAAGGGAGCAAGTGCGTCGCCACCGGCCATCATGCGCTGGACCAGGCGGAGACCATAATGATGAATATCGTTCGCGGCAGCGGCACGCGCGGCTTGCGCGGCATGCAAGTCGTCAGCGAAATGCCGACTCACCAAAGCCTGCGCCTGGTACGACCGCTGCTCCGCCTCTCTAAGGACCAGTTGCTAGCCTATTGCCGCCGGCGCCAACTGCCGTATCGCCAAGATGCCAGCAATGACGACATCGGCTACCGCCGAAACTTCGTCCGTCACGAGGTCATCAGTCGCTTGCAAAGCCTCAACCCCAATTTGCTGGACGCCTTCGACCGCTTGTCCGAATCCGCTGCCGTGGATGACGATTTTCTTGCGTCGCATTTCAATGAGGCGGTGATGCCAATGCTGACCGTTTCGCCGGAGCGCTGGAGCATCGGGAAAAACGAATTTGCTTGCCTTCATCCTGCCATGCGGCGCCGGCTGGTGCAGCGGGCGTTTGGCGAAGTGTCCGGCGAGTGGGCTGCCTTGTCTTATGCGCTGACTCTTGACCTCATTGCCTGGGCGCAAGGAGCCAGCGTTGGCGACCGCCGCGATATGAACGCTTTGACGCAGATGCGCATGGATTATGACGGGGTGCATATCGAGCGCAAGGACGCGAAGGCGGCTTACGAAATGTACCGCTTGATTCCAGCCGATACCGACAGGCCGATCCTCGCAGGTTCTCCCTTGCGCTTTCATGGCGCAACGGTTTGCCTTTCGACAGAAGGATTGTCGCGCAAGGGCGGCGACAGCCTGCAGCTGCCGCAGAGCCTTGATCTGCGCCTCCGGACGCGGCGCCCGGGCGACCGCTTCAAGCCGAAGGGCATGGGCGGGCGTTCCCGCAAGATCAAAGACTGGATGATCGACCGCAAGATTCCGCGCGACATCCGCTCTTGCATCCCGATGGTTTGCGCAGACGGCGCCGTCATTGCTATCTACGTCGGCGCGACCTGGCATCTGGCGGACAGCTCAAGCTTTGAAATCTGCGAATCCAACAGCCAGACATTGTGGCTGAAGTGACCGCCCGTTTGGCGAGTGAAGTCAGGGGCATTCTGATTTCACCAAGGTAGTGATTCAGATATAATTTGATATAGGCTTCTAATGCGGACCCGGTGTCCACAATGGCTGAGAGACAGCTTATGCGACTGCTGCTCGTAGACGACGATGGCGTCAATCGCTATACCGTTAGCAAAGCCTTGCAGCGGGTTGGTTACCTGGTAAGCGAGGCGAATAGCGGCGAATCAGCTCTGGAGCGCTACGATAGAAGTGATTTTGACCTGGTCCTCTGTGACTTTGATCTGCCGGATATGGATGGCATCGCGGTGCTGCAAGGCATCAAGACGCAGTCGCCCGACGCCATGGTTGTGCTGATGAGCGAGGCGGCTGAGGTCGAGACCGTGATCCAGGCGCTGCGACACGGCGCGCAGGATTACTTGATAAAGCCTTGCTCCAGCGAAGACCTGCGCGAAAGTGTAGAGCGCGGCATCGAAAACGCGCGGAGCTTGATGCGCCGCCGCCGACTCCTGGATGCGATCGAACGAAATATATCCGAATTGGCGCGTGAAGTGTCTGACTCTGTCGGCGCTGCGGACTTTGACGCGGAGTCGGGCGCGACCAGACTTCGTGAACGACTGCCGCCGCGCGGCAACGCCATCAGCTTGGGTCCCTTGTCTGTATTGCCGGGCAAGTACCAGATTCAGGCGGAGAAAGAGTCCGTCGGATTGACGCCTACCGAGTTCGACCTGCTGCTTTACTTGGCGGCAAATCGCAGTCGCGTGGTTTCCTGCCATGAGCTGGTTCGCGAAGTTCGGGGCTATCACACGGAAGAAGCGGAGGCGCGGGAAGTCATTCGGCCGCATGTCAGCAACCTGCGGCGCAAGCTGAATAGCCTGGTCGACATTGACCTGATCGTCAACGTTCGCGGCATTGGCTATCGGCTTGGCGAAATCTCGGAAGAGAGTTGATCCGCCTCTCCTATTCTTGGCGCAGTTTGTTATCCTTCCCGGTATTGTCGCAACAACACTATGATTGATGGAGGCGATTTGCATCGACTGGCATTGGCAGTAGTCGTCCTGGCGGTAGCGGCCTTCGCGCTGCCTGCTGGCGCATTCGCCGAGGCAATCGATTGCGGCGAAGCGGGTACGATCACGCGGGAAACCTATCTCAGCGGCGTATCCGCGCGCGAGCGCAAATATACGATTTATCTTCCACCCTGTTATCGCTCCAAGGACCAGTCTTATCCCTTGCTGATGCTCATGCATGGCTCCAACGCTGACGACAGCCAGTGGGCGCGCTTGGGTTTCCTGAACGCGCTCGAGACCCGCATCCACCTGGGCAGCGCGCCGCCAATGATCGTCTTAATGCCCTATGGCGGATCGGTCGCCAACAAGAATCACTTCAACGGCGTCAGCTATGACGCGATCCTGCTTGATCTGCTGGTTCACGTCGACGAAAACTATCGTACCGATGGACAGCGAGCCATCGGCGGCATCTCGCGCGGTGGCTTCTGGGCTTATCATTTGGGTCTTCGCTTTCCCAATAGTTTTGTCGCTATCGGCGGGCACAGCCCGTTTTTCGACGCTGATCACGCCGAGCCGGCCTATAACCCGCTAGACTTGGCGCAGAGCCTAAATGACGGCACGCACTTGAGACTGTGGCTGGATCGAGGCACGGTCGATCATGCGGTTGACGGGATAGATCGAATGCGCGTGATCTTGCGGGGCGGGCAAGTGCCGCATGAATATGTTGTGTATGACGGTGGCGATCATAGCGAGGCGTCTTGGCGGCAATTCGTCGGCGATTACGTCGGCTTCTACGCTGGCGCTTTTGCCGGTGGAGGCGCCCAAACGAAGGCGGCAACACTAGAATATGCGAAAGGCGGCGTCGAGCTATGGCTGCCGGCGGCTGGTTTCGGCGCCCTGCAGACGTCGATCGACTCAGAGGAATTCGCCAATCTGCTGGACGGCGCGCTTGATGAACGGCTTGTCCTAAGCGAATCGAACGCGAACAGATTATGGCGGCGCGGCATCGTCTTGCACGTGCGGACCAGGATCGTCCCGGATGGCAAACTGTTTTTTGCGCTTTGGCGAGATAAGCGTAGTTTCACGATTCTGCCATTTGACCAGCTTCATTTACGCCTTCGTCCATTATGGATCGACGATGTACCCGTCGTGGATCAACTGGCGCGTTATCCGCTGGTATTCGCGAGTGAGAGCCCCAATTTCTCAAGTGAAAACTTGACGCGAATCACGCTATCGGGCACGACAGCGCTCGCCCGCCACACGCTGCCGGCAGTTGAAGCGATTGGCGTGGTACAGGCGGCGAGCGGCATTCGCGATTACGTCCGGCGGTCGGATTATTTCCAGATCACCCATGAAGCTTCGATTGCGCCGGCTTGCCCGCAGCGCTTGGGCGCTCTACTAGGCGGAAGCAACAGTATGTGCATGATGCGGGACCACGCGCGGCTCTTCGACCAGCTCGAAGTCGATGTGGTTGACTTGACTGGCAATCACATCAACGATTTTGGCTATGCGGCATTTGAGAACACGCTGGAGCATTTTGAGGACCGGGGATTTAGCTTGGTCGGTGGCGGACGGAATCTCGGAGAGGCGCGGGCGCCACTGATTCTGGAGCACAATGGTTCGCGGATTGGCTGGCTGGCATGCAACAATATCGGTCCCTATTATGCATTCGCCAATGATGATGCGGAAGCGCTTGGCGGCGCGCGACCGGGGAACGCCTATTGCCGCGGTGGCTGGCTGCGCGAGGCTTTGGCGCTATTGGCGGCTGAAGTTGATCTTGTGCTGATGACCGTTCAATATCGTGAGTTTGAAACGTTTCAGCCAATGCGGCAGCAGCGACTCGATTTTCAGACTTACGCGGAATGGGGCGCCGACATCGTGATCGGCACGGCTGAGCACAAGCCGATGACGTTTGAATTCTACAAGACGCGGCGCGGCGAGACCGCTTTCATCCACTATGGCTTGGGCAATTTATTCTTCGACCAGCTGCCTTGGGGCAACCGGCGTTTTTTCCTTGATACGCTGTATATCTACGATGGGCGTCTTCTCACGGTGGAATTGTTCCCCGGCATCATTGAAGACCGCGCCCGACCGCGGCTGCTTGCGGGTGAAGATCTGTTCAACTTTCTGCATTTCATGTTCATACAGAAGAACGAGTTCTAGCGCTCGAGCCATGCTTGCGGGATTTATCTACGCTTCTGGGGCGCCAGCGCAAGTACGTGGGCGCATTCAACTTTGATCGTCAGTTAAGGTCGTGTAAATTCTGACGATATTCATACGGCAGACGCGAGATAATCTGTTCGCGCCGCGGCGTCCTAAGCTATAATGGCATTGCGCCTTGGCATGGCTTGAGGCTTGACAATGCAGAGGATTCTACCAGTAGATGTCAACGCTTAATCCCGACCTGCTCTCAAAGGACATGGATGCCGTATTGAATGACGCGGCGCCGATGATGAAACAATTCCGCAAATCGTCGATTATGCCGGAAATGGTTTTGCTCGCCCTGCTGCGGCGAGAAAATACGGCAGCCTGGCGCATGTTGAAGGAGTTTGAAACATCGCGCGGCGTCGACCTTGATCGGCTGGAGCGGCAGGTCAAAGTGGCGGCGCAGTCACGGCGGGATCCCGACGGCAGCCTGGACTTTGTTGCAATTGGCAACCGAAAAGTATCGCTTAGCCGCCAGTGCATTGTGCTGCTGGACGACGGGCTTACAGTAGCGAACTCCATGAACGAACAGAAGATCGATACCGATCATGCCCTGGCTGTGCTTGCGGAATCGACGGTGAGCACCGGCGGGATCTTGCGCCAGTTCAGCATAACACCCAAGGCGATACAGGACGCCTACAGCGACGCCAGCAAGATCATTCCGGCGCGTGAAGACAGCACAACAGTTGATTTCGTCAAGCGGGCGAAACGGGGATTGCTGCGCGCGGTGCATTTCCGCGAAGACCTGCTGCGCAACATGATCAATGTGCTGACGCAGTCAGTCAACCGGCATATTGTGCTGGTCGGCCCTGATGGCGTCGGCAAACGCACCCTCGCGTACAGCCTGGCGCTGCTGATGGCGGAGGAAAAGGGTCCGGCGGGCTTGTCCAACCTGGTGCAAATCAGTGAGACTGCGCTGCTTGATGGCGACCAGGAAGCCTTTCGCGCCGGTATGAGCGCGGCGCGGCGCGGCATCTTGTTCCTGCCGCTGATTCATCGTTTTTTCGGCGGTCCCATCAAAGCCGACTTCAACAAGGCGACCTCGCTGGTGCAGAAAGCCTTCCTTAGCGATGACCCGGTCATCATCTGCACGACGAGTGTGCAGGAGTTTGAAGAGCGCATCAAAGGCGTCAGCGCCATTATGGAAAACAGTCAGGTCATTCGCGTGGACGAGCCGTCGCTGGACGAGACCGTGCAAATCTTGGAGACGATCTCGCCGCATCTGGAGTCGGATTATGAAATCGCAGTTGATCATGAAGCGCTGAAGATGGCGGCGCGCATGGCGCAGCGCTTCTTGACGATAAGCCCGCTGCCGCTCAGCGCCGAGCAGTTGCTTCATCGCACGGCGGCTTTGGTGAACATGGGAAAACAAGACGACCTGGCTTTCCGACCGGAGAACAATGACGCCTCGCTTGATGTCGAAGACGTCGCCCTGGTGACGAGCCAGATGACCGGCATCCCGGTGACCAAACTTGGCGCCGACGAACGGCTGCGCTACGCCAATATGGATGACCATCTGCGCTTGCGCCTGATCGGCCAGGAAGAAGCGGTGAAGTCGGTCAGCCGCGCCATCAAGACCGCTCGCGTCGGGTTGAAGGATCCACGCCGACCCATCGGCGCCTTTCTATTCCTGGGTCCCACTGGCATCGGCAAAACGGAACTGGCGCGGGTGCTGGCCGACTTTATGTTTGGCAGCGAGGAAAACCTGTTTCCGCTCGATATGAGCGAATACAAAGATGAAAGCAGCATCAACCGCTTGATTGGCGCGGCTGTCGGTTATGTCGGCAGCGACGAAGGCGGTCAACTCACCGAGCGCATCCGCCAGCAGCCCTATACCATCGTGCTGCTGGACGAAATCGAAAAGGCGCATCCGCGCATCATGGATGTTCTCTTGCAAGTTATGGAAGAGGGACGGCTGACCGACGGCCGCGGCAATATCGCGCGCTTCAGCGAGGCGGTTGTGATATTGACCAGCAATATCGGTTCCGAGCATCTGATGGTGCGCCATATCACCGAAGACCTGCGCGAGATGATCATGGAGGAAGTGCTGGAATTTCTGCGGCCCGAATTCATCAATCGGCTTGATGAGGTGATCCTTTTTAATGCCTTGAGCGATGAGGACTTCGTGTTGATTCTCGACCTGTTGATCGAGAAGGAGAACAAGCTGGCAAAAGAGCGCGGACTGACGCTCACCTTTACTCAGGGCGCCAAGAATTGGCTGCTCGCGCAAAACGACGAGCCGGAATTCGGCGCTCGTCCGCTGCGGCGGATCCTGCGCCGCAACCTGCGTGAGCCGCTGGCCGATTTTCTGCTGCGGGCGAATCCGCCGGAAGGCACCGAAGTGCGCATTAGTTCCAGCCGCAAGCGCGGCGGCGGCTTGAAGTTTTCGGCCGAAGTGGGGGGCGAGGGATTCGTGCTTGATTCCTGAACCTATTGGGCAGGCGCGCATGGATCTAGGGGCAGAGCCGATACTTGGCCTGCCTTGTTTTTTGACAATGGGCGCGCGGCTGGTAATACCGAATTGAGGAGCTCGAAAGACAAATGACAAAGATCGATCGATTGATTTTCCGTAAGTACGATATCCGCGGTACCGCCGCCGGGGATGCGCCGCAACTGACGCCCGCGGTAGCGCTGCTTGTCGGCAAAGCACTGGGTACCTACCTGCCGCGGCGCTTTCAGTCGGAGCGTGTTTTCGTCGGCGCCGACAACCGCCTTACTTCGGGTCCGCTCAAAGCGGCTGTCATCGAGGGATTGTCCTCGACTGGCCTGCCGGTGACCGACATCGGCGAGGCGCTGACGCCGACCGTATATTTCGCCTCGGCGTCGTATGAGGGGGTTGGCGCCGGCGTGATGATTACCGGCAGCCATCTCGACACGCGCTACAACGGCATCAAGATGGCTTACGGCAAATTGGCGCTCGCTGGCGAGCAGATACAGGAACTGCTCGGAATCATGGACGACGGCGCCTTTGCCCTTGGACCGTCGAATATCAACGAAGATTTCGACACGATCCACCGACATATGGCGGCGATCCAAAGCAAAGTGACGATGACCAAGCCCATGAAAGTTGTATTGGACGCGGGCAACGGCTTGTCCGGCGCTTATCTGCCGCCGGTGCTGTCGGCGCTGGGGCTGGAAGTCGAGTGCCTCTATTGCGAGCCGGACGGCAGCTTTCCCAACCATCTGCCCAACCCGGAAGATCCGGAAATGACGCGCGACCTGGAAGCCAAAGTAGTTGAGTTAGGCGCCGACTTGGGTCTGGCTTTTGACGGCGATAGCGACCGCTGCGGCTTCATCGATAATCTCGGTCATCACATCGCGGCCGACCGGCTTTTGGCTTTATTGGCGCGCGATTTGCTCAGCCGTCACCCGGGCACGCCCGTTGTCTTTGATGTAAAAGCGTCGCAGGCGCTGCCCGACGAAATCACCAGATACGGCGGTGAGCCGGTCATGTGGAAATCGGGCCACAGCTTGATGAAGCAGAAGATGAATGAGATCGGATCGCTGCTGGGCGGCGAAGTCAGCGGGCACCTCTTTATTGGCGAAGATTATTACGGCTTCGATGACGCGCCGCTGGTCGCGCTCAAGACATTGGAAATCATCAGCAATACCGATGCGACTGTCGCCGAGATATTCGATGAGATTCCCAAATTGGTGGCTACGCCGGAGATCGTGCTGTCCGCGCCCGACGCTTTGAAGTTCAAGATGATTGACGAGATGACGGCGAGCCTGCAAAGGGACTATGAAGTGGTGACCGTCGACGGGGCGCGCGTAAGCTTTGATAGCGGTTGGGGCTTGGTGCGCGCGAGCAATACGCAGCCGGCGGTCACCCTGCGCTTTGAGGCTTACACCCGCGAGCAGATCGTCCGGTATATGCGCGTCTTCAAGGCGCAGTTAGTGAACTATCCTCAGATTGACCAGCAGCGATTCGATGAGCTTCTGGTCCAGTTCAGCGCTTGATCGGATCAAAGGTTCTCAATTCAAAACGTGACATCGCGGCGCGATTTCTTCCAGGGCATCTATCACAATCAAGCCGAGCAATTTGATCGTCTCGTTGCGCGCGAGGACCGGCAGGGCAATCTTTTTGGCGCGCTAAATGAAATCCGTCCCTTGCACGGGCTGAGGGTGGTAGAATTTGGCGCTGGCACCGGACGGGTTACCCGGCTGCTGTCGGTTATGGTGGATACCGTCTACGCTTTTGACATTGAGCCGTCAATGATCCGGCGAGCGGCAAGCGCCATGCGCGCCAGTGGCATGAGCAATTGGCGCCTTTCGCTGGGAGACAACGGAAAAATGCCTGTCGCGTCAGGCTGCGCGGATTTGGTCCTTGAAGGCTGGAGTTTTGCCCACGTCGTCGGATGGTATCCAAACGACTGGCCTGCGCGAACTGACGCGATGCTGGCTGAGATGAGGCGCATTCTCAAGCCCGGTGGCGTCGCCATACTCATCGAGACGATGGGTACGGGCCGGCGGCAGCCACGGGCGCCATCGGCGAGCTTGAGAAAACTGTATGACTATTGGCAAGAAGAGCACGGATTCGCATATCGCTGGATTCGCACCGACTACCAATTCTCCTCGCCGGAGGAAGCCGATGAATTAATACGGTTTTTCTTTGGCGACGAGCTGGCGGACGACTGTCTCAAACGCGAGAATATAATCGTGCCGGAATGCACCGGCATCTGGTGGAGAAGATTCGCCTGATTTCGCTGGGGCATCTGACACAGTCAAAAGGGCGCGGACGGCGAAATTGACTGCGCCCAATAATTGACTGCGCTGAATAGCAGGAAGACGGACAGGCCGAACATCAGCAAGATCATTCCGTAGATGATTTGGCGGCGATCCCAACTGGCGGTCCGGCGCGGGGGCGGGTCGGCGCGACTGCGCTCAAATTTGCGCCGCCAGCTTCGGTCGCGATCGACTATTAGAATCACGCCCCATACGACGAAAGGCAGACCAAATATCGAGCCAAAGCAAACCGCAGCTAACATCGCCGAAATTCCTCCGACCGGTGTTCGACAGCGCCCGCGCTTGGAATCGCGCCGTGGTTCGCGCCGCCGCCGCCCCTCGACAAGGGCATTTTAGCGGAGTGGCGGAGCGCGGGACTATTGAATCGTTACCGAATTGCGTTATGATGGTCTCATTTGGTCGGAAGAAATCTATTGTGAATTCAGACTCGCCGAGACATCACTGCCTATGCTAAACGCGCCTGACGCCGTCCCCAATATCGAGTTTGAGGTGGACAGGGAGCATTCCGGCGTCCGCATGGTCGGCTGCCTCTCCTTCATCGTTGGCGCGTTCGCAAGCTACTTGATCATCAGTTCATTCCTGCCTCATGGTGGCTTGATTACCATTGGCGCGGCTATGATCATCGCGGTCGCGCTGACTTATGGCGCCGATTATATGACCAAACGCTATTGGCCCAGTAATCGTTACATCCAGTTTGTTGGCGATATCATCCAACTGGTCAGCGGCAGCAAAACTCAAGGCGCGATTGACGCCGAGCAAAACGTCAATCTGCTGATGTGGCACTTCGAGGCGAAACGCCATCCACGAGTGCCTAAGGGCTGGTACGTGGTGGCGAATGCGCTGGAACAAGACGGCGAATACATCGTGACTTACAGCATCGTTTCTCCAGCGGACTTCGAGGCGCTGCCGCTTTCGCGCCTTTCAGTGAAGTATGAGCGCAAGAAAAAGCGCAAGAACGAAGACGTGCCCAACCTGCGAGAAGCCGGCGCCTATCGCCGCATCGCCCAGGCCGAATTCCATCGTGGCGAGCTTGGGGCGGAGATGTCGCAGGAAGACTATTACGCCTATCTGGATTACCTGGCCGACACCTATACCGCTTGGATGCCAAAAGACAAATGACCGCGCCGGTCAGAATCCTGTTCTGCTTCGCTTGCCTCGTGGCGGCATTTTCCACATACTTCGCGCAAGACCGGGCGATTCGGGTTGGCAGCGCCGTCGACGGCGAGCTGGCGGCTGGCGAAACCCATCGCTATTCCCTGGCGGCGCTGGAACTTACATTGGCTTCCTTCCGCGTAGAAGCCTTGAGCGAAGGCTTGGACCCCGTGCTCGAGATCTTTGACCACACGGGCAGGCTGGTTGTATCGAACGATGATTACGCCTACCCCGACGAACGCGACGCGGCTATTCAAGCCTTTGTCTTTCCGCGAATATCGACTTATACAATTTCGGTGAGCGCGTTTGGCGATAGCGCGGGAGCGTATCGACTGCATGCGCTGCCCGGTTACGATCGTTTGGCGCTTCATGAAACTACAGTTGACAGCGCCAATTGGGAAACGGTTTACAGCAATGCTTCGGTGGATGTCTCCGATTCGAGCGTCTTCGCTCTGGAAATGCGCGGTCTGGCGCGATCGGCTGGTCTAGTCGGTTTGCATTTGCCAATTGAGACTGATTTGTACTTTGAAGCCGCTTTCGATCAGGTGGGCTCGCCGACTGTCTGGCAGGTCGGGCTGTTGTTCCGTTATCTTTCACCGAGCAAGTATCATCGCCTGCTGCTAAGCAAACTGGGCTACTGGCGAATCGATCGCATTGATGGCGACGAAATTACGCAGTTGCGGAATTGGACTGCTCACCCGGCGATTCGCGCGGGCGAAACATCGTTCCGACTAGGCGTATTGGTCAGCGGCAATCACTATGATGCCGTCTACAATGGGCAGGTGGTGGGTTCCGCCTGGGATCGGGCGCCATTGGCGCCGGGCAGCCTGGGAATCGCCTTGAAGACAGATGATCGCGCTGGCGGTCCGGTTTCATTCGTCGTGGCTGAGACCCTGGTTACAGTGCCGACTCGATTCAATGAACGTTTGCTTTTCCCTGAGCGTGTAGTGGCGAGGGGCTATTACGGCATGGCCGCCGAGCTCGCGCGGCAGCAGCTTGTTCCGGTCGGCGGTGAGATCAAGCTGGCTTTGCCGGAGAGTTCGGTACGTCGAGCGCGGTCGGGAATTTCGCGTTTTGCCGTTGCCTCAGATTTCAGTTTTGAGCAATTCGCCTTTGGTGTAGCGCTGACTATCGATGTGCGGTCAGATCGAAATGGCGGCTGCGGCTTTTTTTTCCATTTCAACGATGACGAGAATTACACGCTGGCTTACGTGACTAGCCAGGGCGAATACGGCCTTTCTCGTCGAACGCGCGCCGGATTCGAGCCCGGCATCTATGGCAATCGCGGCCTATCGGACCTGTCGGAACATTATCTGTTGGTCATCGTTTCCGATGAAGTCATGCATTACTTCGTGGATGAGCAATATGCCGGCAGCCTTGACAACATTCCTAGAATCGGCGGCGTCGGCATTGCCGCGGTGAACTATGACGAAGTGGAAACCGGCTGCAAATTTGACGATCTTTGGCTGCTAAGTCTGGACGGCTGACTGCCGCCAACTGCGCTTCCGAATCTTGCAGGGGGGATCCTGGCGGCGCCCGCCGTCGACCCAGAACGTTGTAGACACCCGCGCGACAAGGCCGCCGCCCACGCAAAATACCTTAGGTCTCAACGCGTTTTTCTCCCCCTCCGCAGGTCAGTGTCTACGCGACCCTCTTTATGGGGGAGGGGGCCTGTCGCCCGCCGGCGCCCAAGAAGCGTAAAATAATGGGCGATCCGATGGGTCGCCTTTACACATTGAATGGCAGTGAGATCTTGTTTAGCCCCTCATGACGGCGCCAAGCGAATCGCAAGCGGGGCATCCGCCGCCGGGCCGCAGCATGGCGTAGCCCGCTTGCGGATCGCCGCCCCAATGGGTGAAGTTTACATTCCAGACGATTATCATGCTCACGTATCCCGAACCGCGCGCAACGTTGACCGCGCCAGCCAGCCAGGCCGCCTGTTCGGCCAAGCTGTTGCCGTTTGCCCAGGCAAATCTAGCAGGAAGCTCGCCGAGCCCCTCGCCGGTGACATAACCAAGTTCTGTGAAGCAAAGCGGCTTGCTTGGGAATGCGTTGCGATATACCTGCATCATGCTCGGCAGATACCAGGAATAATGTCCCGCGCTGCCGACCGGCGCTCCGCTCGTGGCGTTGGGCGGCACCGCGCCAGCGTTATAGTGCACGCCGACGCAATCCATGTAATTGGCTGCGCCTGCTTGCGCCATCTGCGCCACGAATGTATTGTCGTTGCAGCCCCCCGCTTCGCAACCAGTTGCAGAAAAACCGGTTGGCGCAGGCGCCCCGCTGATGACAATAGTCGCCGGATTAGCCGCTTTGATGGCTTGGTAGGCGGCTTGGAGGAGTCGCGTATAGCTTGCGCCATTGATCTGACCGCTTGGCCACTCATGCTGGATATTCGGCTCGTTCCAGACTTCAATCGCGTCGGCGCCTTGGCTCGCCAGGAAGCCGACGTAATCGGCAAACTCGCGGACATAACCATCAAAATCTGCCGCCAGTCTGTTCTTGTCGCCGAGGGCGCCAAGCAGCGCCTTGAAGCCATGGGCGCGGGCGGCGCCGATGATACTTCCACCGTCTGAAATGCCGTGCGTCACCTGCTTCTTGACCCAAGTCATGCCTGCTCGATTCATTAGCGAGGCGGCCGTGCCGTCTAAACCAACGACGTGACCGCCCAGTGAGAAGCCGCCGGTGTTCGCAGTGCTGGCGGCCGGCGGGGCAGCGCTTGCCTCGCCCTCTGCGGCGGCCGGGGCGGCTGCCGGAGCAAATTGCGGCGGCACGCGGACTTCGTCGCAAACGACCGACTCGGCCAGGTCGTAACTGACGCGCGCCTGATATTCCTTGCCGGAGACATCCAAAAGGCTAAAGGTCCAGCCAAACAGTATGTCTGTGCGCTTCAATAGAACCGGAATCTCGACGATGCAGTTGTCGATGCCGAAGGAGCCATAAAGCTGAAGGGTGGCGTTATTGCTCCAGTCGTCTTCATAATAGCGCCAGCGCACGAGCGTGAGCGGCATTCCGCGCTCTTCTTCGACCGTCTCTCTGGCGACCGCCAAGCCAAGCATTACCGGGTCGCCGGAATTGTCGTCCGATTCTGAATCATCCTGAGCGAGCGTCAATGTACTGAAGCTTAGAATGAACAGTGTAAGCAGAAATGTTGCCAGGCGCCGGGTGGATAATGTGCCGGTCTGATGGTTCTGCATACTGGTCTCCCCCACATTTTCAAGCCGTTTGGCGAAAGCATAACGAAATTCCTTAAGATTGCCATAGCTCTTTTCCAAGCGTTGGCATGCCGTCAGTTTGGCATGGGGCGGCGCAAGCGCTGCCGCAACCGGCGCTTAGTCGCGAGGCAGGGTAAAAAAGAATGTCGAACCGCTGCCCACCATGCTTTTGACCGAGATCTCGCCTCCATGCGCCTCGACAACCGCTTTAACGAGATAGAGTCCCAAGCCGGTTCCATGCGTTCGGCTCGTCAACTGGTCGTCGACGCGATAGAAGCGCTCGAATACCTTGTCGATTTCATCCTTCGGGATGCCGGCGCCTTCATCGCGAACGAAAACGGTCACGCTCTTTTCGGTGAAGCGTCCACCAAGGGTAATCGTCGTGTCTTCGGGCGCATACTTGATAGCGTTGGTCAACAAATTCTCGATGACTTGCCGCAGGCGGATTTCGTCGCCCGGTATCAACGGGAAGTTATCCGCGAAACTGAGCACGATCGGATGTTTGGTTTGGCTTTCCAGCCGCGCAACCGAGCGCGCTGCAATCAAGCGCAGATTGGTATCGGCGATATTCAGTCGTAAATCGCGCGCCGCTTGAATTTTACTGGCGGTTAGCAGGTCTTCGACCAGATCAGTCAGTCGGTCGGCTTCGTCTTCAATGATCGCCACATTCTCGCGGATTACCTGGCTGTCCCATTCCACATCGTCGCGCCCCAGCGTGCTGGCGTAACCTTTGATAATCGCGATCGGCGTACGCAATTCGTGATGTACTGTGGAAATGAAGACGGATTGCATCTCCTGCGTCTTGCGGAAGCTGGTGATATCACGAACGTTTGCGATGATGCTTTCCAGGCGTCCGTCGGCGGTGAGCAGCGGCGCGTAGGTGATGCCGATGCTGAGCGTCATGCCATCACGTCGCTTGAGATCGCCTTCGACGTAGAGCGTATTCGAAGCGCCATCCGCGGTTTCGAGTTGCGCCCAGCCCCTTTCGAGCGCAACTTCAATGTCGGGGCTTTCCAAGGCGTCCCAGACAATGACATCATTTTTCGGCAAGCCAATGGCGTCTTCCCGGCGCCAACCGGTAATTCGCTCGAAAGCCTGGTTCACCCGCTGGAACGAAAGATCCGGGTTCAGTATGAATACGCCATCGCCGCTGTTGTTCAAGATCGCTTCCAGACGCTGATGCTCTTGGTTGATCTCGCCGTAAAGCTGCGCGTTGTTGACGGCGATGGCGGCTTGATCGGCGAAGCTTTGCAGCGTTTTCAGGTCCTCTTGCGTAATGCTGGTCTGATACGAGCGGAACACAATGAGCAGACCAAGGGGGTTGCGCGCGAAGACGAGCGGCATCGCGATCGACTGCGCCAGGCGCGGGTCGACGAGGTCAGCCATTTCGCGCAGCTTGCTATTCAGGAATTCACGACTGAAGCCGCCTTCTTCTTGCGGCTGCATCAGTTCTTGCAGCTTGCCATTGAGCTGGGGCAGGTCATCGGCGGCGATGCCGCTGTAAGCGCGAACAGAAAATGCGCCATCGTGCTTGTCGCTCAAGGCGACGATCCCTACGCGACCGGCCAACATTACCAGCGATGCATGCAGCACGCGGCGCAGAACCTCGCTCAGATCTAACTGGGCGGTGATCGCGCGCGAGATCTCCAGCAAGAAATCCCGCTGCTGCGTTCGCAGGTCGGGCCTCATTAACATAGTCTGATTGTATCACGCTCGTGATTTGTCATGATTTCCGCAAATTGGACCTAATCGCGCGGGGGCGCCTAAAAGAGCCGGTCCAGATCGCTGATGTCCATGTTTCCACCATCAGTCGCCACCAGCGCGGCTGCCCCGACTAGCGCCACATCATCGCCCAGCGCCGATGGCTCAATGCGCAGGTTCTCGATATAGGCTTCATCCATCACGTGTTCGCTTACGGCTTTTAGCATTGGCGCGAAGAGCAGATCGCCAGTTTTGGTCACGCCGCCGCCAACGACGATGACCTCGGGATTAAAAAGGTGCAATATGGACACGATTCCCAGACCGATTATCCGCCCGGCATAGGCGATCACATCTATTGCCAGTTTGTCGCCACTTGCCGCCGCCATACCAACGACTTTGGCGTCAATGCCGCTCAGATCGCCTTGCGCCAAGTTGGATACCATCGAGGATTCTCCAGCCTCGATGGCGCGTTTTGCCCGGCGCGCGATGGCCGGTCCCGCCGCTTCCAGCTCTACGGACGAGACGGTCCTGTTATCGACAATGATGGGAATGTGACCGAACTCGGCCGCCAGTCCCTCGCGTCCAAGCAGCAATTTGCCGTCACAGATGATCCCCGCTCCGATGCCGGTGCTCACCGTGATATAGGTCACGTGGCGGCAGCCCTGAGCGGCGCCCTTTGACGCTTCGGCGAGCGCGGCGACGTTGGCGTCGTTGCCGATGTAAACCGGCAGCTTGAATTCCTCCGCAATGATGTCTCGCAGCGGCACATCAAGCCAGCCGGGCAGGTTGGGCGGCGCGACGATGACCCCGCTGAAGGGATTCAGCGGACCGGGAGACGAGATGCCGATGCCCAGGACATCCTCGGCGCCAGCGGGCAGAACCTTGCGTATGTATGCTTTCATCCGGTCGATCGTAGGCTGCACACCCGACGCCGCCTGCGTAAGCGTGTTTTCGCGCTGCAGCTGATTTAGCTCTAGGTCATAGCGGGCCGCGCGAATTTGGGTCCCGCCCAAGTCGACAGCGATGATCTGTTTTCCCAATCTACTCACTCCTTAATTCTCGCGACAATTGACCTGACTCTGGGAGTGTACATCGTTTTGAAAACGGCGAAAGAGGCGCCCTGCTTCAGCAGCGGGCCAGGCAACTTGTAGCCAATTATTGACGCTGATAGAATAACAGGGATCAGCAGGCGGCGCCTGCCTGTTGCCCGCTCAAGCGAGTTCTCAATATGGCCCGTGTTACGCCGATGCGGCGGCAATACCTGGAAATCAAAAGTCAATATCCCGACTGCATCTTGATGTTTCGCATGGGTGATTTTTATGAGATGTTTGATGACGATGCCGAGTTGGCGGCGCGCGAACTGGACATCACGCTGACATCGCGCGCGCATCGCAAGGGCGGCGAGAAGATCCCGATGGCAGGTGTGCCATATCACGCTGTGGACGGCTATATCGCCAAACTGATTGAAAAGGGTTACCACGTCGCCGTATGCGATCAGGTGACCGAACCGTCCGGCCGCGGCATAGTCGAACGGGAAGTGACGCGCGTCATGACCCCGGGCTCCGTTGTCGAGCCGGCGCTGCTGGAAGAGGGAAAAGCCAACTACCTGATGGGCATCGTTCCAGTCGGCGATGTGGAATCCGGCGACTGGAATCGAGCGGGAATCGCCTTTGCGGACGTCTCCACTGGAGAATTCAGCGCGACGCAGCTCAGTGGCGAGAATGTCGGCATGCGTGTCTTTGAGGAACTCTCAAGAGTGGAGCCGCGCGAAGTAATCATGCCCGAAAGCTGGGTTGAGCGCGGCGTGACGCTTCCGGAAGGAATCCATCTTAGCGCGGCTCAAGATTGGACTTTCGAAACCGCCGGCGCCGAAGAACTGCTTTGCGATCACTTTCGGGTGGCGACTCTGAACGGCTTCGGCTTGGAAGACAGTCCGGATGCCGTCTCCGCAGCTGGTGGCGTATTGCAGTATTTGCGGAGCACCCAGAAGGGAGCGCTCGAACAGCTGACTGCCGTCCGTTCGTATTCAACCGACTCCTTCATGGTGTTGGATCCCTTCACTCGCCGCAACCTCGAATTGACCACGACGATCCGCGATGGCAAGACCAGAGGCAGCCTGCTGGGAATCCTCGATCGGACGACCACGCCAATGGGCGCGCGGCTGCTGCGCCGCTGGCTGAACCAGCCGCTGCTGGAAATCGGCCGACTCAACGCCCGTCTCGACGCCGTCGAGGCTTTGGTCGGGGGAGACATCCTGCGCGATGAATTGGCTGCGGAACTCAAACAGGTCGGCGATATTGAGCGGTTGACCCAGCGAATCTCCATCGGCAAGGTCGGTCCGCGGGACTTGATCGGGCTGAGGAATGCTTTGGCTGTCCTGCCTCGGCTGCGCCAATTGATCAATGAGCTGGAAAGCCTGGCGGCGATAGAGAAGCGGCTTGATCCCTGTGATGATGTCTTTGACCTGGTTTCGTCCGCCATAAACGACAATCCGCCCGCGACATTGAATTCAACAGGCGCGATACGCGCCGGATACTCGGTCGAACTTGATAATATACTCGCCTCATCGCAAGACGCGCGCGACTGGATCGCCAATCTCGAGTCGCGCGAGCGGCGCCGAACCGGCATCGCCAGCATCAAGGTGAGTTACAACAAAGTATTTGGCTATTACATCGAAGTGACAAACGCGCATGCCGACAAAGTGCCCGATGATTATGTGCGCAAGCAGACTCTGGTCAATGCCGAGCGCTATATCACGCCCGAGTTGAAGGAATACGAAACCCGCGTGCTCAATGCCGAGGAGGAGATCCTGGCGACCGAGCGCGAACTATTCGCCGATGTTTGCCGGCAAATCGGCGCGCTGCAAGACAGCCTGCTTAAAACAGCGCGCGCCATCGCCCACTTGGACGCCTTCTTGTCGCTGGCGGCGGTTGCGGTGCGCGAAGGCTATTCGCGACCGCAGTTAACCGAGGACAGCGTGCTGGATATCCAGGCGGGCCGACATCCGGTCGTCGAGAAGCTCTTGGAGAGTTCGACGCGCTACGTGGCCAATGACAGCCATCTCGATCTGGCGTCGCGGATCCATATCATCACCGGTCCAAATATGTCGGGCAAATCCACCTATATTCGTCAGGTGGCGATCATCACTTTGATGGCGCAGATCGGCAGCTTTGTGCCAGCTGACTTGGCGACGATTGGTCTGGTCGATCGGATATTCGCCCGTATCGGCGCCCAGGACGAAATCCACGCCGGGCAGAGCACCTTCATGGTCGAAATGGTGGAGACCGCGCGCCTGCTTTCCGGCAGCAGCCCGCGCAGCTTGCTGATACTGGATGAAATCGGCCGCGGCACCTCGACCTACGATGGCTTGGCGATTGCGCGCTCCGTCATCGAATACATCCATAACAATCCGCGCTTGAATTGCCGGACGTTGTTCGCCACCCACTATCACGAGCTGACCGAACTGCCGAATATCCTGCCGCGCAGCGCCAACTTCAACGTGGCGGTGGCTGAGCAGGGCGATGAAATCGTCTTTCTGCATCGCGTTCTTCCGGGCGGCGCCGACCAGAGTTACGGCGTGCATGTGGCGCAGTTGGCGGGAATGCCGAGCTCGGTGGTGGACCGGGCGCGGGAATTGCTATTTCAGTTGGAAGAAGGCGGCAGCGATTTCTCGTTGAGAAAACCCTCGCCACAGCATCAGCAATTGAGTTTCTTTGACACGCCGGAGAACCCGGTTATGGTCGCGCTGCGTTCAATGGAGGTGGACGGGCTGAGCCCGCTGGAAGCGCTGACAAAGCTGTATGAACTCAAGCGGATGATGGCGGAGGCGTAAATGTTTTTCGCCAATACCGTGGTCGTAGCCAGCCATCGCCGATCGGGCATGCAATGGACGATCGACGCCCTGCGCAACAACAGCGCGGACATCAACGACTCATATATGTCGCTGGAGCAAATGGAAGCGGACCACGACGGCGCCATACCCTTGGCGAAGTTTCGCCGGCAGCTGCTCAACATGGACGGGCGCGTCCTGATCAATGTGCATGAATTGCCATCAGCCGAGTCGTGGCCGGGCTTGGACGAGCGTCTCTTTGCGCGCACCTTGCTGCAACACTCGCCGACGATATACGTGCATCGCGACGGAAGAGACGTCATGGTCTCGATGTACTATTACATGCAGTCATTTAGCGAAACGGTGCGCAACCAATCATTTGCGAAGTTCTTGCGCGGCGAGGCCGCATCTGACGGTGAAGCAGTCGCGATGAGCCGCCCCGGTTATTGGGCTCTCCATGTCGAATCCTGGATGAAAAAAGCCAACCTGTTGTCAGTTTCTTACGATGATCTTGAGATCAATCATGAGGCGACTATACGGAAGATGGCGGCGTTTCTGGATATCAAGCTGCACAGTCGTTTGCGACCGCTCACGACGGCTCTTCCGCAAGACAGCGAAACTAAGTTTGGAAATGTATTGGAGAGGTTGGGCCTGCGGCGACGGCGCGGCGCTTTTGCCGCACAGCTCCGCGTCGGCCAAACTGGCGACTGGCGAAAACTGTTTGACAAGCGCGATCGTGAGTTCTTCATGAAGGAAGCGGGGGACACGATGAATCGGCTTGGCTACAAGCAGTGAAGATTGTTCCACACCGGTCGGGCGAAGATCTTTACAGTCAGCCTGGCTTGATATCGCGCGCTCAATTGCTGTTCCGCTCTCATGCTCCCGCCCAGTAAACCGATGCGCCAAAAGTGACCAGCCGAAAGATTTCAACGAAGAGAGTCAGCGATAGTAGCCCATAGACCAAATGTAACAGTTCAATGTCTCGTTCTCGTACTGAGACTCTTATGCTCTGAATATGGGGATGATGGATGACGAGCCCAATAGTCCACAAGAGCGGTATCAACAATGAAAGCACGGTTCTGGCGCCGCGAAAATTGATGATGGGCATGTACCAGGCGTAGGCAAAGAAGTAGACCACAAAGAATAGACAAACGTACAGCACGGTCTGTCGTGTCTGATTGGAGAGCGGTGAAGGCTCATTCTTTTTGATGAGAATTAGACTCCCCGCCAATACGACAAGACCGAACGCGACCTGGCTGCAATAGCCATAGGCGTAATTGAATGGATGATCAATGACGCAGGCGCTCTTGACCATCAGGTAAACGCCGTTTACAAATCGATCCACGATATCTTTCGCCGTGTGCTCGACCAGATACTTGCCAAGCGATGGGATTTCATCGTCTGGCAGGTCGGGCCAGCCCACGAGGTCGCCGGCCGCAAACGTTCCCTCTAAGGCTTGATCCCAAGAGTCATACCAAAGGTAGAAGGTCGTGTTCACATTGTAAAAGTATGTTCCATATTTCTCTTTGCTTTCCAGCAAATACGGCGAAAGAAGAAGAAGAAATACGAAAATTGGCGATACCGCCGACAATAGAATATTTCGTACGGAATTGGCGTTCAATTCTCGCCTGGCCAGCTTCGTCAGCGCCAAAACACCGTAGCTGGCGGCAAATATAAGTAAGCCTGGCATCGCGCTTGCCTTCGTGTATTGACATAGGGCGAACATCGCGCCAAGCGCGACCGTCTTGTACTTGTTGGGCGCCTTTATGGTATCGATCGACAGAATGAAGGTGAGCGCAAATAACGTATAGAAGAGTAGCTCGGGCTGGAAATACGGCGACTTAATCGCGAAGACGACTAGCGCAATAAGCGTCACCGCATAAGCCGCGTAAAGCCGCGAAAAGCGCGAGATGAATACGTAGAAAAGCACGGCAATGCAAACTAGAGAAATGACTACATTTAGCCGCTTGCCACGCTGGAAAAATTCCTCCGACGACAGGTCAGGGGAATAGAACAGCGCCTGCATAAACACATAGAGCGGCATGCGATTGCGGTCACCGGTGTAGGCGAAGCGAGTTTCGTATGCTTTGATCGCCGCTGCAATATATTCGTGCTGGTCAGTCCAGCGCATATTGCGATTCTTGATGCTTTGCGTTTGGGCAATGTGCAGATAAGCGGCGAGGCAAATCAGGACAAGCGCGAAAGCGAAAGTGGCGCGGGCCGCGCTTTGAAAATTAGCGATTTGCGGCATTCTATTCGTTTGTCTGATACTGTGCCGCGTCCGGGCTCGGCTCGGGTATCTCGGCTTCCTCCTCCGGCAGAATTCCTTCCGAACGCAGCACACGCTTGAACGATACGATCGCGACTTCGATCATGTCGAGGCTTGGTTCATTGGTAGTCAGGTGTTGCAGCGCCAGGTTGGGCTGGATCATGAAGCGAATCCAAGGCTTGTCGAGATTGGATGCGGTGTACTTCAGAAATTCGTAGGCGACGCCGGCGACGATCGGTATGAAGATTACGCGCGAGAGAATCAGTAAGGCAAATGGCGGTCGCCCGATCAGTGAAAAAAGCATGACGCTCACGAACACAACCGTGAGCAGAAAAGCGGTGCCGCAGCGCGGATGCTCAATGGCGTGACGGCTGACGACCTCGGGCTGCAAGTCGTCGCCGGCTTCATAGGCATTGATCGTCTTGTGCTCGGCGCCGTGATAGGCGAAGATGCGCCGGCCATCATTTGTCCGTCCGACAAACCAGATATAGACGACCAGAATTGACAACTGTACGACGCCTTCTATCAGGTTGATAAGAAAGGCGTCCAGACCGATAGGCAGCGCTTCGTAGGCTAGGAAATTGGTTGCTTCGGGCGCGGCGACGACTTCGTTGCCGTCGGCGTCAACGACGATTTCTTGAGAGGCTGCGCTCAACCCAAGCAGGTTGCCGATACCAGTGGCGGCGGTCGTGGGCAAGAGGAAAAATATCCCCACGCCAATCAAAAGCGAGATGGCGATCGTCGCCCAGCCGATGGGACCATTGAAGCTGATATTCTCTTCTTCATCCAGGGCGACATCGGCCGACCACATCAGGGCGCGAATGCCGAGACCCAAGGCATCCCACAATCCGATCAGGCCGCGCAGAAAAGGCGTCTTTGCGATGCGCCCACGGTAGAGACGCGCGCTCAGCGGTTGCTCGTGAATGACGATTTCGCCTTTGGGATTGCGCACAGCGACCGCCATCGAATGCGCCCCCCGCATCATCACGCCTTCAATCACGGCTTGACCGCCATAAGAGAATTTCAGTTCGCCCGCCTCACGATTCGTCGCCTGCTGCAATGGTACCCCCTGTGGCAATTTGACTCGTTCACTATACGCGCTGGTCTGGCATCGGTCAAGCTGAAACAGATTCGCCAGCGCCGCCGGCAGGGCGGATATCCAACAGTTGCAGTTGGAGACTGCGCCGCCCTTGCCACTCATTCATCTCAGCCTGATATGCGGCGTCGATCCGGCGCGGCATTTGCTTCGCCCAATCGCCCAAGCCGAATCCAATCGCTTCTAGCTGCGCGCCACCGCAATTCGCGACTCGGAGCTTGAGATGACGCCCATCCTCGCCGACGCGGCGACAATGCAGGACGCCCAGATCTCTCGTCACAAACCGGCCTTTATGGTTTTCGTGTCCGGTTGGTTCAAGCGTTTCGAGCTCATTAACCAGGGTCTCGTTTAGATCGTCAAGTTCGATTTCGCTATCGACCAGTAGCCGAGGCACAAGCCTCTTACCGCTCAAGGACTGGTCGGCTTTTTGCTCCAGCTCGCATTGGAGCCTGTCCAGATTGCTGTTCAAGACGGTGAAGCCAGCCGCCATCGCATGCCCGCCGTGCCGCACGAGCAGGTCCGCGCATTCATCCAGCGCGCGTGTGATGTTGAATTCGGGGATGCTTCGGCATGAGGCTCGGCTCTCGTTTTCGCCAAATTCCAGTACGACCGCCGGTCGATAGAAGGCTTCGGTCAGCCGTCCCGCGACCAAGCCGACGATGCCCGGGTGGATATTCTCATCGCCGGCGAATATCAGAGACCGGCGCTCAGATTCAGCAGCCTGCTCGCTGATGGCGGCTTGGGCGCGGCGGGTAAGCTGCTGCCGCTGCGCGTTGAGCGCTTGCAATTCAATGGCGCGCGGCATCGCTTCTTCAATGGTGTCGGCGCAGAGCAGGTCGTATGCCGTCATTGCTGAATCCAGCCGACCCGCCGCATTAATGCGCGGACCCAAACCGAAACCAATATCGCTCGCCTTGATACTGCCTGATTGCAAACCGGAAACTTTCACCAGCGCCGCTATCCCGGGGCGCCGCAAATCGTTAATCGTGTCCAATCCAAATTTCACCAGGCGACGATTCAAGCTGACATTTAGCGGGATTACATCGGCAACGGCGCCCAGCGCAACCAGATCCAACAGGTCCGACAGGCGGAATCCTGCCGGATAATTGTCGCGATCAGCCGCCCAGCGGTGAAGGAGCAGCGCCTTGGCAAGCATGAAGGCAACGCCAGCGCCAGCTAACCGCGCTTCGCCGGGACAACCATCTTGCCGAGGATTGATCACCGCCAAGGCCGGCGGCAGTTCCGGTCCAATGGAGTGGTGATCGGTGACGATTATGTCGAGCCCCGCGCTATTGCCGGCCGCGACTTCCGCAATCGCGCGGATTCCGCAATCGACGGTGATGACTAGCTTGATGCCGCGCCCCGCCAGGCACTCCAGCGCCGGTGTATTCAGTCCATAGCCCTCATCGGCGCGATTGGGTATATAGGGTTTGACATCGCCGCCTAGCGCGCGCAGCGTCTGTACCATTAGCGCCGTCGCGCAGACGCCATCAGCGTCAAAGTCGCCATAAACGGCGATTGGTTGGCGCTCGCTGATAGCGACATTGATCCGCGACACTGCGGCATCCATGTCTTTCAACTGAAAGGGGTCGTCGTTAAGGCTTTTCCCATTGAGAAATTCGTGGGCGGCGCGCGGGTCTTCAAAACCGCGGTTGTATAGCAGTTGGGCGAGGATCGGGCTGCAACCCTGATAGCGCTGCAGATGCTCGACTGGCGGGCGCCGCGCCAATACCCATTCCTTCCGCATCATAGACTGCGCCAAAATTATCTCATAGAATGATGGCTCAATACTACCATTTCACCCGACGAGGCGCTATGGCAAAGATTGTCTTCATGGGCACGCCCGACTTCGCCGCGCCAAGCTTGAATGCGCTGATGGAATCGCAGGACCTGATCGGCGTCGTCACGCAGCCTGATCGCCCGGCGGGGCGGAACAAAGGGCTGCGAGAGTCAACCGTCAAGCAACTCGCCCGCTCGGCTGGCATCCCCATAATTCAGCCGCGGAGAATTCGCGAGGAGGGCGCAATTGAGGCGCTCCGCGCTTGGAAGGCCGATGTCCACGTAGTCGCCGCCTATGGACAGATACTCCCGCAATCTGTCCTGGATTTGCCAGTACGCGGTACCGTCAACGTGCACGCGTCGCTGCTGCCGCGCTGGCGCGGAGCGGCGCCGATACAGGCGGCTATCCGCGCGGGCGATCGCAAAAGCGGCGTCACGATTATGCTGGTGGACGCCGGGCTGGATACCGGTCCCACGCTGGCTAAACGAGCGCGGTCGCTGGCGAATGACGAGACCGGTCAGAGCTTGCACGATAAGCTTTCTATGCTCGGCGCCGAACTGCTGGTTGAGACCTTGCCTCGTTACCTCAGCGGCGAAATCGAGCCGCAGGCGCAGGATAATGCGCTGGCGACCTATGCGCCGCAGATAAAAAAAGAAGAAGGGCGAATTGACTGGACCCGTTCCGCTAGCGAGATTGAGCGCCTGGTGCGCGCATTCACACCCTGGCCAGGAACCCATACCTTTTGGAGCGGTAGGCAATTGCGGATTCTGGCTGGTCACGCGGGCGATGGCGTCGCCGAGGCGGGGCGCGTGGTCGACGTTGGCGGTAGTCTCGCAATTGGAACCGGGCGAGGTCTCTATTTTCCAAGGACTTTACAGTTGGCCGGCAAGCGCCGGCTTCCGGTGGCGGATTTTCTCAACGGTTACAGAGAATTCGCCCGCGCCCGTTTAGGCAGTTGAGCAGCCTGTCGCAACTTGCGCTGCGTCCTGCGCGGTTGCCGTCAATTGGCGATTCCGCGCCCCGCAAGCATTGAATGATAATCCATGAGTAAAGCGAAATCGGGTTTTGAACGCCATCCCTTTCTGCATCGTCCCAGCCGAACGATCGTAGCCCTCTCGCTGCCGATTCTCCTGTCGCTTATCGCCGAGCCGCTGACCGGGCTGGTCGATACCGGCTTTGTATCACGACTGGGCGCGGAGCCGCTGGCGGCTTTGGGCGTTGGCGCGGGCGCGCTGTCATCAGCCTTGTGGATCTTTTACTTTCTTGGCATCGCGACTCAGACCGAAGTAGCGCAGACCTTCGGCCGCGGCGATCTCGCTCGCGCGAGCCAATCGCTGAGTTTGGCGCTTCTGATCGGCGCCGTGATTAGCCTCCTGCTCAGCGGACTGCTGTACGCCGGCGTCGACCTGGTGTCGGCGGCTTTGGGGGCGCAAGGCGCGGTTCACGATCTAGCGACCGAGTATATTCGGTTACGGCTGCTTGGCGCGCCAGCGGTGATCGTCGTCATCATCGGCTTTGGAGCGCTGCGAGGCATGCAGGATATGAGGACGCCACTCTGGATCGCGCTTGGCATCAATTTGGCCAATATTGTGCTGGATTATGTCTTGATATTCGGCTGGGGCGCAATTCCAGCCTTGGGCGTCGCCGGCGCCGGACTGGCCAGTTCCCTAAGCCAGTGGCTTGGCGCAATCTGGATGCTGTGGGAGCTGAGGCGGCGGATCGGCTTGAGTGGCGACATTAGTTGGCGCGATGGGCGCAAGCTGCTGCGGGTCGGGCGGGATCTCATCCTGCGCTCCGCTTCGCTGACGATTTTTGTGCTCTTCGCCACGCGCGTCGCCACCCAGATGGGCGCGGAGGCGGACGCGGCGCATCAAGTGATCCGGCAAGTCTGGTTCTTCACCGCTTTGATCTCAGAAGCGTTTGCGACTACAGCGCAAAGTCTGGTGGGATATTTCTTCGGATCGGGCAGTAAGGAATACGCCAGGCGCGTGGCCATTTCGACGGCGCGCTGGAGCCTCGCTTCTGGATTCGCCATGTTGGCGATCATGTTGGGGACCACGCCAATTGTGCAGACGGCTTTGGTGCCGGAAGACGCCACCGCCGTATTCTATGCCGCCTGGATCATCGCTTCGCTCTCGCAGCCGCTCAGCGCGCTGGCCTTCGTCACTGACGGCATACATTGGGGTACCGGCGATTATCGTTTCTTGCGAAATGCCATGATCTTGGCAACGGTCTGCGGCCTGCTTGGGCTGCAGTTGATCGCAAGCGATAAGCCCGGCGCCTTCAGCGGCGTCTGGCTCATGACGGTGTTGTGGATCAGCATACGCGCCTTTTGGGGCGTGGCCCGTCTCTATCCGGGAATCGGGGACAGTCCGCTGAAGGCGCGCGGCGCCAGCTAACCTGTCGCGCAAAGGCGCTTGCCTCGGCGCAACTTCGCGGGTTGTTCAGCGTATACAATGATAACAGAACCGGTGAATAGGATTTCCCTGGGCGCGGCCCCCAGGATAAGGCGAGCGAGCCGCGTGTCAGGACCCATCGCCAGAAGGAGACAGCGTTAGATGAAGATCAAGCTCAACAAGCGACTTTACCGTTCGCGCAAGGACCAGCAGATAGCCGGCGTCTGCGGCGGCGTGGCCGATTACCTCGGCGTGGATCCGACTCTTGTGCGGCTGCTTTGGGTAATATTCGCCATCGCAGGCGGCCCCGGTCTTTTTCTTTATGTGATTATGTGGGCGATTGTGCCGGAAGAACCTGAGTTCGTTCAAGCGACGGCGGACAAAGCCAAGAACGAGGACATCGTCTGAGGCGCAGTCCGGATACGGCGCGCGATATCCAAGTCGCGACGCAGCGGCAGCGCGCATCAAGCTCCGATTGAACGCCGCCGAATGTAACTAAAGCAAGTGCTCTATCGCCTCGCGCTCCGCGAGCAGTTCAGCTTCCGAAGCCTTAATTTTCTCCGAGGCATATTCGCTTACTTCCAGTCCCTCGACAATTGAGATTCTTCCGTCCCTGTTTCTGCGCAGCGGGAAGGAGTAGATTAGCCCTTCAGCCACGCAATACGGATTGCCCTCGCTGGGAATGGCGGCGCTGAACCAATCGCCAGCCGGCGTCGGATTGATCAAGCTGCGAATGGTATCGAGGGCGGCGTTGGCGGCGCTGGCGGCCGAGCTCTTGCCGCGCGCCTTGATGATAGCGGCGCCGCGCTCCTGTACGGTCGTCATGAAATCGCCTTCCAGCCAGCCTCGATCAGCGATAATCGATTCGGCAGATTGTCCGCGGATAAGCGCGTGCTCAAAGTTGGGGAACTGAGTCGTGCTGTGGTTGCCCCATATCGCGATGTTGCTGACTTCGCCGACTTGCGCGCGCGCCTTTAGCGCCAGTTGCGCTTTTGCCCGATTCTCGTCAAGCCGGGTCATGGCGAAGAACCGATCGTCGGGAATGTCCGGGGCATTGGCTTTGGCAACGAGGCAGTTGGAATTACAGGGATTGGCCACCACCAGTACGCGAATATCGCCCGCTGCGTTATCGTTCAGGGCGCGCCCCTGCTCGACGAAGATGGGACCATTGGCGGCGATCAAGTCGCTGCGCTCCATGCCAGGTCCACGCGGCATGCCGCCCACCAGGATCGCCCAATTGGCGTCTTTGAATGCGACCCTAGGATCATCGGAGATGAGGATGTCTTGCAGCAGCGGCTGAGCGCAATCTTCGAGTTCCATCACCACGCCGCGCAGCGCATCCATCGCCGGCGGGATCTCCAATATCTGCAGCGCTACCAGCTGGTTGGCGCCAAATACTTCGCCATTGCCGATGCGGAAAAGCAGGTTATAGGCGATCTGGCCCGCGCCTCCGGTAATCGCTACCCGTATCGGTTGAGTCATTCCCTGATTCCTCTCCGGTTTGCTCGTAAACAGACGCCGAGATTGTACTGGAAATCAAAGTCATTTTTCAGTGACTATCTCGTCTACTTCGCTTCGTGCGGCATCTCGGCAAAAGCGCTGATCTGCCAGATATCCTCGAATCGTACGAGAGTCGTTATTGATGTATTCTTCATTGGCTTATCGGGCAACTGGGCATACATCGATGCGAGCAGAATCATCATCGCCGAGCTGTGCCCAACCATTGCAACCGTTTCTATATCGTATTTGCTCGTGATGTCGTCCCAAGCCGCCTGCATCCGCCGCTGCACATCAAGCCGCGATTCACCGCCCGGAACTTGATAGAGCCTATATCCCGTCACCCATTTTCGGTAGGCGCGGGGAAAGCGCGCCTCGACTTCGGCAAAGGTATGCCCTTCGAAATCGCCGAATGCGATCTCCGCCAATCGCTCGTCCTGGCGAACCGGCTGTCTCAGGATCTCGCCAATGATCGCCGCCGTTTCCAGCGCGCGCGACCGCGGACTGGTGTAGATGGCATCGATTGAAACCGTCGTGAGATACTCCGCCAGCGAGCGCGATTGGGCACGGCCGCAATCGTTCAAGGGAACGGGCATCGCCCCTTGCAGCCGGCGCTCGCGATTGAAATCAGTCTGACCGTGACGAATGAAAAGTACTTTCTTTACGCTCATTGTCTTCCCTAAGACTTGACGGATAAGCGGCTCAAGGGCAAAATGACGCCAGCGCAAGAGTGTATCATTATTGAAAGCGGCAATCGAGTGACAGACGATCCAAACGGTAGCGGGCAGCATCCGAGCAGATTAACAGAATACGGTTTGGCAATGGTGGGCGGCGCTGGCATGACGCTGCTGATCCTTGGCGCCAGCATCGGCGTAATCTACGGCGCCAATTTGGACGCGGAATCAACACATTCCCTGGGCTTGATGCTGGTTGTCGGTTTCTTCTTGCTGGTCCTCGCTATTGGCTTCTGGCTGGGTTGGGCGCGCCCATTTGAGCGCTTTGACAACATCAACGCGCCGGCGGAACCTGAGCGCCATTAGCTCCCATAATGAAGCGAAAATCCGCTTTGCAGCGTCAGCCCATCGTTGATCAGGTGACCGGGGTGGTGACAGAGGTCGACGGTCAGGCGCTGTTGTCGTCGGCCGAATTGGCTGATGGCGCCGTGATCGCGCGAGGCGAGTTGGCCATTCGCTATGGCATCACCTATCTTGGCAAACCTCACTTGTCGATCGTGCCGGATCTCGTCGTCGCCGATTATGGCGAATTGCTCAAGGGTGAAGCGGCTTGGGAGTTTCTGATGACCAGCGCGCATCTATATCCGCGCGCCGATGTCTGCGGCTTGCGAAATGATGGAGTGGACGACATGGTCGCTGTCAAGCAGTTGGACTTCGATTATCCCTACGATATATTTGTATACCGCCGGCTCGAAGATGAGCAGCCCTTCGCAGCGCTCGCCGCCCTGATTGACGCGGATTCGGAATCATATCCCGAACGTCTTCTGAGCCGCCTTCCTCGATTCGACAGCGTATCCTCTTGGCGGCGGAATGCCTGAGTTGGATTCGATCTTCAGTGATGATTGGGGCAAAAATCATCGGTCGGGTCTGGTGGCGGTTGTCGGGCGACCCAACGTCGGCAAGTCAACGCTCATCAACGCCATCCTCGATCAAAAAATCGCCATCGTCGCGGCCAAGCCGCAGACGACCCGCCAAAGGCAACTGGGCATCTACACCGAGGCTGAGGCGCAGATCCTCTTTATCGATACGCCGGGCATCCACAAGCCAAAGACGCTGATGGGAAAATACATGATCGGGGTCGCCCATGATGCCCTGAAGGATGCCGATGTCGTGCTCTGGATCTTGGACGCGTCAGCGCCGCCCAGGCAGGAAGATCGGAATATCGCGGCGCTGCTGGCGAAGATCGCGCCTAAAACGCCGCGAATACTCGCTCTGAACAAAGTGGATTTGGTTCCGCCAGATTCAGATTTCTCCGAACACCTTGCCCTATGCGAGCATGAGCGCGCGCTGCCGACCGGCGCCAAGGAAAAACGCGGAATCGCCGACCTGATTGATTGCCTGATTCCGCTCCTGCCATTGGGACCGCGCTATTACCCGGCTGAGCAGGCGAGCGACTCCAATCTGCGCTTCATCGCGGCCGAAATCATCCGCGAGCGGATCATCGAACTCACCAGCGACGAGATCCCTCACGCCGTGGCCGTGCTTATCGATCGATTTCGCGAAAAACCCGAACTCACACATATTGAGGCAAGCATCTATATCGAGCGTGGTTCGCAAAAGGGCATCGTCATTGGCAAGCGCGGCGCCATGATCAAGCGGATTGGCGTCGAGTCGCGCGCCGAATTGGAACGACTTCTTGAATCCCGTGTGCGCCTGGAAACGCGCGTCAAAGTGCAGAAAAATTGGCGCAGCAATGAAGATTTTATGCGGCGCGCCGGCTATCGAATGCCGAAGCGAGGGCGGCGCTAGCCAGGCTGGTCGATCCCCAGGCTGCGCCTGGTGGCGGCGATATCAGCTTGAATCTGAGTCACCAGCTCCTCAAAGCCGCTAAACGTATGTTCGGGCCGCAAGCGTCTTACGAAGCTTAACTCCAGTTTCTTGTCATAGATGTCGCGATCAAAGTCGAGCAAATGCGCTTCGATCGTAACATCGTCGCCGGAGAAGGTGGGTCGCCGTCCGACATTTGTCGCCGCCGGAAAAGTCTCGCTTCCGAGTCGAGCCCAGGTGGCGTAGACGCCGTTCGCCGGGATGATCTGCTCAGACCAAACGGCGAGATTGGCAGTCGGCACGCCGATCGTGCGGCCTCGCTGCTGCCCGGCAACAACGGCGCCTTCGAGGCTGTAGGCGCGCCCCAACATGGCTTTCGCCGCTTGCATATTGCCCTTGCGGACGTGGTCGCGCACGGTCGAGCTGCGCACGAACTGGTCGCTGGTTTGGGCTCTTATCAACTCCATTGCCCTCACGTTGAAGCCGCGCTTTTCGCCTTGCGCGCGCAGATAGTCGATATCGCCTTCGCGCTGGAATCCCAAGGCGAAATCGGCGCCAACCCACAATTCCTTTAGTCGTAACTGTGTGACCAATTGATCAATGAACTCGGCCGCGGGCAGATTTCGGGTTACGTCATCAAATGGGTGGGTGATGACGATCTCGACGCCAAGTTTCAGCACGAGCTCGGCCCGTTTTCCCGGGGGCGTCAAATAGTATCGAGTTTGGACTTGCTCCAAAACCGTGTCTGGATGCGGGTGAAACGTCAATACGATCGACTTGCGTCCGGCGGCGCGCGCGCGATCTACCAGCCGCTGGATCAGCTGCTGATGCCCCAGATGCACGCCATCAAATACGCCAATGCTCAGAAGGGAATCAGCATCCAGATTCGCATCCTTCAAGCTGCGCAGGTGTGTCATTGCACGGTCTCGTCACTATTGCCCGCTGTCATTCTATATCGCCTCGCTTAAGAAAACCTTGCGCGGCTTCCATAATTCGGCGCGCGGTTCGAGTAAAGCCACCAGCCGATTCGCCCGGTCAAAGGCGAATACAATGTGATTAGCCATGTCGGTCGGCCGGCGAATGAAGCGGCCATGACGCAGGCTTTCGATGTCTTCTGCGTTGAGATGCACACGACTGTAATCCCCGAGCGCGTCGTAAGGCGAAATTATCTTATGCATCCATTCACCGTCTGTCGTGATCGAATCAAGATTTAGACTGTCGCCGATTTTGAATGCGCCGCTGGCGGTCCGTGTCAAGCCCGATAGGTAGCCTCCGACGCCAAGCGCCGCGCCCAGGTCATGCGCCAGGCTGCGGATATAGACACCCGAGCCGCATTCAATCTCGAGCTCCAGTACCGGACGGCGCCACGACCGGACGACAATCGCGTGTATCGTGACCGCGCGCGCTTTGCGCTTGATGGTTTTCCCCTGCCGCGCCAATTCGTAGAGTTTTTTACCGCCAACTTTGATGGCGCTATACATGGGCGGGACTTGCTCGATTTCCCCGATGAACTGCGGCAAGACGCGCTGAATATCGAAGAGTCGCAGGTGCTTGGCGGGCTTGCATTCCAGGAATTCGCCGGCTGCGTCATAAGTGGATGTGGTGGCGCCAAGCGTAATCTCGGCGCGATAGATCTTTCGGCCGCGCATAATGTATTCGCTGAGGCGCGTCGCCGCCCCCAGACAGATGACCAGCACGCCATCCGCCAAGGGATCAAGCGTGCCGGCATGGCCCGCCTTTCGTGATCCGGTGAGCGTACGGTAGCACCGCCGCACCCGCGCAACGACGTCATGACTGGTTAGATGGAGTGGCTTATTGAGGTTGAGAAAGCCGGCGGCCGGGATTTCACTCAAGCGAGCCAGCCCCTTCCGCAATTGCCTGATGCGCTAGCGGCAGCACCTTCGCCTCAACTTGTTTTAAGCTGCCGTCAATGGTGCAACCTGAAGCGAGCGTGTGGCCGCCGCCGCCAAGCTGGAAAGCAAGGCTGGCGACATCATAGCCAGGCTTGGCGCGAAAGCCGACCTCTACTTTGCGCTCTGGCAGTTCCTTGAAGACGATTGAGATTTTGGCTTGATCGACCGTTACCAGGTAGCTCACCAGCCCGCCATCGCTCGCCTTTCCCAAGCCGGCCCTTCTCAAATCGCACTGTCTGATTGTGGCGTAGATCAGCCCATCTTTAAGGCGAACGGAGGGGAGCGCCAGTTTCCAGAGTTCAACTTCTTTGAATGATCGGCGATTGAGCGTCTGCGCCATGATTTGCGACAAAGGGGCGCCTTTGCTAATGAGGTCTTGCGCAATCTCAAGCGTGCGGCTGTTGGTGGCGCTGATGCGAAAACCTTGTGTATCGGTTACCAGACCGGTCAGCAGCGCATGCGCCGCCCCAGCCGAAATGCGCCAGCCAAGATGGGCGAGAAAATCATAGACGATTTCGACGGCTGCGACCGCCTCGGGAACAATTAGATGAATATCGCCGAAGCGCGTGTTCGTCGGGTGATGATCGAGATTGATGACCCGCCGACTATGCCCCATGCCATAGGCGCCGGCTTCGCCAATCCGTTCAAGGTCGCTCGAATCCAGCGTGATCATCAGGTCAAATTCGCCGGCATTGACCGCCGGCGCCACGATATCGCTATGGGGGATGAAGCGCAGTTCGGGCGGAACGCCGTCGTCGATCGCCGCGGTCACTTGCTTGCCCCGTTCGCGCAGGGGACCAGCCAAACCCAAGAGCGAGCCGACGGCGTCTCCGTCAGGCGCAATGTGAGAGACGAGCAGAATCGACTTGGCTGTGGCGATGGCAGCAGCGGCTTGCCGCCACTGCGGCTCAGTGCGCCGCGCCGTCTTTGCGCTCATCGTCTGTGACTTCGGCCGGAATATCGAGGCTGGAGATAATCGCGTTGATGCGATCGGCGTAGGCAAGCGTGCTGTCCCAATAGAAATGGAGCTCGGGCGTATTGCGAAGGCGTATTCGTTTGCCAACTTCGCGCCGCAGGAAGCCGCCCGCGCGCCTTAAACCCTGCATTACTTCGGATTCGCGATCCTCGTCGCCCATGGCGCTGACATAAACTTTCGCGTACATCAGCTCGGGGTCGAGTGTGACATCGGTAACCGTGATGTCTCGCAACCGGGGATCAGATATCTCGCGCAGCAGCAGCTGGCTTAGAATCTGGTGAATCCGCTCGCTCATTCGCTCGCGCTTGATCGACATCGGCTCGCCTCAACTGACGCGTTCGCGCACGAAGAATTCGATGATATCGCCTTCTTCAAAGTCGCTTACGCCGTCCAAACCGATGCCGCACTCGAATCCAGTGCGTACTTCGCGGACATCATCCTGGAAACGCTTTAGCGACGATACCGCGACATTGTCGTGTACGATCGCGTTGCCGCGCCTTAACCGCGCCTTGGCGTTCCGCCGCGCCTCGCCCCTGCGAATGACGCTGCCAGCGATGATTCCGCCGCGCGGTATTCTGAAGGTTTGCAGCACTTCGGATTCGCCGATGACGCGATTGACGAACTTGGGTTCGAGCATGCCATGCAATGCCAATTCAATATCTTCAAACAACTTGTAGATGATATTGTAACGCCGGATCTCGACGCCTTGTACCTCCGCCGAAGCCAGGGCGGCGTTGTCCACGTCGACATTGAAGCCAAATATGATGGCGCTGGATGCGCTGGCCAGCATGACATCGGATTCAGTAACTCTGCCGACCTCTTGTCGCAAGACGCGTACCGCGATTCCCTCCTCATTGCGTTCGGAGATGTTCACCAACTCGTCCGTTATCGGCTGGATAGAGCCTTGCACATCCGCTTTCAGAATGATTGATAGTTCTTTGGCCGCGCCGGCCTGGAATTGCTGCAAGAAATCTTCCAGGGTCATTGATGGCGGAAGTTGCCCGCCGAATTCCCGCGCTCGTTCTTCATCGCGTCGATCTTCCGCGATGCCGCGCGCAGTCTTGTCGTTCACGGTGACTTCAAACATAGCGCCCGGCGCCGGCGGCGAGTCGAGCCCGAGCACCGCCACTGGCATTGACGGCGTGGCGCGCGCCACCGGATTGCCGGCCGAATCAAACATCGCTTTTATTTTGCCGTACGACGTGCCGGCGACGATGGCGTCTCCGCGTGTCATTGTGCCATTCATGACCAAGAGCGTCGCCATTGTGCCCCGGCTTCTGTCTACCTCGGCTTCGACTACCGTGCCGCGCAGCTTGCCCGCGGGGTTCGCTACAATCTCGTTCTCATCGGCAACCAGAACGAGCGCCTCAAGCAAGTCTTCAACACCATCGCCCGCCAGCGAATCGACCGGCACCATGATCGTCGCGCCGTCCCAGTCATCGGGCACCAAATCCAACTCGGCCAGCTGTTGCTTTACCATATCCGGATTGGCGTTGTTTCGATCAACTTTGGTAATAGCGACCACCAGCGGCACGTTTGCGGCGCGCGCATGATCGAGGGCTTCGCGCGTGGTTGGCATAACGCCGTCGTCTGCGGCGACGACGAGGATGGCAATATCGGCGCCATGCGCGCCGCGGGCTCGCATCGCCGTGAAGGCTTCGTGCCCGGGCGTGTCGAGGAAAGTTAGCGTATGCCCGCCATGCTGAGCCTGATAGGCGCCGATGTGTTGGGTGATCCCGCCTGCTTCCCCTTCGGCTACGGCGGTCTTTCGAATTGTATCGAGAAGCGTAGTCTTGCCGTGATCAACATGTCCAAGAATTGAGATTATTGGCGGGCGCCGCGTGAAGTCATCGGACGACTCGCCCTCATACATCGCGCTCCATTTTTCTTCCCGCTGCTCGGCGCGTTTTTCTTCTTCGTGGGCGGCGGCAACTGCGCTGGCGGATTGGGCGCTGAAGCCCAACTCCTCTACGACAATTGCCGCTGTGTCAAAATCTATTTGCTGGTTGATCGACGCCATGATGCCGTTGGAAATCAGCGTCTTCATGACATCTATGGGGCTGCTGTCAATCAGTTCGGCCAATTCGCGAACTGTGAGATAATCCGGTACGAGGACAATCTTTGTTGCTTCTTGCATTCCTGCCTCCTTCAGTTTGATGACCGTTTGAGGCAGGACAAGCCATCCCGCCTACGTCAGCTGTGTCGCATCATGATGGGGTCATCTGCCGCAGATAATCACGGTCATCGTCGCTCAATTCTCGACGCAGCGCTTTGCTCAGCGGGGACCGCGAGACCGCCAGCGTCCAGCAATCGGGCGCGGCGCACAAGTACGCGCCTCGGCCATTCATTTTGCCCGATTCATCCACCCTAAGTTTGTCCTGGGCGAAGACGAATCGTGTTAGCGCCCGCTTGTCCTGCTTGGCGCGACACACGACGCAACTGCGCTGCGGTCGGTGTTTGCTTCTCATGTCGCGTCTCTGCAATTCGACTAATAGTCGTAGTCTTCCCAAGTCTCTTCATCCCAGCTGCCGCGGCTTCCCTTGCGCCGCCGCTTGGCGATTACCTCGCCGCTCTCCTCATCAAGCACCAACTGCCGGCGCCGTTGACGGTCTTTACGCCGCTGCTGCTTACCCTTTTGACGCTCGAGCTCAAACTCTCGTTCGCCGTCATCTTCGCTGAAATCGACATCCGGGACCAACTCTTCACGCCGTTCCGTTTTGTCTGGCGCCGGCGCGTCAACGACAACTGGCGCCGCGGCTACCGGTTCTGCAACTCCTTCAGCTGCTTCGGCGCTTTCTTCCGCGCGTTCGCGAACCATGGGCTGACCAAAGGCGTCCAACATGACCTCAGGCTGGTCCTCAGCCTCTTCGTCGGCGCTGTCAATCGCTTTTTCGTCGGTCGCGTCCTCCTCCGCTGAAGTCTCGACGGCCTCTTGACCTTCCTCTTCAACCTCGTCGTCTTCTTCAATCGAGAATGCTTCAGCCAGCAACTGATCCAAGTCAGCCGAGTTGATGATATCCAGCGCTGTACGCAGTTCCGCCATTGGATCGCCTTCAATTTCGGTGAAGCGACTCGCGATTCGTTCTTCATCAACCAGACAGGTTAGCATGACCTCGCCGATGTTTTCGAAAGGCTCCAAGATGTCGAGCGCCTCTTGGGATACTGCAAGGACGTCCAAGGGCAGTTCAAACAGCTGCGGCGCCATCGTAGATCGGACGCCATCGCGCTGCTCGATATAAAGCTTGTGCTGCTCGTCCCGCTGTTCTTGCAGCAGCTGCTCAACGATGCTGGCAAAGCGCGCCAGCGTCTTGTATTCTTCTGGCATGACAGCGAGTTCCAGCCGCTTCTTTTCCATGATGCGCAGCGACTCGGCGATCAAATCGGCGTGGCGCTCGGGCAAGGTATCGAGCGGCGGAATCTCGAGATTGTCAAGCGCGCCTTGCACCGTCTCGGTCACGCTCTTGATATCAATACGCCAGCCAGTGAGTTTGGCCGCCAGGCGCGCGTTCTGCCCCTCTCTCCCGATTGCGAGCGAAAGCTGATCATCGGGCACCAACACAACTGCGGTCTTCCCGTCAATGGGGTCATCATCCAGGAAGACACCGGTGACGCGCGCCGGGCTCAGGGCTTTGGAGATAAAGGCAACGGCGTCGCTGTTCCACTCGATAACGTCTATTTTTTCGTTATGCAGTTCCTTAACGATATTCTGGATGCGAATGCCGCGCATGCCGACGCAAGCGCCCACCGGGTCGATCCCATCTTGCAGCGCGGCGACCGCCACCTTTGAACGATGACCGGCCTCTCGCGCGATATTCTTGATTTCGACTTGCCCGTTATAAATCTCCGGCACTTCGTATTCCAGCAGGCGTCGCAGCATGCTGCGATGGGCGCGGCTCACCAGAATTTGCGGTCCTCGATTGCTTTTGCTGACTTCGACAACAAATACACGGATCTTCTCGTGCGTGCGATATCGCTCGCCCGGGATCTGATGCTGCCGCAGCAGGTCAGCCTCGGCGCGCCCCAAACTGAGAGTCACTTTGCGCGCGTTAGTGCTTTGCACGGTGCCCGTTATCAGATCGCCTTCGCGATTGATGAACTCGTCATAAAGCGCATTGCGCTCCGCTTCACGTATCTTTTGCAGGATGACTTGTTTCGCCGTTTGCGCGGCGATCCGTCCAAAATTATTGGTGGTGTGTTCCACCTGCACTTTGACGGTTTCATGCAGTTGCGCTTCGGGATTGAAGAAGCGGGCGCGTTCCAAGGTGACTTCGGTTGCGTCAAACATAACATCTTCGACAACTTCCTTTTCGACGAAGAGCTTGTTGCGTCCGGTCTTGGGATCAATCTCCGCTTCAATCGCCTGGGCGGAGCTGGCGCCGGTGTCCTTGCGATATGCCGAAACCAGCGCGCTCTCAAGCGCATCCAGAATGATGTCTTCCGGCAACGCGCGGTAGTCCCGTATCTCTTTGAATGCGCTTTCCAGTTCGTTCGACATGACGCCTCACTCCAAATGACGTTCTGCTTTGCTTTTGAGCATTCGCGCTACCGCCATATAAAACGAAAAGTGGGGGACTCCCACTTCTGCGAACACTAGCCTATGCCCCGAATATAACACGCAATTCCTAGCGCGTCAAGGCAACTCGGGCGCCCGACGGACTTGCGCCCCATCCTCGTTTGATCCCTGGCATTTCGCCCCGCCGCCGAGCCAATACGCTACTCCAGCGGGAAGGGCGACAACTTGAATATCGCGCCAGCAGTGGAGTCGCTGACGTATACGAATCCGTCCTCGTCGACGGCGATCCCGCCAATATCGGCGAATTGCCCAAGCGCGCCGATTTCTCCCGCTTCGCCAAAGGAGCCGATACATTCGCCACCAGTTGTATAAACCAGAACCCGCTTGCCATCCGGGTCGGTGACGTACAAGATGTCATTTGCCTCATCAAGCGCCAGATAGGGGCGGTTGAAGGTTGTATTGTACCAGCCGCGCACGCGGAAATTCATCAGATGCGCGCCGCCTACATCAAAAACAGCGACGCGGCGATTCCAAGTGTCAGCGACAAATAGCCGCCCGTCGTTGTGAATCGCCAAGCCGCTCGGCTCATCCAGCTGGCCGGGCCCGCTGCCGCCGCTGCCGATATCATACTGATGGACTCCCTGCGGACCAGCGAGAGAATATACACGAATACGTTTGTTGCCGGTGTCGGCGATAAAGACCTGATTGTCTTTGTATACGGCCACATCGCGCGGACCCCAGAAACCGTCAGTGGGTTCGACCGGCGCGTCAAAGCCGTATTCGCCCGCGCTGCCCCAAAACGACACAATATTGTCGTCCGCGTCGATGCGCAGGATGCGGTAATTCCAGGTGTCAACCACCAGCAAGTGGCCGTCGGCCAGCGGGACCAGGCTGTTGGGTCGATTGAGCGTGATGGCGCCGGATGCGCCAATCGTGCGGATATGCTCTCCGTCATAGCTATAAACATGCGTCAAATTCGCGTGTTCGTCAGCGATAAAAAGCATACCAGCCGCTGCCGAAAGCGCTAGCGGATTCGCAAGCGTTCGCTCGCTGGTGTCGAATTCCTTGATTGGGCTGATCTGCTTCCAATTGGCGGCGCACTTATTGATCTCAGTCGGTATATTGCTCGGCACGTCGCCATCGCCCAAGCCGTATTCCCAGATTTTGGCGGCGAAATCCTTGCGGATGTATACATGCATGCGGTCAGAAACGGGCCAGTTGGTCAACGAGAAGTCCTTGCCAGTCGCTTCGCCATAGCGGTCGTAATCGCGCCACCACCAAATATCGAAGATGCCCCGGCGCAGCGCGGCTGCGTTCTGGTTTTCCGGCGAAAAGTCCAGCGTGTTCAAGATCCGCTGCGGCGTCAGATTGAAGTATTCCTGCATGGGCCACCACATGCGCATATGGTCGCGCCGCAGGTAATGATCTTCCAGAATCGGTTCCACATCGCCGCGATGCCCCGAACCGACCACTACGAAAATGGCGTCTTGCGTGTTTTGCACGGTGGGATTGCCGCCCACAAATACGGCGTCGTTGAAGTCGCGGAAATACCAGCTATAGGGCCAAGAGACCTCATCGTCATACGCGAACTTCATGTCTTTGCCGTCGGTCATGCGCAGGCTCATCTCCTCGATGTCGTCCAGCACCCACTTTACTGCTGGGGCCGCGTGCGCGTAGACCAAGAGCTCGGTTGGCAAATCATAGTTGATGAATGAAGCCATCCAAGCGGCGCGAAACGTGATAACGCTGAGGATGGAGAAGATTGCCACGGCGCCGATTCTGCGAATATGAATCCAGCTTGTGAGCCCGGCCAAGCGCGCAAGCAGATAGCCCAAACCGACGGCGACAAATAGCGAAGCCAGCCAGGCGTAGGTGCGCGCCAATTGTAACCGTTCCAAACCAGCGAAGGGCGGGTCGCCGGCGATGAAGGCGCCGATTACCTGCGCCAGGCAGATGACGAACGCGGGCATCAGCAGCAGCGCCAGCCATCCGCGCGACACAAATTGTGTCCTGCTGATCCGCGAGAATACACCACCGAAGTACCAAGCGGCGATCAGTATCATTGGTGTGGTCAAATGCGTGCCGAGCCAGGGCATCTTTTCCCCGGCGAGCGAATAACCGACGAGGTTCAATATCGCCCACCAAGCCAGCAGGAGAATGAAGGGCAGACGTGTCAGCTGGTCTTCCTCGGCAACGAGGGAATCCGCGTCCGCGCGGTTTTCGGCGCCCTCTGATGGCGAATCGGCTTCCAGTTCCGATTCTGCATCGTTTCCGGCGACCGCCTCCGCAACCTCGACGGTTGATTCCAATTCGGCGCTTGCAACGTTATGGTCGGCTTCTTCGCTTGTGATAATGCGTTCCCGGCGGGTCTTCCAGAAAACAGTGACGCCGGCGAACATTGCGCTGACGCTGCCGATAACGGGCAGGAACTCGTAGGTAGGCAAGATGATAAGCAGATAGTAATACTGCGGCTGGCTGCCCCGCCGGACGCCTTGTTGTTCCAGCCAATAACCGAGGCTGTAAATCATGCCAGTGCCCAAGCCGGCGATGTTGGTGAACACGCTGGTGAAGAAGAAGGCGAAGAGCACGTGAAAAACGGCGGCTGAGATCAGCCAGCGCTTCCAATTCCAGCTTAAGCCGATCGCCAGAGACAGCATGACGAGTGGGCAGAATACGAAGGAGCCGACAAGGAATTGTCCGATCTGCGTTGGCGAACTCATGTTTGGCAGATTGGCGACCAGGCTGTAGATAACCTCCGGCAGTGACTGCGCCAAGCCTGTATGCGCGGCGCCGGCGCCGCCCATGAGCCGCACGAACAGCGCCGTCGTCCAAGGCAAGATGAGCGTGACGATCAAAACGATGAAGTCAACTTCGGGAAACTGATACAGGAAGCTCCAGATTCCGCCATGTTCGGGCTTGTCTTCAGCGGGCTTTTCGGTCGAATTGCGGGATCGCCGCGCATCGCGGACGAGAAATGCTACCGCCGCGATTGCAATCGCCCAGAGCGCCAGCCCGGGCGCCCAGCGAATCGCCGCGCCCAGGTTTGCATCCACGTTCTCGCCGCTGGCCGCGTCGGGCACAGCGGGTTCGGCTGTTTCCGTCGGGCTTGGAAAATGAGACAGCTCTTCAATGAAGAGGAGACCGCCGGCGGTCACCAAAGAAACGAGCAGAATCACCCCGACTTCGCGCCAAGGAATGCGGCGCCAGCGATCGCGGAAAGCGTAAAGCGCAGTTGAGACCAGCACGAAGACCGCGCTCAGAATCGATAGCGCCATCCAACTGATCCAACTGGCGCGATCAAGTTCCGACAGCTCGCTCCAACTGGCGCCGCGCCCGGGTATGATTTCAGCCGGCACGACATCGACGACAATGTACATTCCCAGCGTCATGACCCCGCCAAGCAGGATGCCGAGAATGAGCGCATGGAATATTGGCTTGCCTCGCAATCGATACTGGCGCTGCGCCAGGCGAACCAAAAAGTAGATGAGCAGGAAGCTGCCGAAAATCGCGATATAGATGAAAGCCGTCTCTTTTGAGCCCAGATTCAAAATCATGGCGGCGGCGAAAAGATAAAGCCAAAAGGCTCGTCGGCGGAAACGTGGCGATCCGTCCAGATACATCAGGATGCAATAAGCCATGAGCATGCCGAAAAGAATCGACGGCGTATCATGGCGAATGTAACGGTTGTAATAGAGCAGCAGCGGAGATATCAACAACATGACTGATGCGAGCAAGGCGCCCCAAGGCCCCAACCATTTGCGCAGCAGAATAGGAAACATCACCATGATTAGGCCGAGAATGGCGGTGTAGATGCGGCCCGAAAAATCGCTGTCGCCAAATAGATAGAACGACAGCGCGGTGGCATGAAACAGGACCGGACCATGCATCAGCGGCGTATGCTGAAAGTTGCCTTCGTTGTACAGGTTGTATGAAAACCGCGTGTGCAAGCTTTCGTCGTGGCTCATGACGCGGTCTTCGAGCATATAAAAACGCGTGAATACCGCCAGCAAGAAAATTACCAGGTACGCCGCCGCCTCCCGGTTCAGCGGCAGGCGCAGCGCAAGCGCGCGACCAAGGGCGTTGTCTTCCTGCTGATTTGGCGTCGTTATCATGCTTCAAAGACCAATTGTCGTCGGTTCAGGCGCGGAAATGCCAGCGGGCTCAGAGGTCGGGCGCCGGTGTATTCTGCAGAATGGGTCCGCGTCCGCGCCAGTTTGGCTCCGCGGTCGCAAATATGAGTGGTCGGTTCTCAGCCTGCGTTTGCGGCGTTGTGTCTAAGCTGATGGATTGGGGCAAGCGCGGCAGATCGACCGGCAACAGCGAGGAATGGAAGCCGATCAACATTGGCAGCAGCAGCGCAATGGATATCCCCAGCATGACCAATCCATAGCTGAATTGCATGCTCTGCGGCGACGCGAAATCGCTGAGCCACATCGATTGCCGAGCCGGCGCCTGAAGCTCCCTTTCAAGCGAAGTCCACAATTGATCCAGCCGCTGCCGATTGGGACGGCCCAGCGTCGGCAGGCTGCGCTCCAGCTTCAGCGCGAATTCCCGATGGCGCATGTATTCACGATGACAGTCTTCGCATTCGTCAATGTATCGCCCGACGCGCCGGCGCGCGGCTATCGAAAGGTCGCCGCTAATGTAGCGCGCCATATGCACTTTACAATAACGATGCTTGAATCGAATCATTCTAGCTTTTGCGCCTCACTGCGAAGTCTAGTGCACTCTCAAGAGTTCTTCCAACAAACCAGCGCCCACCGGCTGCAATGATTGCTTCAGGCGTTGATGACCAAGACGCACCCGACTCTCGGCTGTCTTTTGCGGGCAGCCCATCACTTCGGAGATTTCACGATAAGTCATGCCTTGTCCATAGCGCAGCACGATCGCTTCGCGCAGCCTCGGCGACAGATCCAGCAGCGCGCGCGAGATGGACTCCTCGGCGTCGCGGCGTATGATTGCTGCTTCCGGCGCTTCCGCCGGTGGCGCTTTTAACTCCAAGCCCAGCCGTTGGGAAATATCAACTGTGAGAAATCGCTTGCGGCGATAGGTGTTTCGGCAGCGGCTCACTGCGATGGTATATAACCAGGTCTTCAATGAAGCCTTGCCAGAATCAAAGCGCTGGAGGTTCTTGAAGGCATAAAGAAAGGATTCCTGCAATATATCTTCGGCGTCCTGTTCATTCATCAGCAGGCTGTAACAGAGCCGGTATAGCCCCGCGCCGTATCGGTCATACAGCTCGGCATAACCAGCCTGGTCGCCAGCGAGGGCGCGCGCAATAATCGCATCGATTTCCGCGTGGCTTTGCCTTCGGTAGTCATTCATGTTTGCATTCCCGTGGCGGACGCTCCATGGACACTCCCTCATCTACACATTGTACCGCGAACATCCTCACTAGTCGGGGCGCTGGTCGACGGGAATTCCGTCATAGACGTCTTGCCGCAGCCAGAGCGCGATATGTTCTTCTTTCAAGTTCTCCTCGCGCAGCCGGCCCAGGGTCCACCAGGCGGGCAAGTCCCAGAGCCTCAACTGAGCAAGCGACCAGTTCCGGCGCAGCAGAAATCGCTGACCGACATAATCGCCATCCAGCGTCTTCGCCAATTCATCACTTTGCGCGGTCAATACGATTTGCGCGCGCGCCGCTGCTTCCGCTTTGTTTACGAAGCGAGCATTGGGAAAGTCGCGCGCAAGCCAGGCGATCACTCCGTCATTGCGAATGACGCCTTCCGCGTCGATCACGATGATCAGCTCGAGGGTAGGAAAGCCAGCAGTATCGCGATCGGCCAAATCAATTAACGTTTCGCGCAAGAGGCGGGCGTCTTCCGCGATTAGGCGCTGCCGCCACAGATCGCCCCGATCTTCGCCGTTTTCCACGGAGCCGTTCCAGGCGCCGCCGATGCCAGACAGCAGCATCATCCACAGAAAGCCTAGTCCGACGCCTTGCAGGCAGGTGCCCAAACCCCAGAAATTGGCGGTAAGCAGAAATACGACAGTGACGACCATCGCCGTAATCAGCAGCAAACCAATCCCATGCAGCAGGCGCGTCTGCGATGGTTCGAGCAAGAGGGGAAACAGCTCAGCGAAATTCGTGTCGATTGGAAGCTGCGTCATCAGCCGGGCGACTTGCATAAATTGCACCGAGAGGATCAGCAGAAACATAAACACGCCGGCGGAAATCGCCCATTTCACCCAGCGGTAGCGCGGCGCATAGAGCGCGCTGTCATCTTCTTCGTCGTCATTCTGCGACCATAGAAGGACAACCCGTCGATTAATCATCAGTTGCGTGATGCCATAACTCGCCAGCATGGCAAGCGGGACGACGACCCACATCGCATCGGTAGCTCTGGCGCCGGGGTAAAGCAGTAAGCCGAGCGCGCCGATAGCGGCCCAGGCAGCGGCGAAGCGGTCGATATAAGTAACATCGCCCTTCTTCCACAGCAGCCAGGCGCCGCCCAGCGCATAAATGATCAGCAGCGGCTCATAAGTGAAAATGGCGATGAAGCCGAGTCTTGTTCCGTCAGCGCTGCTGCTTTGCGTGATGCCGGCAAATGCCCCGTTGAGGAGCGCGCTCACCGTACTAAAACCGGCCGGATTCAGCATAAAGACGGTCGATGTGAGAACGACCAGCAGAAAAGGCGCGACAGCGGCTCTCGCCATTGGAAAGTCTCGCAGACGCTTCACCGCCAGCTGCAAGATATCGTCGCCCGGTAGATTGAGGCGCTGCGGCGCGCTGATTGCCGTCCGCCAAACGGCAAGCCAGCCAGCCCCCATCAAGACCACTAATAGGGGAATGCCGGACGGACTGGACAACAGCAGCATGAAGGTGATGAAAGCGATCGCCCGCGATGCGTCGCTGAGCCGCCGCAAGTACCAATAGCGCCGTATCATCCATATCGCCAGAATCGTAAAGAGCATCATAAAGATTGTGCCATCGGCTGTTCGCGACGACACGATTGGGACGGTCAGCAGCGCAAGCAGCGCCGCCCAGACAAAGGTTCGCGTTCGTCCCAGGCTCTCGCGGAACAATAGTGGCGTCAGGGCGAGGGCGACGCCGGCAATCGCCGCGCCGAGTCGCGCTGAAAACTCGTTCGCGCCCAAAAGCGAAAACAGCATCAGTTGAGACACATGGGTCAGCGGGCTGCTTGACGCCTTGAACGCGCCGGGCGCATCGTCTTCGATGGTATGCCAGGCATGCAGCGCGCCTTCCGCCTCGTAATCCGTAAGTGGCACAATGTCCAGGTCACTTATTCGCAGCATCAGCGACAGCAACGCCAAAGCAATATAAGCCAGCGCTTCGACGGAGACAGTTCGCTCAATTGCTTCGCTGGCAGCGCGGTCGCGAGAATCAACTCGCTCCGGTATGGCTTGCGTTAGTGTGCCGTTTGTTTCCAAGCGGTCTGGTTTTCCCTATACAACTCGTCAGTTGGTCGGTTTACTTGGTGGCTTAGTGATTACGGACGAAATAAACCCGCGATCGCCCCGATTGACAGCCGACCGGCAGCCGATTAAGAAACTTGTCTTCGCCCAACTCGCCGTATTTTTGACGCTCTGAAGCGCCATACAGTATATAGTTTATTCCATATCGCTTGATGATATCATCAACTTCGTTCATGTCGGCGGCGGTGTAAAGCCGCTTCATATCCGCATGCCGCGATCCGGCGATGGACGCGTACGTATTGCCACGCCATTGCCGCTCGTGATTCTCCCAACCGAGTACGATGGGGATTCCTGTAAGCGTGCCGACGCGCCCGTATTCAATGCGATAGGGATCGCCAACCGCCTCGGCGACAACGGCATCGGCGCGCCCGACCAACTCGCTCAAACACTCAATTGCATTTAGGTCATCAGCGTTCAGCAAGCCATCAGCGCCGTTAAGGCTTAGCCTCTCTTCAATGGTCAAGGCATCGTCTTGAAAAACGACGATGCCCGCGTGATTGGCTCGAATCAGGTCGGATTCCGTTGCCTCGATTAGGCTGGCTCTTGAGAAAAGTATAGCGCCCGGCTCCACCCATTGTCCCTCGGCGACCCGTCGAACGGCTTTGTCCCATTCGGCTGGCGCGGCGTAACGGGCGGTATGGATAGACCGATGGCGTCCCGTTTCGACTTGCGACCGGTGGTAAAAACTTTCAACCGTGTAGACCAGGCCCGTCCCCATGCTCAGCGCGACTATAACAGCGAATCCCAGACGGAGCGCGAAATGTGGCAAGGGCAGTCTGGCGTCAGCCATGATGCTGTACACAGCGTAGGCGCCGGCAATGCTCCACAAGACCCAAGCCTGATAATAGAACTTGAAAACTGTGTTGATCCGAACGCCGAAGTTGTCTTTCAAATACAAGAATTCAGGGAACAGCGTGAGGACGAGACCCATGCCGATCAGCAGCAGTACAAATCCAGTCGCGCTGGGATACTTGACCCAGGTGATCGCTACTTCGCCGTCGACTTGCGCCTGATCTCGCGCTGGGAAAATCCGCGCCAATACCATGACGATTCCCAGCAACAAGATGATCGATGTCAGACCGAAGTCGATCCGGCGTTGAATCAACCGGCCAATCAGTTCGCCAGCTTCCTCGGGCGCGACGACCACGTTGCCTATAACCGTCATTTCTGGATTGCTCAACGCGATGAATAAGCCGAGAAGAATCATTAAACCCGCCAGCGCAAGCAATAACATCCCGCCAGCGCGCAGAGCCAGACGCCAATTCAACCTGCGAGCGAGCCGACCTCGCCAAAGCTCGACCAGCAGATAAGCGCCTACTGGCGCGATCAGCGGACCAAACATGATGAAGAAGCGGCGAAACTGCGTCTGATGCAGCAAGTTCGGCAGCAAGCCGCCTGCCTGCGATCGAAAGCCGACGAAATACGGCAGGTAGGCGATAAGCGCAATCAATGCCAGCGACGCGCCAAAGCGAACGAGGCCAATCCAGTCTCCACCGGTCAGCTTGCCGCCTTCGCTTGTCATGAGTCGCCGCAGCGCCTCGGCGCCGACGAAGCCACAAAGATAGATGGGACCATCCCAGGCATTAAGGAATGTCAGGCTCCCGATCGACAGGCCATACAGCAGGATATCATCGTTTGCGGGTCTGCGGCGATTGAGCGTCAAATTCAGCATCATGCCAATCGCCATCACAACGAAAGGAAGGGCGAGCACATGCGGATGATTGTCCCCGAGGATGAAACTGAAGGCGGGGAACTCGCCGATGGGTTGGGTGCCGATCGGGTTGCCGTCCAAATCATAATCCGTTACCACGCGGCTGGCGCGGAACCACCACCAATAGTCCCAGCTGGCGGAATGCAGGGTGAGGCTGGCATCTGGATTCTGTTGATAGGCGCCTTCGCTAAAGTTGGAGCGCGCCTGCGTTCCCCAGTATTCGAGGTAGCTTCCCGTCGCCGCTCGCGCTTGATAGGGGGCCTCGATGATTGCCATCTGGAAATTGCCGACCAAAATCAGCAGCGCCATTGCCAGCATTCCGACGGCGATTGCAGCCCGGCGCGATGCCGCGCTGCGAATGTGTTTTACGGAAACACGCATCCGCGATCGCGCCAGATTGTAGGCGACGCCGAATGCGGTCAATCCGCTGAGGGCGAAGAGCGAGGCGACAGTCAAGTTGAATCCGATGGCGCTGCCAATGCCGCTGAGCGTGGAGAGCGCCGACCACATGATATAGCCCATGTAGTAGTAGCTGATGGCGTAACCAGACATCCAAGGGTCGTTCGGAGGAAAGGCGCCGCTTCGCTGCGCCGCGCTGAAGAAAGCCAATTCCATCGGTTTCTCGGTGCCGCTGAGGTCGTTTTGGTGGGCGCGGAAAAGCGCCCAGCCGAAAAACAGAATGACGAAAAGCAATTCGGCAGTCAAGACAAGCGCGCGGTTCTCTCGCCACCATGCCGCGACTTCATTTTCATCGGCGAAGCGCTGATAAGCCAATAAAGAAAAGATCAGGAGCAGCAGCCAAGACAGAACGATGCTGCCGGCTGAATTGTCGAGAAAGCCAAAGCTGGTCAGTAGCCAGAAGACAGATGTCGCCAACAGCATGCCTAGCGCGCGAGCCAGTGTGTAGCCTCTGTCCGGCAATGCGCGCAGCAGGCGCAAACACAGCGGAAATGCCGCGACGCCGGCCATCGTGATCCAGAGCCACCAACTGAAGACAATATGCCCTTCGCGAGAAAGCCAGTCCAGCAGAAGCGTCATCGGTATCGAACCTCCAGGTACTCGAATATCTCAGCCTCATCAACTTCGTAGATCATGCCGCCTTCGGTCAAGAAAGCGACCTTGAGCAAGTCCGCATCCAGCATGCGGTCGAACTTCTCCAAGCCTTCTTCTGTTGATTGCACTTCTTCCAGACCGCTTCTGATAATGTATTTGATATCGAAGTGATGAATGATGTCGACGGCGATGTCAATTTCCGCGGTATTGTAAAAGTGCTGGATGTTTTCTTCGCGCTGTTCCACCCAGCGCGGCATCGGATAAATGGTGCGCTGCTGCCGCTGATGGAAATTCCAGCCGAGTACCGATGGCAGCCCGGTGCTGATGGATATGCGGCCATTCCACTGATACTCGCTTGGTCGGCGCCGGCCCTCAATGATCACGGGCGAACCGATGACGTTTTCCTGCAGCCAGCGTATCAGCTTATGGTCTACCGAGAGATCTATCCAGCTCGCCTTTCCCGTCTGTGGCGAGTCTTCATAGTGGCTCGACTGTGTCATATATTCCAAACCATCCAGGGTCAGCGGCAAGTCAGGCGCCATGCGGTCGAAGGAGCGTCCCCGAGTTCCCATAATCGGAAACAAGGCGGCGATGAAAAGCAGCGTGGCGCAAGGTGTATACCATAAGATACGCAGGTTTCTGCTAAATGTCTTGGATGCCTGCAGCAGGCAAGCGAAGGCGATGCCGCCGGCAATGCTAAGGAGCAGCCACACCTGCATATAGAATTTGAATACCGTGTTTTGCCGGCCGATATCGCCGTCGATGACGATGATTTCCACACCGAGCGTCAGCGAGAGCGCCAAGCCGATCAGTACGAGCGTAAAGCGCATAGCTAGCGACTGGCGCGGCCGGAAGTATAGCAGGGCGATCCACGTTACCAGCGGGATAACGAGCAGCGCGACCTGGTAGTCCGCGAGCGTCATGCCGATCGCAAGCAGGCCCGAGAGCAGGCAGGCGAGCGCGGCAGTTTTCGCAAGCTGCTGGTTTTCAATGAGCGCGCGGACGCTCGTGGCGCGCAGCCAGTATGCCGTTTCCCATAACAAGAGCGATACGATCAGGAATAAGAATAGCCCGTGAATATCGAAATAGGCCCAAAGCGGAGTTTTGCCCCCGTCCCAAAGTCTGACGCTGTTGTAAGTGGCGGCGTACCACGATGTATAGGGCAGGGCGAAGGCGAAATTCAGCGCGAGGAATCCGCCAATTTGCGCCAGCAGCTCCAGCGCGGACAGGCGCGTTAGCCAGAAACGCGCGCCAAGGTATAAGCCATACAGCGCCGCGCCAGCGATGGGAAAGACCTGAACAAGGGTAGTAACTGACGGAGACAGGCTATCCAGACTCGCGCCTAATGTAGGCATCAAGAGCGTCGCGAGGGCGGCCAAAGCGATTAGAACGCCGAGCAGTCGAGCATGAAAGCGCAGATCGGCAATAGGGCGGAGCGTCTCGCGCCAGCGCAGCCACCAGGCGTAACTGAGGCCCGCGACAGCGAAGAGCGTCATGGTGGGCCAGTCCCAGGTATTGGTCGCGCGCAGCACGCCGATTGTCAGCGCGCCCAGCGCCAGGGCCAGAATTCTCTCCAGGCGCCGACGTGAATCATGCTCGGCTTGCGCCAGTTCGTTGAAGACGGAGAGCGCCGCCAATAAGATCAAGGGCATGCTGATCATATGGGCGTGAAGATCGCCATAAAGGAAGGTGAAGAAGGGCATTTCGGTGATGGCGCCGCCGCCAACCCCCGGCGTCTCCGCTATCACGCGCGATGGTCCCCAATACCAGCGATCGCTGCGAATTGGAAGCGATTCGCCCTGCAGCGCCCGTCCGATGCCGCGCGCCATGCCGCCGACCAGCGAAAGGGAATTGTGGATTTCGTAACGCAGGCTGTCCCAGGGATGCCAGGCTTCCGCCCGCTGCGCGATTTCGGCGCGAACATCTGCCGGCGCTTCGCCGTCGTTAGCGTCAACATACTCGCTGATAAGGAATTGCTCCAATCCCAGCGGGGTTCTGTATCCACCCAAACTTGCAATGCCGTTTCCCAATACGCGAACTGTATCAAGGTTGCCAAGCGCAACGCATAGTATCAGCGCCATGACGCCCGCGACCCAAGGGTTGCCGAGCTTGCGCCTGACAGCGGGTTCAGGCTTTGGTTCGCGCTCCTGCCGGTCGCGCCAAAGCGAACCGACGTTAAAGGCGGCGGCGAATGCGCCTAAGCCCGTAAGACTGAAGATCGTCGGGATCATAAGATTGTAGGCGAAGGCGGGCATCACACCGAGCAAGAGCGCAGGCGCCCCGAGCAGCACATATCCAAAATAGTAATAATTGATGAAGCCGCCGGAGAACCAGGGATCGATTGGCGGGAATGTTGTGCTGCGCAAGACGCCGTTCAGGTAGGCGAAATCCATCGGTTTTTCGCCACCCTTAAATGGATGCCAAAGATCAGGGTTGGTCAAGCGCACAAAAATCATTAGGGCAAAGGCGATGATGCCAATAAGCTCAATCCAGGCGAGCCGTCTCCAATGCTTGCGCAGGAAAGCCAGCAGGAGAACTCTACTGCGGAAGCCCATAAACGCGCTCAACGTCGCGAGTAGCGCCAGCGAGAACAGAACGCCGCCTTGCGACCAAATGGGAATCTTCAAGCTGGAAACCGCCCAGGCGAACCAGGCGACCAGCAGCATCCCGACCAGTTTGGATACGCTGTAGCCACCATCGGCCATGTTCGGAAAAAGCGAATAAACCAGGGGGAAGGCGAGCGCGCCGAACACGGCGATAGTCGCGTACCAGACAAGTACGCCAGCGAACTGGTTCGTATTGATGAGGCTGTCGCTGAAGAAACGATCGGACCAGGTTCCGCCAGCTTTCTGCCTTTCATAATCTTCGGGCGGGAAGGTCAGCGCTGTTGGCGCCAGATCCGCTTCGAGCGAAGTCCAGTAAAAGACGCCAAGCAGCTGGGCTTCGTCTTCCCGGTTCTCCAGTTCGTGCGCTTGTCTCAACGAGGCTTTGGCGAGCGTCGCTTCCACCTTGGCGCGCGAATAGTTCGGCGATTTGCGAAAGATGAATACCGCGGGATGGTCATAGACGTGGAAGGCTTCATCGGCTTCCAGCTCGTTTAGCCATGCCGGCGAATCATAGATGGGCAGGTGCTGATCGGAGACGCGCCAGGGACCGAATTCGAATGTTTCATCAAAAACGGCGATTAACTCGTAACCCAGTTCACCGGCGAAGAGCTTGTCATAATAGAGTGTGGTCAGGGGCCAGCGCATGGGATTTCGCGGCTCTGAATCGTAAAAGCGATTGCTGGCGATCGTCAGATAATCGCCGATATCGAGCGTACGCAGGATGTCCTCGTATTTGACCTGATTGTCCACGGGATAGGACATGATCTGGTCCTGAGCGTTGACGAGGCGGTAGAAAGCCTGGGCGCCGCCGCAGTCTTCAGAACTGACCAAGCCGGATGGCGGATCGTCGGCCAATGTTAAGCCGTCCGGCAAGTCGCAGGTTCTGATGCCGGTCGCGCGGTTGTCCCAGTTGCCTTCGGTGAGCACAACGGATCCGGAGCCAATTACATCGCCGCTCCCGGCCGCGACGAATACCTCGAACTCGTAGCTGCCCCCCTCTTCTACTTGAAGCGCTTCGACAAAGGGAATGCGATATGACGAGCCGAGAGGATGCTCCTCGCGCTTGAGGTTGGCGGTCAGGTTCGCTTCGGCAAGTGGCGCGCTATCGCCCGCCTTGTAGATTCGGATGATGATTTCTTCCAGCTGTTCGTCATCCATGGGATCGCCAAGATGCGGCGCGAATACCGACCTGACATTGCCGCTTGCAGGCGCGACAAAACTGACGCGCTGCGCCTCATTTTCCTTGTATGTCGTCGCTTGGTCAAAAGGCGAGCCCGAAAGGTTGGGATAGCGGAGGCCCGTATCAGCGAAGGCGATATTGATCAGGGGCGCGCGGTCATCGGCGCCTTCAATCTCCAGCGCAAAGTCGCCCGCTATGCGCTCGAATATATATCGAGATGACTGGACAAGCGTCGTCTGGTGACGATAGATATTGGCGAACATCAGCCCCCAAAGGAGGGCGAACGCGAGGGCGAATGCCGCCAGAATCGTCGGGCGATGCTTCCGCGCCGGTGGAAGGACAGCGCTGACCAGCAGTACAACCGCAAGGACGAGCGCGCTGATCGCCGTCGTGTCGGCTACGCCATTGATGACTTGAAAACCGCCAATTGCGGCGAAGGCTAATCCGAAGCTGACGAGGAGCAAGGAAGCGTGGGAATAGCTAGCCCTGCCGGCTCTGGCGCGGCGGAACATTTCATAAAGGCACCAGCCCGCCGTTACCGCCAAAGCGCCATATAAGGGCAAAAAATAGCGCATTGTCATTGGCCAAAGCCGACCCATCCATAACATATAGCCGCCGATCCAGACGATCAGCGCCAGATTTTCGGTCGCAAACAGCCGATTGCGCAATATGCGATATACCGACCAAGCCCAGCCAAACCAGCCGAGTGCGCCAAAGCTCAAACCCATGCCCCAGAACAGCAAGTCGCGCGTGATATAGACGAGGGGCGAGCGCGCCACCCACTGCCAATTCGGCGGGGCGTCCTGATGGCCGGCGGCGCCGCGACCGGCCTCGGCCAGGTTGGCGATCCACCGTTCATTCGGCAACAGACCGAACAAACCCGGACCTGCAAAGGCGTAAGGATTGAGGATGCGGAAAGCGAGGAAGGCGCCAATGCCGGCCACGAGCAAGCCCGCCAGTTGGCGGATGATGATAGACTGGCGCTGATTGCGGCTGAGACGCGCGTCAAAAGCCGGCATAGCCTGAAAAGCCGCGGATACGACGATCACGCCGGCCAGCGGCGCCAGGTTGATGCGGCTGGCGACTGCCGTTCCGCAGGCAATTCCGAAGAGGAAGTATAGCGCCAGCCGGCCGCGTTGCTGCGCCCTAACGGCGCAATAGAGCGCCAGAATGACGAAGAAAGATGCGATTGCGTTGACGGTGCCGAAATGCGCCTTCTGAATCGCAAGCGGGGCGGCGGCGTAGAATGCGGCCGCCATAAGACCCACCCAGCGATTGTGGATGCGCGCGCCGATGGCGAAGATTACGAGGATGCTGAGGATGTCGAAAATCATCGAGAATCCGCGCCAGACCAGTTGGCCGCCCTGAAAGTCAAAGAGCGGCAATCCTGCGTCAGTTGCGGCGCGGATGAATTCGCTCCCGACGTGCGCCAAGAGCAGCGGAAAAGTACCGTAAACGAAGTAGCCGTGCCCGGCGTTGTGGGGATTTAGCGGCGAGCAGCGCGTGTCAAAATATCCGCCGAGGCCGCGAGACGCGGGATGGTAATGGCGGCAGCGCAAGTCCTGAAGATCTACAGAAGGCAGCGTTGCCGCGATGGAGACCGTGTCTAAGTCGGGAACCAGGAATCGGCCTGCTATTAACGCATCAATGTGGCGCGCAAACAAGGCATCGATTGCCGATTCAAAATCGTCAAAGTCATGGATGCGCTCCTCCTGTACAAGCCACCGGCTGGCTTCCGCCGCTAAGGTATCGCGGACAGCGCCCAACTGGATAGCAGGCTGATTGATAATGTCGTCAAGGCTGCGAACACCAGTCGAATCGCGCGGAACCAGGATAATCTGCTGGGGAAAGCGCGCTTCGTCCGCGGTATATGTATTGCTGCCACCGAGATTTGGCAGGACCAGCAACGTGAGAAAAAGCTCATCGGGATGGGTATGCGAGAAATCATCCCAATTCTGACCGACGAAGCGCAAAGCCCCGCCGTAAACGAGAATGATGACGAGAAGAAATGCAGCTACAACCTTTTTCCACATTTATCCGCGTCCCGTCTTTTGATACGGCAATTTGCTCATGTTATGGCGGTCTCTATTACAGAAATGACGCTTAAGCCGGCGCATTTTCCTCAAGGAATTGCTGCAAACCGTCCGCTCCCAAGCCGGGCGCGCGGAAAATATAGAATGACTTATGAGCCGGCTGCGCTTTTATCTCCATTTGCCTCCCCGCGGGGAACCACTCGCTGAGTAGTGGCAGCGCGTCCGCATTGTCGCGCGCGTAAAAGAAAAGCAAGTCTCGCTCAGGATCGAGGCGAAACTGGCCGTCTCTTCTTAAGCCACGGCTCAACAACTTCGGTACAGTGGCAACATCGCCTCCGCTGTCCCAAAACATTACGTCCGCTTCGATCCCGATCGCGCGGATATCCCACCAGTGAGGAGACGCCAGAATAAAGGCATTGCCGAAGGCGCCATCGCTCTCGGCGAACCCTTTCAGGAGCCGGCCAGCCTGCGCTTGGGGATGCGACGAGCGCAGGTAGTTGTCGGTGAATTCGCCAAAGTACAAGTTTGCGTTGTAATGATTGGCAGCGAGCAGAACGGCTGCCGCGAATAAGGCGGCGAGCGCATGACCTAAGCGCCCCGAGATTGTCTTACACAGGCGCAAGCAAAAGATCGCGACGGGAAGCGCCGCAATCAGATAACTCGGCGGGATAGCGCCGCTAGCGCGGATGAAGCTGGGCACCTCAATCGGATACGAGATCGCAAGCGCCGTAGGCAATAGCGTGGCAAATAGGTAGATGGGCGCGAAGACTATCGTTGGATCGCGAGTCTTTACGATAAGCGCCAGCCAGGCGCCAAAGCCGAGCACCATGAAGCCAGCGGTCACCGGATCCATCGCTGGCTTATTGCCCAAACCGCTGACCCAACTGCTGTCGCCGTAAAAGTGAAAAACAAGAGCGGTCTTTCTGATATTGTTGAGCAGGACTGGAACGCTCTCGATGAGAAAAGACACCTGATCTTCGTCCGCGGTTGGCAGGTCGCCAAATATGCGTGTATTGGCACGGCGCATATAGCTTTCCGGCTCTTCCGTCCAGTAGTGAAACAAGGGCAGAAAAACCATAAACGCGACAAAAGCCAAGACTGCCAGATTTAGCAGATAGCTCAGCCGTATGCGCATTGTTCTGCCCGCAAGCGCGACCGCGAACAGTACGCCTCCAACAGCCGCGAGCGGCAGCATGCGGACGGCTTGATATCCTAGCAAGCCGAAGCCCAAGGCTATTCCAGCTTTCACATAATCCGACCGCTGATTGCCGCGCAATGCGCGCGCCAGATAGACCGCGGTTAAAGCCGAGAAAAGAGGAGCGAGGCTAATGCGCATGCCTTGCCGGCCAATCGCCGCATGCCAGAAGCTCGCCGCTACCAGTCCCGCGGCCAGCAATCCCAGGAGCAGGCCGATCTTTCGGCGGCGTTTTCCCGCAACTTCGACCCCCAGCCAGAATACAATCGGCAGGGTGATCATGCTCTCAAGCGCCGACATCAGCTTGAGCGCAAAGTGATTGAATTGCATACCTGGCTGGCTCGCCAAAATGGAAAGCAGATAAAAGTGCAGGGGTTCTCGGCCGCCGATATTATCGAAAAAGATGCGATAGTCGCCGAAGTGATAGATCTTGTAGGCGTCTTGGATCTTTTCGACCAGGTCGCTGTACATCTGCGGCGGATAGGCGTCCAACATGTTGAAGCGGAAGGCTGCGCCAAGCGTCATGATCAGCGCGAAGGCGATGATCGCTGAGCGATGATCGCGCCAGTGAAATCTCCGTATGGCGTCAATTCTGCCGCTCGCCCAATCGAAAACATTCCAGCGAAGCGGCGCGAAGACGAAACCCCAGAGCGCGGCGCTAGCCAACCACAACAGGATAATTGGCGGCTCAATGCGATTGCCGCTTGTATTTATCCATACGACGAGGCTGCACAATCCCGCGAGGGCAACCATTAGTTTGCGCCGCCGGCTGATGTCCGCGGCAATGGGAGGGCGTATGGGCTGACGTTCCAGCGCTTTCGACGAATCTTCGGTCCGCGCGCCAGCGCTTGGGCGCGCTCGCCGGTAGACAATTTCGATCACGAGCCAAATGATGCCGCCGGCCGCCAGATGCCCCAATGCCGTCAGCGCTAGCGCGGTGGCGCTTTCACGAGGAGCAGTCATTGACGCGGTGAAGGTGTGCAAGGCGAAGATCCAGAGTACGATGCATATTGCTCGCGCCGCCCAGCGCAAGCGAGCGCCGCGATCGAGGCTTCGCCAATGGCGAACCAACTGCGACCAGTTCCCCAATGTTTCCGCGCCGAGCCAAATTAGAAACCCCAACCACAGAAATGGCGCGGCGACGCTCAGCGAATAACCGCCAGCGCGAGGAACAGTTTCCGTACCGCGCGCAATGGCGCTGCCGCTTATAGCGCAAACGATCGCTGCCCCACCAAGCAGCAATTGCATGGTGGCGACCTGTCGCAGCTTATGCGGCAAGGCGCGAAGCGATGCGAATGCGTCGTCATTTGACGCCAGCGATTCGGACGGCGACGGGGAAAGCCTTGCATACGGCGCGCGATCACTGGTCCGGGTTGGATATTGCCTCATCATAAGCAGCAGCCTGCGCCAGGTTGGGCGGGGCGCAATCAGCCAACGGCTGATAAGTTCGCTAAGCATCAGATCGTCGATCGGCCGCAACACATTAGAAGTCGCGCCCTCGCCGTGATGGCTGGCAGCTTCCGCGCCAGACGAACCTACATCTATCTCAGTGGCGGAAGATGCAGGCGACGATGCGCTGTCGTCGACGAGGTCTCCGTCATCCTGCGGGTTGCGCTGGGCTTCGGGCTGGTCGCTAGGCATAAGGTTTTCGACCCTTTAGCGCGAGGTTCACCGTCGCTCTTTCCGGCGGCTCACTGGCGCCGTTCTTGCGGTCAAACGCGTTGAAAAGCGCAACACCTAGCCTGATTGGATTGAACCTTGCGCCGTTCGCGTGGAAGTCATGTCGGTCGGCAACTGATTGCATTGATGTGGACAATACTCCGGACTCCAGAAGCGGTTTCCCAAGTCCGTAAACCAGGTTATGGATAAACGGAAAGCAGTAATGCGTCAGGGCTCGCTCCTCTTCAACCTCGAAACCAGCGTTTTCCACCGCGTTGCGAAGTTGGATCGGTGTATAGAGCCGAACATGATTGGCCCATATCCCGGCGAGTGGACCGTGCTGAATGCGCCGATTGAGCATCCCTTCCAATACTCTGTTGATTGGATCCCACCAAAACGGGTAATTTGCGTTGGGCACCGTTACCGCCAGTACGCCGCCCGGCTTCAGCACGCGATAGGCTTCCTTGAGTCCGCGCGCATCATCGCCGATATGTTCGAGTATCTCTGAAAGAATGACGGCGTCGAAAGAAGCGCGCGGATAGGGCATCGAATAGATGCTGGCATGATGAATATGTATATTGGCCAAATGCCCCAATTCTTGCATCGCCGTCTTGACCACGCTCCAATCCAGGTCGGCGCCAACCAGCTCGCATTTGCTGACATAGTGAAACATGTTCAGATAAAAGCCGCGCCCACAAGGCAAATCGAGAATGCGCATATCATCGTCGGGATTTACGAAATCGAAAATGGTCTTGACCCGCCGTTTGAAAGCCATGTCGGCTTCATTGCGCGTCATATATTCGATCGTGTCTGGATCGACCACAGCTACTCCCGACTGGCTCGGCTGCGCATCGCATTGATCCCCGCGGCAGTCACTTCTTGGCGTATTCGCGAAGTATCGATTCGTATCGGTTCACAGTTTCTTCAAACGAGAAGATTCCTCGGATGTAATCTCGCGGCTTCGAATAGCGATCGAGGTCGTCCAGTACCGCTAATGTAGTTTCTCCGATCGAGCGGTGGTCGCCCGGTTTGGCCAGCTTGCCCATGCCGGTTACGGTCACCGCCACGCGTCCGCCAGCGATATCTGTCATAACCACCGGCGTGCCGCATAGCATGGCTTCACCTTGCACCAATGGGAAACAGTCGCTGTCGCTCGGCATGACGATCACATCGCAGGCGGCGTAAAAGTTCGCCAGTTCTTGCTTGTCTCGGATGAGACCGAGGAAAAGGAGCTGCGATTTATACTCCCCCACAAGATCCTGATGCCGCTGCCATGTTCCTTCATAACTGATATCGTATTCGCCGGCGAATACAATCCGCGCGTTTGGGTGCTTTTCATTTATCACCTTCAACGATCGTATGAGAAGGTCTGGTCGCTTCTCTTGCACAAATCGACCAACGTACCCGATGAGCGGGCCGCCATCCACCTGAAGTTGTTCGCGCAGCTTTTGGGCGCCGGCCGGATCTGGTTCGGGAATCACCATTGGCGGATAAATGATGCGGACTTTGTCGCGGAAGGGCAGCAAATAGTAGGAGTTGTCGGCATAGTCGTCGCTCAAGCCAATGATGCAGGGCGCGCGCTTTGCCATGTACTTGTAGAAAGCAAACATGATTCTAGTGATGATGTTGTTGATGAGACTCTTAGGCAAGATCAGGTCGCCGTGATGCGTCGGAATGATTTGAACGCCGGCCATGCCCGCCAGAAACGCAACCAACGCCGTTTCCAGCAGTGGAATGTGAATGTTTACAACATCGTGCTCGCGCAGAAGTCTGTTGATTGCCCAAGGATAGCTTGGCATGATGCGACCCCGGCTGAGGGCGATAGGCGCCCAGAGCCGTACAACGCGGACGCCATTGAGTGTGGATTCGCCGATTGGAAGCTCTCGACTATGCGCGGAAGCGACGACAGTAACGGCGTGTCCGCGGCTCACAAGCTCCTCCGCCAGCATGCGAACGTAGTGGGTCAAGCCCGTCGCATGCGGATGGTAATACAAAAGAATGATGAGGATTCTGAGTTTCCGATTTGGCCTGTCGCCAGTTTCGGTCATTGTCCGCTGGATAACTCCATGATTCATTGCCGACTCAGAAGCAGAACTGACAGTTGCAGTCTCATTCTGCTTCCAAATGCTGAACATTGCCAGCTTTACAAATGCGGTTTTGAGCCGCTCGCTTTACTCGCTCTTGGCAGTAATCGCATGCTGTTTGAGAAAAGCAGACCAGGGAAATCCGATCAAAGCAGACAAAGGACGCCGAATGATATCATAATTGTGCGAAAACGGAAGCAGCGGCGAGCGACCAATGCTGTTGAGCCTTTCTCCCCGAGGCGCGACCGCTGTTCGCTAGCGGGAAACTTGACAGCGTCGCTGCGCCAATCTACAATAATCGGAGTTTGCGGGTATAGCTCAGTTGGTAGAGCGCCTGCTTCCCAAGCAGAAGGTCACGGGTTCGAGTCCCGTTACCCGCTTACGAATTGACCGTCCACGACTTGGTGGGCGGTTTCGAGTCTACGCTATTGACCACGGCTTAGGGCGCGACTAAAATTAGCCGACTTTGTAAAGGTGAGATTTCGCTTGCGAGCGCAAACCTGCTGTTTCGACGAGCGAGTTTCGAGGAGTGTCACGACATGGCAGAATTTGAACTTGCCGCCGAGGTGCGGCAGGCGCAGGGCAAACGGAACCGTCAATTGCGGCGTGAGGGCTTTGTACCAGGAGTCGTCTATGGGCCATCGATCGACCCCATCAGCGTGCAGTTTCCGTATCGGGCGGTGGAAGTGACACTGATGAACGCAGGTGGCACAAATTTGATCGACATTGTGGTGAATGGCGATAGTCTTCCATCGTTGGCGCGCGAAGTGCAGCGGGATGTTGTGCGCGGCGATATTTTGCACGTGGATTTTCTTGCTGTTGATCAGACGCAGCGCATTAGCGTCGAAGTTCCGATCATAATGGACGGCGAAAGCCCGGTTGTCGCCGCGCGCGAAGGCATCTTGATTACTGGCAGATCTTCACTCACCTTGGAAGTATTCCCCAGCGATATCCGTGATCGAATCCTCATTGATCTCTCGACCTTGACCGAAATGGGCGCCGAAGTATTGGTGCGGGACCTTACCTTTGGCGAAAATGTCACGGTTCACAACGATCCCAACGAGATGCTGGCCAAAATCGTCCAGCCGGCTGCGGCGCGCGCGGAAGAAGAGTTGGACGAGCTCGAAGCGGAAGAGGGCGAAGAAGGCGAAGCAGAAGAAGGCGAACGCGATTCAGAGGAAGAGTAGCTGACGCCAGACTTCAAGCAATGTTTGTGACGGCGGGCTTGAGCCAGTCAATTGCGCTGAAACTCAACTGACCTGGTCCTGGCTTTAGTTCGTCTATTTCGTTTCCGGTTGCCGCAGTCGTAGCGTATCTAAGCCGCCATTGACCGGTCGCGGCGCTCATTTGTTGCCGTTTTGGTCGGACAGGTCCGAATCGCCGTTCGCGCTTTGGTCGGAAATTGCGTCTTCTTCACTCATGATGGCGATGCCCGCCACTTCGTCTCCGCCCTCGAGATTCATTACGGTTACGCCTTCTGTATTTCGGCCCTTTTCACATATTTCTGAGAGATCAGTGCGTATCACAGCGCCCTTTTGCGATATAAGCATTATTCCGTCGGCGTCGCTAATGCATCGGACGGCGACAACAGGCCCCTTTCGCTTGGTACGTTTCAAGGTGATAACCCCGTATCCGTATCGTCGCTGTGGATTGTAATCTTCGATTGTTGTGCGCTTGCCGTAACCATTTCGTGTGACAACGAGGATGTGGCTGTCCTCTGCGGCAAGAACATCCATACCAGCGATCTCATCGCCCTTTCTCAGCCGCATTCCCCGTACACCGGCCGCAAGGCGTCCCATCACGCGCACTTCGTTTTCTCGAAACAGAATGCCCTTCCCGTCGGCGGATACCATGACCACATGTTGATCCCCTCGCGTCGCTTTGACCCAACCCACCGAATCGCCGTCGTGCAGGCGGGTAAGAAGCAAACCGCTGGGACGAATATGTTGATACTCGCTAAGTTGCATCCGCTTGATACGTCCCATACGCGTCGCTATCACACAATAGGCCAGGTCGCTTTCAAAAGCAGAATCAGGCAGCGCAAGAAGCGCTGTTATTTTCTCTTCACCTTCCAGGGGCAGCACGCTCTGGATGAGGATCCCGCGCTGGTCTCGCTTGGTCTCGGCAATTTCATAGGCAAGACGGGAGTAAACTCTGCCGCGATCGCTGAAGAACAGAATCGTATCGTGGCTGTAGGCGAAGAAGACGTCCATCAGCGCGTCGTCTTCCTTCAGCCTGAAGCCCCGCATGCCCTTGCCGCCGCGCCGCTGCGCCCGATAATGACGCGCCGCCACCCGCTTGATATAGCCATTTTCGGTTAAAGAAATGACTACATTCTCGCGGCGGTAAAGATCGCCTTCGTCAAGGTCAACATTGCCGTATGTGATGGCAGTTTTGCGATCATCGCCGTATGTCTCCGCGATTTCCTGTACATCTTTCCGAATGAGGTCGAGAATCTTTTGCGGTGAAGCGAGCAAGTCCTCCAAATACGCTATGCGCGCTAGTACAGTGTCGTATTCTTCTTGCAGCCTTTGCCGCTCCAATGCCGATAAACGACGCAGCTGCATATCGAGGATGGCGTTGGCTTGGATTTCATCGAGCGCGAAACTCGCCATCAGCTGCGCGCGGGCGCTTTCAACGTTTTCTGAATTGCGAATTGTGCGGATCACCTCGTCGATATTGGCGACAGCCTTCAGCAATCCGCTCAATACGCGCGCGCGCGCGCGCTGACGCTCAAGGTCATATTCGGAGCGCCTGACGATGACATCGTAGCGGTGCTCAACATAAATCTGCAGACAGCGCTTTAGTGGCAGCGTTCTCGGCTCGCCGTTAACCAGCGCCAGCATCTGAATGCTGTATACGCTTTGCAGTTGCGTGAATTTGAACAGTTGGTTAAGAACCCGCTGTGGTTGCGCGTGCCTCTTCAGCTCGACCACGAGGCGCATGCCCCGCCGATCCGATTCGTCGCGCAGGTCGCGAATCGCTTCAATCCGTCCCTCGCGCACCAGCGACACGATGCGCTCGATAATGGCGGGCTTGCTTACCTGGTACGGTATCGAATTGAAGACGATATTGAATCCATCGCCGCGTTCTTCTAATTCATGGCCCGAGCGCACGGCGACGCGCCCCTTTCCTTTGGCGTAGGCTTCCCGCAGTTCATCGCCAACGACGATGGTGGCGCCGGTTGGAAAGTCAGGTCCCTTGATAAATTGCGTCAAGTCGTCGACCGACACCCGGTCAATTTCGCTGTAGTGGTCGATCAGGTAGATGATCGCTTCGGCGAGTTCACGAAGGTTATGCGGCGGGATGTTGGTCGCCATGCCAACCGCGATTCCGCTGGCGCCATTCAGCAGCAAGTTTGGCAGGCGCGCCGGCAGAACAGTCGGCTCTTCTTGCGTTTGATCGTAGTTTTCGGCGAACTCCACCGTGTTCATGTTGATATCGGTCAGCATCTCGCTGGCGATATTGGCCAGCCGCGCTTCGGTGTAACGCATCGCCGCCGGTTTGTCGCCATCTTGACTGCCGAAGTTGCCTTGTCCATCGACCAGGGGGTAGCGAAGCGAAAAGTCCTGCGCCATGCGCGCCATGGCGTCATAAACCGCCTGGTCGCCATGCGGGTGATACTTGCCCAATACTTCGCCGACCAGGCGTGCGCTTTTCTTGTAAGAAGTGCCGGGGCGCAAACCCATGTCATGCATTGCGTAGAGGATTCGGCGATGAACCGGCTTCAACCCGTCGCGCGCGTCCGGCAAGGCGCGGGCAACGATGACGCTCATGGCATAATTCAGATAACTGCCGCGCATCTCCTCATTGATTGTGATGGTGCCGATGGGGCGGTCGCCATCTTCCAATGTAGTCGAGTCAGGTCTATCCATACTCTCAGGCTGACCAGCGATCAGATCGAGCCTTGTCTCCTTTCTCAGGGGAGCGCCTAATAACGATACGCAACGACAAACGTCAGCGCGCCATCGACAATTGAAACCGAACGTTGTCTAACAGTAAACGCGCTTTGGGCGCGACTGATTCTTGTGGCGGCAGCCAAGGAATTCTCGGCGCCGCCAAGTGTTGCGCCCTCGCAATTATTTGACTCAATTCTAGCATCTTTGCTCGCTTTGCGCCACGCCAGCCGCTAGAAACAGGGCGCGATTTATTCGCTTCTCCACTCATTCACTGGGCAGCCCGCAACTCTCAATGGGTGTCAACTGAATTCACCGTGCTCATATTGATGAACGCGACTCAGCGCGTGAATTGTACGAATTTTACAATTGGTCGCCCGATTTACTTGCCCGACAGCATTGACTTGTATATACTATGGACAACTGAAGCGGGTAAGTTCTTATGAGTCTTACCTATATATAGATGTCATTACATCTCACATCGCTTTCGCAGTTCTTAGCATTCTTAGGAGGAATCAAGATGGACAGCGATAAACTTATGAGAGGAATCATACCAGGCATCATCGCCGGGTATCTCTTCCTCGCCTTCATCGGTGCGAGTATGGTGCCGGGCGGCCTTAGCGTCACTACTGATGACGCTGGCATGGTGACCGCCGTTGAACAGGACGCTGCAATGATGGGCCCCGGTATGGCGGGCATGGTTGCTGGCATGATCGGCTCTGATTCGGCGCTGATAGGTTTCATCCTGCACGTCATCATCAGTGCGGTGATTGGCGCGCTCTATACGGGGCTTTTCATGCAGTATGTGGATCTTGGAAGTCCGCTGTACAACATCGCGGTAGGCGGGTTGATCTACGGCGTGATTTGGTGGATCATCGGCGGTCTGATCATCATGCCGGCGATTTCGGGCGGAGAACTGCTGCAGATAAACCTGGATAGTCCTAGCTTGCTTGGACACATCATGTTCGGTCACGCGCTCGCATTCCTTGTCGTCATTCGCGACGCTGCGCTGGGCATGGGCGACGAATAGCTTTCCATTCGGTAAGCATGAGACTTGGTAAAAGCGAGCCTGCGATATCCTTCGCGGGCTCGTTGTTTCTGTCAGTTAAGATCCCCGCGCCCCAGCCGAGCCAGCGGCTTTCACCTTAACTGGCGCGCTTCCACAGGCCATCGACCAAATTGAACAAGACGATTTCCTCCGCTGCTCCTCCCAGGCCGGTTGCTTGGACCGTGGCGCGCAATTGTGGCGCGCCGTCGGGCTTTGACCAATGCAGCAAGTCGATGACGCGATAGGATTGCTCCTTTGCGCCTGCGTTGAATCGACCATAAGCCGCGACGCGCGCGCTCTCAACCGATGTATCGTAGAGCTTTAGCCAGTCGTTTTCCCTCCTGTCCCGGATCAGCGACTGCTCCAGGGCGAGGCGCCATTCGACGAAATCACGCCAATCCAGGTCCGCGCTTTCAAATGGCTGATTGACTGCCTCTTGCAGAATCGAAATGTCGCTCGCGGCAGTCATTTGAGCGAGCAGCCGCGCAACCTTGTCTGCCCCATACTTGTCGGCCAAGGATCGCATCAGCGTGGCGCCGCTGTCCAGCCGCGTGAATGCCTCGCTCAACCAGGCGATGGCAGACTGGCGAAGAAACACGGCGTCATGGGGTTCCGTCGGCGCCAGGTAACTTGTATGCGCGTTGACGAGACGCTCGGCGAGCATCGCGCTGACTTGCAGCTGCAGCCAGCCGTCGAACGGTGTGTCCGCTCGCGTGATGTCGATATAGGGCGAGCGGATTTGCAGTCGCATTTGCCGCTCGTCAATCCAGGCTGTTTCGCTTGTCGCATCGGCAACGACGGTAACCCTCAGCTTCGGCAGATTTCCGCATTCGAGAATGTCACAGCCTCGACGCCGCCAGTCTTCCAAGGCATCGCTGAGCTGCCGCGCAAAATCGCTGTCGGCTGCTCGATAGCTGATTACCGCATTTTCTGACTCGAGCTCGCTTTGCGCTCCCCAGAATGAAAAGTCAGGCGCAGTATGCTGCCAGCCGTCGCCGGCGCGACGATAAAACCAGAGCCTAGCGTAGGGCAGTTCGTTGATATTCTCTTGAACGAGCGCGCGGGCTCGGTCGCCATCAACTTCCGCCGCGAGTATGCTGCCGGTCAATTGGATGGCGCCGTCTGATTTCAAGTCGCTGTAATGCTGAAACATCGCGCGTTGGCGGTTAACCCAACTGGCGTCGTCCGCGCTTTGAACCTTAAGGAAGCTGTTCAGATCGCCGATGCGCAGCGCCGCCACCTCCGCCTTAACCGTGTCTTGGAGCAGTTGCTCAAACTGCCTTTCGACCTGATGAATCCGCTGTCGCACGAGCGCCACCGTAAGCGCGATTGCCAGAAGCAGCACAAAAACGAGCGCCAGCAAGATTAACAGGCTGCGCCGACGCCGGCGTTTTTCTTCCGGGTCTTCGCCGTCAGACCGGTCGATCTGCTGCGATTCCACATTCCATTCGAAGTGTATCCGGCTCATCTAGCGTACCTTCTCCCGCGACGAAACTGCGAGGTCGCCCGCGCGCGTTTGATGGACGCGCCCCTTCGCATCCCGTATAAGCAGCGCGCCCTCAGGGCTTACATCGAAAGCGACGCCCTTTACATTGTCTATCGCGACGGTTTGATTGAGTGTATTGAGCCGGTCTCGCCATTCCCTGAACACAGCCGCAGTCGCGATGAGGCTGTGCCAGTGGTCGAATCGGCTAAGCAAGTATGCTGTCAACCAAACGCGCTCCAGCCTCCCCTTGACGGCATCCTCCAGGCTGATAGCGGAGACGCTCAAGGCGCTTCTGCTGAAGTCAACGCGGACGTTGACGCCAATGCCGACGATCGCGCCAACCAAGTTGCCGCCTTCCCAGACCGCCTCCGTCAGAACTCCACTCGCCTTCTTGCTGTCAACGAGAATGTCATTGGGCCACTTAATGCAAACGTTTTCGCAGCCGCATGCTTGCGCTAAATCGTATACGCTCAGCGTCGCTGCCATGTTCAATCGCGGAAGGAGCGCTTCCGGCGGCTTCAGAATCAAGGAAAGCGCCAGCGCGGCGCCTGGCGGCGAATGCCAACTGCGACCATGCCGGCCACGTCCGCGCTTCTGTTCGCCAGCGATGACTACGGCGCCTTCGGGCGCTCCGCCTGCCAGCCAGGCTTTGGCGGTATCATTGGTGCTATCGACTTGGTCGAAGTACCGAACAGGGCGCGCCAGAACCTTTTCGAGCTGAGTCTGCGACAGTGTCATTTGATTTCCAATCGATAGGCGACGCTTCGCATTGTAACAGAACTGGCCTTACCGCTAGAATAGAATTGTTCAGCGACGCGTGAAGACTCTGGACTGACCGGCTGCTCGCAATACTATCTTCACTTTGTTGCTGATCCGAGCGAATGCTAAAGGGCTCGAACATGAACCAGCTATGGGCGCCGTGGCGGATGGAGTACATCAAAGGCAAACGCGACGGATTCGACTCCTGCGTCTTCTGTCAGATCGCCGCTCAGCCGGAACTCGATGCAGAGCAGCATGTGATCGCCCGCTCATCGCATACTTTCGCAACGCTAAATCGCTATCCTTACACCTATGGTCACACGATGATCATTCCTTATACGCACAAGTCGTCGCTGGAAGACCTTGCGGCTGACACGCTGTCTGACCTGATGCTAATGACAAATCGCACAATGCGCGTTCTGCGCCAAATTGCGCAGCCGCCGGCTTTCAACATCGGCGCCAATATCGGTGAAGCCGCCGGCGCCGGTATCGCTGCGCATTTTCACTTTCATGTTGTCCCGCGCTGGGATGGCGATCACAGCTTTATGGAATGCCTTGGCCGGACGCGCGCGCTGCCCGACACTTTGTCGAATATCGCTGAGCAGATGCGCGCCGCCTGGTCCGAACTGTACGGACCGACGCAAGTCCCCGAGACGTGATCGCCGCTGCCGCCCACGCCCGCATTGAAATGCCGACTCAGTATGGTTGACTTTCCCAAGGTGCCTTTCTATATTCCGTATTCTCACAGGCGGCATCGCCGATTGATTCGAAGACCGATCTGCCGATTTCTCCCGCGGAAGGCGAAGCCATGATTGCGCGCGCCTGGGCGGTTGAACACTGGCGCGACTTGCTCAGCCTGCTGCTTATCCTTGCGCTGGCAGCCGCGTTGCGTTTCGGCCGCGGCGACGTGGTCGAATATTTCCATGATGACGCCATGCTGGCGACCCTTGCGCTGGAACTTGCCGACGGACTGCGCTTTCCGCTCACCGGAATACTGTCATCGACCGGCATCCCCAATTCGCCAGTCAGCGTGTATCTGCTCGCGTTTCCCTTCACCTTATCTTCAGATCCGGCTTTTGTCATTCATGTAATCATGCTTTGGAATGTGATTGGCGTCGCTCTATTGTGGTTGCTCGCGCGGCGCTACTGCGGCAGTCGCATCGCTTTCATCGCCGGTTTGCTCTATGCCGTCAATCCCTGGGCGGTACTCTTCAGCCGTAAGATTTGGGCGCAGGAACTGCATACGCCCATTATCCTTTTCGGATTGCTGCTTCTGCTTTATGGATATTGGGAATCGCATGAAGGCGGGCGCCGAAAGCGCTACGTATATCTGGCGCAGGCGCTCAGCCTGCCGATCTTGCTCATCGGCTTTCAGTTTCATTTTGCCTCTGCGCCCTTGCTGCTATTGATCCCGGTCGCGCTTTGGCTCGGGCGCGAACGAGTATTCGCCGGCGCCTTGTTCGCTGGTGTTGCATTGTCGCTGATAATCATCCTGCCCTATGTCATCGGGCTCTCGCAGACCCTTGCCATGGACCCGACGCGGATTTCCGACGCAGTTGACAGATCCGTGGAGCGGGCGGCGGAACTCAGTCCTGCGTCGCTGAACGCCATTGTCCAACTGGCGACAGGCGACGGTCTGGAGCATTGGATGGCGCCAGATCAAACGTCGGACATAGCGCTCGGGTATGCCCCTTTACGGCATTTCAACCTGGCGCTGCTGCCGCTCTTGTTCATCGGCATCGCCGCTGCCTTCCGCCATTCGCGCGCTCTCGCGCCAATGCTGCTGATTTGGGCCTTTCTGCCCAGCCTGCTGCTTACCGTTGAATGGACGCCCGTCTACGTTCACTATTTCATCCCCTCGATACCGGCGCTGGCGCTATTGAGCGGATATGGTGGCGATTGGCTTTTGCGACTAGCCGAGCGGCGGCGCCCCATGCCGGTGACCCTCTGGCTCAGTTTTGCCTTGCTGCTTGCGCTGCTTGCGCGCATTTGGATCGTATCCATGAATTACCTAGCGGAACAGCATGTGGAGTATCCCGGTTTCACGACCCCCATGTCCAAACTCTTTCCCTTGCGCGAGCGTCTGTCGGCGTTCGACGATGTCGTGATTGTGGCCCGCGGCATGTCATGGAACCTGCACCACGAGGTAGCGGTATGGGATACGCTGCTCTGGGACGCCGTGACTTGCGTGCGCACAATCATCCCGGAAGGCTATGCCGTCTTCCCGTTGCGCTCATTCGCAGCTGTCATCGCGCCGAATGCGCCTTCAGGCGCGATCACCGACCTCTATCGAAACGAAAACCCTGCATTCTATGCAACGAGAGTGGGCGGCGCCGATTACACCTTGTATCAATGGGAGAATGCGCCTCCTTGGTCGGGCGCAGCGATCTTGTCGATTGAGCCGGAACTGTTTGAAATTGGCGTTCGCCTCATTGGCTACGCTTTGGCTGATGAGCGTGTTATACTCGAATGGCTGCTGCCCGCTCGGCAAAGCGGCGCGGATTATCAATACAGCGCCCAGCTATTTGACGCGGATGGCGAGCGGCTGAGCCAACTGGACGCCACTTTCTGGCACGGGCGTCACTGGTGCGATGGCGACCGTCTTTTGACCTGGGGACCGCTGGCTGCGAATGCCAGAGCCACAATACTGAAGGTGGCGCTTTACCAACTCGCTGGCGAAAATAACAGCGTCCGCTTCACCAATATGAATTTGGTGGATGAGTTGGGTAATCCAAAGGGACAAAGCGTCGATATCTCGCTTGAACAGCGCGAAGCTTAGGGCGCCGCCTCTTCCGGCTCAATAGCCTCAGACTCGCTCGCTTCTTCAGTGATTTGCCGGTCAGCAGATTCGCCTTCGGCGGCCTCTTCCGCGGGGGCGGCGGTGGCTGTCAGTTCCAATACTTCCTTGGCGATATCCCAGGGAATCTTGAAAGAGTCGAACACCACCTCTATTTTCTCCCCCTCTTGTTCTACGACCTTTGTATATTCCAGCTTGGGGAAGGTTAAGCCGTCGTTTATGTAGAGACCGACGGAAACAATGTAATCGAGCATATGATAAGTGGCGTCAAAACGGTGAAAGGTAGTGAATGACTCTCCCCAGCGCCAATACTTTGTGGGCAGGCGCGGCGAATTGTCATCTTGACTGAGTATGTTTCCTTCGCTGTCAAGCAAGTGGGCGAAGACTGTATAGTTCTCCTCAGGCGTCGACTCGGGCTTCCAATTCAAGATTATCTCGTTGAGCTCCAGGTTGAGCTGGAATGATTCCAAACGGATTTGTTCTTCGAAGACCGGCTGCGAATCCGCCGGGATTTCGGAGAATCCAGTGGCGGTCGGCTGGTACCCCGCCGTGACAACCGCCCCTATATCCAGCAACACCGGCTCTATATTCTCGCCTTCTTCGCTGGTGGCGCTAATGGCGGCCGAGCGCTCCCTGTCTTCCCATTCGACACGCAGGAAAATTGGATAGCGTCCATAAGCGGCTCGGCTGATGCTTATCAAGTATTCATCAGGATAAATGCGGCCCGCGTGCCAGCGAGAGGTGCGCAAGCTGCCGGCGCCTGGAAACGTCTCATAACTTCCGATCTCTTGCCCGTGGTCGTCTACCAGACTAAAGTAAATGCTGTTATCGGACTGTGACTGCATCAGCACCTGCCAGTAGAGCTTGAGCCTAACTTGATCTCCGGCGCTATAGCGGCGGTCGCTGCGCTCGTATGCGACTAGCGCCACGTCGCCGTATTCCGCGTACACGGGCCGCGCCCGGTCGGGAATCGCGTCAACAGGCTGTGGCGAGTCGTATTGACCGGCGATAACCGAAATTGGCGCGAACAACGCAACGACCGCCAGGAATCTAAGTTGCCAGAGCATCGTGTTGTGCAGCAGTTCCTTGGGCACGGCATCACCGGCGCGGACGAATTCCAGGTTCGGCGGGCGCAGGGAAAAAACAATCCACCATACAACTTCGACGAATCCGACCGCCAGCAGTGGACTGACGATGGCGATCAGTGGAAAGACCAGCCGCCCCTCAGCCGCGCTGGTTAAGGCGCTCCAGTAGAGAACGCCCAGCCACAATATCGCCAGGCTGCTTGCCAGCGTTAGCAGATGCGCCAGCTCATAGCGCGCATAGGCGAAATCGCTGATCGCCAGCAGCTGCATTGCCAGGAAGACGCAGCCGATAATGCCGAGGAATGTCATTAGGTCCGCCAGCAAATAGAAGACGCCAGTCACTTGAATATTGAGCGCGCCGAACAATCCCCAGTAAGACATGCGGAACTGCTGATACTCGCCGAGCCAGTCCGCCAAGCTGAAAGTGATATCGCGCGGTCCGGCGATATTCGCCATTGTAATGATGCCGAAGGGCTCGCCGTATAGCTGAACATTCCGAAAGAACCACCAGCCGGCTATCAGCAGCCAGAAAAGCGCGACAAAATAAAGAAACATCAGCAGTCCGCGCCGGTCGCCGGTTTTGCGAAATACGTAGATGCCAAGACCGAGCATTACCGGCAGCAAGACCATTCCAGTGAGTTTCGTGAGGCTCGTCAAGGCGAAGAGCAGGGCAAGCGCAAGTGTGCGGCGAAGGGCGAAGCCATCGCGCAAGGTGCGAAGCAGCAGCCAGATCAGCGCGCTATTTAGGATCATCGCCAAGGTATCGTTATTGACCGAGGCGCTAACGAAGATGAACATCGGATTCAGCCCGGTTATCGCCGCCGCCACGAAGGCGACTGTCAGCCGCTGCGGCGCAACTAGCTCGCCGATCTTGTAAACGAATACGATGGTTCCTGCGCCCAGCGCCAAGCCTGCTGCGCGCATGAACAAGACGGCCAATCCAGTGCCATCAAAAAGTGAAAGCGAATTATCGTGAATGATCAGATTCTTGTTGCCGAAAGAGTCTGGCTGCTTCGCGGAGACGTAGGGGTTAAGGCGGCGGAAAGAGTCTGCGTCTTCAATGCTGAAAGGCGCCGTCGCAACTGCCATTAGACCGTAGTAGAGTGGTGGCTGGCTGCCATGCTGCCGGTAGATGGTATCTCGTCCGTCAAAGATTTGACGCGGCAGGCTGCCGGTCTTGCGCAGCTGCTCTACATAGCCGAAATGCCAGATTTCTTCATTGGCTTCAAAGATCGGTGTCGCAAGCGCGTAAATCAATCCAAACACTAGGTAAAACAGCAGGATCCATTGCAGCGGACTGAGCGGGATTTCAATCGCGTTCAGCCAGCGGTAAACCTCAACAAAGCGCTGAATGACCCAATCCAGAAAAATGAGCGCTTGACTGAACTGGCGTCGCGCTTTCCTCTTAACTTGAGCGATTCGTTTAAGCATTCTTGCGTAACACCTTTGTTCAGCAGCTGCCAAAAGCGGACGTCATTATGCTCTGACAGTATAATGCGGATTCCCGCGCAGTAACACGACAAGCGCGTATTCTACTGTGCTGCGTATTGCGGCTGCGCGCTGGGGACCGGCGCCGCGCAAACTCAATTCACGTCCGCGGCGAATCTCTCCTTGGCTTTTTCGACATAGTTCAACGACTGATGACGGAAGTACGTATTGTAAAGCTCGGCATAGTACCCATTATCGCGCATCAGTTTATCGTGATTTCCTTCTTCAATGATGGCGCCGTCGCGCAGAACGATGATGCGATCAGCGCTGCGCACGGTGCTGAGGCGATGGGCGATCAGGATGGAAGTCGACCGCGCCAGTATCAATTCAATGGCATCCTGAATCTGCGACTCGGTGAACGGGTCGATGCTGGCGGTCGCTTCATCCAGGATGAAGATAGAAGGTTTTTGAACCAGCACGCGCAGCAGGCTAACCAGTTGTCGCTGCCCCAGGCTGAGCCGAGCGCCGCGTTCGCCTACGCTAGTATCCAATCCGTCCGGCAGGCTGTCAAGCCATTCGCCATTGCCGATGCTCAGGGCAATTTCATTGATTTCGCGTATAGACGCCTTTGGATTGCCGTAGCGAATGTTTTCCAGGACGGTGCCGCTGAAGAGAAAGGGCTGCTGCGGCACAATGCCCAATCGTGATCGATAGCTCTTCAAATCGAACGAGCGCACATCGGCGCCGTCGATGCGGATGCTGCCTCGCTCAAATTCATAATAGCGCGTGATCAATTTGGCGATCGTGCTCTTTCCAGCGCCGGTATGCCCGACGAAAGCCACGTTTTCGCCCGGCTTGATATCCAAGCTGAAATCTCCCAGAACAGTTTCGCCGCGCTCGTATTCGAACGTGACCTTGTCGAATTCTATCCGGCCCGTCAGCTCAGTGACTGCCTGACAGTCTGTCTGCATCACCGAGTTTTCAGCGTCGATGAGCGCGAAAATCCGTTCGGCCGCGCTCAGCCCTTGTTGAAATTGACTCCAGAAAGACGCCAGATTCATAAAGGGAAACCAGAATCGATCCACGCTCTGGATGTACAAATACCAGGTTCCCGCGCTGAATGCGCCCGCCAAAACAGAATGCGTGCCGACCCAGACGACGATCGACAAGGCAATTGCGGATAGAACGCCCATGGTCGGAAAAACCAGTGAGAGGATGAATCCGCGGCGGAGATTGATCTTGTAGCTTAACTGGTTTACGGCGGAAAACTCATTGTAGATCATATCTTCCTGGCGGAAATTCTTGGCGACGCTGATGCCAGTCACGCTCTCTTGTATGTTGTCGTTGACGACCGCCATTGCCCGCGCGCCTTGTCGCGTGACGATGCGGGCCAGATAGCGGAAAGCCAAGGCGGAAAACACGACCAAAGGCATCGTGAACAGAAGCACGATGGTCATCTCCAGCGAATAGCTCAACAGTGCCGTGAAGAGAATGAGTACCGACAGAAACTGCGATATTACTTCGCTGCCCAGCAGCATGACATCGCCGAATTCTTGCGTATCGCTGGTGATGCGGCTGATTACGGCGCCCGATTTATGCCGATCGTAGAAGGCCAGATCGCGCTCGATCGCCGCCTCAAAGCATTCCTTTCTCATCTGGGCGACGATTCTGCCGATCACGACTACCGTGAAGCGGCGCCTGCCATAGTTGCAGATGTACTCGGAAACGGCGAGCAAAGCCATTACCAGGAGAATAAAACTAAACTGGTCGCCGCCACCGACCAAATCGTCTACCGCCGCGCTGATGAAAACGGGCCGTATCGCGCGCGCCAGTCCCACGATCAGGAAGCCGAGCAATCCCCAAAAGACCAGCCGCCTGTGGCGAGCCAGATATTCGCTGATGCGCCGGAACAGATAAGAGTCGCCGTATTCCCGGTCATATTTGTCGCCTTGCAAGCCGCCAAAGACCGCCGCCACCTTAGCCTCCCGCCGCTGACTGCGCCGGCGCATCCAGCGATGAATAACGGTCGAAGATATGTCGATACGATTCGGAAGTCCGCAGGAGTTCTTCATGCGTTCCCTGGGCGACCACGCGTCCCTTGCGTAAAACGACTATATGATCAGCCCAGCGTATCTGCGACAAACGATGCGTGATTAGCAGCGTGGTGCGTCCCTTGGCCGCCGACCATATCGCGCGCTGAATTTTGTCTTCGGTCGCGCTGTCGATTGCGCTGGTGCTGTCATCCAGGATCAGAATCGGCGGGTCCGTCTGAAAGGCGCGGGCGAGCGCCAATCGCTGGCGCTGTCCGCCGCTCAGCGTCATGCCGCGCTGACCAATGATGGTGTCGTAGCCGGCCGGGAAGGAAGAGATGAAGTCGTGCGCCTGCGCTGCCTTCGCCGATTCTGTGATGCTTTCCATATCAACCTCGTCATTGCCGAAGCCGATATTCTCGGCCACGCTGCGGCTGAAAAGAAAGACATCCTGTTCAATGATGCTGATCTGCGAGCGCAGCGCTTGCAGATTCCAGTCGCGCACATCAATGCCGTCGACCAATACACGGCCCGCGTCGACGTCATATATGCGATTCACCAGTTTGCTCAGCGTGCTTTTGCCCGAGCCGGTCTGCCCGACAATAGCAACCGTTTGCCCTGGCGCTACGCTGAAGGAGACATTGCTCAGATTCTTTTCATAGCTGCTGTATCCAAAGGTGACATTTTCAAACTGAATGCTTCCGCCGATGGCGCCGCCGTTTCCGCTGATGTTTTGATCAAGCTTGTTGGTCGTCACCAGCACTTCCAGGATGCGGGCGGCGCTGGCATAACCGGAGGCCAGGCGCGATGAGGTGAACAGCGATATGAAAACCGGGAACTGAAAGAGACTGATGAGGCTCAGGAACGCGATAACATCGCCCTCGGTGATAATATCGTCGCGGTAGAGGATGCCCGCATGCAGCAGCGCGCCGACGATGGTCAATCCGTATAGCAGCACGGATAGATAGCGCGCCTCAAACTCGCCCTGGTGAATGAAGCGATCGCGGACGACATCAGCCAGTCCGTTGAAGGCGCCAATCTCGCCCGATTCTTGCGCGGCGCCCTTAACCACTTCAATGCCATCGAGCGACTCCGCCAGCTTGGCATTCATCCGGCCGAAACTGGCGCGCGCATCTCGCGCGATCGGGTGTAAGCGGACGACGAAGTAGATTTGAACCAATATGTGCGAGACGATGAATAACAGCGGCACGAAGATCAACTGCGGCAGGATGCCGGGGGCGTATAAGGCCGGCATGATCAGGAACATATTGGCGCCAGTTATCAAATTCACGCCTGGGTTCATCATCAGATTCATTTCGCGCACATCATTGGTCACGCGCGCCATCGTCTCACCGACCGGCTGCCGATCGTGGTAGCTCATGCTCTTTCCCAGCAAGCTCGAATAAACTTCGTCGCGAATGTCGCGCTCAAAGCGCTGGGCGAATACCTCGGCGGAAAAGTTGCGCGCGAATTGCAATACCGAACGCAGCGTCTGCGAGCCGATGATCAAAACGACGCTGTTCAACACCAGAGCGAGGGTTTGGTCGTTAAGGCGCAGAATCGCGTCAAAGGCGCTGCCTAGCGCGCCGGGAACGACGCCGGCCAAGAAGGCATTGCTGAACGCGCCAAGCACAAGCAACAGGGCGGCGATCGGGTGGCGCATGATATGCGATAAGATGAAGCGAAAGGGGCTGCTGTGGTTGCTCTTGATCGGAGCTTGGACCTTGAATTCGGCGGTCATGCATTCTCCGCTTGGGAGCGCTGACAATTCAGAGAGTTTATATCATGCTCATCGTAAGCAGAATGGATGATTTTCCGGCCGGCGCCACCATGAAGAAGTGAGAATCGTCTGCGCATTATTCGATGGACAGGGAAACGGGAAGTACGCCAACTGTACCGTCTTCCCTCACCACCGCGCCGCGAACCGGAAGGCGGAGGATATCGCCGCTTCCACCGTCGAAGCGGTATAGCAGCACCCAAATCTGATACTCGCCCGACGATGCGTATTCTGGCAATCGAAGGGCGCGATTATCCCATACCGGCGCTCGCGGCTTCCAGCTGGATGTCGGCGCGAATCCCGCTTGCGGTCCAGAGTCCTCGCCTTGGGCGATCGGCATATTCGTTTCTGGGTCGACGATGAACCAGGCAACTGTGTAATCGTGTTTGAGCGGCGCGTCCGTCTGCCACAAAAGCGCGAGTTCAACCGTCTCTCCCGGCCGATATCGATTACCGTTGGACAGCACAAGGCTGAGCAGCCGAATTTCCTCACCGTACTGCAGATCAGTCGCGACATCGCCCGCGTAGGGGCTCATGGGATTTGGCGCCGCGCTGCGTGTGCTGTATTCCAATAGACGCGCGGTATCGTCGGATTCCGCCAGTTCCACTTCACGCAGCGGGTAATAGTGCTGCGCCAGATATCGCTCGAGCGACCGATGGCTCCAGCGCATGAAGGGGCTGGTATTGGAAAGCGCCCATATTCGGTCCAGGCGACCGGCGAGATGCTGCACCGTTCTTAAGCTCTGGACGTCAAACCAGTCGTTTGGGTTCGCGGAGACGATTGCGGCTGGCTGTTTCGGGCTGGCTGCCTGCGCCAAAGGTCGATTGAGGACGATCGGGCGCGGCGAAACGGCGTCCATATGATTCAAGATGAACTCGCCATAGTCTGGCCCCGCCAGCAACAGCACATCGTCGGCGCTCGCCTCGCTGGCGAGATAACCCAGCGCTTCGTGCAGCGCGCGCTGTCCGGATTGTGTCCGCGGATCCTTGTCGTATGCTGACATCAGGTTGAGCAGGACGACTGGCAAGCAGAGAAACGCAAGCAACGGCGATAGATGTCGCCAGCGACTGCTGCGGTGGCGCAGGCTGTGCGCGAGAGCGGCGGCGCTCAGCGCGCTGTAAACGGCGAAGCTGGCGCCCCAAAGCGGTAGATTGGCGCGCGTCCAGAGAAACTCGAAACCCAGATCTCGCCAGCGACCCGGCAAAACAAACCACCTGAAATAGCGCGGCTGCGTCAGAGACGGTTCCCATTCAGCATAGCCATTGGCTTCGGGCGGCAGCGACTGGCTGTATCGATTCAAGCTAAGTGAAACGCCAACGAATTGAATCCAGATTCCGTAACACAGCAAAGCAACCCAGAGTAAGCGCAGTCGCTTGCGCCGCGCGCGAAACATTGCTTCTGCGACCGGCGCCGTAGCCAGCATAAGAATCGGCAGCATCGGCAGCAGAAATCGCGGCGGCCAACTTAACCCGCCAAACCAATGTCGGTCCGTCAGCAGCGCATGACCCAAAATATATCCGGCAAAGAGCAGGCAGATCGTCGCGGCGTTTCGGCGCCTCTCCCGTTTCCAGAGCATGACGACGCCAGGTATAGCGAGAAGCGCAAGTGGCGATGTCGCCCAGACGCTGGCGCCCGGACTTAGAACATAGGCGCGTGTCGCAGCGCCTGTGTAAGCCGTCTGGATTCCGATCCCAGTCAGGAGATTCGTTACAACCGCCGGCAGGGGGGCAACCAACATCAAGAAGCAAAGGACAAGCAGCGGCAGCGAGACAAAGCCAATAAGCGCTGCGTCCGCGATTCGCCTGCGGCGGTGATTCCACTTGGGCAGCGCGAATACAATTGCCGCGGGCAGGGCGAAGATCGCCGATGACTTGGTTTCGATTGCCAGGAATATCCCGGTCGCCGCGAAAATGATGCTGATTGCGCGGCCGCCCGCGCTCAAGCCATGGCCAATCTGAAGAACGAGCAGCGCCGCCAGAATGAAAAACGCGGCTAATGGCTCGCGAAAGAAGGTCTGGCTGTATGCCCAGAAATTTGTGCCCAATCCCGCGCTTGCCGCCACCGTTCCCGCGACGAGATCCGAATACGACATCGAGCGCAGGATGAGATAAACGAAGCCCGCGTTCAGCGACGTGATGATGACATTAAAGAGCCAGACCGTGTGTATATTGCCCAGCCGCGGGATGACCTCGGCGATGCGGAGCAGGGGGCTGGCGAGCCGGATATTGAGCCGCTCACCTACATCGTATTCCCCCAAGGGCAGGGCTTCGGCTTCCTGAATTCGAAACGGCAGCTTTAACCAGTTTGTTTCGTCCATTAGCCAGTCGCCATAGCGGACGTAACTGGTGACAGCGTCGAAGGCGCGCCGTGTATCACCCGCCTGAATTAGCGCCCGATACGTCAGCATGTAGAAGCTGACAAAGAAGGCGACGAGCAGCAAAAAAATGTATATACGATGGATGTGATCTTTGGCGCCGGTCATCGAGGGCAAATCACGCGCGCGAGTCTGACCGGCCGTTGGAATCTGCCTTTGCGCTGATGATGGCGAATAGCGCATCGGCGATGCGATGCAAGTCGTCTGGCTCGATATGCTTGAAAGCCATCGCCAGTTTGATGAAGGCGCGGTTCTCGCTTTGCTTGGCAAACTGACGCAAATCAGTATGGGTCTCCGCAGCCAGTTCGGATGTCTCGTCCGTCGCAGAACTGCGGGGCGGCGCCTGAGGAAGCGCGGTGAAAAACGCCAGGTCCCTCTTAAGAGATTGAGCCAGTGCCGCCAGGTCGCAAACCGGAATCTTCTCCTCGCCCAGCTCAAAGCGCTTGATACGTTCGGCTTCGTGGCCCATTCGCGCGCTTAGCTCGTCAATACTCCAGCCGACGGATTCACGAGCCGCTTGCAGCAGCGCGCCGATTAGTCGCTGCCGTAACAACAGATACTCGGTTCGAGCCGCATTATCCCTCGTGACCGCGCGGTCTCTCGAATTGGCTGAACGCCCATTGAAGTAGAGCGAGAGCAATTCCAACTGTGGCCAACAGGGAACACTATCACCGTATTCCCAGGCTTCGATCACTTGTGGCGCCGCCCGCATAAACTCGGCGCATTCGGTTGGCGAGCGTTCGGCTTGAATCCGCCACTTGCGTATGAGCACGCCGAGAATCCGACCGCGCACACTGCGCGCCTCGTCATGATTTCCGTTGTCCGACATCTCAAGGCTGGAGGGTTGCAGCGCTTCAAGCGCCGCTTGTGTCAAGTCGAGGCGGTCCATTGAATTTCCACCATTGCGTAGAGAGAATTATAAACTTGAGCGCCTCGCGTGGCAAGAAAATCGCCGTGCGAAATCGCGCAAAAGAAAACGTCGTTGGTCATGATGCCGGGCTCAAGCATCGGGCGAGGCTTGCGCCTCGGCATCGGGGGTGATTTCGCAGATCAGCGCCCGGACGACCAAGCCGGATCCACCAAGGAGAAAACCTTCCGCCATCAAGCGCGGGGGCTTGCGCGTTGCTTCCCGGTTTTCGGCCGGGTCAATATAACTGCGAAGCGCCATGCGAGCGCTGCCTTGGTTGAAGCTGGACGATTGCGAGCGAAGTAGCATATCATAAGGCGCGCCCGGCCAGAAGAAAATCTCGCCTTCGCACCCTCCAATTGTGAGGCGACGGGAGCGATACGGCTTGTGTTCAACCAGTGGATTGATAGCGTGATCTAGCGATGCCGAACAAAGCGTATCACGAGACGAATCGCCTGTCCTGGAATGAGGGCGCCAAGGCGCACAACAGTCACAAAGGTGATCAAGCCGCCTTTTTTCGCGCCGGCGGCAATACGCTCTTTCCAGAAGAAACCCGCCTCCTTGAAAACGCGACCGACAAGAACTTGCTCCATCTCCAATGCAATTGCGGTCAAGACAGCCTGAGCATCGCCCGTCACCTTGGAGGAAAAGTCACCGGCGTAGATATCAGCGACGAGGCGATCCGCTTCGCGCGGCAGTTGTCGCGTGATTGCGGTATAGGGGCGCGCTTCATCCGCGCGGATATATACGATTACTTCGCGGCCGAACGCGAACGTTTCGATGTCGTCTTCTCATCCTATGGCGTGCTCTGTTGGCTGTCGGACCTGGTGGCTTGGGGGCGAGGCATTGCCGGCTGCCTGAAGCCCGGCGGCCGATTCGCGCTGGTCGAATTCCACCCGGCTTTGATGATGTTCGACGGGGAATGGCAGTTAAAGCACGATTATATGGGCGGCGCCCCCTGCGAGTTGGAGTCGGGCGTTGGCGATTATGTCGCCTGGACCGGCGCTGCCGCCGAGATCGACGGCTTGCTGCCAGGTATGCGCGATTTCCGCAATCCATTTCCGGGCGTCGAGTTTCAATGGGGGATAGCCGAAGTGGTGACCGCATTGCTCGGCGCGGACCTGCGCCTGTCTGACCTGGCGGAGTACAATTATTGCAATGGATTCAAGCCAATACAGGACATGGTTGATCTGGGCGGGCGGCGTTACGCGATGCCAGCCCACATGCCACAAAACATTCCTCTGATGTTCAGCCTGGTCGCCGAGCGACTTCCGTGAACCGCGAAAGCATGGGTCGAATATCCCATCAAGTGGCGACATTAGCGCGAAGCCTTGTCGTGTTCGCGTTCGCGGCCTGGTTTCCCTTGCTTGTCGCATGGATTCTGCTGCTAATCTCGCCCGCTTCACCCGCGCAGCCAAACGAAACGATACGGCGAATGCTTGTAATTGGCCTTGGCTTGGCTGCCGCGCTCGCGCTGGCATGTTGCATCTGGACATATCGACATAGCGAGACCGCTAAAGAGAGGCTGGCGCGCCGCATAGCCACGCTATTTCGAAGCGGTCCGTTGGCGCTCATTCTGTGCATTGCGCTCATTCAATGTGACATTGTTGCGATTCTGTTCCTGCGCGGTATCGCGCCGGCGATCACGGATCCATTTATACTTTTGCTGCTCTGCTGGACCGCCGTCTTCGTCGCCCTGATGTTGACTATCCATTGGCCGGCCCTTCAATTCAGCCTGGAGCGTTCGCGCGACATGTTAACGCTGTTGGGAGTCACCATCACGGTCCTTCTGTTTGTCGCACTGCTTTTTGTCATAAGCAATCGCCTGATTGGCGCCAGCGGGCTATACGAGCGCTTGCGCGGAGCGCTGGATTATCGTCCGCTTCAGTTCATAGACGACGGAAATGCGCCCTCAGCGCGAGAGTTCTGGGCCGAACAAAGCGCCACGCTTGTGCGCTGGCTTCCCTATAGTTATTGGACGGTTGCGCCATTTGACGGCGCCTACATCAATGTGGATGAGGCGGGGATAAGGAATACACCCAGCTATACAGATGATCCCGCGGCGCCGCGCATTTACTTCTTTGGCGGTTCCACCATGTGGGGCGAAGGCGCGCGCGATGCTTACACGATTCCCGCGCAAGTGGCTCAGTTGCTTGCCGATCGCGGCTATCCCGCGCATGTGGCGAATTACGCGCAATCCGGTTATGTAAGCTGGCAAGATCTCTTGCTGTTTCAGGCGCAATTGGCTTTGGACAATGCGCCCGACCTGGCGGTCTTCTATCATGGATTCAACGATGTCTATTCGACTTACCTGCAAGGTAGCCCTGGTCTGACCCTTCGTGAAAACCAGCGCGTCAATGATGTCGAGATCGGTAGGTTGTTGCGAAGCGGCCAACCTGTTTTTCTTCCATTTGATACCGATACCGGCGACTATGACTGGCGCCTTGTGACCCGTGGATCTACGGCGGCAAACGACATTGTAGACCGATGGCTGGCGAATCGTCGTCTAATTCGCGCCGTCGCCGCGGAGCACGGTGTTGATGTTTTGTTCGTCTGGCAGCCAGCTCTGTTTGCAAAAGGCGTCCGAACTGCCGGCGAGCAACAGCTGTTGGACGATGTCGAGCGCGTTCAACCGGGCTTCATTGATCTGTATCGCGATGTCCACAGCGCAGTTGGCGATCAACTATTGAGCCAATCCGCCGATGATGCGATCATCTTGACCGACTTATTCAGCGAGGTCCAAGGCGGCGTCTTCACCGATCGTGTCCACATTAACGAAATCGGCAATCGACGGATCGCGGCGGCTCTCCTCGACTCTATTGCCGACGCTCTGGACGCCCGCTGACGAAATCGACTAATCGCGCCGCCAATTGGGCAGTTTTGTATCTTCGTCGATTCGCGCCATCAGCTTAGTCGACTCAGCCTTCTCATCTTCTGTCAATCTGAAATCGCCGCTGAAATAAGTGGACTCGGGAAAACGGTAATTCCAGGCGCGATAAAAGTCCGCCCGCCGCCAATCACGGCTCAAATTGCAATCGAAGCGCACAAGATAGCCGTTGGCCAGGCGCGCGTCGTGCCCGTGCTGAATATGCGCCAGCCCCCAACTGACGCCGCGGCCGTCGCCGCTGTCGCTGAACGCGTCGGGCACATGGGGTCCGGCAGCGACTGGCGGTACGGTCACCTTGCCGACAACTTCGAATTGCAAACCATCGCTGGCGAACTGCACAGTATTCTTTTCCGGACCTTCATGACTGGCAATTGCGACGATGCCTTCGCGGAAGGGATAAAGGAAAGTCTCATGACCGCTGTTGGTCAGCGGATTCAATTGCGACTTGACGAAGGGACCCTGCGGATCATCGGCGGTGGCGACGCCCCAGGCGCAGCCGAGGTCATGGCGATAAGTGCGGCCGAATTGCACACCCTTGTAGTAAAGCCAAATTTGCCCGCGGTAGACCAAGACGTATGGATCGTGCAACTTATGCGAGTCCCAGTCGCCGAATCTGTCAATCGCATCAGCATCGTCCGCGTCGCCCACGAAATTGCCACGACGTCCCGGGCGCAAAACCGGCTGCTCAGTCTTTGTCCAGGGTCCATCGGGCGATGTCGCCCACGCCATGCCGATCTGGTGAATTGAACGGTGTTTCCAAACGCCCTGAATCACTTGATAGTAGAGATAGTACTTGCCGCCGTGAAACAGAATATCAGGCGTGAAAACGGCTCGATCGTCGAAAGCGCCTTGCTCGCCGCGGACGACTGCCGGTCCGCTCTCTTCCCAGCGAAAGCCGTCTTGCGAGGTCGCGTACCAAATATCCGCCATGTCCCAATCCCATGCCGGGCGGGTCGCGCTGGCTTGGGCGATTCCGAGCCACCGCTCTTCCGTATTGCGCCGCGTATACCAGACGTAGTACCTGTCGCCGACCTGAATGACTTTGGATGGATCGCGCCGCGTGACGCCGGGCTCTTTGCCGATCCCGCTCAGCGGCGAATAGCGGAAGGCGCTGAAAAACTCGCTTCTGCCATCCTTGTACACGCCAAATTTGTCGTAGACCCGGTCCATCGCAGCGCTAATTGGTCCTGGCGGACGCGATTCATCGGGGCGCTCCGGTTCATTGGCGTAAGCCGGATCTTGCATATTTCGTTCGTTCAACGCCAGGTCGGGCGAAAAGTAAACTTCTTCCGGATAGCGGATATTGCTTCCGCGGAAACCCGGACGCTCGAGATCGCGGCGCAGATTGCAATCGAATCGCACAATATACGAGTTGCCGGTTTTCATCTCTTCGGTTGCGATATGCGACAAGCCCCAGGTGATGCCGGCGCCGTCTTTGGAATCGCAATAAGAGTCGGGCGCGAAAGGCCCGGCGGCCAGCGGCGGCAGATTGACATGGGCGACTACATCAAAGTTCAGCCCGTCGGGCGCGTATTGGATCGTATCTTTCTCGGGACCATCGTGGCCGCAGATGGCGAGAATGCCCTCACCATACGGGAAGAGACAAGTCTCGTGACCGCTGTTCGTGACCGGATTCAGCGGCGACTTGACGAAGGGACCCTCAGGCGCGTCCGCAATCGCTACGCCCCAGCCGATGCCGCGCGAATACTTGGTCGTCCAGCCCATCGGCTGACCCTTGTAGTAGAGCCAATACTTGCCTTCACGAACGAGAATAAAGGGGTCATGCGCCTTGTGGCTGTCCCAATCGCCATAACGCCGCACCTCATCTGAGTCCTCATCGCCCAGCCACTCGCCCGCTTCGCCCGGTTTGAGCACCGGCGCGTCGGCGCGCTGCCAGGGACCATCGGGCGACCTCGACCAGGACATGCCAATCGAATTGCGCGTGCGCGTCCGATACGGGTAATCAACCGCCTGATAATAAAGGTAGAAGCCGTCGCGGGTCATCAGCACATCGGGGGTGAAGACGGAACGTCCATCGTAGGCGCCCTTGGGTCCGCGCTTGACGGCGACTCCCTGTTCCCTCCAATTGAAGCCATCTTCCGATGTCGCGTACCAGATCTCGGCCAGATCCCAGTCGAAGACGGGCGTATCCCAAGTCTGCACGCGCAGCGGCGGCTTGTTGCTATGATCGCGGTCCTTGTCCGTTTTGCGCCTGGTATACCAGACGTAATACAAGCCATTGATGCGCAAGACAGTTGTTGGATCGCGCCGCGTGACGCCGGCTTCTTTGCCGATGCCGCTGATCCGGCTGTACTTGAAGCTGGTATAAAACTCGCTGGTCGAATCCTGGTAGATGCCCCACTTGTCGTAGAGCCGCGCATGAGCGGCGCTGAGCCGGCGGTCGGTCGGCTTCTGCGGACTGGGCTCGCCTGGCAGACGGGGCTTGTCGCTTGTGATCTTGTTCATGTCTCAGTTGTCCTCCAGAATCATCGTGGCCGCTTTCTCGCCGATCATGATGCAGGGCGCATTGGTATTGGCATTGATGATGCGCGGCATGATCGAGGCATCGGCGACGCGCAAGCTGGCGATCCCGTGTACGCGAAGCCGATCGTCAACCACCGCCAGCGGATCGCGCCCCATCCTGCAGCTGCACGCCGGATGATAGATTGTCGTGGCGAACTCACGGATGAAGTGGATGAGTTCGTCATCGGCTGTGACGCGCTCGCCCGGGAGAAACTCAGCGCCGCGATAACGCTCGAACGGGGAGGCTGCTGCGATCTTGCGCCCGAGCTTGACCCCATCCAGCAGCGCCTGAATATCGCTGTCTTCCATGAGACAGGCGAAGTCAATGGATGGCGGCGCGAAAGGATCCGCCGAATGCAGCTTGAGCTCGCCGATGCTCACCGTGCCGACCAACCCGACAAGAATCGTAAAACCATGCCCATTCGGTGTTTCGAAGCCATGGCGAACGAACCAATCCGGTCCAAAATGATACTGCAATTCGGGCGCCGGCGAATCAGGATTGAGCCGCGCGAAGCCGCCGGATTCGCCGAGATTCGAGGTCAGCAGCCCCATCTTCTCTTCCTGATACCGTTTGATCTGCTCCGGCTTATCCTTGTCGACCAAGCTGACCGGCGCCTTGCAGTGGTAGGCGAGCGGGACCTGGATATGATCCATCAGATGCTGTCCCACGCCCGGCAAGTCATGAACCAGCGGAATGCCAACTTCGGCGAGGTGATCGCCGGGTCCAATGCCCGAGAGCAGCAGCAGCTGCGGTGAATTGATCGCCCCGCCGCAAAGGACAACTTCCCGATTGGCGCGGGCGGTTTTTGATTCGCCATCGTGATAATAATCCACGCCCAGGCAGCGAGCGTCTTCGACGATTAACTTGGTGACCTGAGCGAATGGTATGGCGCTGAAGTTTGGACGGCGCAAGGCCGGTCGTAGATAGCCAACCGCTGTGCTGTGGCGTTGGCCGCGCTTCTGCGTGACCTGGTAGACGCCAAAGCCTTCTTGCTCGCCAGCGTTGAAATCGGCTTTATGCGCGTAGCCCAATTCAAGCGCCGCGTCCACAAAGGCGATGCTTAGCGGATTGGGGTCTTGCGGATCGGCGACATTGATAGGACCGCCGACGCCGTGATGCGCCGATTCTCCCCGCTCCTGGTGCTGCATCTTGCGGAAGAAGGGCAGCAGGTCTTCATAAGCCCAGCCTTCGTTTCCGCGCGCCGCCCAGCCGTCATAATCCGACGGATGTCCCCGCTGATAAACCATCGCATTCATCGAACTGGTGCCGCCGAATACTTTTCCGCGTGGAACGTATTCACGCCGGTTGTTAAGTCCCGGCTGCGGAATCGTCTGGTAATCCCAATCGTCGGCCGTGTGAAATAGCTCGGAGAAGCGCGCCGGAATGTGAATGTCTGGATTGCTGTCGGGTCCTCCCGCTTCGAGCAATAGCACGCTGCAGGATTCGTCCTCGCTCAGCCGAGCCGCGACCGCCGCGCCCGCGGATCCAGCGCCGACAACAATATAATCCGCTGTGATCAATATGTCCTCCTCGGTTGCTACAGCAGGCGGTCAACACGGTAAAAGTCGCCAGAATTTGACAGGGATTTGTCAATTGTCTACAATCCCGAAATTATATCGTTGCTGGCAGGCTCTAGCCAATTTCTAGGAGCGAATATGGACGACGAGCGCAAGCAAACTGCCGCCTTTCCAGGACGGTTGCCGCTGGAGAAGCCGACCGATCGACCCTTGAGCGCGGCAATGGAGCGCCTCTATGACATGTGGACGCCGATGCAGGATCCGGGCAATCCCTTCTATACCGTCTTCAAATACTCGCCGGTAACCGGCATCGGCAAGGACGAATCGGAACTGTCGGTTTCGCGCCGCGACCCGTCCAAAGTGCTCAAAATCGGCGACACCTATTACGTCTGGTATACCCGCCGCCGCACCAAACATAAGCCGGTCGGCCGCTTCAATATCGATAAAGGCGATGAAGTGACGCCAATCGTCGACTGGGACCTGGCCGACATCTGCTTCGCCACCTCGAAAGACGGCTTCAACTGGGTGGAGCAGGGGGTGGCAGTGCCGCGCGCGCCAAAAGGCAATTACGGCGATCGCTCGCTTTCGACCCCCGATATCCTCGTTTTCGGCGGGCGTTACTATCTCTATTACCAGTGTTTCACGACAATGTGGCGGCAAAACGACTGTGTCAATGTCAGCATGGCTTGGTCCGATTCGCCGGATGGACCCTGGACGCGCCTGGACCGCCCGGTGGTGGAGCAAGGCGCCGAGGGCGAGTGGGACAGTTGCGCGATTCATGATCCCTATCCCCTGGTCTATCAGGGCAAGATCTGGGTCTACTTCAAAGGCTCGCCGGCCGACAAGTCACCGGGCAACCTATTGCGGGCGCAGGGCGTCGCCATCGCCGAGCATCCCGAAGGTCCATACATCAAGTCCGCGCTGAACCCGGTGACAAATTCGGGCCACGAAACCATGCTCTGGCCCTACGAGGGCGGCATCGCCGCGCTGCTCATCCAGGATGGTCCGGAGAAGGACACGATACAGTTCGCGCCGGATGGTTTGAATTTTGTGCCCAAGGCGCACGTCCAGCTGTCGCCGCACGCGCCCGGTCCCTTCTGCCCGGATGCATTCGCCGACAACGGCGATGGGCGCGGCATCACCTGGGGGCTTAGTCACATCATTCCCCAAACCGACGCCGCCAATGATGACTTGTACATTGTTCGCTTTGATTGCGCTTTGTCGCGTGATAGCGACCGGCCCGAGTTCAAAGGCAGCAATCTGCACTGGCACGAGGCGTCTTGGTTTCAACCACAAGTGAAGCTGCCTGACGAATGGCGCGCGCGCATCCTGGCGGAACAGGCTGAACGCGACCGGCCGACGATCGGAACCTAGTTCACCGGCGGTTTGATCCGATCAGCGCCCCATCCAGCCGCCGTCCACCACCAGAATCTCGCCATTTACGAAGTCGGAGGCCGAAGACGCGAGGAAAACCGCCGGTCCTTTGAAGTCGTCGATCTCCCCCCAGCGGCCCGCCGGTATCCGATCAAGTATCGCCCGGAAACGCTCGGGATCATTTTGCAGCGCTTCGGTGACATCGGTGCGGACGTAACCGGGCGCGATCGCGTTCACCTGCACGCCGCGGCCCGCCCATTCATTCGCCAGCGCCTTGGTCAATTGCCCGACCCCTCCCTTGCTCGCCGCGTAGCCGGGCACGGTGATGCCGCCCTGAAACGTAAGCAGCGAGGCGATGAAGATGATCTTGCCGCTGCCGCGCGCCAGCATCCCTTTGCCGATTTCGCGGCTGAGCAGGAATTGCGCGCTCAAGTTGGTATCGATGATCTTGTCCCAGTATTTATCCGGGTGGCTCTCGGCTGCTTCGCGCAAGACCGTGCCAGCGTTATTGACCAAGATGTCAATGACGGAGTGATCGCCTGTTACGTCTCCAATGAACTTGTAAAGGTCATCCCGATCGGAAAAGTCGCAGCGATAACCGGCAAATGAACGACCCAGGGCGAGAACTTCTCGCTCAATTTCACTGCCGGCGGCTTCCAGGTTGGCGCTGACGGCGATGATATCGGCGCCCGCTTCCGCCAGACCGATCGCCATCGCTTTGCCGATGCCGCGGCGCGCGCCCGTGACGAGCGCCTTCTTGCCATCTAGCCGAAACTGCTCCATAACATGCATTCAGATCTCCAGTAGAATTTTCATCACACGTCCGCCCTTTTCCATATCTTCAAAGCCGGAGCGCAGCGCGCTCAGCGGACGGATATCGGTGATCAGCTCGTCGAGAGGCAGGGCGTCCGTGGCCGCCAGCGCAATGGCGTCGGCGAAATCTTGCGACTCGTAGACGCGCACGCCTTGCAAGCGCAACTCGCGCCAGAAAAAGCGGAAGAAGTCGATCTTCGGCTTTTGGGCGAAAATCGCTACGATCACCGCCAGCCCGCGCGTGCGCAGCAGCTCGGTCATGATGTCGGCGCCCGCCTGCGAGCCAGAAACTTCAAAGACGATGTCAGCGCCCGTACCCTTTGTCCGCTGCATGACCAGATCAATCAAATCGGTTTCGCCTGGATTGAAGGCCTCCAGTCCCAGTTCTCGCGCCAGCTCGACGCGATAGGCGTTAATCTCGGAAACGATGACATCGGCGCCGGCTTGCTGCGCGACCAGCGCAACCAACATGCCGATCGGTCCACCACCCAGCACCACCACTTGATCGCCTGCTTTCACGCCAGCAAGCCGCACATCGTGGCAGGCCACCGCCAGCGGCTCTATCAGCGCGCCATGCTTCAGCGACAAGTTCGCCGGCACTCGATGCAAGGTATAGGCGGGAACCGTCCAATAGTTTTGGAAGGCGCCCGGCGTATCAATGCCGAGGAAGTTCAGATTGTGGCAGATATGACTGTGCCCTGCGTCGCATGCCGGGCAAGATCCGCAAGGCGCCAGCGGCATAACAACTACCTTGTCTCCCAAGGCTAATTCTTCTACACCGGCGCCCAATTTGTGCACGCTGGCCGACATTTCATGCCCCATAACCAAGGGCATCGTGACGCGCGCATCCATCGCGCCGTGAAATATGTGCAGGTCGGTGCCGCAGATGCCGCAATGCGACACTTTCAGCTGAACTTCGCCAGCGCCGGGTTCGACTGCTTCGGCGGCGCCTATACGTATCGTTCTGTCGCCTTCATAATAGGCTGCGACTGTCATATCGTTTTCCTCAGTAGTTCCAATAAAGTAATACGAATGACTGCCGTACGAAAGAAGATGCCAAATAATCGAAAAGCTGTACGGGCGAGCCGGTAGCTTGCCCATTCATCCTATGGATATGCAATCTTTTTCGCACGATAAACTTGGTGCTACTTCAGGCTCTAAACGCTGCATTTATTGTCTGGCGCATAGACGAATCCCGCGCGCCCCAAAAACACGCCGCAACTTGAAAATCGCGTCTGCGATGGCGCTCGAAGCACCTACTGAATATTTGTCGACAGCGCCTCTATCGCCGCCTTGCGGTCGCGCGCGCGTATCGCGTCCAAGATTCGCTCATGCTCGCGATAGCTGTCCATAATATCTTCCAAACGGTTATACTGCATCATCATGCGCATCGCTATCGGCTGCCAAAGGGTGAATAGATCGCGGTCGTCGTGACTCTTGACGATCGCCTGGTGAAAGCGCAGATCGTAATTGGTAAGCGCGTTGAGGTCATTCGATTCACAGGCAGTTCTAATGTCGTTCAGAATTGCCTGCCAAGTATCAATGTCACCGTCCGTGATTCTATCGAATATGCTTTCCAGCACATATACTTCGATGGCGCGCCTCAATTGCACGACTAGCGGGCGCATCTCGTTGCTGGGAGTCTGCGCCACGCGTACGCCTTTGTTCGGCTCCAACACCAGCAAGCCCTGCTGCACGAGCTGACGAAAAGCTTCGCGCACTGGACCTCGGCTGACGCCAAAATGTTCTGAGAGATCGGCTTCGCGCAAGGGTTCGCCAGGCTTTAGATGGCCCCCTAGTATGTCCTGCTGCAGACGCGCAGCGATTTGCTCGGGCAGTGTTCGAAAGATTTCATTCGCCGGCATTGCTTGTCTTTCATTCAGTTCCGTCATTCGTCGTATCGCATCAAGAAAGCGCCTTACGGGCGGGCGGACTGTGGCTCGAATAAACGTCAGTACGCTATTGCTTATACGGATCAGCGGCATCGCGCAAGCCATCTCCCAGAAAGTTAAATGATAACACAGTGGCGATGACAAAGAGACCAGGTATCAGCAGCCAGGGGCTTTGGCTCAGGCTGCGGATATTCTGCGCGTCCTGCAGCAAGACGCCCCAGCTAACCGCCGGCGGTCGAATGCCGATTTGCAAGAAACTCAGCGCCGTTTCCGCCAAGATCATGCCGGGCACCGCCAGGCTGAGTACGACGATCAAGAAGCTGGCAAAAGATGGCAGCAGGTGCTTGACAATGATCTCCATGTCGCCCATGTTGGAGATCCGCGCCGCCATCACAAAATCGGCTTCGCGCAATTCCAGCAGTTTGCCGCGAACGGCGCGCGCCAGCGGCGGCCAGCTAACGCTTGCCAGCACGACAGTGATGCCGAAATACACCTGGGTGGAACTCCACTCGGGCGGAAACGCGGCTGAAAGCGCCATGATCAGCGGAATATGCGGTATCGATACGAGGAATTCAATTACGCGCTGGACGATGATGTCGACTGACCCGCCGAAGTAACCGGAGACGCCTCCGATCAGGCAGCCGAGCACGAAGCTGGTCACCATTCCGAGGAAACCGATCGACAGCGAAATCCGAGCCGCATGCATCGTGCGTGAAAACAAATCTCTTCCCAGCTCGTCGGTTCCAAAAGGGAAAAACACGGCTGGCTCATCCACGCCCATCAAATGAATATCGGTGTCAATCAAACCGAGCAGCTTGTATGGCTCGCCCCTAACGAAGAAGCGAATGGGATAACGCTTTGATCGGTCCTCGGTGTATAAGCGCTTCAAGGTCTCCATATCCAGTTTCTGCGTCATATCGTAAATGAAAGGATTGAGATGGAAATTACCTTCTTCGTCGATGAAGCGAACGGTATGCGGCGGCGCTTTGGCATACTTTACATGGCGTTTATGGTAGTCGTTTACCGAGTAAAATTCCGCAAAAACAGCCAGTGAATACAAGAAGATGATCACTATAGCCGAGAGCATCGCCAGGCGGTGACGGCGAAACTTGCGCCAAATCAACTGCCACTGGGACGCGAGGTAGTAGCCCTCGTCAATTCGGTCGCTTTGCTGATTCGCCTTTGTTCGACGGCGGTCTAAGCGGCGCAGCATCTCAGTCCTCGGCTAGCTAGCCGCGCGTTCCATGCGGATGCGCGGGTCAACCACAACCAGCAAGATATCGGACACCGTGGTTCCGATCACAGTCAGAATCGTCACGAACATCAGCAAGGTGGCGCTCAAGAAAGTATCCTGTGTGATTAAAGCGCGAACCAGCATCGGTCCAGCGGTCGGCAGCCCTAGGACCCAAGCCGTGATGGTGCCAGCCGAAATCAGCGATGGGAACAGCCAGGCCAAGCCGCTTACAATCGGATTGAGCGCGACTCGTACCGGGTACTTGAAAAGCAGCTTCACTTCGCCGACGCCCTTGCTTCGCGCCGTGATCACATATTGTTTGTTTAACTCATCAAGCAGCGTGCCGCGCATTACGCGAATCAAACCGGCGGTGCCAGCCGTTCCGTTTACAATTACTGGAATCGGCAGATGCAGCAGCAGATCGCCAACTTTCGCCATGTCCCAGGGCGCATCGAGATACTCAGGCGAAAACAGCCCCGTCAAGTTAAGCCCATAGTTTTTCCAGGCGATATAGAGCATGATCAGCGCCAGCATGAAGTTAGGTATCGCCAGACCGATGAATCCGATAATGGAAACGACATAGTCGCCTACGGAATATTGATGCGTAGCTGAGTAAATGCCAATTGGAATGGCGACGGCGAATGTGAAAATAGTGCTGAGGATGGCAATCGTAAATGTCAGCGCGAGGCGCTCGCCAATTATATCTTTTATGGGCTTCTGCCAATCAAATGAAAAGCCGAATTCTCCCTGCAGCACTTGCCCGATCCACTTCAAATAACGCGCGAAGAGCGGCTGATCCAAGCCATACTGCCGGCGCAGATTTGCCGCTTCTTCCTCGCTTAGTTCTTCGCCAGCCTGCTCCAGCCGGCTGATGTACGTGGAAAGATAATCTCCCGGAGGCAACTGGATGATGACGAAGGTGACCACGGAGACCAGCCAAAACACGAAAAACATATAGATGAGGCGCTGAAAGACGTAGTGCTTCATCCGGTCATGCTTCCGCTGGCTTGTCGCATATTCGAATCTCGTTGTGGGATCAAGCAAATCCTAACGATAACAACAAGGATTGTCAACAAAATACACTTTACAATCTTTTGTAAATCTCCCGCGCTTTTGTTATCATCAGTCGTGGGGCGGGCAGGAAAAAACGATTATGTCCTGCCGCGATCATACCCAAGCGCTGCAAACTTAGCCACAAAATTGGCGACGATAGTATTTTGCGCATCGAAGATATTCAGACAAAGCGTTACCTTTTGCCGCTGACGCATCCCATGACTGATGCCTCGCACGGCGTCATGACTCATTTTGAAGTCATCATGGTCGCGCTGCAGACGGATTCGGGTCAGACGGGCTACGGTTACACCTATACGATCGGCTGTGGCGGCGCCGCCATCCGAACGTTAATCGACAATGATCTCAAGTCGATTCTGCTGGGCGCCGATGCCAATTGCATTGAACAGATATGGCAGCGCATGTGGCGGCATCTGCACTATGTGGGGCGCGGCGGCTTGGTTTGCTTCGCCATGTCCGCCGTCGACATCGCGCTTTGGGACCTTAGGGGAAAACGAGAGAACCTGCCGCTCTGGAAGCTGCTCGGCGGATACGCCGGCGAGGCGCGCGCGTATGCCGGCGGCATTGACTTGCAGTTGGGTCCCGACGAATTGGTGGAGCAAACGCGCTGCAATTTAGAAAAGGGCTTCCGCGCCATCAAAATCAAAGTCGGGCGCGAGAAGCTGTCGGAAGATGTGGCGCGCGTTCGAGCGGTCCGCGAATGTATCGGGCCCGATATGCCCCTGATGGTCGATGCGAATATGCGTTACTCGGTTGAGCAAGCGATAAACGCCGCCCGCAAGTTCCGCGAATTTGACGTCTACTGGTTCGAAGAGCCGACCATTCCTGACGATTACAAAGGTATGGCGCGGATTGCGACAGAAGGCGGCTTGCCCATTGCCGCCGGCGAGAATCTGCACACGATCTACGAGTTCCGTCATACGATAGAAGATGCCAGGATCGCTTTCCCGGAGCCGGACGTTTCGAATATCGGCGGCATCACCAATTGGATGCGGGTCGCCAGGCTTGCCTATGCGCATAACCTGCCGGTCACCTCGCATGGCGTGCACGAGCTGCATCTGCATTTGCTGGCGGCGATACCGAATGCTTCTTTCTTGGAAGTGCACAGCTTTGGCTTGGAGCGCTTCATGAAGAATCCGCCGCAGCTGAATGACGGGATCATGCAGGCGCCGGCTGCGCCCGGTCACGGTGTGGAATTTGATTGGGAGCGCCTGCAAGCACAGGAAATTTAACCGGCCGCCGCCATTCGCCTCGCTTTACCTCAGCTAACTTCGTACATTTTGTACAAAATACTGCTCCATTCGCGGACATATTGCCTATATAGGCTATCGTCAAGTGAATGGAGGTAAGGAAATGGCAAAGTTTCACGGCAGACTTATCATTTGTCTACTGCTTTTGTCAGCACTGTTCGGCGGACTTATGCCAAGCATGGCGCAGCGATACACGAGTTCTCCAGCGCGGGAGCCCATTGTCACTCCCCTAGCCGTTCGGCCGGGGCATCTATTCTTTTCATCGGATGAGCTTGAAGAGCGGACGGCTAGATGCGACGCGACCGCGGCAGGCATCAAGGAATCGGTTCGGCTCTACGCTGCCGCCAAGGTGAAGAAAGGGACGAATGTCATCTACACCATCGAGCGCGTCTGGGGCAGTTGGCCCAACGTGGTTGCGCTGGACTGGCCGCTTTTCGCGCTCAAAGGTCACCTCCACCAGTTCGCCAATGTGCAGTGGGGCAGCAATCGCGCGGGAATCGGCATGGAAGGCAGCTATGACGTCATTAATGACCGTGGAGAAGCGATTGGCCCCCTACTTGTCAAAGCCGCTTGTTGGACGCGCTGGTAGCTCATCGCAGCCAGATTGCTATTGCGCCAATGGGCAATCGACTGACAAGCATTTTGCGGCTGATTGCCGCGGCTCAATAGCAGTTGCAGCAGGAAGCCACGCCATAAACGCAACCGGCTAGGCATCCATTCAACCTGTGAATCGCCGCGGGATTGGTAAATGAACGCCAATCCCGTTATACTGCTTTGTTGGTGCACAATAACGCAAACTCAATAGGAGACAAGACGATGATTTCGAGGCTACTAGGTTTACTTGCAATACTGCTTGCCCTTTTGGGCAGCGCATTGGCGCAAGATATGAGCGAAGGCGAGCTTGTATATCCATTCCAATACGCCGATTTGGACGCTTATGCAGACGCCACGGGCAACAGCATCGACATGTTGGGCGAGGCGCCAATGCTGGCTGATCGCGTCGCCGCCGGCGAATTGCCGCCGGTCGAAGAGCGCTTGCCGGCGCAGCCTGTAGTCGTGCAGCCGCTGGATGCCATCGGTGAATATGGCGGCGAGCTGGCTGGGCCCACCACCAATCCCACATGCTGCGGCTGGGATGTGCTCGAGATGCGCCTGCAGAAGCTGCTTACAATCGATACCGACTTGACTTCAATCATCCCCAACATCGCGCAGTCGATGGATATTTCTGACGACCAGACGACCTTCACCATCAATTTGCGTGCAGGCCACAAATGGTCCGATGGCGAACCCTTCACCACCGAGGACTTCCGCTTCTACTTTGAAGACGTGCTGGGCAATTCCGATCTAACGCCTAACATCGGCGGTCCCTGGGGGCAGGACGGCGCATTGCCGCAAATCGAAATCCTGGGCGAAACGAGCATCCGCTTGACCTACGCCGAGGCGCGTCCAACCCTGGCGATCGCTCTGGGCAGTGAAGTGGGCAATCGCGGCTTCCGTCCGGCGCATTACTTCAAGCAATTCCATATCGATTACAACGAAGACGCCAATGCGCTGGCGGAAGAGAACGGCTTTGAAGACTGGGTACAGATGTTCAATGCCAGGATGTCGCCCTACAACTTCACCTGGAATCTTGGCTCGGAATCCGATCCCTATTCGCCAACGCTGAACACATTCGTTTTCGTTAGCGAAGACGCCTTCGGCAACAAGTTGTACGAGCGCAACCCGTATTTCTTCAAGGTCGATACCGCTGGCAATCAGCTGCCCTATACCGACACCCTCCGTCGGATTCTGGTCGAGGATCTTCAAGTGCAGGACCTGAAGGGCATCGCCGGCGAATACAGCCACTACGGCTGGGGCACGCTTTTGAGCTTCCCGACCTACCGTGAAAACGAAGAGACGGGCGGTTATCGTACCGCTTTGGCGGAATACAGCCGCGGCAACGAATACTCGATCATGTTCAACTTCACGACCGAGAACCTGCCGCTGCGCGAGATCTACTGGGACAAGCGCTTCCGTCAAGCGATGTCGGTCGCCATCAACCGCGACGAGATCAACGAATTGGTTTACTTCGGCTTGGCAAACGCCCAGCAAACCGCGCCGGTGCCTTCATCGCTCTTCTTCGAAGACTGGATGCCCGGGCACTACGCGCAGTACGATCCTGATCTGGCCAATCAATTGCTCGACGAAATGGGTCTTGATCAGCGTGACGGCGATGGCTTCCGCCTGCGCCCCGACGGCGAGACGCTATTCATCAACTTCCAGGTCTCGGTGCCGGAAGATGCCTGGCAGAAAATCGGCGAGTTGGTGACCAGCTACTGGAACGCGGTTGGCGTCAAGACCAGCTACAAACTCATCGAGATCGGCTTGTATCGCGAATTGCGCAATGGCAATCAAGTAGATATGGCCGCCTGGGGCGCGGACATTCTGGATATCGGCGAGATCTCCAACAGCCTGGCGAATCTGCGTCCGCATTGGGGCGCGCGCGCATCGGGGCATCTCTGGCGCCAATGGCTGCAATCCGATGGCGAAGATGGCGAAGAGCCGCCGCAAGAGATCCAGGATCTCTGGGCTGCTGGCGAAGCTTTCCTCGAAGCCACCTACGGCTCCGACGAATGGATCGCGCTGGGCAAAGATTTCTACAACATGTCGATGGAAGGGCTCTATCAAATCGGCACGATTCAGCGTCCGCCGCAGCCGCTGCTCTTCAAGACCAACTTGAAGAATACGCCGCCGAACGACACCACCGGGCAATGGAGTTGGACCTATCGCCAATGGGTCTTGTTCCTGCCCGAACAGTGGTATTTCGAAAGCGACATGTAAGGCAAAATTCGCTTAAAATGGGGGATTGGCATGGCGTCAATCCCCTTTTGTCTCTTTAGTGGAAGGAATGCCAAGATGAAGTACAAAATATTTGTCCTATTGATGGTGATTTTGATCTCAATCGGCGGCTTGGCTGCCGCGCAAACCATCAGCGAAAAGACCTACCCCCAGCAGTATGGCTCGCCCAGCGCCTATGAAGAGGCGACCGGTCAGGCCGTCGGCATGTTCAGTGAAGCGCCGATGCTGGCTGAACGGGTCGCCGCCGGCAAACTGCCGCCGGTAGAAGAGCGCTTGCCCGCCGAGCCGGTTGTCGTCGAGCCCTTGGATGCGATCGGCGCTTATGGTGGCGAGTTGGCCGGACCGTCAACCAGCCCAACCTGCTGCGGCTGGGATGTTTCGGAAATGGTGATGCAGAAGCTCTTCACCATCGACACCGATCTCCAATCGATCATCCCCAATATCGCCAGCGGCTACGAAGTTTCCGATGATCAAACGCAGCTGACGATCCACCTTCGTGAAGGTCACAAGTGGTCGGATGGGCATCCTTTCACATCGGAAGATTTCCGCTTTTGGTTTGAAGACGTCTTATGGAACGATGAGGTCACCGGCGGCATACCCGGCGAATGGCGCCCGGGCAACGAGAAGCCGCTGCTCGAGATCATTGATGAGACGACGCTCCGCTACACCTTCGCCCAGCCGCACCCGTCCATGATCGTTCGCATGGCGAGCAATCCGCGTCACCGCGGTTTCCGCGCCGCCCACTATTTCAAGCAGTTCCACATCGACTACAACGAGAACGCAAATGATCTGGCGGCGGACGCCGGTTTTGAAGACTGGACAAAACTGCTGAACGCGCGCCTGCGTCCCAATACCAACACCGGCACGACCGCAACGGACACCGTCGTCGGCATTCCGACATTGAATACCTTCGTCTATACCGGCGAGGACTCCTTCGGCAACAAGCATTTCGAGCGCAATCCGTACTTCTTCAAGGTGGATATCGCCGGCAATCAGCTTCCATACACCGACGCGTTGCGCCGCGTCCTCGTCGAAGACTTGCAGGTGCAGGATCTGCGCGCCATCGCTGGCGAATACAGTCATTTCGGCTGGGGCAAGCTGCTCAGCTATCCAACGTACCGCGATAACGAAGAAGCGGGCGGTTATCGCACCGCGCTGGTGACCTACAATCGCGGCAACGAGTACAGCATGATGTTCAACTTGACCCATCCCGATCCGGCGATGCGCGAAATCTTCAACGATCTGCGCTTCCGCCAGGCGATGTCGCTGGCGATTAATCGAAGCGAAATCAACGAATTGATCTACTTCGGTTTGGCGACGCCGTCGCAATCGGCGCCCACGCCGGACTCCAGCTTCTATGAGGCTTGGATGACCGATTACTTCGCCGAATACGATCCAGATCGGGCGAATGCGCTGCTCGACGAAATGGGTCTCGATCAGCGTGATGGCGATGGCGCCCGGCTGCGTTCCGATGGCGAAACTTTGTTCATCAATATGCAGGTCGCCGTGCCGGAAGAAGCTTGGGGCCAAATCGCCGAACTCGTCGTCTCGTATTGGAACGCGGTAGGCGTCAAGACGCAGCTCAAGTTGATCGAGCGCAGCTACTATAATGAGTTGCGCGGGACGGGCGCCCACGATATCGCCGGCTGGGGTTTGGACATCGTCGACATCGGCGAATTTTCCGGCGCGATCAACAATATCAGACCGCATTGGGGCGCGCGCACAGGTTCAATGGAATGGAACGACTGGCTGCGTAGCGGCGGCGAACGCGGCAGCGAACCGCCCGCCGATATCAAGGAATTGTGGGATCTTAGCGAGCTGTGGCTGCAGCAGCCCTACGGCTCGGATTCCTATTTGGAGATTGGCAAGCAGTTCCACGACATGACCTTCCGCGGCCTCTATCAGATTGGCACGGTGCAGCGCCCGCCGCAGCCGCTGCTATTCAAGAAGACGCTGAAGAACACGCCGCCAAACGACACCGACGGAATGTGGAGCTTTAGCTATCGCCAATGGGTCATGTTCATGCCCGAACAATGGTACTACGAAGACGACATGTAGTTCGGGGATGGCACAGAAAAGGCGATCGTGGCGCGGCTGATGTCGCGCCGCGACATTTTACGCGAGGAATCTGACGATGGCTAAGAGCGCGGCGATGCAGCGATTCAATCTTCGGGACCGGGAGAATCCCTGGTTTACCAAGTTTCGCTACTCGACAATTCAAGGTCTCGGTTACGAGAAGGGAATTGTGCGGCGCGACCCAAGCTGCATCCTGCAAGTCGATGGCTCCTACTACGTTTGGTATACCCGCGGCGCCCATCCCCGCCCGGCGGTCGGCCACGAAAAGGCGACCGATTCGATTCCAGCCATGCCCTGGGATTTAACCGATGTCTGGTACGCCACTTCATCCGACGGACATAGCTGGCGCGAACAAGGTCCGGCTGTAGAGCGTGGACCAGCCGGCAGCTACGACGAACGCAGCATCTTCACGCCCGATGTCTTGGCGCATAAAGGCCGCTACTACCTCGTCTACCAGGTGACAAAAGCGCCGACCTGGCGCAGTACGCCGGAGTCGATCGCGCTCGCTTACGCCGACTCGCCGCGCGGTCCCTGGACGAAGACCGGGGCGCCGGTCGTCGAGCCCGATCCATCGGGCGAAATTGATGTCCGCGCCCATCCGCTCGAAGCGACCGCGCAAGGCGCCTTTGACAGCCTGCGCGTGCACGATCCGGCGCTGCTGTACCGCAACGGCCGCTACTGGCTCTATTTCAAGGGCGAAGGCATCGGGCACAGCAACATGGAGAGCAAATGGGGCGTCGCCATCGCTAATGATCCACTGGGTCCATACGAGAAATCGTCGCTCAACCCCATAACCAACAGCGGACATGAGGTGATGGTCTGGAAATACGCTGGCGGTGTTGGCGCGCTTTTGACACGCTGCGGACCGGAGAAAAACACGATTCAATTTGCGTTCGATGGCATTAACTTTGAGGTGAAAGCGACAATCACCGATCCGCCCCAGGCGGCCGGCGCCTTTCGCGTTCCCGAGGGCGAAAACACCGATCCGCTGTCGGGCTTGAGCTGGGGGCTAAGCCATGTTACGCAATGGAGCCCGCACAATATTCAGCAAGGCCGCGATGAGCTTGGCATTGCCTCAATCGACGAACCCTGGGATTTCCTCATTCGCTGGGAGCGCCACGATCAATCGCTCGGCTGGGTGTAAGTCTCCATTGGCGGCGGAGCGCTGATATGCCGCGATCCCCAAATGTCATCTTCGTCATTACCGACGATCAGGGTTATGGCGACATCGGCTGCCATGGCAATCCCGTCCTGAAGACCCCCAATCTCGACCGGATGGCGAGCGAGAGCGCCCAGCTGGACAACCACCATCACGATCCCTTGTGCTCGCCCTCCCGCGCAGCGCTGCTCACCGGTCAATACGCCTGTCGCAATGGCGTATGGCATGTGATCCACGGGCGCCATCTATTACATCCGGCCGCCACAACAATGGCGGACATTTTCGCTGAGAACGCCTACCGCACCGGCATGTTTGGCAAATGGCATCTTGGCGACAATTTTCCTTTGGCTCCCCAGTATCGCGGCTTTGACGAAGCGCTCTGCCATCGCGGCGGCGGCGTCGGCGAATTGCCCGATTTCTGGGGCAACGATTATTTCGACGACGTCTACTTCCAAAATGGCGAACCGCATCAGTGCGAAGGTTATTGCACTGATGTCTTCTTCGAGGCTGCGCTGAAGTTCATTGAAGCGCGCTCGGAGGCGCCCTTCTTTGTCTATCTGGCGCCGAACGCCATGCACGCGCCTCATATCGTGCCGGACATCTACGCCGCGCCCTACCTGGATCAGGGAATCCCGGCGGAACGCGCTCGCTTCTACGGCATGATTTCCAACTTCGACGAAAATATGGGCGCGCTCTTCGCGCGCTTGCGGGCGCTCGGCATCGACGAAGACACCCTTGTCATCTTCACCGCCGATCACGGTACCGCAGCTGGTTATAATCCCGCGACCGGCGACGGCTTCAACGCCGGACTGCGCGGCAAGAAGGGCTCGGTCTACGATGGCGGGCATCAGGTGAACTTCTTCTTCCGCTGGAAATCGCGACTGCCCGCCGGGCGCAAAGCGAGCCAGCTGAGCGCGCATATCGACATACTGCCAACGCTGATCGACATTTGCGATTTGAGTTTTGATTGCGGGATCGAATTCGACGGTGTCAGTCTTGCTGGTTTGCTGAGCGCCGATGCGGATGACATGCCTGAACGATCAATTGTGATTCAGCTCCAGCCCAACCAGCCGCGGAAGTGGCATCAGACCGCCGTGCTGAACGGGCGCTGGCGTCTGGTGAATGGCGCTGAACTTTACGATGTCGAGCGGGATCGCGCGCAAGCCCATGATGTCGCCGCCGACTGCCCGCAAGTGCTGTCGGCTCTGCGCCGCGACTACGATGCCTTCTGGGACGATATGCAAGATTCTTTTGCGCAGGTCGTTTCGATACCTGTGGGCGCCGAGCGCGAGAACCCGGTATTGTTATCCGCCCGCGACTGGCATCCGACGGCGGGTCGTGTTCCTTGGAAGCAGGGTTGGATTGACGACCCGGCCTTTGACGCCAATGGCTTTTGGATGATCGACGTGGCGCGCGCGGGCCGCTATCGAGTCGAATTGCGGACGCATCCGCGCGAGGCGGATCAGCCGATGAAAGCAAATCGAGCGCGGCTTATCATTGGCGACAAGCGTTGGGCATCCGATGTATGCGCAGACGACAGCAGCTTCAGCTTTGAAGTCGAGCTTGACGCAGGACCTACCACGTTGAGCGCTCTCATTAGCGAAGCGCGCGGCCGGCGAGAACGCGGCGCCTACTACGTCTATGTGACGCATCTGGACAAGATATTGGAGCAATTTTGATGGCATTGAAGCGATCGGATGTAGTAATTACCCGCCCTTGCAGCATGGATGTCTATCGGCGTTACCGCGCGACCGCATTGGGTTGGGGCTTTTTGCCCGAGCCGGACCGCCGCGGTCTGCCGCCGGATGAAGAAATGATGCGCGATGTGGACGAGGCGCATCGCTGCGGCGTCAAGTTTCAGGGACGCGTCGAACTGGATGCCGATTGGATGGGCATGATTGACTTCGATTCCAACTTCATGGAATCGACCGTGCGCGATCTCAATGACAGACCCGCGATCACCTGGTGGGAGCACCGATACAAAGGGCATCCACCCTATTTTTTCTGCACCAACGCGCCCGCTTATCGCCACTACTTGCTTTACCAGCTTCGACGCGTGATGCAGGCGGGAACCGACTGGCTGATGATAGATTCGGCGATTCCAACGATCGCCTCGCTCAACGCCCGCTACGGCGGCTGCTTCTGCCAGCACTGCATGTCCGGCTTTCGCGATTTTCTGCGAGAGAACCTGAGCGCCGCCGATCTCAGGACCTGGGAAATCGCCGATCTGGAGTCCTTCAATTACCGCGAATACCTTCTGGCGCGCGGCTACAGCGATGAGCGCTATCGCGCCGAGATTTTGGCATTCCCGCCCGTTATTCCCCTGGCGGGCGAATACTTCGACTACCAATGGAAGGAAGTCAATTCGCTCTTCCGCGCCTTCAAGCGATACGCCCAGGAGTTCGGCGACGATGTGCCGATGAGTTCAAACTCGCCTTTTTATTGGGCTGAGTTCATGTACGCCGTCGACGCCCATGACTTCTACACCAATGAGATGCAATATCTGCCGCCAGAAGACGATATCCTGCCCGCCGATCCGGTCTATACCTTTAAGCTGGCGGACGCCTTGGGTCGGCTGCTGGCGATCACCGGCGTGCCGCGCGCGTTTGAGCCTTGCCGGCTTAATGATCGACCGGGACATATCCGCCTATGGATCGCGCAGGCTTACGCGCACGGGCATGTCTTCATGGCGCCGGACAAGATGTGGACCCTGCGTTTCGCCGGCGAGCCCGACCGTTGGTATCACAGCAAGCCCGGCGATTATGAACCCATTTATCACTTCATACGCGACTATCCCGAGCTATTTGATGGCTACGAGTCCTTTGCCGCCGTCGCGCTGATTTTCAGCAATCAGGCGGTGCGGCAATATCTGGGCGATCGTCTGAGCGGCGGTCATCTCGGCGGACAGAATCGCAGCGCGCCGCGAACCGACCTGGCTGAGGCATGCTTCGCCTTGAGCCGCGCGAACCTGCCATTTTGCATCATCGTCGCTGGCGACGACTGGGTGGACGACCGTCTGCTGGCGGCCGATCTCTCGCCTTATCGCGCGATGCTGCGCTTTGAGCCGTCCTTTCTTAGCGTAGATCAGGAAACCAAGCTGCGTACCGCGGGCGATCGACTTATTACTTGGTCGGGCAATGACGAGATGTTTGACCGGCTTGGTCGCCATGTCCAAGTCCTTGGCGCTGAAAATATCAATGTGCAGCTGCGGCATAAACCGGGGCGCGCCGATGCGCCGCTGATCGTCCATCTGCTAAACAGCAATTACGATCTCGACACGGACCAGTTTAGCCTCGTTCGCGATGTCCAAGTGGAGATTGCCAAGGAGGCGCTGGACCGCTCGTTTTCGCGCGCGACCATGTATGCGCCCGGGCTGGCGCCGCGGGCAATTGATTGCCGAGTGAGGGGCTCGCGCACGGTCGTGGCTGTACCGGAATTGGATATGTGGGCGATCATCAAACTGGAATGACGCTTATGTTAGGCCGTTTTGCCGCCAGGCTTGTCGAATGCCTTCCAATTGGTTCAGATGCTGCTCGCGCGCGAAGTCGTCTTCATAAAAGCTGCAGTCTTCAAAGAAGCGAATCAACTCATCAAGGCGCATGAGAATCCTCTCTTCGCTGGCTGCTGCCGGCGCCGCGCCCAGCAGACGCTTCCATATTGGAACGGCGTACCACTCCGGTGGCGGATCGCCGGTATCCAGGATGTATTCGCTGGCTTTGAAATAGCGTGTAATCGCTGATTCTGAAGCGCGGCTGGTTGTCCATACGATGACCCAGGCGACCAGCCCCGCGCCGATCACGGTTGCGATGATGAAGAAAGCCAGCAGGTCCATCAGCGCGCTTGATCCACCCCGCGCAATTCCAACTCTTCGGCGAAGTGGCAGGCGGCAAAATGACCAGCCTCGACTTCGGTCCAAGCGGGCGCGTCGGTCTTGCAGACTTCCTGGGCGTAACGGCAGCGCGGATGAAAATAGCAGCCGGATGGCGGCGCTGCTGGATTGGCGACTTCGCCCGGCAAGATGATGCGATCCATCTTGATTTCGGGATCGGTGGTTGGCACAGCCGACAGCAGCGCTTCCGTATAAGGATGTTTTGGCGCTGAAAACAAGGACTCGGTGTTGGCCATTTCCACCAATTGACCGACATACATCACAGCGACGCGGTCGGAAATATGTTCGACCACCGACAGGTCATGCGCGATGAACAGAAAGGTCAGGTTGAACTCTTCCTGCAGATCCTCCAGCAGATTCAGAATCTGCGCTTGAATCGAAACATCCAGCGCCGACACCGCCTCATCGCAGACGATCAAGAGCGGGCTGGGCGCGAGCGAGCGGGCGATGCCGATGCGTTGCCGCTGCCCGCCAGAAAAAGCGTGCGGATAGCGATTCAGATGTTGAATATCCAAGCCGACCTTGTCCATCAATTCGCGTACGCGGTCTTGAATCTCGCGCGTATCGGAAAGGAGCTTATTGTTGCGGATCGGCTCGGCGATGATATCGAGTATCGACATGCGCGGATCCAGCGAAGAATAAGGATCCTGGAAAATCATGTGAAAGTGCTTGCGCACCTCCCGCAAACCCTTCTTGTCCAGCGCCGCGATATCAACTTCTTCGCCCTCGGGCAGGCGGAAGAGGATCTGGCCCTCGGTTGGCTCAATCCCCCGTACGATGCAGCGCCCCAAGGTCGTTTTGCCACTGCCGGATTCGCCAACCAGGCCGAATGTTTCGCCTTCGCGTATCGTGAAGCTGACGCCATCGACCGCCTTCACCTGGCCCTGCACCGTGCGGAAAAAGCCCTTCTCGATCGGAAAATGTTTCTTGAGTTCCCGCACTTCCAGCAGCACATCGCCGATTTGTTTCTGGTCGCGCCCGTCCGGCTCAGGCATATACCGGCTCGCTTTCTTCGCTGTGCAAATAGCAGCGCACATAATGATCGTTCCCCATATCCACCAATGAGGGAACGGCTGCATCGCATTTGCCGCTGATGAACTCATCGCAGCGCGAGGCGAAACCACATTGCGGCGGCGGATTCATCGGCACGGGCACATTGCCGCGGATGGCATCCAGGCGACCGCGCCCCCGGCCGCCCAAACGTGGAATCGACTTGAGCAGTCGCTGTGTATAGGGATGCAGAGGATTCTTGAATAGCTCTACCGTCGAGGCGCGTTCCACGACCCGTCCGAGATACATCACGTTGACCTCGTCGGCGATCTCGGCGATTACGCCCAGGTCATGCGTAATATACATAATCGCCATACCAAATTGCGCCTGCAATTCCTTCATCAACTCGAGGATTTGCGCCTGCACCGTGACATCCAGCGCCGTGGTCGGCTCATCGGCGATGAGCAGCGACGGGCTGCAAGAAAGCGCCATCGCAATCATCGCTCGTTGCCGCATGCCGCCCGATAGCTGATGCGGATATTCGTCGAAGCGCTGCGCCGGATTCGAGATGCCGACGCGATTGATCATATCCAGCGCCAGCGCCTTGGCTTTTTTCTTGTCGCTCTCAATGTGCAGCCGGATCGCCTCCACAATCTGCGCGCCAATCGTATGCACCGGCGAAAGACTGGTCATCGGCTCCTGAAATACCATCGAGACTTCGGCGCCGCGGATAGCGCGAATCTCGCCACTGCGCGGATTCAGTTTGCCGACATCAACCCGGCTGCCGTCGTTGCGCCGCAGGTTGATTTCGCCGGTTTCGATTGCGCCCGGCGGGGGAACGATCTGCAATATCGATTGCGCGGTGACGCTCTTGCCAGATCCGGATTCGCCGATGATGCCAACGGTCTGATGGGGGCCAATCGTAAAGTCGACACCGTCGACAGCTTTGAGCGTGCCTTCCGGCAAGTGAAAGTAAGTTCTTAGATCGCGTACTTCCAATACATGTTCCGAGTTTTGAGGCATGGGGCGCAGTCAGGTACGGACGACAGTCACGTTATGGTAGACAATCGACAATGGGCTGTCAAGTTATCCAGGATTGATGAAAATCAAAATCGACCGACCGGCGGAATTGCTGAATCGCAGCGCCTCTTGACCGTAACGCAAAAACAAAAGGCGCCCGCGCAAGCGCCCGTCTTCGAAAATCCGGTTCTGTGGGCGCTATAAGACTCGAACTTATAACCTTCCGGGTGTAAACCGGATGCTCTGCCAATTGAGCTAAACGCCCCTGCGTCCAATGATTATAATTGGCGCGGCGCCGATTCGTCAAGACGTTCTCGGTTTCCAAATCCGCAGCAATTATTGGACTACATTCTGGGTGGCGTTACGCCAGTCTGTCCCTGATATTTGCCTTTCTTGTCGGCGTAGGACTGTTCGCAGATTTCATCCGCTTCAAAAAACAAGACCTGCGCCAAGCCCTCGTTGGCGTATACCTTGGCCGGCAATGGCGTCGTATTGCTGATTTCCAGGGTGACATAACCCTCCCATTCCGGCTCGAAGGGTGTGACGTTGACGATCAAGCCGCAGCGGGCGTAGGTCGATTTGCCCAGGCAAACTGTCAGCACCTTGCGCGGTATGCGGAAATACTCGACCGAGCGCGCCAGCACGAAGGAGTTTGGCGGAATGAGGCAGACATCGCCGCGAAAGTCGACGAAGGAATCACTGGCGAAGTTCTTGGGATCGACAATAGCCGAGCGCACATTGGTGAAAATCTTGAATTCGTCCGATACGCGCAGGTCATAACCATAGGAAGAGACGCCATAGCTGATGGCGCCTTCGCGCACCTGCTGATCGACGAAGGGCTCGATCATCCGGTGCTTTTGCGCCATGAATTTGATCCAGTGGTCAGGCTTTAGTCCCATGGCTGGTTCCTTTTTATCCTGCAACCGCGATCTGCTGCCGCCGAGCGGCTTACATCCGTTCGGGCGCCGACATGCCCATCAGGCGCAGCAGGCGATGAAAGACGACTGCGGCCGCGCGGTAGAAGCGCAAGCGCGCCTTGGCTGTTGCCGGCGGCGCCTCGCTATGCAAGACGCGAACTTTGTCGTATATCGGATGGAAGACTGCTGCCAACTCATGCGCGAAGAAGGCGATCTTGTGCGGCTCATAGTTGACCACCGATTGCTCGATCACGTTGCCCAATTCCAGCGCCTTGCGGATGAATCGCAGCTCGTCATCGCCCAGGAGGTTCAGATCGGCGCCATCATCGTCAAAGCCGCGCTCCTCCGCTTCGCGAAAGATGCCGGCGCAGCGGACGTATGCGTTCTGGATATAATAAACCGGATTCTCATTCGTCTGCTTCACCACCTGATCAACATCGAAATCCAACTGTGAATTGGGGCTGCGCGCCAGCATGTGATAGCGAACGGCATCGGCGCTGGTCATCTCGACGAGGTCGTCAAGGGTATCGAAATCGCCGGCCCGTTTCGATTGCTTGACCGCTTCCAATTCTCCCGTTTCCTCGTTGCGGCGGACGGCGCGCACCATCTGATTGAAGATGACATGGATCGGCGCCGGATCCATGCCGAGCGCCTCTATGCCGTGCTTGACAACCTGCGCCTGCGAAAAGTGATCGGCGCCCAGCACATTGACAGCGATGTCGAAGCCGCGCTCCAATTTGTCGCAATGGTAAGCGATATCGGGCAGGGTATACGTGGGCGCGCCATCGCTCTTGACCATCACCCGGTCTTTTTCGTCGCCGAATGTTGTGCTGCGGAACCAAGTGGCGGGCTCATAAGATTTGGCGGTTACGTCGGCGATCTCGTCTTCATCCGCGCCTTCCCAATAGGCGCCTGCGTAGATATGCCCGTTCTCGCGCATCCTGTCCAGCACGTCCCAGATCTTCTTGGATTCGAACAATTCAGTCTCGTTATAGAAACGGTCGTGCTCGATTTCGACGGAAGCCAACGAACGCTTGATCCAATCAAACATCCGCGATTCAGCCGCGTCTCGGAAAAACTCCCAGCCCTTCCCGCGCAGCGAATCCCCATGCTCGGCAACCAGGTCAGCAGCCACCTCGATGAGATATTCACCCAGGTAATAGCCTGCCGGCAGATCGACGTCGTCGCCAAGTTGCTGCCGATATCGCAGCATCAGGCTCCTGCCCAGCTTGATCATCTGGGACCCGGCGTTGTTGTAATAGTACTCGCGCTGGACATGGTAGCCGGCCGCTTCCAGCAGGCGCGCCATCGCATCGCCGACGACAGCGCCACGCGTATGCCCGATGGTGATCGGTCCGCTGGGATTGGCGCTGACAAATTCGACCTGCGCCCTTTTGCCGCAGCCAATATCAAGCTGAAACAGCGAATCGTCCTCGGCGATGATCGCGTCTACTTGCCGCTTCAGGTAGTCGTCGGCAATAAAGCAGTTGATGAAGCCGGGCGGCGCCACCTGGATTTCACTGGCGAAATCCAGTGAAGGCAGCCGGTCTGCGATCAGGCTGGCGATATCAAGTGGTCTCTTGCGCGCCAGCTTCGCCAAGCCCATCGCTGGATAGGAGAGATCGCCCTGTTCCGCGTGTTTTGGCGCGCTGACCGGGATGCGCGGAATCTCAAATCGAGGCAATTCGCCTGATTCCTGCGCCGAAAGCAATGCCATATCGATTGCGGTTTCCAACTCTCTGTTCAGCAGCTTCAAGCGTTTAATTCCTTCTAAAAGGTGGAGTTGAGTGACTTCGGATTCTAGCAAACGCCCGGCGCTTAAGGTATGGCAATTTGCGACGGGGACTGCTGGACCTGATCCGGTCGGGCAACGCCGGTCGGCTTGCTCTCGCGCGCTTTCCACGCCCATACCTGGCTATAATCTTCCTGCCAAATCTCGACCCGCACATTGCGCATTTGCATCGCCGCCAGCTCGCGCCGCATTCGCGCTTCGCTCCAGGTGCGGTTCGGCATCCAACGCGTGTCGATGCGAATGCTGACCAGCAGCAATCCCCCGGGCTTCAATACGCGGATCATCTCGGCCAGGGCAGCGCGCTGGTCGGGCAAGAATTCGAGCGCCTCCAGGCAGGTCACGACATCAAAGCTGTCGTCCGAATGGGGCAGGTTCTGGGCGTCGCCCCGTGTCAAACTAACGTACGCCTCGAAGCGTTCCGCCGCTACCTTCTTCCGCGCGACCTTCAGCATCCGGCTGCTGGCATCCAAACCGATGACATGCCCGGCGAAGGCAGCGTTTCGCGCCATGATCAGCGGAAGACGGCCCGTGCCAGTGGCTACATCCAGTATCAGCGGATCGGTCTGGGGTTCGACCCGCTCCATGATCGGCAGCGAAATCAGCGCCAGATCGGCTTGCTCGTCGAATTGCTTGACGCGGTCGTAGCGAGCGGCGTACAGGTCGTAAAGCGCGATAACCACCCGCCGGCCGAGATAGACGCCTTCGGTTTCAATGAACAGCCACCAGAAGAGGAATCCTACGATGGGCAGCGCAAATACAATGGCGAGAATTGTCATCAACCGGGAAGGGGAACCCGAGACGCTCGCCGCCTGGACCTTGGGCTAGCCAGCGACGAAGAGATTGGCATCGTGAAATTGCATCTCGTAAAGTTTGGCATAGAGACCGCGCCGCGCCATCAAGTCTTCGTGCCGACCGATTTCCCTGATCCGCCCCTTGTCCAGCACGGCGATTCGATGCGCGACGCGCACCGTGCTCAGGCGATGCGCGATGATCAGGGTCGTGCGATTCCGCATCAACCGCGCCAGCGCTTCCTGCACCAGCTGCTCGCTTTCGCTGTCCAGGCTGGAGGTCGCTTCATCCAGCAGCAAGATGGACGGGTTCTTAAGCAGCGCCCGCGCGATGGCGACCCGTTGGCGCTGGCCCCCGCTCAGTTTGATGCCGCGCTCGCCGACGATGCTGTCATATCTCTTTGGCAGCTCCATGATGAAATCGTGCGCGTTGGCCGATTGCGCCGCCGCGATCATCTCATCCTCGCTGGCCTCCAGCTTGCCGTAGAGAATGTTCTCGCGGATGCTGCCGCCAAATAGCAGGGTCTCCTGCGGGACGATGCCGATATGGCTGCGCAAGCTGCGCTGGGTCAAATCACGAATGTCATGCCCATCAATGCAAATGGCGCCCGCGTCCACATCGTAGAAACGCGGGATTAAGTTGAAGATGGTGCTTTTTCCCGCGCCGCTGGGTCCGACCAAGGCGATGACCTCGCCCGCTTCAATGTCAAGATCGATATCCCGCACCACCTCCAGTTCGTCCTCATAAGCGAAGCTGACGTTTCGCAGCGAAATCGCGCCCTTGACCTTGGCCAGACTCTTGGCTTTTGGCGCATCGACAATATCGGCTTGCGTATCCAGGATCTCGAATACCCGTTTGGTCGCGCCCAATGCTTCCTGGACCTGTGAATACATGCTGATCACGCCGGCGAAGCTGGCCGCCACCGTCAATCCATAAATCAGAAATGCGATCAACTCGCCCGCGCTGAGCCGGCCGTCAAGCACTTCGCGTCCGCCAAACCACAAGATCAGCGCCAAGCCAGCGAAGGCGACAAAGGCGATGATGGGACCAAAGACCGAGCGTATCGTCAACAGCTTGACGGCGGCGCGAAAGGCGATCTCGATCGCCGCGTTATAGCGGGCTATCTCGTAGTTCTCGCGTACGAAACTCTTGACCTCGCGGATGTTTTGAAAGACTTCTTCGGCAACGACGGTGGCGCCGGCGATTTCGTCCTGCACGCGCGTGCTGGCGCGGCGTATGGCGCTGCCCAAGACAAAAGCGACCGCCACGATCATCGGCATCAATACGATGATGAAGAGGGTCAATCGCCAGTTGAGGTAGAACATGACCGCCACCGACCCGACCAGCGTCAGCGACTGCTGCAAAAATGCGCTGATATTGCCCGTCAGCACTGTGCGCGCCACAGTAACATCGGAGGCGATGCGGCTGATCAACTCGCCGACGCGCCGGTCGCTGTAAAACCGGATCGAAAGCGTCTGGAAATGCGCGTAGAGTTCGCAGCGTATATCAACGACTATCTTCTCGCCGACATAATTGAGATTGTAGTTTTGTATGAAACTCGCCAAAGAACGGAATAGGAATACAGCCAGCAGCGCCAGGGTGATGCCATCCAGCAGCTCGATATCGGCATCGGTGAAAACCGAATCAATTACGCGCTGGATCACCGCGGGGAATACCAGGCTCAGCGCCGAGGCGAAAATCAAACCGATCGCCGCCAGCAGCAGCCGCAGCTTATAGGCGCTCAGATACGCCAGCAGCCGGCGCCATTGCATTGGCGTCGCCGGTATGTCTCGATCTTCTCCGCCGCCGGACGAGCGAATTCGATAAATCATGACAATGACATCAGCTTGTCATGGGAAGGCAGGCGGGTGGGAAAACACGGGACAAGAGCGCGAGGCATTCTGGACGCTAGTTTGGTCCGCTCGCTATCGGTTTGGCAGGAGTTCATCGTTATCGTCCGCGAGCGGATCTCCCGATGCCGCATCGTCGGTCCCTGAACTCGGCGTCGAAGCGTCATCGACATCAATGATGAGGCGAGCCTCGTCGGACTCGCTGGGCAGTGGCGCCTCCAGCACCTTTGGCGGCTGGTCATCGGTCTCGGGTGGCGCGGCGGGCGTCGGATCTTCAACCAACTGCCAGGGAGCGTCAGGCGGAAGCGATTCGCTATGGCTTGAGGGAAACTCAATCCGTATTTCGTCGGCGCTTCGGCTCACGGTGAGGCCGTGCTGCTCAACCGTAAACGTTTCGCCCCAAGTGAAATCGCCGCCGACCCAGACTCGATTGGGCGCGATGATCACGACGCCAAGCGCATCGCTCAGCAGTTTCAGCGGCGCGATCCCGCCGATATGATGATCCTCGCCGAAACCCTTTGCCTCGTCCGCGTGATAAAATTGTGATAGCTTGCCTTCTCGTGATAGCACGCGCGCCAGCGCATTAAGCGCGCGCTTGACCAGGTCGGTCGCTTCAACCCGGAAGCCCGCCTGCGCCATGCCTTCGCCGATCAGCGACAGCCAATACATCCAGATGCCGCCGCCGCCGCGCGCATTTGAAGGGTCGAAGTTCCGATCACTCGCGCTGACCATCGTCAAGCCATTGAGCCGCAAGAAATGCGCCTCGTCCAAAGCTAGGTCAACCAATGCTTTGGCGCGCTCCGGCGGCAGTCGCCGAACCATCAGCGGCATCAACGCGTTTACATCGAGTAGGCTGCTGTCGATGGTGGCGGCATAGACCTTGTACACGCGGCTGAGACCGGCGATAGCGATTCGGTGAACATGCGAAAGCGGCTTCTCAGTGGTGTAAACGCCCTGGCGATGCCGCCATTCGAACTCATCCGCTGCCGCTTCAATCGCGCATTCGGCGCCGTTTTCGTCTCTGCCATCCAGCTTCAGTCTGATGCGCGGACGTTGGCTGACGCCGCCAACAACGCGCACGACCACTCTCGCTGGCTTCGGAAGCGCGTGATCCAACTCATGAACTTGGTCGCCCGCGCCCCGGTTCAGCAGTTCATCAGCTTCGACTGTCAAGTGAGAGTCGCGATCGCGATAACGGTAGCGCTCGCCATCCCAAAAATCCTCGAGGCTCTCTTCCATCATGGTCAGCTGCTTCGACAGTATCGTAGCGCTTTCCGTTTCATCGAGAACCTCGGCAATTTGGCGCAGCGCATCGGCTTCCGCGATCAGATATGCCTGCAGATCGGGTGTTTCCATTTGCCCGATATCAGCGCCCTGGGCCCAGTATTGACCGACGCCAAATGTCGGCAGGGCAACGTATCCCAGTTGCCGTTCCGAGCGCCATTCCGGTACGCCATCGTCATCGGCGTCCATATCGCTGTGCAGCCAGCGCCCCAAAAAAGCGACCAGCGCCGGATATGCTTCGCGCAGAAACTCGATATCGCCCGTGCGCTGATAGACGAGCCAACAGAGCCGCGCCAGCATCGGCATCATCAATAGCCCCTGCCGCTGACCGCCCAAGCCCGGCTGCCGATCGACGAAACCCGACTCGTCTTGCGTCGCCAGATAGTTGCGTATGATTCCCTTGACGAGGTCGACGTCGATATTGACCATTGCGCCGATGGCGAGATGAGCCAGCGTCGGGTCCTGCCCCGACCAGGCGCGGATATGATCAGCGCCGTCGCCGCGCCGGCTCCAGCCGCGATTGCCAGCGCGATTGGCTACGAAGGAACTGTGCGGCAGATGATTGGTAGGACGCATAAAGGCTTTAACCAGATGCGCGTAGGACAGATCAATCACGCGGTCCCAATCGTCGTTTCCCGTGCTGATCTTGGGTATGGCGGCCGCATGGCGGTCGATGCGCTCGAAATGGCGATCCCAAGGCTGCGACATCCAGTTCATCGCCACGCTGAAGGAATCGCGCATGTCTTCCAAACCGGCGACGGCAAAAGGCAGGCGCGCAGTCATGCCCGGCTCTAGCTCCAAAACCCGGCCGATTTTCGGGCTGCCGATGCGGCCGCCATATATCTCTGCCCCCGCGCCCTCCAGGGCGGCGACCGGGTTGATATTGCCGATCTGACCCAGATGAAGCGCAAGCGTGCCGTCGCCAAGCGTCAATACGTTGAGACGGACTTTGCGGCTGTTGATGATGGCATCGCCAAATAGCTCCAACTGCAAACGATACGTTTCGGCGCCTTCATTAGTCAGCGCCAATTCACCGCCGGCCGCGCGCGATTCCATCGCCCAGAAGCGCGCCACCAGCGCCAAATCAGCCAGCGGCGCCGCTTCAACCTGAACGAAGTCGGGCGCGAAACAGGTGACAACCGGCCGCCTGGCGTAAGACTGCGCTTGATAAACCAAGCGGTCGCCAAGACGCCACATGGGGACGAGGTTTACCAAGCCTGCGCGTCCTCCGAACTGTGTTTGAAAGGCGAGCGCCGCCTCATCGCGCCGGCCCAAGCGAATGGTCCAAGCCTGGTCATCGCTGTAGTCCGTACGGCTGCTGCGCGCATCAGCTGCTATGAAGTACTCGAATGGCGCGCTCGCGTCTATGTTTTGGCGCCGGAGGTTTCGCATGGACGTGGCTTTCCGCCTTCGTTCAATTATCGATGCGCCAACTGCGGGAATCTTCAATGAAAACGACGATATCGCCGTTTAGACTCTTCACCTGATGGTAGCCTGGTCCGGGCACATATTCATTGGCGTCATTCACGAAGCCGCCATGATGATATTCGTATCGCGTCGTATGACCCAACTCGGCGCCCATCGCCCAGCCAGTCGCCAGCCGCACTTCCGGGTTCTCGCGCCAGAGTTTGCCGAAGCCGCGTATGGGCTGGAAGCGGCTCTCCGGCGGCAAAATCTGCGGATCGGATTCCGCTTCGCCTTCGACGAAGGTATCGTCATATACGCTCCAGATATTCTGTCCCTCGTCATTTGCGGTCAACACCCAGATCTGCGAATTGGGTTGCAGCCAAAACATCCAGCCGCCTTCAAAACGCTGCTCGGCCACGTAGATTGAGCCGACTATCGTTTCCGGAAAAGGATCGGGCGTCGGCGTAATCGTCGGCGTCGCTGTTGGCGCGGCTTCCGTCGCCGCGCTTATGGCGGTCGCGGTAGCAGCCAGGCTCTCTGCCGTAGCGATCGCCTGAGCGAGCGCATCGGCCAGGTCGGTGGCGGTCGCGTCGGCCGGCGATGTCGACTCGCTCTGACAGGCGGCGAAGAAAATGAGGCAGGCGATGAGCCAGCAAATCCCTCGCATCAATGGCATCGTTTCCGCTCCGCCCGCAACATGATCAAACTTGTGTCGTCATTTTAGCAGAGCGAATCCGATAAGCAAGTTGGGCGGTCGCGCGCCTCATGATTCCCGCTGGCGCTCTTATCATCGGTCCTCCTTCAGGCTATTCAGCGCTTGCGCCTTTCATTAGCATATACGAGAGGACTGATGCAAAAAGCGCGCCCTATGGATCCCAAGCCCACCAACATCACCGTCGACAGGCAGAAAGAGACCTTGGAAATCGTCTGGGACGACGGCTTGGTCAGTCGCTACCCCCTGGCGCATTTGCGCGAAGCCTGCCCCTGTGTCGAATGTCGTGGCGGGCATGCCAAGATGGGCATGGAGCACGCCCCCGACGATTTGCTCAAGCTGGTTCCGCGCCGCTCCTATGCCATAACTGGCGTGAGCGCGGTTGGCAATTACGCGCTGCAGCCAAGCTGGGATGATGGCCACAATACCGGCATCTATACCTGGGAGTACTTGCGTCTGCTTTCACCGCAGCAGCCTCAGGAATAGCATCCATTGGTCCCCGGCTTGACCGCGACCTATGCGCCGGGCGCTCGCTGGCATCGCTTGCCCTTCCTGACTATACTTGCCGCTGAGTACCGAACCATTAAGCCAACCGCGCACGAATGGATATGACGCAGCCACCCTCGCTTGAAGTCGTGAATCGCGCAGTCGGCGCCGAGCTGGGGCGAATTTGCTACAGCTATACCGAGCGTGATGTCGCGCTCTACGCCCTCGGAATCGGCGCGCCGGCTGACCCCCTTTCGCAAGATGAACTGCGATTCGTCTACGAACTGAGCGGTGTCGGCTTCGAGGCGCTTCCCACCTTCGCCGCCGTATTCGCCTATGAATTCAACCGTCGCATTCCTGCTGGCGAGATCGCCGGCATCCATTTCAATCCGATGATGGCGGTGCATGGCGAGCAGTTTCTTTGCGTCCTCCAGCCCTTGCGGACCGCCGCGACGGTGACCTCAACGATTAGAATCGCCGATATCTTCGACAAAGGCAGTGGACTGCTGATGGTCGTTGAGATCGACAGTTACCTCGACGATGGCCCCTTGCTTGCGCAGGCTCGTCAGTCGCTGTTTCTCCGGGGCCTTGGCGGATACGGCGGGTCCCGCGGACCGGCAACCAAAGCGCATAATCTGGAAGGCGCGCCTGATATCGTCCATGAGGAGCGCACCAGCCCGGCTCAGGCGCTGGTTTATCGTCTGGCCGGCGATAACAATCCATTGCACGCGGATCCACAGATGGCGGCGATCGGGCATTTTGAGAAGCCGATTCTCCATGGACTTTGCACGATGGGTTTCGCGGCGCGCGCCCTGCTCAAACGCTGCGCGGATAACGATCCAAAGCGCTTCGATTCCATCAGCGTCCGCTTCTCGTCGCATGTCTATCCGGGCGAGACCTTGCGTACTGAGATCTGGCATGTCGCGGATGACAGGTTCCTCTTCAAGACGAGGGTGAAGGAACGCGATATCGTCGTGCTGAGCCAAGGCGAAATGCGCCTGCGGGTTTGACGGATGCCCTTCGATTTCACCGAACATCCGCATCGGCGCTACAACCCGCTGCTAGACGAGTGGATCCTGGTCTCGCCTCACCGCAGCAAACGACCTTGGCAAGGCGGACGCGAGCTAGTGGCATCCGACACGCGGCCGCGCTATGACCCGGAATGCTATCTCTGCCCGGGCAACATCCGCGCCAACGGCGAACGCAATCCGGATTACGAAAGCACCTTTGTCTTTGTCAACGATTTTGCTGCCGTGCTGCCCGATGTGCCGCGGGCGCAGTCAGGCGAAAGCCCGCTCTTCGGCGTAAAATCAGTTCGCGGCGAGGCGCGCGTCATCTGCTTTTCGCCCCGCCATGACCTGACGCTGGCGGAAATGTCGCCGGCGGAAATCCGCATCGTGGTCGACTTGTGGGCGGCGCAGACCGAGGAGCTGGGCGACCGCTTCCGCTGGGTGCAGATATTCGAAAACCGCGGCGAAATGATGGGCGCGTCCAACCCTCATCCTCACGGACAGATTTGGTCCACCGACAGCCTGGGCGCCGTTGCCGCGCGCGAAGATCAGCAGCAGCGCGCCTATCACGATCGCCACGGAAAGAATCTTTTGCACGATTATGCGCGGCAAGAGGCGCATATCGGCGAGCGCTGCGTCTTGGAGAACGAAAACTGGCTGGTCGTCGTTCCGTTTTGGGCAGTCTGGCCCTTCGAGACGCTACTGCTGCCCAAATCGCCCGCGCGCCGGCTGCCCGATTTGGACGACGGGCAGCGGACCAGCCTGACGGACATAATGAAACGGCTGCTGGTCAAATACGACAATCTCTTTGAGGTGTCTTTTCCCTATTCCATGGGCTGGCATGGCGCGCCCTATGACACGGAAGACATCGCCCACTGGCAGCTGCACGCGCATTTCTTCCCGCCGCTGCTGCGTTCGGCGACGGTGAAAAAATTCATGGTCGGCTATGAAATGTTGGCGGAGGCGCAGCGAGATATCACACCGGAGGCGGCCGCCCATCGCCTGCGCGAATCATCGGAAAAGCACTTCAAGCTGCCTTGAGGCGCCGCAGCCACAGCCTCAGCTGTCCCAAGTCGATTGCAGCAAATCGGCGATCAAGGGGTCGCCAAAGTAATTGCAGCTCTTGACGTCGGGAATGAACCATTCGCGGCCCGCCTGCTGCGGCCGATCCGGATTGAAATGATTGAAAATGCGGCGCGACACTTCGGCAAATAGTGGCAGAGACTCCTGAAAGTCCAGCCACTGCGGCTGGAATAGCATCATCGCGATTACATAATCGCCGCCAGGCGTCAAGAATAGCGCGGCATTGCCATGCGTATCAGCAATCCAGCCATGCTTATGGGCGACGCGGGTATCAGCCGGCGCGCCCGATTTCAACAGGGCGTCGACAGTATTGTTGCTCATCACATGCAGCATCTGCCGGCACTCGCGCGCTTCGATCCGGTCGCCAAACTTGTCGATCAGGGCGCCTCCGCCTCCGTAGGCGCACTGGTGGAGGTTGGCGAGCAGCGCGCCGATCTCAACCACGGTTAACTGATTTGACAGGTCGGGCGCCGCCTTAATCTGATCGGCTGCCGTCTCAGGAAACACCAGCGGGAAGGGTGGTGGTTCAGGCGTGCCGATGGTGGTGAAAGGCGCGATCAAGAATGAACGCGTCAACCCAAGCCGCTGGAACAACTCAGTTACGGCTTCCGCGCCATAATAGGCGTTGCCGCCGCCGATGATGCTGAGCAAGCGATTTGTCGCCGCGTTTTCGCTGCAGATCATCGTATTCAGAATATCGGTTGCGGTCTCGATCGATGGCGGCGTATCAAGCTCGGCGTATAGTTTGACCAGAATCGCAATCTTGTTCAGACTGGTGCCGCTGAAGGCGAATTCATCGCCGAAGGCGAAGGCTTCGCCGCTGGCAAGGTCCATAAAGAAGAGCGCGCCGAAACGGCTTGTCTGCGGATCAAAATCATTCTCCAGCAGCAGATTCCATAATTCGTTCGCCAAATTCTGCAACTCTCCGCCCAGCGGCAGCGCATCCTCCCCGTTTATACCGCTCGCGCGGACGGCGGCGGGCGTCGGCGTCAATGGCGGCAGGCTGAAGCGCAGCTGCGAAATGGCGGCTGTATTGAATACGTTCCCGCTGATCTCGAGCAGGTCCCGCGCGATCCACGCTTGACCGCTCGCCGCCTCCCCGTACCTGATCCGCACCCAGGGAAACTGCGTGTGATAGCCGGTGACTTCAAAGCGATCGCCGGCGTAGGCGACCCCCGCCCGCGGGTACTCCACGCCCGGTCCATAGCGGATATTCACCTCGCCCGAAACCACGCCGCTTACGCCAAATGCGCCGAATGTAGCTGTTGCCGAAGGCGTGGCGGTGGCGACAGTGGCAATTGGCGCGCGGTCCCTTGCGGTAGTCGCCGGTTCGGTCGGCGCCGTTCCGTCAATGATTACTTCTGTAAATGGCGCCAGATCGAGATTGCCGGTGACGGCGACCAGCGTTTCGAAGACCCAGCCCATTGGCACAGTAGAATCGCGCTCGCCCAATAGCAGCCAGGGGAAACGCGGGTTGCGTCCGAGAACCGGATAAATCGCGCCGGAATGGATTTCGCCGATGAGCCGCGACTCAATGTCGGCGGCCGCGCGCAAGTTGGCTTGCCCGATCGCCTGAGCGTAGACGCCGGTGTGTCGCAGTTGCGCCTGCGCGCCCCAACCGGCGAGCAGCAACAGGATTGTCACTGTCAATCCAGGGATGAAAGCGCGAGACGGCTCGCTTCGTCGGCTTCGCTGCCGTTCGCTTTGCGCAATGATCCGCTTCAGTTAGCCGCCTCCCGCGCTTCATGTCTTGTACCGCGCATAACTTTCAAGCGCGCAGCATTATAGCACGCGCGACCAACGCCAAACAGCGCATCTCGCCAAGCAGCGTATTGACAGGCGCGTCCGAACCGCTATACTTCTACCTGCTTGATTGCCGAAGTGGCGGAACTGGCAGACGCGCTACGTTCAGGGCGTAGTTCTCTTCGGGGAGTGTGGGTTCGACTCCCACCTTCGGCACTGAATCAACCCGGTCTAGAGGCCGGGTTTTCGTTTCCATTAGATTCGCTTGCCTTCGGCTCCGTAACCTGTCCCGCGCAATCGAATAGTGACGGTTTGCATCGCTTCGATTGGCAGCGCGCCAGCGGCAGACGGGATTTCCGCCGCCTGCGCTGGCGTATTCCAATCGCTGTACTATTATGGTGATGTGCGTCCAGAGAGCGTATCGGAATGAAATGGCGGAAGCCGTATTAAACGCTGCCGAGCAGCCAAGCGCCGCCGATCGGCTTCGCGCTGAGCGTCCGCTGACCAGCGTAAAAGTCTTGTTGGCGGTCGCGCTGACTATCGGATTGATCCTCACGCTGAACTTTAGCAGCCGCATCAAGCTGGATCGTGACTTGGGCCGGATCCACGCCCGTTTTTCAGCGGAAATCGAGACTCTGCTGGAAGAGCAGCAAGATTTGATTGAGCAGCTAAGCTACGTCAAAGGCGATAGCTACGTGGAGTATTGGGCGCGCGATGAAGGCAAAATGATTCGCGAGGGCGAAGTCCTGATTATGCCGATAAGCAGCGGCGCGCCCGCGTCGGCGCAGAAATCAACAATTCGTCTGGTTGAATTTCAAACGACCGCGCCCGAACCGGAGAACTGGCAGTTGTGGTGGTCGCTATTTTTCGACCATGACCCGCCCAGGCTCAACTAAGTAAATCCAGGAAAGCGCCGGGAATGTCTGTCGTTTGAATGCAATTTCCAAAATAATTGCAAAGTGTGTACGGGCGAGCGAAGGTCGATGTCTACGTGACCCGGCGGCTCGCTCATGCCTTTTAACTATGAAGTCTTTTTCCCGTTAATTGCTTGGCGCAACGCAGTTCCGTTCCCTGAACGTCTTACCCCGTATGATCAGCTCGTTAGCGGCCGCCAATCGCCGAGGCTTTCGCGCGGATAAAGGGCGGCTGCGCGCCGGCGAAATCAAGCACACTCGCCGAAACACGGTCTGGGCCCACTGACAGGTCGGTTCCCGCATGCGCCCTGTCGATTTTGACGACGGCTAAGGCATGAATCTGCCCATCGGGCGCTGCTGCGCTGCTGGTAAGCCTGCCGACCGGTATGTTCCGCGCATACACCGGCGCAGGCGCTATTACCATGGACCTCAGCGCAAGTTTGACTAGCGTCTTCGCCAGCCGCCCCCGGCTCTCCATACGCGCGATGATTTCCTGACCGGTGTAACAGCCCTTGCTAAAGCTGATCTCATCCCATAAGCCCACTTCCAGCGGAATGTAATCGGAAGACAACTCGAGACCGGCCGGCCTGCCGGAGCGGATGCGCAAGCTGTTGTAGGTCAGCGATCCAGCCGGAATCAGACCGTACTCCGAGCCAATGCTGAGTAGGCGGCGATGGACAACTGCGCCAGCATCGCGTTTGACGATAAGGTTCCAATGCTCGCCGCAGATCAATTTTCGCCGCGCGACGATCAGAATGCCGTCATCCGAATCAATTTCCACGCAGCCCAGCGGCGGCAGCTGATGCGCATCCGGCGCCAGCTTCTCCATTGCCTTGTTGGCAGTACCGCTGTGGAGGGCAAACTGCGCAGTCGACGCGCTAATATCATTGACGGCCGCTTTATCGCCGAAGAAGATATTCCGCCGCAAGTAATTGGCCAGCGCTTCTCCCTGGCCCGCCTCGCTAATCAAGAGCAGTCCGCGAGACAGGCTGAAGCAGCTTGCTCGAAAGAGGATGCGCGCATTGGCGTTGACAAAAACGGTTGGCTTGCCCACGCCGAGAGCGAGCTGGCTGACATCATTGGTTGACATGCGATTGACAAGCTCGAAACGATCCGGTCCCTCCAATAGTATGCGACCTTCGTGCGAGCGGTCGAGCAGAATCGCGCCCGCCGATGCGGCAGCGTACTCGGCCGCCTGGTCGCCATAATGAATCGGAATCTGATCGGGCGCCAGGCGCGCGCCCAGCGAAACATGGTACTGCGAAAGCTCGGTCATGGTCGTTCGCCTTGTTTTCTTCGCTGATTCATTTCCCGCCGAACGATGGTCGACGTATTCATGATCGCTCGCGCCAAATCGTCATTCACCACAATATAATCGCAGCGCCTCTGATAGGGCAGTTCAAGTGTTCGCGCGCGCTCCAGCCGCTGCTCGATGTCGGTTGCCGCATCGGCTCGCGCCCGCATTCGTTTTCTCAGCACCGACAATTGCTCTGCGACATCGCCCCCGGGAACGGTAATAAAGATCTGAACGACATTGTCGGGGTAGGCGGCGGCCAGTTGCATGGCGCCAAGGACCTCGATATCGGCTATCAGCGCGGCGCCGGCCGCCAGACTCTCATCGACCGTTCGGCGTGGGATTCCATAATACTTGCCCGGTGTCACTTCTTGATGTTCGAGCAATTCATCATGCTGGATCATGGAGCGAAACCGGGCTTCGCTCACGAACAAATGCTCGCGGCCTTGCCTTTCATCGGCGCGCATCGGGCGCGTGGTCGCGGTCGCCAACTGGCGCACCGCCGGGAAGGCCGCCATGATCGCCTTCATTATGGCATTTTTGCCCGCCCCGCCCGGACCGATCATGACGAATACGACGCCGGGATGATTCTCCCTAGGGGTCACTCTGTGCTATCCTCATAAGAGATGAAGATGCGAAACAGTGTAACAAGAGGAACAGTCAATCTCCATAGGAATCCATTTTCCAATCAGGCTGAAAAGAGCGTCGTCGATCGCCAAAAATTTAACCCCTCTAGCGGGTTGTTGATCGCGCTGCGAGACATGACAGAAAGGAAGCCCGATGCCCGCCAAAATCATTGACGGACGACCGATAGCCAAGCGAATCCAGAGCGAAATCGCTAGCGCAGTCGCCGACTTTCAAGCGCAATCTGGCGCCGCGCCCGGCTTGGGTGTGGTCTTGGTCGGCGATGACTCGGCTTCGGCAATGTACGTGCGCATGAAGCGGCGCGCCTGCGAACGCGCGGGATTGCAGTCGCAAGCGCGCATTTTGCCCTCCAGCGCGACCCAGACCGAAGTGGAAGACGCCGTCCGCGGCTACAATGCCGATCGCGGCATTCATGGTATTCTGGTGCAATTGCCAATGTCCGCCCATATCGATGAAGAAGCCGTGCTAAACGAAATCAGCCTGGCGAAAGACGTTGACGGCATCCATCCGATGAATATCGGGCGTTTGGGCATGCGCGGGCGCGAACCCACTTTCACGCCGGCCACGCCAACCGGCGTCATGCGGCTTATCGAAGAAACCGGCGAATCGATCGAGGGGGTGCAGGCGCTTGTCATCGGACGCAGCAATATCGTCGGTTTGCCGCTGGCGCTTATGCTCGCGAACGCGAACGCCACTGTGACCATCTGTCATAGCCGCACCCGTGACTTGCCCGGAACGGTCAGGCGCGCCGATATCGTCGTCGCCGCGGTCGGGCAGCCTGAGTATGTCAAAGGCGATTGGCTAAAACCGGGCGCCATCGTCATTGATGTCGGCTCGAATTCCCTGCCCGATCCAGCGAGCGAAAAGGGTTATCGCTACGTTGGCGATGTCGAGTTTGAGTCGGCGCGGGCGGTCGCCGGTTACATATCCAAAGTCCCCGGCGGCGTCGGACCGATGACCATCACCATGCTCCTTTCCAATACCTTGAAGGCGGCTCGCCGCAGTATCAGCGGATGAAGCGGCCGTCGGCGATCTTGGGCTGCGAATTGGCGCCCAAAGCGTTTTGCGAGGCGCCGCGCCAGACAAAGCTTGTGGCGGAATTGCCAGCGATATATAGTAGACGCATTGATATGGGAGTGGCGCAAACTTGTCGACTCTACTGCTAAAGAATATACGCTGCCTGGCGACGATGGACGACGATGAGCGCGAATTGACCGGCGCCTGGATACTGATTCGGGATCGCGTCATAGAGCGCATCGGCAATGCCGATGACGCCCCGCCCGAAGCTGCCGATCGCGTCATTGATCTCTCGCGTCACGTCTTGCTGCCCGGGCTGGTCAATACCCATCATCACATGTTTCAAAGCCTGACGCGCGTCATCGCGCAAGAGCGCGAGCTATTTGACTGGCTGATGACGCTCTATCCGATTTGGTCCGGCTTGCGCGGCGAGGACCTGTATATCGCCGCCAAACTGGCTATGGCTGAACTGCTGCTCTCCGGTTGCGCCACCGCCAGTGATCATCATTATCTGTATCCCAACGATGTGCGGCTGGAGGACGAGATTCGAGCCGCTCAGGAAATGGGCATTCGTTTTCATGCGGCGCGCGGCAGCATGAGCCTCGGTGAAAGCGCTGGTGGCTTGCCGCCGGACAGCCTGGTTGAGCGCGAGCCCGATATCATGCGCGATACCCAGCGTTTGATTGAGACCTGGCACGATCCAGCGCCCCAATCGATGCTGCGGATCGTCGTCGCGCCTTGCTCCCCATTCAGTGTAAGCCTTGACATGATGCGCGAGTCGGCTGCCTTGGCGCGCGCTTATGGCCTCCAACTGCATACGCACCTGGCTGAGAACGACAAGGATGTCGCCTACAGTCAAGAGCGCTTCGGCCAGACGCCAGGCCAATATGCCGAGGAGGTCGGCTGGCTGGGCGACGATGTATGGCACGCGCATTGCGTGAAACTAAACGCGGAAGAAGTACGGCTCTTCGGACGCAGCGGCACCGGCGTCTGCCATTGCCCGTCATCGAATATGCGGCTGGCCTCGGGCATCGCGCCGATCCGCCAGATGCTGGATACGCCAGTGCAGGTTGGCTTGGGCGTCGATGGTTCCGCCTCCAACGACAGCGGGCATCTGCTCGCGGAAGCGCGGCAGGCGCTGCTCTTGGCGCGGGCGCTGGGCGACCCGGCCGCTATTTCCGCTCGCGAAGCGCTGCGGATGGCCACTCGCGGAGGCGCCGCCGTTTTAGGCCGGGATGACATCGGCCAGATCGCGCCGGGCAAATCGGCTGATATCATCGCGTTTCGGCTCGATGGCTTGGGAATGGCCGGCGCGCAAAGCGATCCGGTCGCCGCGCTGGTCTTTTGCACGCCGCCAGCGGTCGATCTGTCCATCATCAACGGCGCGATCGTGGTGGAAGACGGCCATTTGCTCACCGCCGACCTTTCCGTGCTGATTGAGAAGCACAATCAATTGTCAGCCGCGCTGATTCGAGGGGAAGGCTGATGGGACAAGAGAAGAACCGATGTCGATAGTTGATCGCCTGGCGGCCGCTCGCGGCGAAACGCCCGCTGAGCTCATCCTGCGCAATGGCCAACTGGTTAATGTGATCAGCGGTGAAATCTACTCGACCGATATCGTCATTCATCATCGTCACGTCGTGGCGCTAGGCTCAGGCTATATCGGGGAGCGAGAAGTCGATCTCGCGGGAAAATTTGTGACTCCCGGGTTAATTGATGCCCATGTGCATATCGAGAGCAGTCTGGTCACGCCGCCGGAATTCGCGCGCGCCGTCCTGCCGCATGGCGTGACCACAGTCGTCACCGATCCGCACGAAATCGCCAACGTCCTCGGTCTTGAGGGCATGCGCTATATGCTGGAGCGCGCCAAGAACGTCCCCCTCACTATGTTCGTGATGGCATCGAGCTGCGTCCCCGCTACTGATATGGAGACTTCGGGCGCGCGACTGGAAGCGGAAGATTTGGCGCCCTTGCTGAATCATCCCTGGGTGCTCGGTCTGGCTGAACTGATGAATTATCCCGGCGTGGCGCTGGGCGACGAGGGCATGCTCGACAAGATCGCCCTGTTCAAGGACCGCGTCCTAGACGGTCACGCGCCCGACATGACCGGGCAAATGCTCAATGCCTATGTAACCGCCGGCGTCCAGAGCGAGCATGAATGCACCACCGTAGCGGAAGCGCTCGAAAAACTGCGCCTTGGTTTGACCGTATTCATCCGCGAAGGAACGACCACGCGCAATCTAAAGCCGCTGCTGCCGCTTATCACAGCCGAGAACCACAGCGCCATCTGTTTCTGCACTGACGACCGCATCCCGGCTGACCTAATTGATCACGGTTCGATCGATTATATGCTGCGCATTGCCATCGCCGAAGGCATTGACCCGATGCTGGCGATCCGCATGGGCAGTTACAACACCGCCCGCCATTTCGGCTTGAAGAAATACGGCGCGGTGGCGCCGGGCAAGTACGCCGATCTCCTCATCGTGCCCGATCTGGCTGATTTCCGGCCCCAGCAAGTATATCGCGGCGGCCTCCTGGTGGCGCAAGATGGCGCGATGGTCGGAGAAGCGCCCAGACCTCGAGCGATTGACTTGCGCAGCACGGTCAACATTCGTCCCGGCGAGTTGGATTTCACCGTCAAGGCGGCCGGCGAGAAAATACGGGTCATCGGCGCCATACGCGATCAAGTGGTGACAGACCACCTGATCGAGTCGGCGAAAGTTGTCGCTGGCTGCGCCGTCAGTGATGTCGAGCGAGATATTCTCAAATTCGCCATGGTGGAGCGCCATCGGGCGAGCGGCAATATCGGCTTGGGATTCATCAAGGGTTTCGGCTTGCGGCGCGGCGCCATCGCCGGCACCGTCGCCCACGATCATCACAATCTGGCGGTCATCGGCGTCGATGATGGCAGCATGAAGACGGCGGTCGCGGCCATCGCGGCAATGGGCGGCGGTTTGGCGCTCGCTGATGGCGAAACGGTTCTGGCGCGGCTGCCTTTGCCGGTGGCTGGCTTGCTGAGCGAATTGCCAATCGAAGATGTGCGCGAACAATATGACCGCATGATCGAAGCGGCGCGCGACTTGGGCAATCAGATGAGCGATCCCTTCATGGCGATGAGCTTCATGGGCTTGGAAGTGATCCACAAACTCAAGCTGACCGACCTGGGACTTGTTGATGTTGAACAGTTCGCATTGCTTGACCTGTTTGTCTGAAAAACTTGCTGGTTTTTTCGTCTATTTCTGCTAGGGTATCGAAGCTTACTTCAGGTGTTTAGGTTCAGGAAGCGACATGGTAGACCACACAAAACTGCGAGACTTGCGGCATCGCGTAGAAGAGCAGCGTGATGATATCATCCACTTTCTGCGCGAGATCTGCGCCATTCCCAGTATGGAAAACGCAATCCGGCCCTGCGGCGAACGCATCGCCGAGGAGATGGATCGGCTCGGCTACGATGACATATTCTGGGACAAGATGGGCAATATCGTCGGCAGGATCGGCAATGGCGACAGCATTCTCTTATACGACAGCCATATCGATACCGTCGGCATCGGCGATCCCGATGAATGGGAATGGGATCCATTCACTGGCAAAATCGAAAACGGCATCTTGTATGCGCGCGGCGCCTGCGATGAAAAAGGCAGTACGCCGGGCATGATCTACGGCTTGGCGCTGGCGCGCGACTTGGGTTTGCTCGACGGATACACCGCCTATTACTTCGGCAACATGGAAGAGTGGAATGACGGGCAGGCGCCCCATGCCTTTGTGCAGACCGAGGGCGTCAAACCAGATTTTGTCGTCATCGGCGAACCCACCAATATGCAGATTTATCGCGGTCACAAGGGGCGGGTGGAATTCAAAATCGTCGCCAAGGGCAAGAGCGCCCATGCCGCCAGCAATTACTTGGGCGACAACGCGATTTACAAGCTGCTGCCGATTATTGAGCGCATCAGCCATATCGAACCGGAACTCGGCAACCACGAATTCTTGGGTCGCGGACGGATCACCGTCACCGATATGGATGTCAAGACGCCCAGCATCAACGCCGTGCCCGATGAGGCGACGATATATGTCGACCGGCGCATCACCTTCGGCGAAGAACCGGCGGATGAATTGCAGCGCTTGCGGGCGATTATCGGCGAGCGCGACGATATACATGCCGAGATCTTGGTCTATGACGAGCCGAGCTATACCGGTTTCGTCTTCCCGCTGGATAAGGTGTATCCGGCCTGGGCTTACGACGAGGGCGAACCAATCGTGCAAGCCGGCTTGTCGGCCGCCGAGGTGCTCTACGGTCATGCCGATTCGGGCAAATGGGACTTCTCAACCAACGGCATCTATTGGGCCGGCAAGGCGGGCATCCCCAGCATCGGCTTCGCCCCGGGCAACGAGATCCACGCGCATACCGTCTTGGATCAAGTGCCGCTGGAAGATGTCGTCCGTTCGACCGAATGGTACGCGCTTTTCCCGGCGATCCTGGAGCAGACCTTGAATGGCGCCTAAGTTTATACAAAACCTTGTAGGCGCGCGCCACAGGCTCGCCCACAAGACTAAGCGAGATTGAATTTGTAACCTGACAGGAGCAATCAATGCAAACGGACTTGCGCGGTCGTGACCTTATTAGCACCCAGGATTGGTCGAAAGAAGAGATTGAGACGCTGCTCGATGTCGCTTGGGACCTGAAACGCAAGCGGGCGCTGGGCGAGCCGCAGGCCTTGCTTCGCGACAAGGTCTTGGCGCTGCTCTTCTTCTTCACCAGCACCCGCACCCGAATCAGCTTTGAAGCGGGCATGGCGCAATTGGGCGGGCATGCCCAGTTCATCGACAGCACGACCACCCAGATCAGCCACGGCGACACCGCCAAGGAAATCGGCGAAATTGTCGGCCGCTATACCGATGGCATCGCCATTCGCCAGTGCGATTGGGGCATCGGCAACGCCTATATCAATGCGGTGGCGGACGCGAGCCGCGTCCCCGTATTGAATATGCAATGTGAAGTGTATCACCCCTTTCAAATCCTGGCTGATCTGATGACCATCCAGGAAAAGTTCGGTCGCGATCTGCGCGGTAAAAGCATCAACATCAGCTGGGCTTACGCCTCCAGTTACCAGAAGCCGATTTCCGTGCCGCAAAGCCTCGTCCTGCTGATGTCGCGCTTCGGCATGAACGTCCGTCTGACGCGGCCGCCCGAATACAAGCTGATGCCCGATATCGTGGAACAGGCGAAAGAGAACACCCGAATTCACGGCGGCTCCTTTGAGATCATGGACGACTTTGATGCCGGTTTCGCTGGCGCCGATATCTTGTATCCCAAGAGTTGGGGCAGCTGGCTGACCACCGAAGACGATGAGGAATCGGCGGAGATCGGCGCCAAGTACAGCGACTGGATAACCGATGACCGGCGTATGGCGCTGGCAAGCAACAATGCGATCTATATGCACTGTTTGCCGGCCGATCGCAATATTGAAGTGACCGACAGCGTGATTGATGGCCCCCAAAGCGTCGTCTATGACGAGGCGGAAAACCGCCTCCATGTGCAGAAGGCGACCATGGCTTTAACCATGCGTTAGTCGGAGCGGGCGCAAGCCTTGCTGGCGGCGACGGGTACTGGACTGAGTGAGAGCGTCGGACGATGATTGATAAGCTGGTGGTGGTGGCGATCGGCGGAAACTCGCTGATTCCCGACCCGCGCAATCCGCATATATCGGAGCAGTGGGAGGCGGTTCGCGAAACCTGTCGTCATATCGCCGACATGGTCGCTGATGGCTGGCAGGTGGTCATGACCCACGGCAATGGTCCGCAGGTCGGCTACATCATGCAGCGCTCCGAGATCGCCATGCGCGAGGCCGGCATTCACGAAGTGCCGCTCGATCTGGTGGTGGCGGATACCCAGGGCAGCATTGGTTATATGCTGCAGCAGGCGCTTGATAATTCGCTGCGGCGCGTCGGCATGAATCACACCGTGGCCACCATCATCACGCAAATGCGCGTTGATCCTGCAGATCCGGCTTTCGACCATCCCGACAAGCCGGTTGGCGGCTTTATGACGCGGGCGCAAGCGGATAGAGCCGAGGCGGAAGGCTGGCATGTGGCTGAAGATGCCGGGCGCGGCTGGCGGCGGGTTGTCGCCTCGCCAAAGCCGCTGGTGGTGAATGAGATCAATGCGATCCAGGCGCTGGTCCTGGCCGGCTATATCGTGATCGTTTGCGGCGGCGGCGGCGTGCCGGTGGTGCGGAACGAGGTCGGCAGCCTGCGGGGAATCGACGCCGTGATCGACAAAGACCGCGCGAGCAGTTTGCTGGCGCAGACCCTGCGCGCCGACCTATTGCTGATATCGACTGGTGTGGAGAAAGTCTGCCTCGATTTCAATACGCCGCGCGAGCGAAAGCTGGATGAGATCACCCTGGAAGAAGCGCATCGCTATCTTGACGAAGGCCACTTCGCCCGCGGCAGCATGTATCCCAAGATCGATGCGGCGGTAGATTTTGTGCACAATGGCGGACCGCGCGCCATCATCACCAGTCCGGCCAATATCACCCGCGCGCTTCACAACGAAACTGGCACGCGAATCGTTCCAGGCGGTTCGGGTTGAGCGTGTAATCGGCGCCTACAGCCATTGTGAACTGGCCAATCGCGAAGACAAAAAGTCTATGGCTGATGTAAAGGAATTGCGCTGCGTCATCGGTGACTGTCGCTTTGCTGTCGATGAAGTCAGCTATACCTGCCCCGTGCATGGCGAAGTGGCAACGCTCGACATCCTATATGATTACCCCGCGTTGCGCGCTAAGCTCGACCGCGATGCCATCAGCGCTTCAGGCTTGTCCAACTCTTGGCGCTATCGGGCGCTGATGCCGCTTTCGCCCGAGAGCAAAGTGCCCCCATTGGCTGTTGGCTGGACGCCGCTATACGAAACGCCGCGGATCGCCAAGAATTTGGGGCTGCGGCGCGTCTGGGTCAAAGACGATGGCGCCAACCCCACCGGCTCGCTGAAGGATCGCGCCAGCGCGCTGGTCTTGGCGCGCGCGCTGGAAAAAGGCTTCAAAACGGTCAGCGCCGCCAGCACCGGCAATGCGGCCGCCGCCTTGGCCGGCTTGGGCGCCTCGCTGCCCGAGGTCGAAATCGTCATCTTTGTGCCGGCGAGCGCGCCGCCGGCCAAAATCGCGCAATTGCTGGTATACGGCGCCGAGGTCTTGCTGGTCGAGGGCAGCTACGATGATGCTTTTGACCTCTGCCTGCAGACCTGCGCCGCCCAGGGCTGGTATTCGCGCAATACCGGCGTCAATCCCTTCACCACCGAGGGCAAGAAGACGGTCGCATTGGAAATCGCCGAGCAGCTAAACTGGCTGGCGCCGGATGTGGTCGCCGTAAGCGTCGGCGATGGCAGCATCATCAGTGGCGTCCATAAAGGTTTTCGCGACCTGCTCGCGCTCGGCTGGATCGATCGGATGCCGCGCCTGCTCGGTGTTCAGGCCGCGGGCAGCGCCGTTTTGGCCAAAGCCTGCGAGCGTGGTATCGCGGCGCCGGATATCGGTCGTCAACGTGTATCAACAATCGCCGATAGCATCGCATCTGAATTGCCGCGCGACCGCGCCAAGGCTTTGCGGGCGGTTCGCGACACTGGCGGGCGCTTTGTCACCGTCGCCGACGCCGCGATTCAGGCGGCCATTCCCGAGTTCGCCCAGTTGAGCGGCGTCTTCGCCGAACCGGCGGCGGCCGCCGCCTACGCTGGCGTCAAGCAGGCGGCCAAGGCCGGCATCATACATGGCGACGAGAGCGTCTGCATCGTGAGCACCGGCAACGGCTTGAAAGATGTCGCGCGCGCCAGCGATTCGGTAAGGGGCGGGATTCGAGTGGCGCCAAATCGCGCCGCCGTCGAGTCGGCGCTGCGCAGCGCGGGGCGGCTATGAGCGAGCGACCGACATATTCGATCATCGCGCCCGTCTACAACGAGGTCGGCAATCTGCCGCGCTTCTACCGCGAAGTTGTCGCCGCGCTCGATTCGGTGGGTGATAGCTGGGAATTGCTGATCGTCAACGATGGCAGCTCCGATGGTTCATACGAGCTTATGACCGACCTGGCGCATAAGGACAATCGCGTGCGCGTCATCAGTTTCGCGCGCAATTTCGGTCACCAAATCGCGGTGACCGCCGGCGTCGATTACGCCTGCGGCCGGGCGATCGTGCTGATCGATGCCGACCTGCAGGACCCGCCAGCGGTCATTCCGCGCCTGATCGCCAAATGGAAAGAAGGCTACGATGTCGTCTACGCGGTGCGAGCGGCGCGGCGCGGCGAGAGCCTTTTGAAGCGGATCAGCGCCAAGCTTTTTTATCGGTTGATCCATCGCATTACCGATATCAATATACCGGTCGATACCGGTGATTTCCGCTTGATGGACGAGCGGGTGGCGCGTGTGCTGCGGCAGATGCGCGAACATCATCGCTTCATTCGCGGCATGACCAGCTGGGTCGGTTTCAAGCAGACCGGCGTGAACTACGTGCGCGAACAAAGAACCTGGGGCGAGACCAAGTATCCCCTACGCAAGATGATCGCATTCGCCCTCGACGCGGTCACCAGTTTTTCCTTTTTCCCTTTGCAGATTATGATCTATACAAGCTTGACGCTGGCGGCGCTTTCGCTCTTGGTTGGTCTGGTGATTTCCGCTTTGCGCCTTGCCCTGGGCGAAGAGTTTTTCGGCGGCCAAGCGACCACCATCGTCTTGCTGCTTCTATTGAGTTCGTTTCAACTCTTCTTCCTTTTCATCATCGGCCAATATGTCGCGCGAAGCTACGATGAAGCGCGCGACCGTCCGCTCTATGTGGTCGCCTCGACGATCGGCTTGCCGGCGGCGCAGGCGGCGAACCGGCGGATCGCAGTTGATGCCAAGCCAAAGTCGGAAGCGAACTGGCAAACGACCGATTCGGATTCGGAGGACGCGCGCCATGCCGGAACCTGAGAGTAGCCAGTTGGCATTGGTACAGCGCTACCAAAAGCTGGTTGAAGCCTACGAAGCGTTGGACAGCCAGATTGATGAACTGGTGTCGGAAAGCCGCGGCCGCGCGGCGCAGATGTCGGACGCCGACCTAAATCACTATCGTGAACTGGCGCGCAAGCGATCCGAATTGTTAAATGACATGCGCCTGCTGGAACAGCAACTAAATCTGACGGGCGGCGATGCGCCTAACGCCAACTAAGGAGCGCGCGATGATTACCGGTCCCACATTCGAAGAAATGCTGCATCCGCAGACGATAAACCCGGCGATTCGAGCCGATGCGGTCGTGGCGCTCGACGCCGATCCGCTGAATCCGCTGAATCTGTACAATATCACCTGGCGCGATCCGGCCAATCGGGTCTGCCACATCGTGCTGCCGCCTGAATTGACCGGCGTTGACGCCCAGATCGTGGTGATCTATGGCAAGCGCTTCCCCTCGGGCAGCCACAAAGTGGGGGCGGCTTATTCCGTCTTGCTGGAAGAGCAGTTGCTGGGCGAAGTCGATCCTGATCAGCATACGCTGGTATGGCCCTCGACCGGCAATTACGGCATCGGCGGCGCCTTCATCGGCTGCCGCATGGAATACGATAGCATCGTCGTATTGCCCGAAGAGATGAGCCAGGAGCGCTTTGATCGCATCTCCAGCTATGGCGCCCGCATCATCCGCACCGCTGGCAGCGAGAGCAACGTCAAAGAGATTTATGATGAAGTCAAGCGGCTGCGCGGCCGCGATCCCAAGATCCGCGTCTTGAATCAATTCGAGGTGATGGGCAATTACCGCTTTCATTACCACGTAACCGGCAATACCCTGGTCGAATTGGCGGCCGAGCTGCAAGCGGCCGGCATCGGCGATGGCAAGGTCGCCGCCTACGTTTCGGCTATGGGCAGCGCCGGCACGATTGCGGCCGGCGATCGGCTGAAACAGGTTTGGCCCGAGCACAAGATCGTCGGGCTTGAGCCGATCCAGTGCCCGACCCTGTACAATAACGGCTATGGCGCGCATGAGATTCAAGGCATCGGCGACAAACACGTGACCTGGATTCACAACGTTTTTAATATGGACGCGCTGATGGCGATTGACGATATGGACGCGCTGAACGGTTTGCGCCTGCTCTGGGAAGAAGAGGGCCGGCGGGCGCTCGCCCGGCGCTACGGCTTAGCCGAGGACATGGTGGCTGAGCTGGCCGAGACCCTGGGCATCAGCGGCATCTGCAATATCATCGGCGCAATCAAGACGGCCAAATTCTACAATTTCCGCGAGAAAGACATTGTGGCGACGGTGGCGACTGACGCGATGGAGCGTTATGGTTCGGTGATGGCTAATTTGCGCGATGCTCATGGTCCGCTGGATGAAGCGCGGTCCGCGAGCATTGTCGATGGCGTATTTCATCGAGCGGGCGCCGATTGGATCTTGGAAGGGGGGCGCGAGGCGCGCGAGCGCTGGCATAATCTGAAGTATTACACCTGGGTCGAGCAGCAAGGCAAGTCGGTGGCTGAATTGGACGCCCAGCGCGACCCGGACTGGTGGCTGGCGCATCAAGAACGCATCGCCGAGATCGACCGGCGCTTGTTGGCGCAACGCTAGGAACGTGAAATGATCGGGACTGGAAATGTACGCTGATGATCGGGTGCTGGTTGGAGTTGTAAACCGCGCCAAGGATTTAGAAATCGCCCGGCGTCAGCTCTGGTACCGCATTCCCGAAAGCCAATTGCCGCGCGGCTTGAACGCCGAGTACATCGCCTTCTTCTTAAGCGGCAGCGCTTTTCGGGAGTACAGCGGCAGCATCGCCTTCTTCGCGCGAATCACCGGTCTTGAACTGGCGCGGCGTCGCGACCTGCTGCCCGCGGAAACGCGCCGCGCCGACGATCTATATTACAAAATTCAATTTCGCCAATTGCTGCCCAAGGACCCGCCGATCCAAAACCTGCCGGCGCGCTCCATCAGCTTCGTTCGCACCACCTGGGACCGCTTCATCGGCGCCGAATTCATCAGCGATCTGTACAATTCATCCGATTTCTATGTCGACCGGGTTTATCACGCTCTGCGCGGTTGAACGCGGCGGCGGAGGAGCGAAAGACTGATTCTATGTTGATCATCAACGCGAACCTGATCACGCTGGGCGCCGAGCCCCGGGTCCTTTGGGATCAGGCGCTTTATATTGCGGGCGATCGCATCGCCGCCATTGGCGATCGCGATGAGCTGGCGGCGCGCCATCCGGCGGCCGAGATTCTGGATGCCCGCGGGCAATTTGTCATGCCGGGCGGGATCTGCGCCCATACCCACTTTTACGGCGCCTACGCCCGCGGTATGGCGATACCGGGTCCGGCGCCGCGCGATTTCCCTCAGATCCTCGAACGGCTCTGGTGGCCCCTGGATAAAGCGCTGGACAAAAACAGCGTGCGCGCCAGCGCGCTGGTTTGCCTGGTGGATGCCATCAAGCACGGAACCACCAGTTTGATTGATCATCATGCCAGCCCCAACTGCATCGTGGGCAGCCTCGACCTCATCGGCGATGCGGTCGACGCGGCCGGCTTGCGCGCCGTTCTTTGCTATGAAGTGACCGATCGCGATGGGGTGGACAAGATGCGAGCGGGCATCGACGAAAATCTGCGCTTTATGGCGGCTGCGTCCAATCATCCGCGTCTAAAGGGAACCTTCGGTCTGCACGCCAGCTTGACGCTGAATGACGAGAGCCTGCGCGCCTGCGCCGATTCCATACCGGATGACGCCGGCTTTCATATCCACGTTGCCGAGCATGAAGCCGACCAAGGGGACAGCCTAGTCAAGAGCGGATTGAACGTCGTCGAGCGCCTGGATCGATTTGGCATCATGAATGAGCGTACAATCGCCGCCCACTGCGTGCATATCGAAGCGCATGAACAGGACATTTTGCAGGATCGCGGCGTCTGGGTCAGTCATCAGCCGCGCTCCAATATGAACAATGGGGTGGGCGCCGCCGACATCGATGGACTGCTGGAAGCCGGCGTCAAGCTCTGCCTGGGCAACGATGGCTTCAGCAACAATATGTGGGCCGAATGGAAAGCGGCTTACCTGCTGCACAAGGTAGTCAATCGCGATCCGCGTCGCGCCGACGGCATGAATATCGCCCGCATGGCTTGGGACAACAACGCGCGCCTAATGGAGAGCTTTTTCCCGGACGCCAGAATCGGCGAGATCAGCGCAGGCGCGCTCGCTGACCTGATTTTTGTCGACTATCAGCCATTTACCCCGCTAACAGCCGGCAATTTGCCCTGGCATTTGCTCTTCGGTTTTGAAGCCTCGATGGTCACAACGACAATTTGCGCCGGCAAGATCTTAATGCGCGATCGCCAGATTCTCACGCTCGACGAAAAGGAAATCGCCGCCGAAGCCCTCGAACTGGCGCCAAGGGTTTGGGAAAAGTATACGCGAAACGCCGAACTTGCTTTACAATGATGGATTGAACGAAGCTGCACCCCGATAGAGGCAAGCATGAAGACACTGGCGATCTTGGGCGGCACCGGTAAAGAAGGCGCAGGATTGGCGATGCGCTGGGCGCTGCATGGCTATCGCGTGATTATCGGATCGCGCGCGGAAGAAAAAGCGCGGACGCGCGCCGCCGAAATGAACCGCGAGCTGGGCGGCGACTACCTGACCGGCCTCGCCAATGCCGACGCGGCTTCTGTCGCCGATATCGTCATCTTAAGCGTGCCTTATGGCGCGCATCACGCCACTCTTGAGGCGGTGCGAGAACAGTGTGCAGGCAAGATCCTGGTAGACCTAACCGTGCCCTTGCAGCCGCCCGAGATCACCCAGGTGAACCTGCCGACCGGCGGCGCGGCCGCGCTGGAAGCGCAGGCGCTTCTCGGTCCCGAGGTCACGGTGGTGGCCGCTTTTCAAAATGTCAGCGCGGTCAAACTCAAGCAGTTGGGGCAGGCGGTCGATTGTGATGTGCTTGTTTGCGCCGATGCGCCAGGCGCGCGAGCAACGGTGATTGAGTTGGTGGAAGCGGCCGGCATGCGCGGCATTGATGCCGGCGCGCTGAAGAATGCCGTTGCCGCCGAGTCTTTGACGCCCCTGCTGCTCCATATCAACAAGACTTACGGCATACAAGGCGCTGGCATCCGCATCACGGGCCTGGACGATGGAAAATGAACTGCGCGCCAAAACTCGTCGCCTATGCAATACCGGGCATCCCGCTGATTCAAGCCGGCGATGATATTGTTGAAATCATCATCGACAGAGCCGAGGCCGCCGGTATTCAGCTTTGCCCGGGCGATATCCTGGTAATCTCTTCCAAGATCGTATCCAAGTCTCTGGGACGCCTGGTGGCGCTGGACGGCGTCGAGCCCTCCGCCGAAGCGGGGGCGCTAGCGGCCGAGACGGGCAAAGATCCGCGACTGGTCGAATTGATTCTGCGGCAATCACGGCGTATATCGCGCAAACGCCTCGGCGTTTTGGTCACCGAGCATCATTTGGGCTTGGTCTCGGCCAATGCCGGCGTCGATCAGAGCAATATTGAAGCCGGCGATGATATGGCGCTGCTGCTGCCGATGGATCCCGATGGCGCCGCCCAGAACTTTCGCGCCGATATCAAAAAGCGTCTCGATATCGATCTGGCGATCATCATCAGCGACACGCATGGCCGACCCTTCCGCGTCGGCAATGTCGGGGTGGCGATCGGCGCGGCCGGATTGCCGGCGGTGAAGGATTTGCGTGGTCAACGCGATCTCTACGGGCGCGTTCTGGAGGTGACGCAGGTCGCCTATGCCGATTTGGTCGCCTCAGCCGCGCACTTGCTTTGTGGCGAAGCCGACGAGGGATTGCCAGCGGTGATCCTGCGTGGACTCGATCTTAGCGCGCCACACGGTCGCGCCGCCGACCTGAATCGCGCCGCCGAGCATGATCTGTATCGCTGAGCGATTGATGAACGCGAACGAACTGCTGGATTTCATGCGGGCGCGGCGTTCCCTTCGCCGCTATCGCGATGAGCCAGTGCCGCGCGATTGGATCGACTGTATTCTTGAAGCCGCCATCTGGGCGCCCTCCGCCCACAATCGTCAGCCATGGCGCTTTGCAATTATCGACCAAGGGGCGACGAAGGAGCGGCTGGCGCGCGAGATGGGCGCCGCCCTGCGCCGCGATCTGATGGCCGACGCCGTGCCAATCGATGTTATTGATGCCGATGTCGACCGTTCTTTCCAGCGGATCACCGGCGCGCCCCTGCTGATCCTGCTTTGCATGAGCCTTGGCGATATGGATGTCTACGCTGATGAAGAACGGAATCGCCATGAATGCGCAATGGCGCAGCAAAGCACGGCGATGGCGGGGCAGAACATGCTGCTGATGGCGGAAAAACTGGGCTTGGGCGCCTGCTGGATGTGCGCGCCTTTATTCTGCGGGGATTTGGTCGCGTCAGTCCTGGAATTGCCGGCCGATTGGCGGCCGCAAGGCTTGATCACCCTGGGCTTTCCGGCGCAAGCGCGCCAACGAAACCGCGAGCCCTGGGCTACGAGGGCATTGTGGCGCTAGCGCGGAGTATCGCGGTTCTGATCGGCGGCGTTGGCGGCGCCAAATTGGCCAGCGGCTTGCTGGATGCCGTTCCAGCCGAGCGGCTCGCCTTCATCGTCAATACCGGTGACGACTTCCGGCATTTGGGTCTGAAGATCTGCCCCGACCTCGATACGCTAATGTATACCTTGGCTGGACTGGTGAATCCAGTATCGGGCTGGGGCCTAAAAGATGACTCGATAGCGGCTTTGGATTTTCTGGCGCAATGCTATCAGGTTGAGCCTTGGTTCCGCCTCGGCGATAAAGATCTTGCGACGCATCTGCTGCGAACGCACTGGCTGAACGGTGGACGCAGCTTGACCGAGGCGACCGCTTGCCTGACCAAGCGGCTCGGCATTCGCGCGGCGATCTTTCCGATGTGCGACGAAGAGCTGCCGACGATCGTCGAAACTTTAGCAGACGGCGAGCTTGGATTTCAGGAATATTTCGTCAAACGGGCTTGGCAGCCGGTCGTTCGCGCGCTGCGATATGAGAATTGCGAGCGGGCGAAGCTGTCTCCGCAAGTCCACAGCGCCCTTGTGAATGCCGATATTGTCTTGATCGCGCCATCCAATCCTTGGCTGTCAATCGCGCCAATTTTGTCGATCCCCGGCCTGCGCGATCTCTTGAGTCAACTGATGGCGCCGGTGGTGGCGGTCACGCCCATCATTGCTGGCGACGCCGTCAAGGGACCAACAGCGAAAATCATGCGGGAACTGGGTTTGGACGTCTGCGCGCGGACGGTTGCGCGCTTTTATCAGGGCATCATCAGCGGTTTCGTCGACGATATACGCAACGATCCCGCGGATTTCGCCGATTTGCGCAGCGTCCAACTGAATACGCTGATGAACGATCAAGCGGACAAAGTGGCGCTGGCGCGAGCGACCCTGGACTGGATCGGGAGTTGGTCGGCATGAGCCTTTGGGCGATCATCCCAGTGAAGCCGCTGAAAAACGCCAAGAGTCGGTTGTCGCCGGCGCTCCTGCCCGATCAGCGCTTCGAATTGGCGCAGGCGATGCTGCGCCACGTGCTGTCGGTCACAACGACGATTCGGCAGGTCACCGGGGTCTTGGTGGTCTCGCGCGATACCAAAGCGCTCGCAATTGCCCGCGAGATGGGCGCCAAAACCTTGCAGGAGGGCGCCAATTCCAACTTGAATCCAGCCCTGATGCGGGCGACCTTGGTTGTCCAAAGCTGGCGCGCGGACGCGGTGCTCGTCCTGCCCGCTGACCTGCCATTCATCAACAGCCAGGATATTCGCGGCATGATCGGGCTGGCGGTCGATCGCTCAATTGTGATCGCCACCGATAGCGCGAGCGACGGCACCAATGCGCTGCTGGTGCGGCCGCCAGGCGCGATCGAATTCGAATACGGACCGGGCAGCTTTGCGCGGCATATCGGCAGCGCCGGCGCCGCCGGATTACAAGCCTATACCTATGAATCGGAGCGGCTTGCGCTGGACATAGACTTGCCCGAGGATCTCGCGACCTATCAGCGGATCCTGGCCTCGGGCCAATTTGGTCATTTGCCGTCTTTCCCGCTCCCCTGTAGCGCCGATTGAGGTCGCGCGCTTATCGAAAGCCGAATATCTGATAATATGTTAGTTACCGCATGATTCCGAAACTGGAGATGACTCATGGCTGATCGTGTAGCACTTTATTTGCAGGACGCGCACCCGCTGGCAGATGCGATTGAGTACGTCAAATACGCCGAACTCCGCGGGTTTGAAGCGGTCTGGCAAGCCGAAAGTCGGCTGGTCCGCGATGCGATCGTGCCGATGGCGGCATTTGCCGCGGTGACCTCCCGCATCAAAATTGGCTCGGGCGTCATCAACAATTGGACGCGCAACGCCGCTGTGATCGCCGCCACCTTTCTTACGCTCGATGACTTGGCGCAAGATCGCATCTACTGCGGCGTCGGCGCCTGGTGGGATCCGCTGGCGGCAAAGGTCGGCATCAAGCGGAGCAAGAATCTCCTGGCGATGCGCGAAGTGGTGACCGTCGTTCGCCGGCTGCTCAACCGCGAGCGCGTCAGCTTTGACGGCGAGTTTGTGCAGATGGACGATGTCGAGCTGGATGTCGTGCACGGGCGCAAGGAACCGCGCAATGTGCCGATTTATATCGGCGCCACCGGTCCCAAGATGATGGCGCTGACGGGCGAAATCGCCGATGGCGCTGTGCTCAATTATTTGGTATCGCCGAAATACAACGAGATGGCGATGGCTCAGCTCGAGATCGGCGCTAAGAAGGCGGGCAAATCGGTCGACGATGTCGATCGCCCGCAGCTCGTGGTCTGCTCGGTGGATAACGACCGTGCGGCCGCCCTGGACGGCGCCCGCAAATTGGTGACGCAATACCTCGGGCAGCAGCCGCATATCATGAAGGCGAGCGGCGTCAGTCAAGACCTGCTCGATGAGATCAATCAGGTATTGACCTGGCCCGCGACCGAGGAACAGATTCTGGAAGCGATGAAGCTCGTGCCCGATGATGTCGTGCAAATGATCACCGCCTCCGGCCGGCCCGACGAGGTCAAAGCCAAGGTGCGCGAATATATCGCGGCCGGCGCCACCTGCCCGATCCTCTATCCCTTGGGCGAAGATGTGCGCTTGATGATCGATACCTTTGCCGGCGGCTACTCGGATTAACTCGCGCCCGCAGACGGGCGATTGACAGTTGGCGGTTTGGGAAGGCGCCAGTCTTGGTGAAAATCCTCTGTGTTAGCGATACCGAGATGCCACAGCTGCATAACGCGGCCAATTTACGCCGCCGATACTGCGATATCGACATGATAGTTAGCTGCGGCGACATGCCGCCGAACTACCTTGATTTCATCTCAAGCATCGTCGCGGCGCCCCTGTTCTTCGTGCGCGGCAATCATGACGAGATTTATGATCAGGAGCCCCCAGGCGGCATTGATTTGCATGGGCAGATCGTGGAATACCATGGGCTAACCATGGCCGGCTTGGAAGGCTCAATCCGCTACAACAAGGGCGAAATTCAATACACACAAACGCAGATGCACGGCAAAGTGCTTGGATTTACGCCATCTGTATTATGGAATCGCTGGGTGCGCCGGCGCGGCATTGATCTCTTCGTAACGCATTCGCCAGCGCGCAATATACACGACGGGAAGGATCACGCGCATCGTGGTTTCGACAGCTTTCTGAATTTCATGAAGTGGTTTCGCCCACGTTATATGCTGCACGGGCATGTGCACACCTGGGATCGACGCAAGACCGTGCGCACACAATTCGAATCCACCTGCGTTATGAATATCAATCCATTTACCGTTCTGGAATTGGAACCATCTTAGCTGACCTGGACATTGAGGCAAACAAGGGAGGCGGACTCTAGATGTGGAAAGCCTACCATAGCGTCAGCAGCATCGCGGAAGCCTCGGCGCTCCTGGATGAGCATCGTGGCGCGGCTCGCATCGTCGCCGGCGGCACCGATTTGATCATTGAGTTGGAGCGCGGTCAGCATCCGCAACTGAATACCCTTATCGACATCACCCGCGTGCCGGGTTTGGATCAGATTTCGCTGGCCGGCGACCGGATTGTCCTGGGTCCGCTTGTGACCCATAACCACGTGGTGGCGAGCGAGCTAATCCGCGAACGGGCGCTGCCGCTGGCGCAAGCCTCATGGGAAGTCGGCGCGCCCCAGATTCGCAACCGCGCCACCATCGCCGGCAATCTCATCACCGCCTCTCCCGCCAACGACACCATCACACCCTTGATCGCCATGGACGCCGAAGTCACGCTTGCCTCTCTCGCCGGCGAGCGCACGATCAAGCTGAAAGATTTTTACAGCGGCTTTCGCCAGACTGTTCTTCGCTCTGATGAATTGCTTCGCGCGATACGGATTCCGCCAATGAGGGACGATCAGCGCGGCCTCTTCTTGAAACTGGGACTGCGGCGCGCCCAGGCGATTTCGGTTGTCGATGCCGCTGTCGTCGTTCAGCTTGACGGCTCGGCGATCGTCAGCGATGCGCGAATCGCCTTGGGCAGCGTGGCGGCGACCATCGTTCGCTGCGCAGCGGCGGAGGACTTTTTGCTCGGCCAGCCGCTGACGCGCGATGTGATCGCTGAAACGGGACGCCTGGCGAGCCAGTCGGTAAAACCGATAGATGATGTGCGCGGCAGCGCTGAATACCGCAGCGAAATGGTGAAGATGCTGGTCGTTCGCGCGCTGCGAAAGTTGGCATCCGGCTCTCGGCTTGACAATATTCCGGCGCGGCCGCCGATGTTATGGGGCGCCGATGAAGGCATCGTCAAGCGCGGTCTGCCGACGGCGATCGCGCATCTGCCCGACACACCCATCAAAAGCTGCGTGAACGGCGTCGATGTCTGCATCGCCGCGGGCCAGCGCAAGTCGCTGCTTCACTGGTTGCGTGATGAGGTCAAGTTGCCCGGCGCCAAAGAGGGCTGCGCCGAAGGCGAGTGCGGCGCCTGCACCGTATTCCTCGATGATGTGGCGGTCATGTCGTGCATGGTGCACGCTCCGCGCGCGCATGGCGCCGAGATCCTCACCGTCGAAGGGCTGCAGCGCGGCGAAGCCCTGCATCCCATTCAGCAGGCTTTCATTGATCAGGCCGCGGTGCAATGCGGCTACTGCACGCCGGGTTTCCTCATGGCCGGCGCCAAGCTGCTTGATGAAATCGAGACGCCAGACAGCGAGCAAATCAATTACAGCATCAGCGGCAACCTCTGCCGCTGCACCGGTTACTACAAGATCGTCGAGGCTTTCCACCAAGCCGCGCGCATGAATGCGGGGCTTGAACAAGGCTAGGAAATGGATCGAACCGTACCGCAAACCGGCAGCGAAGAAATCGAACTCTATATGCGAACTTACTATTCGCTTTTGCGTTCGAGCGACAGCATCAAGATCGATACCCTGGTCGAGAGTCATCTGGCGATGCGCTCGTCCTTGCATGAGCATGCCGCCGAAGTCGCGCCCGATGCCTCGGCGCTGATGTATAGCGCGTTGCGTCTGCCAGCCTGCATCATTCAAACCGACGAAGTCTTGATTGGGCAGATGGACCGCTCGTTCATCGTCGCTGGCTACCGCAATATCGCCGACTGGCAGCGAGTCTACGCCACCGGTCGGCGCCGCCGCACGCACTTCGACGGCAACCGCGTCATGGCAGTCTATGTTGTCAGTCGCTCGGATATCGATGATTTGGTGCCGATTCTGACCGCCTTTCAAATAGAGTGGAACAAGCTTCATCTTCTGCTGCAGAATCCCGATCTCTTGGATCTGCTGCGGCTCTTTGCCGATGATGGCGATCTGCCGGACCAAGAATTCGCGATTCTGGCGGCCGGTCTGCGCATGGCAGTCAGCGATCTGAAGCGGCTGCACTTGCTATGGCAGGATGAGTTCGTTCGCAATCTTCTCTACATCCGAGAGAATCATAAAAGCATGACAATGCGGCTTATCGCCGGCTCCTTGGCCGATTATCGGCGCGCGACCGCCTCCTGGTGGAATGAACTCTGTCAGGAATTGGCGCAGGCTGACATAGATCCGGGCGAGCGCCCGGTTTACTTCGTCTCCAGCAATACCCATTCCTTGATCAACCTGCTCGCCGGTTTCGCCCGCCGCTTCGAAGAAAGCTTGATCGATTACATCGAGACATTTGAAGAGAAATCCCTGCTCACCGAATACGAGGACATCAAAGAAAGTTATCACAAGAGCACCGATAACTTCCTCTATTTTGTTTTACGCCGATACCTCTCGGAGAAGGGCAGCCAGGCCCGCAGCGTCTTCGCCAAAGAAGAAAACCGCCTGGGCATCCATCGCATCCCCAGTCGTCATGGCTTCGAAATGGAAACCCAAGTCATCGAGTTGGGCAAGCTCGAAGCGCGCTGGTTTGATCCGCGGCTTGGGCGCGCCGATGATCTCGCGCCCTTGCGACACAGCAACGCCATCATCATTAATATCGATTACCCGCTGGGCATGGCCTCCTACGAATTGCTGAGCCGCATATCGCAAGGCGCCGGGCGGCTGGATGGCGTCTATGTCATGGGCAAAGCCGCCACTTTGAACGGTCGCATCGGCGATATGATGATCCCCAATGTCATTCACGACGAGCACTCGCAGAATACTTATCTCTTCCGCAATTGCTTCACCGCGCGGCACGTCCGCAGCTATATGCAGCATGGCAATGTGCTGGACAATCAGAAGGCGGTTACCGTGCGCGGCACCTTTCTCCAGAATCCCAATTATATGAGCGTGTTCTACAAGGAAGGCTATACCGATATCGAAATGGAGGGTGGTCCCTACCTGTCGGCGGTCTACGAAGCCTTCCGCCCGCAGCGCCATCCGATGAACGAGATCGTTAATCTGCACTCGGTCAAGTTTGACATCGGCTTTCTCCATTACGCATCGGACAAGCCCTTGAAGACGGGCCAGAATTTGGGCGCCGGCGGGCTGAGCTATGGCGGCGTCGAACCAACCTATGCCGCCGCCATCGCCATTTTGCGCCGCGTCTTTTACAACGAAACAGAAAAACTGATCGAAACTACCTTCGAGGCTTTGCCCGCATTTTGAGATTGCGCTGCGCGCTAACGAGATCTGACGAGGAATTCCGCCGTGAGCTTTGAGCATACCCGGGTCATCAGCGAATCCGTCAAACGCATTGATGCCCGCGGCAAAGTAACGGGCGAGACGCGCTATCCCGGCGACATCGATATCGAGGGTCAGCTTTGGATGCGTATCAAGTTCAGCGAGCGCGCGCACGCCCGCGTGCGGGACATCGACGCCAGCGCAGCCGAGGCGCTGCCCGGCGTAATTCGCGTCTTCACCAGCCGCGATGTGCCCGTCAACGAATATGGCTTGGTGATCAAAGACCAGCCAGTGCTATGTGGTCCCGGCGGCGACAAAGCCGCTACTGATGTAGTGCGCTGTTATATGGACATGGTGGCGACTGTCGTTGCCGAGACTGATGATGTCGCTCGGCGCGCGCTCGACATGATTGATGTGCAATATGAGGACTTGCCGGCCGTATTCGATGCCGAAGAGGCGATGGCGAATTCGGCGCCACAGCTTCATCCCGACTGTCTCGGCAATCTGGTCGCCCGTTATCGAATCCGCAAGGGCGATATGCGAGCCGGCTGGGCAGCTGCCGATGTGGTGGTGGAAGGCGAATACGAGACCACTTGGCAGGAACACGCGTATTTGCAGCCGGAAGCGGGCTTGGCTTATATCGACGAAGAAGATCGGGTGGCGGTTCTTGTCGCGGGCCAATGGACGCACGAAGATCAAGAACAGATCTATCACGCGCTGAACCTGCCGCCCGAGCAGGTGCGCGTCATCTATCCGGCGATCGGCGGCGCCTTTGGCGGGCGTGAGGATATGTCGGTGCAGATCATCCTGGCGCTAGCCGCCTGGAAGCTGCGTCGACCTGTCAAAATCCAATGGAGCCGCGAGGAATCGATCCTTTACCATCACAAGCGCCATCCGATCAAAGTGCGCGCGAAATGGGGCGCCGCCAGCGATGGCATGCTGACCGCGGTCGAATCCGAAGTCATCGGCGACGCCGGCGCTTACAACTACACCTCAAACAAGGTGCTGGGCAATGCGCAGCTCACCGTCACCGGACCATACGTCATTCCCAACATCCATGTCGATACCTATGCCGTCTACACCAACAACATCCCGTCCGGCGCTTTCCGCGGCTTTGGCGCGCCCCAGGCGCTTTTCGCAGCTGAGGGCCAGATGAATCGGCTGGCGGCCGCTTTGAACATGGATCCGCTCGCGATCCGCCTGAAGAACAGCATACGCGAGGGCAGCATCGGCTCGGTTGATACGCCCTTTCCCGCCGGCGTCACCATGCCCCAGGTCTTCGAGGCTTGCGGACGCGAATCGTGGTGGGAGCAAGCTGCATCCGGTTGGCGGCTGAGGGCGCCCGCGCAGCCGGCCGACCCAAGCAAGCGCCGTGGTCGCGGCATCGCTGGCGGATTCAAAAACGTCGGCTTCAGCTTCGGCTTCCCCGAGCACTGTTGGGCCGGCATTGAATTGCGCGGCAAAGCAGACATTGACGAGGTGATCCTCTATCATGCCGGCGCCGATGTTGGGCAAGGCGCGCATACCGCCCTGAGTCAGATGGCGGCAGATGCGGTCGGGATTCCCTTCGACACTGTGGAGATAGTGGCCTCCGATACCGCCTCGTCCGGCTCCTCCGGCAGCGCTTCCGCCTCGCGTCTTACCTTTATGTCGGGCAAAGCCATACAAGGCGCCGCTGAAATCGCCCTGCGCAAATGGAAAGATGAGGAACGCCCGGCCCGGGGCGAATTCATGTATCGCCCGCCGCCGACGACGCCCTTTGACCCGCAGACCGGCCGCGCCCAGCCCAATTTCGCCTATGGATACGTCGCCCAAGCAGTTGAGGTAGAGGTCGATATTGAAACCGGGCAGGTGCAGTTGCTGGATGTCGTCTGCGCCAACGATGTCGGTAAAGTCATCAATCCGCAGCAGCTGCAAGGACAGATTGAAGGCGCGATTGTGCAAGCGCAAGGCTACGCGCTGATGGAATACGTGGTTTCGGACGAAGGCATGATACGCAATCCATTCCTGTCAACCTATCTGATTCCCACCTCTCTCGATGTGCCGCCGCGGATCAAGTCTGTCATTCTGGAATATCCGGATCCGATCGGGCCCTGGGGCTTGCGCGGCATGGCCGAGATGCCCTTCCTCCCGCTGGCGCCAGCCATCGCCGCCGCGATTTTCAACGCAACCGGTGTTTGGATCGACTCCCAACCCTTCACCGGGCAGAAAGTGGTCGCGACGCTGCGCCGCCAGGGCATCGGCTTCATCTAGCCGAGCATTTCAACCGGGCAGCCGTACGCAAACCTGCATTCGGCGGTGGCATCGAGTAGCGCCTGGAGCGCGCTTATCGTCTTTCGTGTTATCATTAGGCGAGCGGCGGTTTGGCGGACAAGCGTCAAATCGTCCCGTTTCTACGCGGAAGGCTGTGACCGAGAAAGCAATCATGCAATTCAGGCGAGCTTTCGATGTGGCGCGTGGCGATGTGGTCGCCTTTATCGGCGCTGGCGGCAAAACATCGCTAATGGTCAGCCTGGGCTATGAACTGGCGGAGGCTGGCTGGCGCGTTCTGGCGACGACGACAACCAAGCTGTCAACCGACCAGTTGGATCTTTTCCCCTGCATAATGGCGGCTCATGCCGCGCCGCGATCAATCTCGCAAGCGCTGACCGAACACCAGTTTGTCTTGCTGCACGATCAGATTAGGAGCGGTTATGTTTACGGTCCGCCGCTCAGTTGGGCGAAGCGACTGCTGGATAGCGTTGACTCCGACATCCTGCTGGTCGAAGCCGATGACGCCGCCGGCAAGCCCTTCAAAGCGCCTTTCGCCGATGAACCCCAGGTGCCGCTGGAGACATCGCTCGTGATATCTGTCGCTTCTTTGCGCGCCCTGGGTTTGCCCCTGGATGAGGAGCATATCTACAATCCCGCGGCGATGATCGAACGATACGGATTCGTCGAAAACAGTCCGGTCAAATCCCCCTGGCTGGCGCAAGTGCTGCGCGATGAAGAGCTGGGTCTGCGGGGCGTGCCGGCTGATGCGCGCGTGATCATCTTTCTGAACCAGACCCCGCAGCGCGGATTCATGCGCGGGCGCGCGCGCATGATCGCTCGCCTCGGCTTGCAGAGCTCGAGGATTGACGCCGTGGCGCTGGGCTCGGTGCGCGGCGCCGAACCGGTTTTTGAACTGCAGCGGCGCGTCGGCGCTTTGGTGCTCGCCACCGGCGAATCGCCCTGCAAGGACTCAAACCGGATGCTGCGGACCAGTGAACGTGGTCGGGCCGCGGTCGCAACTGTCACCGAAAAAGTGCAGCGATCGCGTATCGATCATATCCGCTTGGTCACTGGACGGCGGGCGCCGGAAGTGCGCGCGGCGACCCGGCGCCTCGGCGTCAAGACGATTCATGACCGGGCGCATCAGTCGGGCGGGGCGGTGACTGCCTTGAAGGCCGGGCTGCGGGCGCTGCCAGAGCGAATGTCGGCTGTGCTCGTCGTGCCGGGCGACCAGACGCGCTTGCAGCCAAAGGTGATCTACCATATTCTGAGCGCCTACGCGCGCGGCGAAGGCGAGTTCATCATTCCGCGCTACCAAAGGCGCTGCGGGCATCCCGTCTTGATTGGAAGCCGCTATTGGTCCGACCTGCTAAAGATGCCGCGTGGAAGCGATTTCCGCGCCATCGCCCAGCGTTTTCGCGACGAAGTCACTTTCCTCAATGTTGATAACGACAGCATCTTTCATGACATTCGAAATTTCTCGCCCCGTCATTTTACCCGTTCCCCGGCGCGGCTGAAGAATCGCGACCGCTAGCTGCCGTCATGCTGCTGAATCAACTCGCGGATCACATCCCGTGACCAAGCGCCGCTCTTGGTGACATCCATTTGCAGCCGCAGCGTGGCCGGTCGCTTGTCCTTGTCGCCCGTTGCGTTTGCGCGCATTTCATCAAAATACTCCATCGGCGTAATCACGATCAGCACTTCCTGCGCCTGAATCCGATGCTCTGGCGGCGGCGCATAGAGGAAATCCCGGCGATTGGCTCGGCGAATGCCGATGACGCCAGCGCGATAACGCATCGGAAGCGCCAGTTCCCGTATGGTCCTGCCGATCCAGGGAGAATCGTCTTCCATGTAGAGCTCAGCGGTTTCCAGCCCCGTGATTTCGTTGTAAAGCACATGCTGCAAGAAGTCGCCGATCTCCGGACGAGTAGTCGCCAGCAGCACAAACTGGGCGGCGACATGGAATGGGCTGACCACCCGATCGGCGCCCGATCGTTGCAGCTTTTCGACCATGTCATCGGTCGTCGCGGTTACAGAAATCAGCAGCGACTTGCTGATGGCGCGCGCCGACAGGACGGTTAGAACCGCGGCCGCCTTATCCTGAACCGATATCATGATCGCCTGCGCTCGCGCGATGCCCGCTCTCTTTAGCGTGATTTCCTTTGCCGGGTCGCCGCGTATCACCCGGAAACCACGCTCCAACCAGCGTTCGGTGATCTCCTCATCATTGCTGATCAGTACGAAAGGACGGGATGGATCCAAGAATCGTACAGCGCTTTGAATAATATGGTCATTGCCACAGATGACGAAATGTTTCGCCATGTCCTCAATGACGGCTTCGCTTTCGTCCAGGCTGAGAGTTTCTTCAAGCCTCTTGGACTCGCGCTCGGGAATCAATCGCTGGTAGCTGGCGAAGCGCATCTCGTTCCGGCCCAGCGGACGGCATCTGCGCTGAATGATCGGGATCACCGGTCCCGGCGCGACCGCGAGCAGGATTTCGTCCTCCTGCAGGATCCGCCGGCCGCCTGGCGTGTGGACGAAATCGCCCGACTCCAGCCGAATGCCCAGGATGCCCGCATTGAATTCTTCGCGCAGCGCCAGGTCGTTGATGCGTGTCCCAATCCAGGGCGAGTCGTCCTCCAACTCCAATTGTGTGATTTGATGATGATGATCCTGCTCAAAAAGGATACTGCTGAAAAAGTCGTTCACCGCCGGCCGCAGTGTGGCGCTATTGAGGAATTGAGCCGCCACTTCGTAAGGCGCCAGGACAACGTTGGCGCCCGCTTTGACCATTTTCAGTTTCAGATCCTCCTCGACCGCCGCCGCCGTAATATTCAGCCGCGCGCTAAGATTCCGCGCCGTTAACACGGTAAGCAGGCTCTCGGTATCCTGATTGAGCATAACCATAATGGCGCGCGCTCGTGTGACTCCGGCGGCGAGCAGATCATCATCATCGGTTGGATCGCCGACCACCACCAGAATGCCCGCGGCGCGCAGGCGCCCGGCGTATTCCATATCGTCAGTGACCACGACTAGCAGATCCAGCAGCGTGTCGTGATCGACAAAGTTATTGTGATAGAAGACGAACAGCCGCCGTATAAGCCGGCGCAGACCGCCTAAACGCCCTCGCTCCGGCCGACCAAACAGGCGATTCACCCACTTTTCGATGGGCTGATACGCGTTCTCTCGGTGCTGGCTGCGGCGAATCACTGCGCCGTGCAAGACGTAGCCAATGGTCTTGTCGACCATTTCGCCAGTGCCGCAAATGATATAGTGGCTGTTCAGCTTGCTGATTTTCTGCCTGGATTTGAAAAGCCGCCGGCGCGTCATCGCTTCGGCGCTGAAGAGCAGGGCAAATGAGGACGAAAGAAAGAAAAGCAGGGCGCTCATGCCAACGCCCACCAGCCCCAGTGTAAACAGCCGGCCGAGTTGAGTCTTCGGCGTCAAGTCTCCATAACCAATTGTTGTGAGTGTGATGATGGTCACATAGACTGCGTCAAAGATGGACATGCCCTCTATTATGGCGAAGCCGGCGATGCCAATCGGAACAACGATGAATATAAGAATCGCTGCCGCTCGGAATTGTCCGCGCATATCATTCACGTTTGAGGTCCCCACACCAGTGGAAGCGCCCGCTTCCCTCATTATATCGGAGAACACTTTCTTATGTTAATATGACGCTAACGCAGGATCCTATGTGCCGCCCGATGATAGGCATTGCGCGCGCGGTTCTAATGTGGCGAAAAGCGCCATCGCGGCAGTCATTTGACTGGCGACAGAGGGAAAAGTCAATTGTTCAAACGTGAAGATTTCCAGCGGGCTGCCGAGCGAGTATGTTCCCGTACTTCAATGCGACCGACTATCGGGCTAGTCCTGGGCTCGGGCTTGGGAAAGCTTGCGGACACGCTTCAAGACCGCGTGGTTGTGCCTTATACCGATATTCCGGGCTGGCCCCAATCGACAGTTGAAGGACATCAAGGAAACCTCGTAATCGGCGAGCTCGACGGGCAGATAGTCGCCGCGCAGCAGGGGCGCGCTCACTTTTACGAGGGCTACTCCATGCATCAAGTGACCTTTCCTATACGCGTAATGAAGGCTTTGGGCATTCATACCGTGATGTTGACCAATGCAGCCGGCGGCATAAACAAGAGCTATGAAGTTGGCGATCTGATGCTGCTCGAGGACCACATCAATCTGCCCGGCATGTCGGGCGCCAACCCGCTTATGGGACCGAACGACGAGCAACTGGGCTTGCGCTTTGTCGGCATGTCGCAAGCTTACGACCGGCCGCTGCGCCAGCGCGCTCTCGCAGTCGCCCGTGAACACGATATACCGCTTCATAGCGGGGTGTACCTCGGTCTGTCCGGCCCCTTCTTCGAGACGCCGGCCGAAATACGAATGATTCGCGCGCTCGGTGGCGATGCGGTGGGCATGTCGACCGTGAACGAGGTGCTGGTGGCGCGCCACGCCGGTATGCGTGTCTTGGCTTGTTCCGGCATCACCAATCGCGCCATCGACCAGGTCGACACCGAGTTGGAAACCAATCATGAAGAGGTATTGGAAGCCGGCGAGATCATCGTGCCCCGCCTCACCACGATACTGAAAGGCGTGCTCAGTAATTTCCCAACATGACCGCCGTTATCGCGCTTATCGACCAAGTCGCCATCGGCATCTACTTTTTGATCGCCGCTGGCATCCTGTTTGCGCTGCGCCGATACATCATCTATGGGGAAGAGTACCGCTCCTCTTATTTTGAGTTGGAACGCGATCTCTCGCGCTATCGGCGCACCAACGCCGTGACGGCGATAATCTTCCTGGTAGAACTGATTGTCATAGTCGCGGGAGTGCAGGCAGTCGTCGTGCCGGAGCTGCTGCTGGATCGACAGCTGGAAGCGCTCGTCGCCGGAGCGCGGCCAGACGATGGCGATTTTCGCACACCGGCGCCACCGCCACCCGCCGCCGACTTGGGCATCAATCCGGTTGCATTGCCGCGTTCAGCTGGCGCGGCCAGCCAGATTCAAGCGACTCCCGTGCCGACGCCCACTCCGGTAGGCACCATCATTCCAGCGGAACCGCCCATTGGCTGCGACAACCCCGGCGCCCAGCTATTGATACCCGGCAATGGCATGCGCGTCTTTCAGCCGATTCCGGTCATCGGTACGGTATTCGCCGATCAGTTCTCATACGCCTCCATTGAAATAAACGGTCCCAGCACGCTAGGCAGCTTTCAAGTGATCGACGAGCAACATATAGAAGTGCGCGAACAAGCGGAGTTTGGCCAGTTCGTTCCCGCGCCCTACGAAACCGGCGAATATGAATTTCGCCTGATGGTCTTCGACATCACCAACGTGTTAAAGGCGTCTTGCCTGGTCCACATCTATATTTCCGAACCCCTGCCGACGCTTACGCCCGTGCGCTAGCCGAAGCGATTCATCTCATGGACGCTAGCCAATTGGATTCGAATAAACCGAATAAAAGAGAGGTGCGGCAGCAACCACGAGCATCAAATCTGGTGAAAACTGTAGGGACGCCCCTTGGGTCGCCCTAAACCCCGCCACTTCGACCCAATCATGAGCGAGCCGGTGGCTCGCCCACTCTTGCGACGCAACTATCAACTCTTATCGTGTGACTGACTTGACGCATCTACGACTGCAAATCGCGCACCTTGCTATTGACGCGGCGGCGCCAACGGCGCGATCGCGATCTCCACTTGGCTATGCGGTACTGTACGTGCCGGCGTTGGCGATTGAGCAGTGAACTCTGCTGCTCGCTAGGCCGGGGGATGCCCCAGCGAATAATCATTGACGCCCAGGTCAAACCGCCCCCGAAACCCACCAGCGCAATATGGTCTTGGTCTTGAATGCGCTTCTGTTCAATCGCCTCGCATAAGGCTATGGGAATTGAGGCCGCTGAAGTATTCCCGTACTGCTCCACATTGTTCATGAATTTGCCGATATCGATGCCAAGCTTGCGCGCCGCCGCTTGCAGTATGCGCAGATTTGCCTGATGCGGAATCACTAAATTGATATCGCTGACCTCAACATCCGCCAGTTGGCAGGCCTGCTCGACGCTTTCGCTAACGACGCGCGTCGCGAACCGGAATACCTCGCTGCCCGCCATGTACATCTTGTATAGCTTATTGCCGTTGGCGCCGGCGCGCGACTGATTGGCATCGATGCTGCCGACGCTGGGGATCGCCAGCAAGTCGCCGCCCGCGCCATCAGAGCGCAGCACACTGGAGAGCACGCCGCCGGGGACGTCGCTCGCCTGCAAGACCACCGCGCCCGCGCCATCGCCAAACAGGATGCAAGTGCTGCGATCTTGCCAATCCAGAATTCTGCTCATGGTTTCGGCGCCGATGACCAGCGCCGCGTCGATTGAACCGGCGCGGATGGAATCGGATGCCATATTCATGGCGTAAACAAAACCGGAGCAGGCCGCGCTCAAGTCGAAGGCGCCGGCCTCATGCGCGTTCAGCCAGTCCTGCACCAGGCTGGCTGTGCTGGGGAAAATATTCTCCGGCGTAGAGGTGGCGACAACGATGAGATCGAGATCCGTCGGCAAAATGTCAGCCACTTCCAGCGCCTGCTGGGCGGCGCGATAAGCCAGCGTCGCCGTCGATTCGCCCTCGCTGGCGATGTATCGCTGGCGGATGCCGCTGCGCGCGTAAATCCAGTCATCGTTGGTCTCAACGAATGTAGACAACTCATCGTTGGTCATCGCCGTTTCCGGCACCGCCATGCCCCAGCCGATGACATGCGCGTGTCGCACCGTCGCGGCGGGATCGGCTTTTCCACTCTTGTCAAAGGTTGCCATTGTCCGCGTATTCGCCAAATATCACTACCGCGTTATGCCCGCCGAAGCCAAAAGCATTCGACATGGCATAGCTGACCTCGTGCCGGCAGCCCTCATTCGGTACATAATTGAGATCGCATGTGGGATCCGATTCGTCCAAATGAATGGTCGGCGGGATGAAATTTTCGCGTATCGCCATGATCGAGAAGATCGCTTCAATCGCGGCGCCGCCCCCCAGCAAATGACCGGTCATGGACTTCGTCGAGCTGACCGGGATGCTATAGACGCATTCGCCCAGCGAGCGCTTTAACGCATTCGTTTCGGCGGTGTCATTCAAGGGCGTGCTGGTGCCGTGCGCATTGATATAGTCGATATCGTCCGCGCAAAGACCCGCGTCCCGCAGCGCGTATTCCACCGCTTTTGCCGCGCCTTCGCCAGTTTCCATCGGCGCCGTGACGTGGTAGGCGTCGGACGTATGACCGTATCCCAACAGTTCAGCCTGTATCGTCGCCCCGCGCTCCAATGCATGATCCAGCTCTTCCAGGACCAGCACGCCAGCGCCTTCGCCGGGAACAAATCCGTCGCGATTCAGATCAAACGGGCGTGAGGCTGTCTCCGGATCGTCATTTCGGCTCAATGCCGTCATATTGTTGAAGCCAGCGACGCAAAGCGGAACGATCGCCGCCTCCGAGGCGCCCGCGACCATCGCCTTGGCGTCGCCACGACGGATGATGTGCATCGCCTCGCCGATCGCGTTGTTTCCCGATGCGCAGGCGGTGACGATGCAAAAGTTGGGTCCGCGCAGATTGTAATTCAGCGATACCATTCCCGAACTGCTGTCGCTGAGTATCTTGGGGATGCCCATCGGCTTGATTCCGCGATGGCCGCGCTTGTCGATTCCTTGCTGCGATTCAACGAAAGAGTTGATGCCGCCAACGCCAGAGCCAATGATGCAGCCAACTTCATACATGTTTTTCTTTGTGACTGTTAAGCCGCTGTCCTCAATCGCTTGCCGGCTGGCTTCCAGCGCAAACTGCGCGACGCGGTCCATCCGCCGCGCTTCCTTCCGGCCGAAAATCGCGTCCGGGTCGAAGTCCTTGACTTCGCCCGCGAGCTGATTCTGCGTCAGCTGACGGTCGTACCGGGTGATATAGCCGATGCCGTTTTCGCCGGACGCGGTGTTCGCCCAAGCCTCGGCGACATTGTTGCCCGTCGGGCAGACAATGCCCATACCCGTGACGACAATCTTCTTTTTGTCCAATCAGCCCTCCCGTTTGCCCGGCGAAATTGCAGTGGCTTCACATTTATTCTAACACTGCGCGCGCCCGTCCGTTGCTTTACAGGCGCCGCATTGCCGCTTATAATGCGCCCTTCATTATCCCACGTAATAGATGTGGCAGCAGGGGCAAAACATGCCGCGCGACGAGTTTGGCGGTCTATGATCCTGATTACTGGCGCGACCGGCCTGGTGGGCCGTCATTTGGTCCGGCGCTTCATGCGCGAGTCGCTGCCGACGCGCGTCCTGTTGCCGGAAAGAAGAATGCGGCGCCTGCCCTGGGACACCGGCGATCCAGCCGCGCCCGAGCTCTTCGCCGGCAGCGTCCTGGATGAAGAAGCCTTCTTTCGCGCCGTGACCGGTTGCCACGCGGTGATTCACTTGGAGAACGCCCAATGGTGGGGGCGCCGGCGTGATCTTGAGCGAGTCGAGCTGGAAGGCGCCCGCTCCCTGGCTGCAGTCGCGCGGGCGGCGCGGGTCGGTCGCATCATCACCCTCAGTCATCTGGGGGCGGCGCCTTCGTCCGCTTTTACCCTGCATCGCATCAAGGGCGAAGTCGAAGACCTCTTGCGCAGCAGCGGCGTCGCCTACACCGTCATTCGCAGCGGCATCGTATTCGCCCCGGACGACGCCTTCGTCAATCATATCGCCAGCATGCTGCGGATCAATCCGCTGTTTTTTCTAATGCCAGGACATGGCGAGATCGTCTTGCATCCCATGTATATTGACGACTTGGTGGAAGCCATATATCGTAGCTTGGATTCGGTGAGGCTCGTGGATTCCACCGTCGAAATTGGCGGACCAGAATATCTGTCGCTGCGAGATCTGATTCTTACGATCATGCGCGTGACCGGCATGCGGCGCCTCGTGATTTCCGTTCCGCCCTATTTCTTGCGCTGGATCACCGCGGTGTATAGTCGGATGTTTCCGCGTTCGTTGATGACCGGGCAGTGGCTGGATATTTTGGCGGCAAACCGCGCGGCGCCCTTGGGAAGCGCCTACGACCACTTTGGTTTTCAACCGCGGCGGTTCGAATCTACCTTGTTGACTTACCTGCCGGAACGCGCGCATTTCCTTGGCTTGCTGCGTGATTCCTTCCGGCGGCGGCCGCGCCCCGTATGAAAGCCGGGATTGATCTATGCAAGACATCGTAATCAGGCGTCTGCTGAGCGCCGCCGAGCATAACCAGGCGGTCGACTTGCAAAAGTCATATTGGGGCGACGAGGCGCAGGACTTGGTGCCGCGACACATGCTGCACTCGATCGCGCGCTATGGCGGGCATGTGCTAGGCGCCTTTGACCAGGCGAAGCTGGTTGGTCTGCTCATCGGATTCATCGGTACCGATATTGATGTCGACGATCCCGATGCCAGGCCCGCGATGGCGAACTTGCTAATCATGTCGAAACGAATGGTCGTGCTGCCAGCCTATCGCGGACGCAATATCGGCTTTCTTCTGAAGATTGCGCAGCGCGACCTCGCGCTCAAGCAAGCAATCCGATTGGTGACCTGGACGGTCGACCCGCTTCTCGCGCCCAACGCGCATCTCAATATCCGCAAGTTGGGCGGCGTCGTTCAGCGTTATGTGGTCAACTTCTTCGGGCTGGCGGAGGCGGACAGCCTGCGCTCCGATCGTCTGGTCGTGGACTGGTGGGTGACGCAGCGGCGCGTCAAGGAACGGGCAAAAGGCGCGGGCAGCTCGCTCACGCTGAAACAGTATTTTGATGTAAACACGCCGGTGGTCAACCGAGCCGATGCCTCGGGCAAATGGCTCCGGCCCCGCCGAATGACCGATGCGCCAAATTCAACCTTCGCCCTCGTGGAAATACCGCGAGATTTTCGCGCTCTTGAAGCGGCCGATCGCGATCTGGCTGACGAGTGGCGCTACCATATCCGCGATGTATTTCCGCAGATGTTCGCGGCCGGTTATATCGTAACCGATTTTGTCAGCGGCGATTTCGAAAACAGACGGCGCAGCTTCTACCTGTTGAGCCGTCACTTTGATGAAAACGATCGCAGGAATTAGGGGATCTATATGGCTTTCAACGGTGAAATGACAGCATTTATCGGCGCCGGCGTGATGGGCGAGGCGATGATCAAGGGCTTGCTCAGTCGAGAGCTGCTCGCGCCGAACAACATTGTCGCCGCTGACCCGCGCGCCGAACACCTGGATGAGCTGCGGACGCGCTACGGCATCACCGTCACCACCAACAACGCCGAAGCCGCGCGCGCTGCTGAAGTAGTCGTGCTGTCAGTCAAGCCGCAAGTCATGGATATGGTGCTGCCGGAATTGCGCGGACAAGTAGACAGCGTGCGCCTCATCCTCAGCATCGTCGCCGGCGTTCCATTGAAGACGATCGCGAACGCGCTCTTGAATGTACGGGTCGTCCGTTCAATGCCCAATACGCCGGGCCAAATCGGACGCGGCATCACCGTTTGGACGGCGTCGAGCGAGGTCGGCGCCGAACAGCGAGCGCAGGCGGAGGCGCTGCTGGGCGCGATGGGCGAGCATATTTACGCCGCCGATGAACGCTTTCTCGATATGGCGACCGCTCTTAGCGGCTCCGGTCCCGCCTATGTCTTCATGTTCATGGAGGCGCTGATTGATGCCGGCGTCCACATGGGTTTCGCCCGGCGCGATGCCGAACAACTGGTGACGCAGACGCTGCTAGGCTCGGTGCTCTATGCGCAGCAATCCGGCATGCATCCGGCCGAACTTCGCAATCAGGTGACCAGCCCTGGCGGCACAACCGCCGCCGCTCTGCACGAGATGGAGAAGGGCGGCTTGCGCACCGTGCTGTCGGAAGGCGTCTGGGCTGCCTATCGCCGGTCAAAGGCGCTGGGTTCATAGCGTGACTTATCCTATCGTAGTTATGTGATTGCTTGCTTGTCCATCTGCTCACTCAAGTATTTCCGCCGGGGCATTTAGAATGCCTGTGCTTACAATGAGATTGACAATACTATCACGAAATTGTCGGGGCTAGTCACTGGATCGCCCATTTGTCGTCTAATAGCGCTGTTCAGTTTCCGGCTAACTGACTTCTCTGCTCTTTGAAAAGAAACTCGCGCCCAAATCCGTTTGTGAAAATATAGACAAGCGCTCGCCTTTAGGCTAAAATGGCGCAAAGTTCCAATTAATCCGCCTTTAGTCGAGCAAGTTGTCATACGCCCGAAGAGCGGACAGAACGCTATCAGGTCAAGCCTCCCGGTCAGGAGCGCTTGCTTACCCGCATAGGCAGTGAGTGAGGCAAGGAGCCTGCGAATGGCAGACAATATCTATGATTCGATTCTCGAACAGATAAAGGAAATCGAGCTCGGCGCGCTCGAATCGGTCGAAGTCGGTTACGTTGAAGAAGTCGGCGATGGCATCGCCCGCATCTCTGGCTTGGAAAATGTGCGTTACAACGAGCTGGTGCAATTCGACAACGGCGTCGCCGGCATCGCCTTCAACCTCGAAAAGGACAACGTCGGTGTCATCATCATGGGCGCCTACGATGATATCCAGGAAGGCGACACCGTCAGCGCGCTCGGGCGTATTGCCTCGGTTCCCGTTGGCATGGGGCTGGTCGGCCGCGTCGTCAACGCCCTCGGGGAGCCGATAGACGGACGCGGACCCGTGCAGTTCGACGAATACTACAATATCGAGCGCATCGCCCCCGGTGTCATGGAGCGCCGCAGCGTCGACCGCCCGGTGCAGACCGGCATCCTCGCCATTGACACGATGATCCCCATCGGTCGCGGTCAGCGCGAGTTGATCATCGGCGACCGTCAAACCGGCAAGACCGCCCTGGCGCTCGACACGATCGTCAATCAGCAGGGTGAAGACATGTATTGCATCTACGTCGCCATCGGCAAGCGCCGCGGTGAAGTGGCGCGCATCCGCGAAACCCTGGAGCGCGAAGGCGCGATGGATTATACGACGCTGGTTGTCGCTTCCGCATCGGATGCGGCGGCGCTGCAATACTTGTCGCCTTATTCCGGCTGCGCCATCGGCGAGTGGTTCATGGAAAACGGCATGGACGCGCTTGTCATCTATGACGATCTCTCCAAACACGCCAACGCCTATCGCCAGGTATCGCTGCTCATGCGCCGCCCGCCGGGGCGCGAGGCTTTCCCCGGCGATGTCTTCTATTTGCATAGCCGATTGCTTGAGCGCGCCGCTCAGTTGAGCGATGAACGCGGCGGCGGCAGCTTGACCGCCTTGCCGGTCATCGAAACGCTGCTTGGCGATGTATCGGCTTTCATCCCGACCAACGTAATCTCCATCACCGATGGCCAAATCTATCTGGAATCGGAACTCTTCAATGCCGGTCTGCGCCCGGCGCTCAACACTGGCATCAGCGTCAGCCGCGTCGGCAGCGCCGCCCAAACACGCGCGATGAAAGATGTCGCCGGCGGCTTGAAGCTGCAGATGGCGCAATTCCGCGACTTGGCGGCTTTCGCGCAATTCGGTTCCAATTTGGACAAGGCGACGCAGCAGCAGCTCGATCGCGGTCTGCGCCTGACCGAGCTCTTCAAACAGGTGCAATATCAGACATTGTCGCTGGAAGATCAGGTGGCGCTCACCTACGCCGGCACCAGCGGACTCACCGATGAAGTCCCGGTCGAGCGAATGCTGGGCTGGAAAGAAGAGTTCCTCCGCTCTTTCCGCACCCAGTTTTCCGATACCGGCGAATTCATCCGCGAAAATCGCAACGAGCGCGCCGGCGACGAGATTCAGCAGAAGCTGGATACCGCCATATCGACCTTCAACGAGACTTGGTCCTAGTGTCACCGTCATCGGCTGAAAGGAGACGCTAGATGCCTACGCTTCGCGAAGTCAAAAACCGCATTCGCAGCGTCAGAAACATCGCCCAAATCACGCGCGCGCTGGAAGCGGTTTCAGCCTCGCGCGTGCGCCGCGCCCAGGCGCGTGTGCTGGCAAGCCGCATTTACGCCGAAAAAGCCTGGGAGATCCTGGTCAACGTGCAAGCGGCGAGCAAGAATCTGCCCTTGCATCCCTTGCTCACCGAGCGTGAAGAAATCAACCGCGTGATGGTCGTCGTCATCACCTCCGATCGCGGTCTTGCCGGCGCCTACAATACCAATATCTTGCGGGTGGCGCAGCGCTTCGAAACGCGGCTGGGCAAACCGGTTGATTACGTCACCGTCGGGCGCAAGGGACGCGACTCGCTCGCTCGGCTCGGCGCTAACATCGTTGCGTCTTTCACCGATATGTCAGCCGAACCCAAAGTATCCGATATCACGCCCATCGCCCGCATCGCCATGGACGCCTATCTTGACGGCGCAGCTGATGAGGTGCTGATCGCTTATACCGACTTCATCAACATGCTCGCGCAGCGTCCCGCCGTCTTGGGATGGCTGCCACTGACGACTCATACCGTCGCCCAGCAAGTCGCCGCCGAATACGTCAAAGATGTCGCGGACGTCACCGACGGCGCGCAAAATTACGAATATGAGCCGAGCGCCACCACCGTTGTCGACGAGATCGTGCCGCGCTTCACTGAATTGCAGCTCTATCAGGCGCTGCTGGAAGCGCAGGCCAGCGAGCATGCCGCGCGCATGGCGGCGATGAAGAACGCAACCGATAACGCCACGCAGCTGACCGCCGACCTCACGCTGCAATACAACAAGGCGCGCCAGGCGGAGATCACAGCGGAGATACTCGATATTGTTGGTGGCGCCAATGCCTTGCAGCAAGCGATTGACAAGACCGCCGCCGATATTCTTGACAGCAGCCAAATGAGAGAGCAGCTGCTTGACGCCTGAGCCGCCGATACCGGCTGGTTGAAGCAATCTATCATCCAAGGAGTGAAAACGATGGCGGAAATCCAAGGAACGGTTACCCAGGTATTGGGCAACGTCGTGGATGTCGAATTCCCGGCGGGCGAGTTGCCCGATATTTTCGACGCGGTGGAAGTCCCGCGCGAAGATGAAGACAATCTGATTTTGGAAGTCGAGTTGCACCTGGGCGAAAGCGCCGTGCGCACCGTGGCGATGGACTCCACCGACGGCCTGGCGCGTGGCGCCGCCGCCTACGCTACCGGTCAGCCAATCGCTGTCCCGGTTGGCGAGCCGACCCTCGGTCGGATCTTTAACGTTTTGGGCCGCCCAATCGATATGGGCGAGGCGGTGCCTGATGAATCAGAGCGCCGTCCCATCCATGCCGACGCCCCTTCCTTTGAAGATCAGTCGCCGACTATCGAAGTCTTCGAGACTGGCATGAAGGTGATTGACCTGGTCGCGCCCATGACCAAGGGCGGCAAGACTGGCATCTTCGGCGGCGCAGGCGTGGGCAAAACGGTAACAATTCAAGAGCTCATCAATTCGATCGCCACCCAGCACGATGGCTTGTCGGTTTTCGCTGGAGTAGGAGAGCGCACCCGCGAAGGCACCGACCTGTATCACGAAATGAAAGAAGCCAATGTGCTCGACAAGCTGGCGATGGTCTTCGGGCAAATGAACGAGCCGCCTGGCGTTCGCCTTCGCGTCGGTCTCTCCGGTTTGACTATGGCTGAGTACTTCCGCGATCAAGGCCGCGATGTGCTAATCTTCATCGACAACATCTTCCGTTATTCGCTGGCTGGCGCCGAGGTTTCAGCGTTATTGGGTCGCATGCCTTCTGCCGTTGGTTATCAGCCCAACCTGGGTGAAGAAATGGGCATGCTGCAAGAGCGCATTACCTCGACGCGCTCCGGCTCCATTACCTCCATGCAGGCGGTTTATGTGCCGGCCGACGACTACTCCGATCCTGCGCCGGTTGCCGTCTTCACCCACTTGGACAGCACCATCGCGCTCGAGCGCTCGATTGCCGCGCGCGGCCTCTTCCCGGCGGTCGATCCGCTGGCGAGCACTAGCAATATCCTGCAGCCGGAAGTCGTCGGCGAAGATCACTACGGCACCGCCCGTGAAGTGCAGCAGGTGCTGCAGCGCTACAAGGACTTGCAAGACATCATCGCCATTCTCGGCGTCGAAGAGCTATCCGATGATGACAAGGTGCTGGTGGCGCGCGCCCGCAAAATGGAAAACTTCCTCAGCCAGCCGATGTACGTCGCCGAGCAATTCACCGGTCAAGCGGGACGTTACGTCCCAATCAAGGACACCGTGCGCGGATTCCGCATGATTTTGGACGGCGAAGTCGATCACATTCCCGAGCAGGACTTCTATATGTGCGGCGGAATTGAAGATGTGCTGGAACGCTTTGAAAGCCGCGACGCCGCCTAGGAGGCGCTGATGCCGCTTCATGTTGAATTGGTAACCCAGGAAAGAAGAATATTTGACGAGCCGGAAGCGGACATCGTCATGGTGCCGGCTGTCGAAGGCGAGATGGGAGTGCTGCCCAACCACGCGCCGGTCTTGACCACGCTGACCTATGGCGAGTTGGTGGTGCGCAAAGGCGCCGCCGAAGAACGATTCGCCATCTATGGCGGCGTCGTCGATGTCCGGCCCGATAAAGTGGTCGTCTTGGCTGACCTCGCCGAGTCGTCCTACGCGCTGGATCTCGAGAAAGCGCAGGAAGCGCGCGAGCATGCGCGGCAAGCGCTGGAAGAGGCGCCGTCCGAGGCGGAAAATCGTGATGCGCTGATGGCGCTTCGCCGAGCGAACCTGGCTGTCCGCATCAGCCAAAAAATCCGCAGCCGCGGCGCCGGCTTGCGCATCCTTGACGAGGACAGCGACGAAGTTTGATCGCCTAATCCTTGCTGCCTAAATCCCCAGATAATCAACACCCGGCGCCGCGAAAGCGGTCCGGGTTTTTCATTTTGCTGTAAAATGGAGATTACGGTCTGCTATATTTGTAGGGGCGAGCCATTGGGTCGCCCAAGAGGAGACAGGAAAAGCCCATGGCGCGCTTCGGAAAGCGACTTGGCGTCGATCTGGGCACGGTAAATGTCCTGATCTATGACAGCGGTCGCATCGTCTTGCAGGAGCCGTCGCTGGTGGCGCTGCTCGCGGAAGAAGAACGCATTGTCGATTTCGGCAACCCGGCGCGCGAGATGCTCGGGCGTGTTGATGATGAAGACATTCAGGTTATGCGCCCGCTGCAGAATGGCGTCATCGCTGATTACGAAGTGACAGAAGCGATGCTGGAATACTTCTTCGGCAAAATCGCTGGACGCATTCGATTGTTTCGCCCGTCAGTGATGGTGTCCGTGCCCTACGGCGCAACCAGCGTGGAGAGGCGCGCCGTTCGCGAGGCGATTCTTGCGGCGGGCGCGCGCGAAGTGCAGCTGATGTGGGAGCCCTTGGCTTCGGCTTTGGGCGCCGGTTTGCCGGTAGGCACGCCAGCCGGAGGCATGGTGGTTAATATCGGCGGCGGCATCACCGAAGCGGCCGTCCTCACCATGAACAATATCGTGCGGGCGGAAAGCGGGCGCATTGGCGGCTTGCGCCTGGACGATGGAATTATCGGCTACGTGCGCCGCAAGTATAATTTGACCGTTGGTCAGCCAACTGCCGAGTCGATCAAGATTCAGATCGGCGCCGCCGTCGATCAGCCGCAGGAAATGACGATGGAGATCCAAGGGCGCGATAATGTTTCCGGCTTGCCGCGAACGGTGCGCGTGACAACCGGAGAAGTTGTAGAAGCCTTGGCCGAGCCCCTCGGACAAATCGCCAGCGTCGTCAAGGCGGTGCTTTCGACTACTCCGCCGGAATTGTCATCTGACATCATCGACCGCGGCATTGTGCTCACCGGCGGCGGCGCCCTGTTGCGCGGCATCGACAGCTACCTGACTCGCGAAACTGGCGTACCGGCCTATCAGGCCGATAATCCGCTCATCAATGTCGTAGTTGGCTGTGGCCGCGCGCTGGAAGATCCCGCCATCATGCGGCGGCTGGCGCAGACGAATTACTTCTAATCGCAACTTCAGGTGACCAGCGAAATTCGCGTAGCGCGCATTATTCGTCGAGATAGAAGGTCATGTGCTGCAAATGCGTCACCGGGTCAATATACTGAATCTGAACATCGGCCGGCACGATGATATTAATGGGCGCATAATTCAAAATGGCTTGTACGCCCGCTTCCACCAAAAGGTCGGCAACCGACTGCGCTTCCTCCGCTGGCACAGCGAGCATCGCGATCTTGATTCCTTCACTGCGAATAATTTCGCGAATTGCGCTCACCGGCTGAACGACGAATTCGCCAACCCGCTGCCCGATCTTCTGCGGGCTGACGTCAAAGACATTGGCGATGCGAAAACCGCGGTCTTGAAAGCCGCGGTAATGAGATATAGCGATGCCTAGATTGCCGGCGCCAACGACGGCTACCATCCATTCTTGATTGACTTGCAATACTTCTTGCAACTGATCAATGAGGTATTCAATCTGATAACCGGTGCCCTGCTTTCCGAAGCCGCCAAAATGAGATAGATCTTTGCGAATCTGCGCCGAACTGATATCCAGCCGTCGTCCCAATTCATGCGACGATGTGACTGACTTCTCCTCCTGCTGCAATCGCCGCAGGGCGCGCAGGTACAGCGGCAAGCGGCCAATGACGATATCAGGAATTTCTGACTGCGATTTGGCTGACATGAAACTGACAACTTCGGACCGCTTTTGTGAAACTTTCTACAAAAACCATCTTACCACCGCCAGTTGTGACACGCTAGAGAACTCGCTTCTGATCGCTCGCGCGCCGTCATCTGCAAATGATAATGACAACCCGTTGAGGCTTGCTTGTTTGCGCTATGCGGCAATGATACAATGGCGGCGCCAAATAACCGGATGAATTGCTATGCCTATGGACTCAAGTGAAAAGAGCGTCAACAGCCGTCAACTCGCCGCTGACCTTCAGATTGTCCACGACAGTATGCTGGATGGCTTGGGACAACTGGCCGATTATTTTGGTTTCAACAAAGTCATGGGACGGCTTTACGGCTGCCTCCTGCTCAGCGCCGAACCGCTTTCCCTCGATGATATGATGGCGCGCCTCGGCATATCCAAAGCCAGCGTAAGCACCAATATGCGCTCGCTTGAGCACATGGGCATGGTGCGCCAGGTTTGGGTGCGGGGCGGCAGCGGACGGCGAAAATACTATCAAGCGGAAACCGACTTTTGGCAGATATTCTCTAATTTTCTCGGCGGACGCGAATTGCGCGATGTTGAGCGCGCGCTGAATGTCATGGAGGAAAACCGCCAGCGCATCTCCAGCTCGATCGCCGAGCTCCCGCCCGATCAGCAGATTCTGGCGCGCCTATACCTCGATCGGATCGCGCAAATGCAGGCGCTTTTCCGCTTTGCCCAACTCATCATCAACAGCGTATTGGGCCAGGTCAGCGGCAACGACGTCTCCGATGTTTCCGGCGTGGAACTGCAATAGGTATCGCCCCTTGTAGCGCAATCTGCCCGAGATTATAATTCGACTTGGCTTCTCCCTGAGGAAGTGGCGGAATTGGCAGACGCGCATGACTTAGGATCATGTCTCTTTGAGGTGAGGGTTCGAGTCCCTCCTTCCTCATCTCGGATCAGCTTGAAGGGCGCGTCACGCGCCTTTGCATTTTCTGCCTGACCACATCATGCGCGCGCTGTGCCCATTAGTGAAGCGGCGCGCGAGAATCAAGGAATATCTCTTGAACTTGCAGACAGAACGTATTGAAAACCATAGAGCCCAATTCACCATCGAGATTGAAACCGACCAACTGGAGGACGCCAAGCGCCAGGCCGCCCGCAAAATTTCGCGCCAGGTGCGCATCAAGGGTTTCCGCAAAGGCAAGGCGCCCTACAAGCTGGTCCTGCAGCGCGTCGGCGAAGGCGCCGTCTTGGAGGAAGCGCTCGAGGACCTGGGTGACGCGCTCTACAAGCAAGCCCTGGATGAATCTGAAGTTGTGCCCTACGGACCGGGCGCCTTTGAGGATTTTAAGCTGGAGCCCGCTCCCACCTTTGTTTTTTCTGTGTCCTTGCAGCCCGAGGTCGATCTGAAGGACTACCAGGATGTCCGTCTCGATTTCGATGAGCCGCTGGTCACTGATGGTGAGGTCGATGACGCCCTGAAGCAGATGCGCATGCGACAGGTCGAGGTGCTGGATGACGAAATCGATGTTACCGGACCCGGGCATCGCGTGACGATCGCCGTAGACAGCGAATTCGTCGATGGCGATCCGCCGGAAGACGCGGTCGAATCCCCGGCAGAGGACGCGCTGACATCCGCGTCTGACGATATCGGGGAGCCGGAAGAGGCCGAGCCCACCCCCTACGCGCCCAAGAAGGGCGATACCTTTGTCAAGGACGAAAATACGCAGATCATCTTGGATCCGAACCAGGATCCCTTCGTTCACGGTTTCGTCGGAAATCTCATCGGCGTAGAACGAGGCAGCGATGTCGAATTTGAGTTGACCATACCCGATGATGATGCCGAAGAGACCATCATCGGACGGCGCGTTAGCTTCATCGTCACCATCAAGGACATCGAAGCGATTTCCATTCCGGAATTGGATGACGAATTCGCCCGCCAGGTCAGCCGCGATCGCGGCGACGAAGAGCTGGATGTGGCCGCGCTTCGCCAATCCGTCCGCGACGAATTCGAACGTACGGCGCTGGAAAACGCCCGCTCGGAATACAGCGCAGACGTACTGCAGCAAATCGTCGACGGCGCCGAAATCGAATATCCCGAGCTGATGCTTAACGAACATATCGACGAGATGATCCAGGAATTCGAAAGCAGCCTTAAGCAGCAGCGGCTTAACCTGGAAGAATACTTGCGCCTGACCAACAGCACGCGAGAAGAGCTGCGCGAGCAATATCGCGAGCGAGCAACCTACTCATTGCGGCAATCGCTTGTTCTGCGCGAACTGGTCAGCGCCCAGGCGATCGAAGTCACCGACGATGATATTGAACTGCGGCTGGAAAACATGATCGCCGGCTACGGCACAAGTCCGGAGATTCGCAAGATCTTCGATTCACCGCAGATGCGCGGCAATATCCGCAATCAACTGATAATGAATTACATCCATGCCCATCTCGCGGCAATCGGACAAGGTCAAGACACAACCGTCGCCATCGAAGATCTCCAGTCACGGATGGCTGCCGACGCCGAAAGGGCGCGTGAACGCAGCGAAAGACTGCAGCGATATCGCGCCCAGGACGCCGCCCGCGACGATGAAACGTCCTCCGAAAGCGCCGGAGAGCTGGCGGACGCCCAAACCGAGTTCGGCAGCGCTTAGTTCCGATATTTCGATCCCGTAGCTCCAGTGAAAGGTAGCCGAAAGCGAATGAACAGCTTCCACAACGTGATTCCCATGGTGATCGAGCAGGGCAGCCGCGGCGAACGCGCCTACGATATCTATTCTCTGCTGCTAAAGGAGCGAATTGTCTTCGTCGGCTCGGGCATCAATGACCAAATCGCCAACCTGATCGTGGCGCAAATGCTCTTTCTCGAGCGCGAGGGACCCGACCGTAGAGTCCAAATGTATATCAATTCGCCCGGTGGCGCCGTATATTCGGGTTTGGCGATCTATGACTGTATGCAGCAAATATCGGCGCCCGTCAGCACGGTCGCGGTGGGCATCACCGCAAGCTTCGGCACAGTGCTGCTAGCGGCGGGCGAGCCCGGCATGCGTCTGGCGCTGCCCAATGCGACCATCCACATGCATCAGCCGCTTGGCGGCGCGCAAGGGCAGGCTTCAGACATCGTCATCCAGGCTGAAGAAATCGTGCGGCTCAAGAAGCGCATCATCGACATCTTTGTCAAGCACACCGGCAAGACCGAAGAGGAAGTAGAGCACATTACCGACCGCGATGTCTACATGACGGCGCAAGAAGCGACAGATTTCGGCTTGATCGACTCCGTTCTGCTTTCTGAAGCGCGCGAAGCGGAAGGGGAGTGAGGTGAGCTTTTCACCGATCAAGCACCGCTGCAACTTCTGCAATCGTACCCACGACGAAGTTGAGCGGCTGATCGCTGGTCCCGAACAGATCTATATCTGCAACTTCTGCGTGGAGCTCTGCCACAATCTGCTGCAAGAAGAAGATGGCGACGAACTCGAGACCGAAGACAACTTTGAATTCGAACTGACGCTTTCGCCTCGCGAGATCGCCGAGCGCCTGAATGAGTACGTCATCGGCCAACAGGATGCCAAGCGCGTCCTCAGCGTAGCAGTGTACAATCATTACAAACGGATTCAGGCGACCGACGATCCACAAGACGTCGAGCTCGACAAAAGCAATATCCTGCTCGCCGGTCCCACCGGCTGCGGCAAGACCTTGTTGGCGCAGACGCTGGCGCGCATTCTGGACGTGCCCATCGTCATCACCGATGCAACCGCCTTGACCGAAGCCGGCTACGTCGGCGAAGACGTGGAGAATATCTTGCTCCGTCTGATTCAAGCGGCCGATGGCAACATCGCCCGCGCCGAACGCGGCATCATTTACATTGATGAGATCGACAAAATATCGCGCAAGTCAAACGCCAATCCGTCTATCACGCGCGATGTTTCCGGCGAGGGCGTACAGCAGGCGCTTCTCAAGATTCTGGAAGGCACCCTGTCCAACGTGCCGCCGCAAGGGGGGCGAAAGCACCCTCATCAAGAATTCCTCCAGATTGATACGCGCAACATCCTCTTCATCGTCGGCGGAACTTTTTCGGGATTGGACGAGGTGATTCGGCGTCGCATCGGCTTGAAGAGCAAGATCGGCTTCGGCGCTCAAGCTGAAAGCGCCGAGCAGCGCGCGCTTGACTTGCTAAGCGAAGTTTCGCCTGAAGACCTGGTCCAGCACGGCATGATTCCGGAAATGGTCGGTCGCTTGCCCGTGATCGTGGCATTGCAGCCGCTTGAGCTGGACGACCTGGTCCGAATCATGATCGAACCAAAAAATGCGCTTGTCAAGCAATATGAGCACCTGCTTTCGCTGGATAATGTGGAACTTGTGTTTGAGTCGGATGCGCTGCAGGCGGCGGCTGAAATGGCTATCGAACGAGATACGGGCGCGCGTGGCCTGCGCTCGATAATCGAGACCTGCTTGCTCGATATCATGTTTGAGGTCCCAAGCCGCGAGGACATCAAGCGGGTTGTCATCGGCAAAGAAGTCATTCGCGGGTCGGAAAAGCCCAAGATTTTCACCAGCGATGGCCGCGTTATTACCCTGTCTGAATCCATCGATTCTGCCGCCTGAGTTCTTGCCAGCGTAACCCAACTAGGTTATGGGCAGCAGAACTACCTCCGTTGCGCCGCGGACCTGACTCTTGAAACTCTGCGCGTCCAGTTGCGTGGCTTCCTCGCCGACGCCGCCCCAATTGTATGGGATCGCCCAGCGCGGCTCCAACATCTCCACCAGGCGCAAGGCTTCCTCCAAAGAAAGCCGACCATAACCATCAATCGGCAGGATTAAGATATCCGGTCGCAAATGCGCCATCTCTGGCACGATTCCCGAATCGCCGACGTAATACAGATCAAAAAAATCGAGCGAGATCACGAAGCCCAAGCCCCCCGCGTCGCGTGGATGTCGCCGATCGCCCGCGGAATAGGCCGGGACGGCTGTTATGCTCGCCCGCTCCAAGCTAATGCTCTGCCACTCTCTTAATACAATTGTGCCGCGAATGATGCGGGCGACGCTTTCGTTGCCTATGATCATTGTCTGCTCGCCGCGTATTTTCGCCACATCGGCCGGCGAACAGTGGTCGTAATGATCGTGACCGATCAATATAACATCGGGTGAAGAATCGCGTTTCACCACGCGCCAGGGAGCGATCTGTATGAAGGGCGCCCCTTCAATAACGAAGCTGCCATGCCCCTGCCACTTGATTCTGTCGATCAACGGTTCTGCCCTTCGTCCTTCTCTTTGGTGTAGGATGGATGGCGAATTCGTCCTGTTAGAAACAGGTTTGCTACTAAATTATAAATCCGCGCCGAGAATCCTGACAGCGAACTGCATGCAATCCTCTTGCAATTCGTCAAGCTCTTTCCGCCTACACGTCTCCACTAATCTCATGTATTCTTGCGCCCTTGAGCTTGATCATTGCAGTCATGGCAATACGAAAATGCTTGTTGATGAAGCCAAAATATACGTGGCCAGCGGCAAAGGTGGCGACGGCATGGTGTCGTTTCGCCGTGAGAAATATGTGGCTCGCGGCGGACCCTCCGGTGGCAGCGGCGGACGCGGCGGCGACGTAGTCATAAAAGCCGACGCCAACCTCAATACGCTGTACAACTTTCGCAAGCGCGTTCACTTCAAAGCCAGCGCCGGCGGCAAAGGCGGCTCGAGCAACAAGACCGGCGCTGATGCCGAGCCGCTCATCGTGCGCGTGCCGCCAGGCGCCATCGTGCGCGACGCCGAAACCGGTGGATTGATCGCCGATTTGATCCGCGACGGGCAGGAGGTGGTTGTGGCGCCAGGCGGACGCGGTGGGCGCGGCAACTCTCGCTTTAAGACCGCGGCCAATCAAGCGCCCCGCATGGCCGAGAAGGGCGAGCCAGGGAGTGAACGCTGGCTATCGCTCGAACTTAAATTGATCGCCGATGTCGCCCTTGTCGGTCTTCCAAATGCCGGCAAATCGACCCTGCTTTCGGTGGTGAGCAACGCCAAGCCCAAGGTCGCCGATTATCCTTTCACCACATTGGAGCCGAATTTGGGTACCGTAGTATATGACAACAACGACTTGGTCTTTGCCGATATTCCCGGCTTGATAGAAGGCGCCCACCTCGGCGCCGGCCTTGGTCACGCCTTTCTGCGTCACATCCAACGCACCGACCTCATCGTCCATATCCTGGATGGCGCCTCGCCCGACCCGCTCGCGGACTACAATCAGATCAGAGCCGAGCTCGCCTTATTCGACGAAAATCTCGCCAAGCGACCCGAAATTGTGGTCGTGAACAAAATCGATTTGCCTGAGGCGCGCGAGTATTTGGAATTGCTGAACGAAAGTCTAAGGGAACGCGGTGTAGAGAATCTACTTGAGATCTCAGCGTTGACCCGGGAAAACGTAATTCGCCTGATCCAGTGCGTATTCGAAACAGCCGCTACGGTACCGCAACGCAGCGAACATCCATTTGAGGAAGCGCCGGTCTATGAGCTGGTAGAGCAAGAGCTGCCTTTTGAGATTGTTGTCGCCGGCGGTGTTTATTACGTCAGCGGCGACCGCATCGAGCGTGCCGCGGCCATGACATTTTGGGATTACGATGAAGCCGTGCTTCGGTTTCAAAAGACGCTCGAGGTTTTGGGAGTCGTGGATGCGCTGGCTAAGGCGGGCGTGCGCAACGGCGACACCGTTTTCATCGGCGAATTCGAGCTGGAGTGGTCGGATTGAGCGCGCAACGCATTGGCATCTTGGGCGGCAGCTTCGATCCGCCGCAAATGGGGCATCTGATTCTGGCCGAATACAGCCGCGAAAGCCTCAACATGGACCATATCCTCTTCGTGCCAGTGGCCGATCACCCGGTAAAGAAGGGTGAAATCCGTCTCCCGGTTCATCATCGTCTGGCGATGCTTGAGCTCGCGATTGGCGATAATCCTTGCTTCAGCATTTCGCGCGATGATATCGATCGCGACGGACCCCATTATTCCGCCGACACGGTGAAAATCATCCGCGAGCATTTCCCGCTGGCGCAGTTACATTTTGTGATGGGTGGCGACAATTTGCGCTCGCTGCCAACTTGGGAACGGGCGCAGGAACTGTACCAGATCTGCCGACTCGCGGTAATGAAGCGCGCCGACGAAAACATCGCCGCCGATATGCATGACGATGTCCTGCCCGGCTTGTCGAAGCAGGTTGATATCGTCAATGTCCCCATGCTCAGCGTCTGGTTGTCTTCCACCTACGTCGTGCGGCGCTTGCGCAAGGGACTCAGCGTGCGCTACCTGGTGCCTGACAAAGTCCTGGATTACATCGCTGCCAACAATTTATACCGTTGATCCAACATGACCAAGCCATCGCTCCTTTTCTGCCTTCTCGTAATCGCCCTTGCCATTTTGACCGGTGTATTGGCGCAGGACCAGACCCCTGTTCCTACGCTCGCCATTCCAACCTTGGCGCCGTTTGTCGAGGACCGTGAAGCGCCCAACGGCTTTGTCGCCAAGTCTGCTGTGGCTGATATTATCCGCTCGGGCTTGCTGCGCGTTGGCGTTCTATACAATGAACCGCCTTACAGCGAGTTTACCTCTCAAGGGGACTTGCGCGGCTTTGACATCGAATTGATGCGCCTCATCGCCGACGCCTGGGACATTAATATCGAGTTCGTTCAGGTCACGCGAGAAAACGCCCTTGACAAATTGAATCGGGCTGAGGTCGATTTGGTCGCTTCCGCCTTCGTCCATTACCGCGATCTCGACGACCGGCTCGAATTCAGCCAGACTTATTGGATTGGCCGGCAGGCGATGATGGTACGCGCCGACAGCCAACTAGAGGCGCTGAACGAGCTAATCAGTCAGCCCGTCGGTTACGTGATCGGCACGCGTTCGGAAAAGGCGCTCAGCTTGTGGAGCGCCACGCTGGATGCGAGCCTTAATCTGCAACATTTTTGGAACCTGGACCGCGCCTTCGCCGCTTTGGATCGCGAGGAAATCATGGGTTTAGTCGCCGAGGAGCAGGCGCTTTTGCGCTTGACCGCCGACTACGCCGATCGCTTTAGAATCCTTGACGAAGCGGTAGCGCCTGAACCGCGCGCACTCGCCATCCGCCGGCACGATATCGCGCTTAGGCATCTCGTTAGCCACAGCATTCAGTTGCTCGCCAAAGATGGAAGTTTGCAACGGCTATATCAAGACTACTTCCCCGAAAACGGCAGTCCAGCGTACACAACAACGCTGTGGGATGGCTTAGGCGAGTCAGTGAGCCCGACGCGCTACGCCGGCGAACTCAGGCATCCGGCACAATATGTTGTGCCGCGGCTCTTGCGCTCGGGTGTGCTGCGCGTCGGCGGAATCGAAGACGACGCCCAAGCGTCTTCGGCCGCTCAGGCGCAGCTCGCGGCGCTCAATGCCTCGCTCATTCGCGAATTTGACAGCCGCTGGGGTGTGACGACACAGATCGTCAGCAGCACCGCCGAAGAAGCCGCGGACTTGCTGGCAAAGGGCGAAGTCGACATCGTCGCCGGTGTTAAGCCAGACTGGCGGCTGGTCTCCGCGATGGACTTTTCGGCGCCCTATTTGCTCCATGGCGACAGATTGATGACGCCAGCGAAGGCCCAGATTCGCGGATTCAATGACCTGCGCGGCCGAATCATCGGCGTGATTGTCGGCGACGATGGCGCCCAAGACCGGGCTCAGGCTTGGGCTGACAGCATCAACGCCAGCGTTCGCTTCTTTCGCACGACAGAAGCAGGCGCCGACAATACCTTGCTGGAATTCAACAACGCGAACGCTATCTACGCCGACAGCTTGCTGCTGGTGGCGCATCTGCAAGCGAACTCCAACTCTCTGCGCCTGACCGAGCGTTGGTATAGCCGGTCCTATTTCGCTTTTGGCCTGCCCTACAACGATCTGGATTTCCGCCTGCTCGTAAACTACACAATTCAGGAACTCGCCCGTGACGGTACGCTGCGGAGATTGTCCGGGGCGCTGCTTCTTTCGGATGAATTGCCGGACTTTGAAATAACGCCCGGCGCCGCTGTTTCCGCCGGCATCAGTCTGGCCCCTTCGTAAGCTGCTGCTGCCCGCGCAGAACGATCGTCACGCCCAATACGAGGATCACGCTGCCGATCACCTGTGGGACGGTTGGTATCTCGCTGAATATCAAGAAAGCCCAGAGCGCGCTCATGATAGGCACGGATTGAACCGTCATCGTCAGCGTGGTCGGCGATATGAAGCGCAGCACAAAATTCAACGCGCCATGACCGATGATCTGCGCCAGCACCGCCAGCAGCAAAACCCAGAGATAACCGCGCGGGTCGTACCCAATTAGCGGCACGCGGTTGATGGCCATAATGAGCAATGTAACCGCCGCCGCCGCCGCATACACCAGCCAGATATAGGGTATGAAAGCAACATCGCCCCGCACCTTGCGTCCCACGATGATGTACAGCGCTGTCGAACAGGCGCTGATCACCGCCATTGCAATGCCAAGCGTTGGATTGCCGCCTTCTATCACCGCGGGCGTTCCGCCTGTCGTGAACGCGATCAAGATGCCGCCCGCCAAGGCCGCAAAGATGCCAATCCACACAGCCTTGCCGAGCTTCTGTTTCAGCAGCGTCACCTCAAAGAAGGCGACCCATATCGGAATCGTCGCGATGAAGGCTTGGTTAATCAAGACGCTGATATTTTCGAGGGAAGCGACCATCAAGACGATATTAATGCCGGACATCGCGCCGGCGATCACTGCCAGCCAGCGACTTCTCGCCGGCATTGCCGCAATTTCGCGCCCGCCCCGGTAGCAGATGTAAGGCGCGAACATAACGGCGCCGGTGACCATGCGCCCAAACGAAACCAGCGCCGGATGCATGTCATATGCAAAAGCGTAGCGAACGCAGATGGGACCGAACGACCAGGCGAATGCCGAGACGGCAACGAGAATCCACAAATGGGTCGTCGACGGCGCGGACAAGTTAATCCGCATGTCGGCCTCCGGTCTCCGAAGCGCGGAATTCCCCGCGGCTGGCCAAGATTACGCCGATGATGATGATGACGCTGCCAGCGATCTGCTTGCCCGGCGGCAGCTCGCGGAAGAGAATCACCGCGAGAATAGCGCTGCCGATCGGCTCCAGCTGAGAGAACATGCTGACCATAGCCGCCGGGAAATACTCCAGCAGGTAATTCAACGAGGAATGCCCAAGCAGCTGCGGAATCAGACCCATCGCCAGCAGCACCAGATATCCCTGCGGGCGAAAGCCGCTGACCGGCGTCGATGTGATGCCGATTGCCAGCAAGGCGCCGACCGAGGCTACGCCGTATACCAGCCAGACGTAGGGTATCACGTGCAGCTTCGTTCGCAGCTTGCGCCCAATCAGCATATATACCGAGACGGTGAGCGCGCCGACCAGCGCGAGCAGCGCGCCCGTGATAGTGGCGTTGAGGCTCTCGGTCGATTGCGCGGCATCAAACGCGCTCTGCAGTGGAAAGCCGATGACAAGGCCGCCTAACAGAGCGACGATCAGACCGAGTACGACGAGCCGCGACAAACGTATATGCAGAAAGACGACTTCCAGAATCGCCACCCAGATTGGACCCGTCGACACGATAACCACGCTGACCAGAACGGTCGTATATTGCAAGGAAGCCACCCAGGCGCTGAAATGGACCGCCAGGCAAATGCCCGCCAGCGTGATCAATTTCAGCTCATTGCTCGACAAGCCGGCGAAACTTGCCCGGTATCGACGTAAAACTAGCGGCGTCAATGCCAAAGTAGCGATCAACAGCCGCGCGCAGGCGATCAGCAGCGGGGGCATATCTTCATCCAGCGCGAGCCGAATCAGGATGGCCGCCGATGACGTGGCCACGATGGCCACGACAATGACGACGTAGGCGCGGAGGGGCGTTGAATTTGTAGTGGGCGATGGATTAGGCGGCACGGCGCGTACTCCGGTCAGCGATTGACTATGTTCGTAGGAATCAGCTAAATTGCAAGCCAGAATCAACAACTCGCTGCCCAGTCGATTCCCGGTGATCTTATAAAGCATTTCATTTTCTTGCGCGACTCGGTACAATGCGTCCAAGCTCCCATGACCAGCAGGCGCCAGGATTGGAGATTCGGTCCGGCGACGTGCTACAATAGTGGGAGTACAGTTGAAAGAGCAGAGCAAATAAGGAGCGAGTAGAATCATGGCTTTTGAATTACCGTCACTCCCCTATGCGGAAGATGCGCTGGAACCGCATATCGACGCGCGCACGATGGGCATTCATCACGGCAAGCACCACGCCGCTTATACGAGCAATCTGAACGCGGCAATCGAAGGAACGTCCTTGGATGGCATGAGCATCGAGGCGATTCTGGGCGACCTCGATTCGGTTCCCGAAGGCATTCGCACAGCTGTCCGCAACAACGGCGGCGGCTACGCCAATCACAATCTGTTCTGGCAGATTATGGGTCCAAACGGCGGCGGCGAGCCGAGCGGCGCCCTGGCTGACGCGATCAACAGCGCCTTTGGCAGCTTCGCCGATTTTCAGTCGGCTTTTTCCGCGGCGGCCGCTACCCGTTTTGGCTCCGGCTGGGCTTGGCTGGTCACTGATGGCGGCGCCGTCAGCGTCACCTCGACGCCGAACCAGGATACGCCGCTGATGGATGGCGGGACGCCCATCCTGGGCCTCGATGTCTGGGAACACGCCTACTATCTGAATTACCAAAACCGCCGCCCAGATTACATCGCCGCCTTCTTCAACGTGATTAACTGGGATAAGGTCGCCGAGCTTTACGCGGCAGCCGGTTAATTCGCGATTGTACGATAGACGCAGCGCGCCAAACGGTGCGCTGTGTCTGAATGCCTGTATCTCTATTAGCGGGAGAACTGTCATGGCTGAGCGAAGTGATGGACTGAGCAGGCGCGATGTGCTGAAGTTGGCCGGAGGCGCTGTGCTCGGCGCGGCATTGTCTGGCGTATCGCTGGCGGACGATGGAACATTTGCGCTGCCGCCCCTGCCCTATGCCCAAGACGCGCTCGAACCGCATATCGACGCGCGGACAATGGGCATCCATCATGGCAAACATCACGCTGGCTATACCAATAAGCTGAACGCGGCAATCGAAGGCACTGATCTGATCGGCATGTCGATTGAAGATATCCTGGGCGATCTCAATGCCGTGCCGGAAGACATCCGCACAGCCGTTCGCAACAACGGCGGCGGCTACGCCAATCACAGCCTGTTCTGGCAGATCATGAGTCCGGCTGGCGGCGGCGAACCAAGCGGCGCCCTGGCTGAGGCCATCAACAGCGCCTTCGGTAATTTCGCTGATTTCAAGTCGTCTTTTTCCGCGGCCGCTGGCAGCGTCTTTGGCTCGGGCTGGGCATGGCTGGAAGTTGACAATGGCGCGCTCAGCCTAAGCACGACGCCCAATCAGGACAGTCCCCTAATGCGCGGGAAGACACCGATTCTGGGCATTGATGTCTGGGAACACGCTTATTACCTCCACTATCAAAACAGGCGCGCCGATTATATCAATGCCTTCTTTAACATCATCCACTGGGGCAAGGTCGGCGAGCTGTATGCGGCTGCGGGATAAGTAGCGCATTCGCTAGCCGCGATATCTACGGGCGGCTTATCCAGTCGCCCGGCGCCCCAGCATAGCCAGCGGGCGACCAGATGGGTCCTGCCAAAAAATGTGATAAAGCGCATTCAATTAGCCACCGCTGAGCTTTGGGAGTTGCTAAATGCGTGGATTCTCGAACTAGCCCCCATCCCCCGGTCCCATCCCGCAATCTCTATTGCGGGCATCCCCAAAATGAGGGTCGCGTAGGGCGCGTAGACACTGACCGCCGACACTGACCGCCGGAAGCGGAGCGATACTGCGTTTGAACTCCCACCCTCTTTATGCGTCGCGTAGACACTGGTGATCGGGGAGGAATTTAGGGTGGGGGTAAATGCTGGCATACCCACCCAAATAGACACTCGCTGCGCTTTCCAAAATTTGACAATCGCTCGAAAATAAATTAACGTTCAATTATTCATTGCGCTCAGCCGACTCAATAGAGGTGCCGCTGATGTTTACTTTGCCCGCCCCGTGTACGCGCAGCCTTACTTCATTACAATCGAGTTCTTGCCGCTGGCGCTTGATCCTGCCGTTATTGCTCATCATCGCGCTTCTCGGCGCATCCCGGGCGCAGGCCCAGGACCCTTGGCCACCCCCAACGCCGACGACAGGGGAAAAAGTCTGGCTGGCGCATAACCGATATGACTATGTTCGCCTCCATTGGGTCGATATCATCAGCGATCTAGAAACGGACCTTGATCCAATATACTGGGTGTTTCTCGGCCGCGTCGGCGTTAATCACTTTGATAGAAACATAATTCAGTCTCGTAGGTGGTACGAATTTACCCCCTCGAACGGTCTGAAACCGGATACGGAATACAAGCTCCGGGTAACAGTGACTGACCGGTGGTGCCGGCGCAACACTTGTTTTGGCCATCCATTGGCCAGCCTGGACCTCTTCACCTTCCGCACTCCGCCCAAGCCGGTCAATGTAGCGCCCGCTGGCAATATAACCGTATCAACCGTCAAAACACGCAGCGGGGGCTATACCGGTAGATATAAATTCTATTGGGGTGATTTCGGCGAAAGCTTCCCCTCAAACTATGGGTTGCAAGTTCGTGTGTTTCTCCAGAAGGCTGGCGCCGCCAATGCCTTCTCTCATTACGCCCACTACTTACAGCATTATAGAACCATATCGCTCAAGCCCGATACCGAATTCACCGCCTGGGTGCAGTTATGCAACAGGGGCTGCGAGGCTGTTTTTAAGCGGTCGCTGCCGGTCACATTCCGCACCGTGCCGGATCCAAACGCGCCGCCGACTGATACGCCCGCCGCGCAGCAAGCGCAGCAAGACCAGCAAGTTCTTCCAACCGACACGCCAACGCCCACCGCGACCAATACAGCCACGAGTACACCGACCGTGACCGCCACCCCGACCAGCACCGCCACACCCACCGCGACAGCGACCAACACCCCGACGCCCACCAACACGCCAAATATCAGCAGCCTGCCGCAGCAATCAGAGCAAGACGCGCAGCCGCAGCTGCCCACCGACGGCAGTCTGGGCATGATCTTCCCCAAAATCTCCAAAGACCACATCACCGTCGAATGGAGCGACATGGGCAAGGTCCTGCTCTACTTCGTTGAGATCAGCGGCGCCGGCAACTATTACGAGTTTGTCACGCCCAGCGCCGGCACGACCTCGCATAACTTCGGCGGCTTAAAAGCGGGCACCCTCTATACCTTCAAAATCACGGCTTATCAGGATAGCGGCGTCAATCTTGTCGTCAGCGACAGCGCCAAAACCGCGCCCGATGGTCCGCCGCCGGCGCAGCAACAGCAGCAGCAAGACCAGCAAATTCTGCCCACCGATACGCCGATACCGCCAACGGACACGCCTGTTCCCGCGGCGACCGATACGCCCGTCCCCAGCTTGATTCAGACGCTAATCGGCTATCGCGATGAGCAGGCTGACACTTCTGAGCATTACAAGCGCTGGGCGCGGGCATTGGCGGCGCTGGGGCATGGCAGCCATGCCAATCCGATGACGCTGACAGAAGCTAAACAGATGGCGGATACCTACAGCCGCAGTCGCTGGCAGCCGGTGGTCGACGCGCTGACGCAGCAGCAATCGCAGCAGCAGGCAGTGCAGCCAACGGATACGCCAACGCCCACCGCCACGGCGACGCCCACGAATACGCCGTCTCCGACAGCGACTCCCAGCCCGACGGACACGCCGATTCCACCGACAGCCACGCCGATTCCGCCGACGAACACACCTGAGCCCAGCGGACCCTTCGCCAGCTTGATATGGACGCTGATTGGCTATCAAGGAGAGACGCAGCACGGCGACGCGCATGTCAAGCGCTGGACGCGGGCGCTAGCGGCGCTGGGCTGGGGCGCCCATGCCAATCCAATGAAGCTGGCAGAAGCCAAGCAGATGGCGGATACCTACAGCCGCAATCGCTGGCAGCCGGTGGTAGACGCGCTGACGCAGCTGCAGCCGCCGCAGCCGACAAACACGCCCATTCCGCCGACGAATACGCCCGTTCCGCCGCCGACGAATACGCCCATCCCGCCGCCAACGAACACGCCCATCCCAACGAATACGCCTGTGCCGACGGACACGCCCGCCCCGCAGACATACACAGTGCCGGACAGTCTCGTCACTGCGATTAAGGACTATATTAAGGAGCAGGCGGCCGACAGCGACCATGCGGTGCGCTGGACGCGGGTCTTGGCCGCCTTCGGCAAAGCCAGCCACAGCGCCCCCATGACCGTGTCCGAAGCGAAGATCTATCGCGATGAGCGCGGCTGGGATCGCTGGATACCGGTGGTGGACGCGCTGGAGAAGCTGGCGGAGAATTAGCAAGATAGATAGCTGCCTCCACTCCCGTTCCAAAGCGTAATTCTCATCCTCCTCAAAGGACGCTAAAATGTTAGCGTCCTTTATGCGCATAGCGGCGCTGCCGATGGTGGCGCTGCCCACGGGGAGTACACAAGTATGACGGATTATCGCATCGAGATGGATTCGCTGGGCGAGATTCGTGTGCCGCAGGGAGCGCTCTACGCGGCGCAGACGCAGCGCGCGCGGGAGAACTTCCCGATCACCGGCATGAAACCGCTGCCGGCTTTCATCTGGAGCATCGCGCTCATCAAGCGAGCGGCGGCTGAGGTGAACCGCGACTTGGGCTTGCTCGACCCCGAACTCGCTGGCGCCATCATGCAGGCGGGCGACGAAATCCTGGCTGGGGGGCATCATGAGCATTTCGTGGTCGATCCCTTTCAGGCGGGCGCCGGCACCAGCCATAACATGAACGCCAACGAGGTGATGGCGAATCGCGCCAATCAGATCCTCGGCTACGACATCGAAGCGAGCGACAAACCAGTCCACCCCAACGATCATGTCAACATGGCGCAATCGACCAATGACACCATCCCGACGGCGATTCGGCTGGGCGTCTTGTGGCGGCTGGATGAGCTGCTGGCGACGCTCGCGCGCTTCGTCGAAGTGACGCGGGGCAAGGCGGACGATTGGGACGATGTGGTCAAGACCGGGCGGACGCACCTGCAAGACGCGGTGCCCATTCGGCTGGGGCAGGAAGTGGGCGCCTGGGCGACCGCTATCGAGCGCGGCATGGACAAGGCGCGCTTCGCGGCCGACGGCTTGCGGCGGCTGGGCATCGGCGGCACGGCGGCCGGCACCGGCTTGAACGCCCATAACGAGTATCACGGGCGCATGGTCGCCAAACTGACGGCGCTGACCGGCATTGCGCTGCGCGAAAGCGATGACCTCTTCGAGTCGATGCAATCGATGGGCGACGCGGTCTTCTTCAGCGCGGCGCTGCGCAACCTGGCGATGGACTTCACGCGCATCGCCAACGACGTCCGCCTGCTCTCGGCTGGCCCGACCACCGGCATCGCCGAATTGACGGCGCCGACGGTGCAGCCGGGATCATCGATCATGCCGGGCAAGGTCAATCCGGTGCTGGCGGAAATGCTGAACCAAGCGATGTACCATGTCATCGGCAACGACACGACGGTGAACCTCTGCGGCGCCGCCGGGCAATTCGAGCTGAATGTGATGATGCCAGTCATCGCGCATAACCTGAACGAGATGATGATGGTGATGATCGGGTCGGTGGGCGCCTTCACCGAGAAGCTGATGGTTGACCTGGCGGTCAATCGCGAGCGCACCGAGAGCTGGCTGGCGCGGAATCCGATTCTGGTGACGGCGCTGAATCCCATCATCGGCTACAACAACGGGGCGAAGGTGGCGAAGCAGGCGCTGGCGCAAGGGGTGAGCGTGCGCGAAGTGGTGCTGGAGCTGGGCTTGATGGAAGCAGCCGAGCTGGACGCGGCGCTGGATGCCTACGCGATGACCGAAGGCGGGATCGCGAGGTAGGGCGTTTGTGTCCACTATGCCCGAAGAAAAAAACTTTTTCGGACACAAAGCGCGTTTTTGTGTCCGTGCGGTTGGGCGTATGGAGTTGGTAAGGCGCACTCTGGGAGCAGGGTCGCGTGGGTTGGGGCGGGTGTGGTGAGTGGATGGTCGCGGGATACAATTGTGCTTGCATTTGGTAAAGATTAGTTTGCTCAAGACAGTGGCTAATGTCCGAATCAATCATTTGTTCCACTTTTGACGGAATTGACGTATTGGATCTCACCGTACGTGTGCACAATGCGCTTAGACGTTCAAAGATTCAAACAGTTGGCGAGCTAGTAGAGTTGAACGAGGACGAGCTATTCGCTGTGCGCAATCTCGGTGAGATCGGAATCTCACAGATTAGGGAGCGACTCGCCAAAATCAGGTTACTAGACGCGCCTCCACCTATGCCTGTATCGGCGGCAGGCATGGATCAGACAGAGCAACCGCAGATCCTGATAGACTTGGGTCCGCCAATGATGCCGCGCCATCAAGTAGTCCACTTTCAACAGGCCGCGTTGACGCGACAAATTGATGCAATGCTTTTGCATGAGGAGGTGAGTATTGGCGGCGACACGCTACGAGAGCTTGTTGATGCGTCGCGCCATAAATTCGGACTATACGAGCAGCTATTGAAGATACTTCAGGGTCCAATTACTGTTTCTCAAGAACTTGAATGTGTATTGCAGAGCGTGTCACAGCGCGATTTGGATATCCTGGTCCGCCGCAGCGGTTCTGCGCCACAAACTTTAGAATCGATAGCCTCTGCCATTGGAGTCACCCGTGAACGTGTACGACAGCTTGAGAAACGCGCCTATGTTCGAGTTCGAGACGCTTTCAAAACTGTCCACCCCATTCGCGTCTGTAGCGCTATTCATTTCGGCGGTGACATGCATTTGTCGTTTGACGACTGGTCTCAGCGGCTACGAAGAACAGGGCTTCTTGGCGACTGGACGCAGAATAGGTTTACATCCATAGACCAGGTGGAGCTTCTGGTAACTCTGATCAAGAATTCGGAAAAAGTGTTACACGACTATGAGATTCCGGAGAGTCTCCAGTGTATGATGAAATTGCGTGACAAGGGATTGTCGCGCGCGCCAACTCTAGCGCATGAATTGCTTGAAAGGTTTGGTGGTGCCACAGAACGGCTCGTATGGAAGCACTTGAGGTACAGTGGAGCGGTTTCCCTCGAATGGCTGGTTAACCGAGACGCCGTAGAGTTTAATATTAGTGAATTGCGCTTGATCTTGGAGTGCAAGGAATTCTTTAGTATGGACGAGAACTGGCACGGTTCTTATAGGTATGTGCCTCATAGGCTTGAAAAAAATAGCGTTCTACATAAGTCACTTTTGAAAATGTTTCAGTATTGTGGGCCGCTTGAAATCCATGACGTTTACTTTGGAATCGAGCACACCTGTTCTCGAACAGACTTTCCTATACCTTCTGTCGAAATTCTAGAACAGGCACTCAAGCTTTACGGTTACGAGACGGACGACGCCCTGTGGTATTGGGAGGGAGAAGCAAACGAAGATCTTAGCCCTGGTGAAAGCATCATTTGGGACTGCATATATGGACAGGATGGAGTCGCGCATCACTCGCAGCTCATGCAAGCCATTCTCGATAGCGGTCTAAGTGGTGCGTCTCTGGGCGGCACACTGAGTCGTTCTCCGCTCTATGACAATTTCCAAAAGGGGTTGTACAAACTGCGGGGTTCAAGACCAGACATGGATGCAATTGAGCGGGCGCGCTCGGCGGCAGAACGGATTCCTGTGCGATTGACCGTTGCCCGAGACACGTTTGGCAACATAACGGTTGAAGCAAGTCTTGGCCTTCTCACAATCGCCAATGGTACACTAGTATCGGATAGAATTCCGAATCTTTCGGGCACTTGGCGTTGTACCTGGGGCAACGAAGATAGTACAGACGTTAGAGTGACCCACAATGAGATTCGCGGTATCGGAAGGGTGCTAAAGTACTTAGAATGCGGGGTCGCCGATCGCATTGCATTGACCTTTAATGTGATAAACCGGACTGTTTCCATTCTGAAGCTAAGAGACGAGACCTAATGCCAGAAAGTGTGCTATCGAATATCCATCTGGTTACAATCGCTCTCGGCAATCTGGACGGTTACGAGAGACCCATTGACTCAGAAGACGTTGCTTTTCATGTAAACGAACTTGCACCTGGCAAGTTTACATGGCGCAAATACCCAGAATACATTGATCTACAGGTGGTCAATCAGTCTCTTCAAGACGCGCGTCGCAAGAGAAATGGCTCGCTAGTGACAGGCTCCAGTTCCAAAGGCTGGATGCTCTCCGCCGCCGGCATGGAGTGGTTTAAGAACTTCGGTTTCAAATCTAGTGCTGATGCTACGGACGAAATTCAGTTTCGTCGCGGCTCAATTTTGCGCTCTCAGGACTTGGAGCGCCGCCGCCTCAAAGATACCGCTGCCTATTTCCTGTTCTGCGAAGGCAAGCTAGCGGATGTTTCGCGTAACGACTTTTTCGAATTCGCCAAGATAAACGAGTACTTTCCTCTAAAGGCTAGGTCTCGCAGATATCATTTCATCGAGAGCGCAGTCTCCGGTCATGACGAATTGAAAGAACTTTGGGCATTCTTGCGCACCGCATTTCCTAAGGAGTTTGAGTAGATGAGTTCAGTTAACTCTGGTATTGCTGTTACCTCACATGTCTCACGTGACCTCTTACAGAGTTCGGCGCATTTCAATACTTTTAGCAAGATTGTTTGGGAGTACGTCTCAAACTCTTTGGACGCCGCCAAAGATGATGATTCTGTGCGTGTGAATGTTACAATCACCAATGAGAAGTTGACAGTTGCTGACAACGGCCGCGGCATGTCTTCTTCAGATCTTAACACGTTCTTTCAGATGCACGGCGAAAATGTTCAGCGCCGGCGCGGAAAACGGGTCCGAGGGCTATTTGGCACTGGCAAGTCCGCCGCGTTTGGGCTGGCTCGATCCCTCACGATTGACACGACACAAGATGGTCTACGCAACGTCGTGCGCCTAACTCGCCATCAGGTTGAGTCTGCATCGGATGGGCAACCTGTACCGGTTGAGGTTTTGCAATTAGATGAATTTACTGAAAACGGCGATGGCACGACTATTACTGTGGAACGCTTCGTCAAGGGAAAAAGGCCTAGAGTTGAGAAAATCGTGCAGTTTCTTGAGCGACGTCTAAGCAGATATCGTGGACGCGCACTGGTGATGATAAACGGTCTTGAGTGCAAGTATGAGGAAGTTGAGTCTCGCATTGTATATGATACGTCTCCTCCCGAACACGTCAGCAAACACATAGGTGATGTAGCTCTGACAATAAGGGTATCCTACGAACCCTTGGACGAGGATAGAGCAGGTATTGACATTTTGTCTCACGGTAATTGGCATGCAACGACCCAAACTGGAATTGAGAACAAGGAAAGGAGTCAATACATTTTCGGCGAAGTTGACGTACCGATTTTAGAGGATCGCGTGTGGGACGTTCCTCCTTTTGACAACACACGAAGCGCCAAGCTAAATGATCAAAATCCTGCCGTCGCCGTTCTTCTCGGTTGGATATCTGAAGAGCTTGAGGAAGTGCGACAGAAGCTTGTCGACGAAGAGAAGGAACGCCGACAGAGCGAGCAAGCTCGCAGACTTGAAAGAGAAGCTCAGCAGATTGCACGGATTCTAAACGATGACTTTGCACAGCAAGAAATGGAGCTTGAAAGGGCGCGGCGAGCGCGCAACACTGCTGGTAAGCAGGCAGTCGACCAATTGGCGAATGGTGAAGACGGTCTATCCCCAGGAGATGGCGACATTCCCGGCGAAACGCAGGAAGCTGGAAACCCGCACGGTGATGGAAGTCGCGGTGAGAACGCCTCCGAAGGTGAAGAGCCTAGACCGGGTCCCTCTCTCATTGAAGGCAGCGATCCTTCGTCACAAAAGCAATTGGCACAAGGTAGACGCAAGCGTCGCCGTGCGATATTCAGTTTGGAGTATGAAAGTGGGTCGCCCACGAGGCCGCGGTCCCGATATGAAACCAATGACAAGACCATATATATAAATCTCGAACATCCACAAATTGCCAACGCGTTGTCGGAGAGCAATGGCAACACGTCGGGAAAACAGTTTCGCGAAATGAGCTACGAAGTGGCAGCTATAGAATATTCGTTGGCGCTCCAATATGAGACGATGGCTGATCACGACTCTTATGACGCATTTTCAGCGTTGGATGAGCTCCGCCATACTGTAAATCGCATCACCAGCAGAATCGCGGCTGCACTTTATAAGTGATGTAACGACAAGGGATGCTGTAACATAACATTTGGGACGATTAAGAATGGATTATCGTAATCCTACTCTCCAGTATTTCTTGCGAGCGCTTGTATCCGGGCATGACATTAATTCTCTCTACAATTGTTTTTTGACGGAACAGCTTCAGCACGTCGCATGGCAAATTTTAGCGAGCGCCCGCAATGGGGAATCTAACGGCAAGTCAAGTGATAACTCTGTGTCGCGGCGCAACTTGCACCCGGAAGTTGCTAATCGATTGTCTGAGGTTTTCAATGATATTGGTACAAGTGTTAAAGCAACTAATGACAGGGTCAGTTTAGACCTTGCGCAACCGGAAGGGCAAATTATCGTTGGATTGCTAGGAGAAGCGCTGCTGCAATCACTAGATATCATAATGCGGCGGCTAAGCAAAAGACTCGAACTACCGCTGATGCTCACGTTGGCAAAGTTATATCAAGTTCCTGCAATCCATTACGCAGGCACGGCAATGGCGGCTAAGACTGAAGATGTAAGTTTTTGCTTTATTAGCAGGTCTGGAGTCGAGTTACGTTGCGAATTAAAGCTTATGGGCAAAGGCAATCCCGAAAGCACAGAAAGCATATTCTCGGACAATTCAAACATTGTCATTGTCGATAAAGCATCTGAAACAGAGAGATGTGAACTTCATCAGTTTCGCAAACACTGGGTAGAACTCGGCGTAGCCGAAGGCTATAAACGGATGTTTACCGTCTTCACCTATCTCGACATTCCCTGCTCAGAATTTGACGGTGATCTTGACACCGCGCTGGATTCGATAATCCCCGCCGTGTTTGAGGAAATCGCGTAACCCTCTCCAATTCGCCAACTCGACCCCAACTCGCTATAATCCTCACATCCGCTTCGCCGTGGCTCGGCGAGATGCGGGTTTGTTCAAGTAGACCGAAGGAACGAGGAAAGATCATGAAGAAAGTATGGCTGTTGTTACTCATTGCGACGCTGCTGCTGCCGGCCGGCGCGCTGGCGCAGGACATGCCCCACGCGGGCGTGGAAATCGTCGCCACCTACATGCAGTCCGGCACCTACGATGTCGGCGCCGAGAATATCGAAGAAGCCTTCGAAGACGCGACCGGCATCGAGCTTGAGCTGGTGGCTTCTCCCTGGGCGGTGTTGAACCAGAACCACATCACCGACCTGACCACGGGCACCGGCGAATTTGACGTCATGTCCGGCGAATTCTGGATCGCCAGCGTCTACGACAAGATGCTGCCGCTCGATGACTTGGTCGCGCGCGACAGCTTCGGCGGCGATTACATCCCGACCATTTGGCAGCCCGGTCCCTCCGGCTATTTTGACGGCAAGCGAATCGGCATCCCCTACAGCGCCGATGCCTATGGCATTGTCTATCGCACCGATATCTTTGAAGAAGCGGGCGTCTCGGCGGATTGGGAGACCTGGGACGATTACTTCGCGGCGCTGGATAAGCTGGCGATGCACCTGGAAGGCACGGATATCGCGCCCAGCGTCTTCTCCTGGGGCGCGTCCGAGCAGACGCCCGCCATATTCCTGGGCATGTACGATGGCTACCTGGTCGATGCCGATGGCAACTACGCGCTGGATGAAGAGAGCGCGCTGGCGGCGCTGAATCAAATGGCGAGCCTGCTGGATTACAATCCGGAAGGCGCGGCCGGTTTGAGCATTGACGAATCCAACGCCGTCTTCTTGACCGGCAAGTCCGCGACCATGATCTGCTGGGTCAGTTTCATGCGCGCCTCGGCGCAGAATCCCGATGCGTCGCTGGTGGTTGACAATTGGGCGGTGGCGCCATTCCCCGGTCCTGGCTTCCCCTTCTTGTCAGCCTGGAACTTGTTCATCTCCGAGTACAGCGAGAATCCCGAAGCGGCTTGGGAGTGGGTCAAATACTACATCAATCCGGAACAGTCGACGCAGCGCTTCGTCGAGCTGGGCGTGGGCTCGCCTTATCTCAGCACCTACGAAGATCCGGAGCTGATGGAAGCCTACAGCCATGACTTCCCGGGCATGGTCGCCAATTTGAGTCGGGCGCAGTCGGTGCCTTGGGTCTTTGAGGCTTTCGAGATCTTCTTCCGCAATACCAGCGAACTGGTCATCGGTTCGATCAGCGTGGAAGAGGCGCTGGCGAATACGCTGGCGGGCTGGGCTGATGTGACGGTGCCGCCGGCGCTGGTGCAATCGGCCGCGGCGCAGGGCCAGCAGCAGGATATGTGATCTGGTCCAATTCATGCGAACAATGCGGGCAGATGACTCTTCTGCTCGCGAATTGTCACTAGCGCCACGGCCAGCAAGAATGTCCCTCCCTCTTTATGGGGGAGGGATTTAGGGTGGGGGAAGATCACGTCATGACCTGGCACAGCAGGCACGATCTGCCTTGGCTGCTCGCCTTTGTGCTGCCGGCTTTTGTTATTGTCGTGGCGGTGCAGTTTTATCCGCTGGCTTATTCGGCTTTGCTGTCGGTGCAGGAATGGTCGCTGACCGAGTCGCAGGAGCCGCAAGGTTTCGTCGGCTTGGACAATTTTCGCGCTGAATTGGGCGATTCGACCTTTCAGCGGTCGGTTCGCAACAGCATAGTGATCACTGGCGGGGCGGTCATCCTGGAGATGCTCCTGGGCGTCTGCCTCGCTTATTTGACGATGGGCTCAAGCTGGCGCATGCGGGCGGTGCGCACGCTGCTCATCTTGCCGATGGTGATTGCGCCGGTCGCGGCTGGCACGCTTTGGCGCATCCTGCTGAACTCGCGCGCCGGCTTGGTCAATCACCTGCTGAGCGCAATCGGCGTTCAGGGACCGGAGTGGCTGGCGTCGTCCGATTGGGCGCTGGTATCGGTGATATTGCTGGATACCTGGCAGTGGACGCCATTCGTCTTGCTAGTCGCTGGCGCCGCGATCGCCAGTATTCCGACCGATCTGCTGGAAGTGGCGGCGATTGACGGCGCCTCTCGCTGGCGGACCTTCCTGCATGTCGAGCTGCCGCTGCTGCTGCCGCTCCTGCTGCTGACCCTGGTTTTCCGGATGCTGGAGTCGCTTTTGTCGCTCGATTCCATTTATTCGCTGACCTTCGGCGGTCCCGGATTCAGCACCTATACGCTGACCTTCTACATTTATACGCAAGGCTTGCGGAACTTCAATTTCGGGGCGGCGGCGGCATCGTCCTGGATATTCATGGCTTTCGCCAGTCTCAGCATCTGGCTGGCTTTCCGCTTTCAACGGCGGGATTGGTAGGCGCTCCCGTCCCCGTTTCGAGAGGCTAACTTGAGCCGAAACAAATCTCTCAGTCAGCAGATACTTGCGCTTCTTCGCTTGCTGATATTGGCGATCGCCTGCCTGGCGGTGCTGGCGCCTTTGGCTTATTTGGTCATCAACAGCATCAAGTTGCCGCGCGAATTCTTAACGGTGCCGCCGACGATTCTGCCGACGGAAGTCACTTTCCAGCATTATGAAGAATTGATCGATGACAGCAAGACCATACGATATTTCCGCAACAGCCTCACGGTCGCGCTCTGGACCACCGCCATCACGATTCTGAGCGGGACGCTGGCTGCCTACGGGCTGGCGCGCATGCGCCTCGCCGCTCGTTTCCTGGCGCTGATCACCTTCCTCTTTTTGTTCATACGCTTTTATCCGCGCGTGACGACGGTCATACCCTTCTTTCTGGTGATGCGCGAGCTTGACCTGCTGGATACGGTCTGGGCGATCATCATAGGTCAGCTCGGCATTACGATTCCCTTCGTGACCTGGCTGATGCTGGTAGTCTTTCAGGATTTGCCGGCGGAAATCGAAGAAGCGGCGATCGTCGATGGCGCCAGCATCTGGCAGCGATTCTGGCGCGTCGTCTTGCCGATTGTGATGCCGAGTGTTTCGGCAGCTGCGATACTGACCGCATTCTTGTCCTGGAATGAGTTTCTGATCGCCTCAAGCGTGGCGCGGCGCAAAGCCAGCGTCTTGTCCATCGCGGTCGCCAGTTTTGTCAGTGACAAGGGCATCCAGTGGGGACCCATGGCCGCCATGAGCGTCGTGATGATTGTGCCGATGATCATATTCGCCTTGTTCGCGCAGAAGTATCTGATTCGCGGCATCACCTTCGGCGCGGTCAAGGGATGAGGCATTTCTTTCCGCATAGCTGATGCCAATATCACCGAGCGTTGAATCAGGCGCGCGGTTGTGGTATTAACAGGGCATTCGATTCGTTGCGCCGGCACTGACCCGGGAGGATACCAACCTTGGATAGAGATACAGCCTACGACATCGTTTGCGAGCACGTGCAAGCGGATTCGCTGCGCAAACACATGCTGGCGGTCGAGTTTGCCATGCGCGCCTATGCCGCGCACTATAACGAAGACCCTGAGCCATGGGGACTGGTCGGCTTGCTGCACGACTTTGACTGGGAAATTCACCCATCGCTGGAGCAGCATCCGATGGATGGCGCGCCGATTCTGCGCGAGCGCGGTTTGGGCGAGGAGGACATCCGCACGATCCTCAGTCACGGTCCGCTGGCGGCTGACGACCGGACCACGCTGCGCGACAAGGCGCTGTACGCGGTCGATGAGTTGACCGGCTTGATCACGGCTGTTGCGCTGGTCAGACCCAGCAAGGATATCCGCGATGTTAAAGTGCGCAGCATCCGCAAGAAGTGGAAGGACAAAGCATTCGCCGCCGGGGTCAATCGGCAGGATGTGATTGATGGCTGCGCCGTCTTGGGCGTGGACGTCTGGGAGTTTCACGTGCCGCTGGTGCTGAAAGCGATGCAGGAAAACGCCGCCGAGCTTGGGCTCGACGGCGCGCTGGGCGCTAAGGGCTAGCTAGCCGCTAGACGCGAACGTGGACGGGCGTGCCAAGCGGCGCAAATTCCCAGAACCATTGCGCGTCGGCATTGGTGAGGTTGACGCAGCCATGGCTCATGGGCGTGCCAAACATCGTGTGCCACCACGTGCCGTGTATGGCGTAGCCGGCGTGGAAATACATCGGCCATTCCACATTGTCTAAGCTGTAGCCGGGTCCGCTCATGGTCTGCGAACGATACTTGAGATAGATCTTGTAGTCACCTTGCACCGTCGGTGTCATCATTTTGCCGCTGGATATCAGCGCCCGCTTTTGCAGGACGCCATTTTCGTAGGCGTAAATGGATTGCCGCCCCAGCTCGATGACGATCTCGCGCCCGACGCCAACACGCGGGCCCGGGTGATGATGGGTGGTGTAGAAGAGCTTGTAACTCGAATTGTCCGGCAGATAGCTCAGGTACTCCGCGAACGAAGGTATCCGCAGCGTCTGTTGGTGGTGCAGCGCGTAAGGAGGGATTATGCCGTTGATTTTGGCGAGCACTCTCCACTCCATATTAAACCGCACGCCAAGCTCCGTTAGGTATTCGCCGCGGCCGACGGTGTATTGCTGACCGAGGTCGCCAGCAGGATAGATGCCGGGAGCGGGCATAGTTGTTACGACGGGAAGCGCCCGACCTGCTGGGGCGGCCGGTGGCGCTGCCTGCGCTGGCGCCGGGCTGCTCGCATCGTTGGTGGCGGCCGGCGGCGCGAATGAATCCAGGTGGCTGACGCGGAGCGTGTTTCCGGCGTGGATGCGGGTCACGTCCTCTATGCCGTTGGCGCGCATCAAGGCATCAAGCGAGACGCCGTATCGTTTCGCGATGCTGAACAAGGTTTCTCCACGCTGAACGGTATGCGTCTTGGGCTGCGTTGACGGCGAAGTATTATCAGCGGTCGGCTCTGGCTCGGGCTCAGGCGGGGCGTCTTGCGTATCCGGGGCGCGTCCGCCGGCCGGTATCTCCAATTCCTGCCCTACGAAGATAACCCAGGTCCAGACATCATTCAGCGCTTGCAGGTCGTAAAGCGAGACGCCGTACGCCGCCGCGATTTTGGCCAGCGACTCGCCGAATTTCACCTTATGCGTGATGCCGCTGGCTTCGACCTGTGGCTCGGGCTCTTTCGGCGCTGGACTTTCCTCAGGCGTCGCCGGTTCCGCGGGCAATTTGGATTCGAGCACGTTGGATTCGAGCACGGGCGATCCGCCGGCGGGGATTTCGAGTTCGTGACCCACATACAGAATCGAGCTCCAGATGTCATTCAGCGTCTGCAAGTCGTATAGGGAGACTCCGTAAGCCTCGGCGATCTTGGCCATCGACTCGCCAAATTTGACCCGATGCGTGATGCCGCTGGCTTCGACCTGTGGTTCCGGTTCTTCCGGCGCTGGACTTTCATCAGGCGTTGCCGGTTCCGCGGGCCGCTCGGATACGCGGTCGGGCGATCCGCCAGCGGGGATTTCGAGTTCGTGACCCACATACAGAATCGAGCTCCAGATGTCATTCAGCGTCTGCAAGTCGTATAGGGAGACACCATAAGCGGCCGCGATTTTGGCCAGCGATTCGCCGAATTTCACCTTATGCGTGATGCCGCTGGCTTCGACCGTCAGTTCCGGCTCTTCCGGCGCTGGACTTTCCTCAGGCGTCGCCGGTTCCGCGGGCCGCTCGGATTCGCGGACGGGCGATCCGCCGGCGGGGATTTCGAGTTCGTGACCCACATACAGAATCGAGCTCCAGATGTCATTCAGCGTCTGCAAGTCGTATAGGGAGACACCATAGGCTGCCGCGATTTTGGCCAGCGACTCGCCGACCTGCACCTTGTGAGTGATGCCGCTGGCTTCGACCAGTTCCACCGTTGCAGGAGTATCGACTAAGGTGACCGATTCCGCGGGCAAACCGAGTTCACTGGGAGGCTTTCCTCCCGGGGGAATCTTCAGTTCTTGGCCCGCGTAGATGATCCAGGACCAGATATTGTTCGCTGCCCGCAGGTCGTAAAGCGATACGCCATAAGCCGCCGCGATCGTTCCCAGCGAATCGCCAGCGCGAACAATGTGCGTGACGCTGTCAGCCGCGGCTGTGACCGGCGGATCGGTCTGAACGGGCGCGGACGCCTGTCCAGCAACGGGCAGCGCCAATTCGTCGCCCGGATAAATCCAGCCGAAGATATTGTTAAGCTTGATCAGGTCGCTCAGGGCGATGCCATACTGCCTGGCGATGCTTCCGAGCGTTTCGCCATGACGCACAATATGCCTGCCTCGCGCGACAAGCGTCGCGTCGGCTTCGGATGAGTCCGCAGGTATCGTCAACTGTTGCCAGCTGAAAATGCTGTGCGCGTCTTTGATCCCATTTGCCGAAGCCAGCGTAAAGATGTCCACGCCATACTGCTGGGCAATCAAGCCGAGCGTCTCGCCAGGGCGAACGATGTGTGTAGCCGCAGTTGGCCGCTGCGCCTGCGCGGCGCCCGCCAGCAGTACTATCACCAAGTAAGCCAGCGCTCGAACGGCAAGCGAAACCAGCGAATAAACCGTGCTTGTGCGATCAGCTGGTCCGGCAGCCTCGCGCCTGACGCGCCGACGGCGAATGCGACCATTCATAATTGAAGCGGGCGGCTTTAGCCTGTAGTATGCTAAGGTTGTATTTGCCATGGCAGTTGCCTTCCATCACATGAAAATCGCTCGCTGCTTATAGTGAAACCAAGGAGCGGCGGGAAGGCAATGGGGCTGCCGCAATCGTTGCGGTGGCGTAGGCTGTTAGGCTGGCAAGCGTATGGAGAATTCGTTACACTTCGGTTCGCAGCGTCAGAATTGCGCCGCAGTTAGGGAGGACTAGCGATATGTCCCAATCAAGAGTCAATCGGCTTGGACGGCGTGGAACGCTGATCGCTGTCTTGACGATGTGCCTGGTCTTCGCTACGTCGCCTGGCTTGGCGCAGAACTCGATCAACGTTTTGGCGCCGGGCGCAATCGTTTCGGGCGTGCTTGGTCCCGCCAGCAATGCCACCACCTATGTATTTGACGCGGGCGCGAACACCTTGGCGACGATTTCGCTGGAAAATATCAGCGGCGGTTCGCTCGCCTTGCTGATCAGCGACATCAACGGCAATACGATCGCGCAGGCGGCTGATACGGCTGGCGTCGGATCGCTGGTTGTTGGCAGTCTCGCGCTCAGCGGGGGCGGCCGCTACAATGTCTTCGTCTATTTCTCCCCTGGAAGCGGCGCGCCCGATACGACCTTCGATATCCGATTGGACTTGGCGCAAAGCAGCGCGGCCGATGCCGCGGCGCCAGAAGCATCGGCGGCTGAGCCCCAACTCATATTGTTGGGCGCCGGCATTGATGTGCGGCTGAATTGGAATGGCGCCGCCGACTTGAACCTTGAAGTGCGCGACCCCACCGGGCAGGCGCTCCACTGGAATTCGCGCGCGACGACTAACGGTGGCGCATTCGGGTTCGACGCCAATGGATTGTGCGAGGTGATCAGCGGCGCGCCGGAAGAAAGCGCCATCTGGCAGCCCGGTTTCTTGTCGACTGGCAGTTACGAGGTCATCGTATATTATGAGCAGGCTTGCGACGCGCTGACGGGCACGGTTCCCTTCCAGCTTGAAGTCATGGTCGATGGCGCATCGGCCGGGCAAGTGGATACTTTGCTCTCGCCCGGTGGCGCAGCGGGCAAAAACGTTTACGTGACACGCTTCGAGATCGCGGCCGACGGCGGCGCCGATCTCAGCATTGGCGGCGCCTATCCGGATTCGAGCCTGACGCTGCTGCCCGCCGGCTTCGATATCACCTCGGTGGTGGCGACGCCGATCGTGCGCGATGTGCCGGTCCGTGGCGAGATCAGCAACCAGCAGCCTTTCCTGACCTATTCCTTCGCCGGCGCCGCAGACGAGTTGATATCGGTGGATATGCAGGCGATAGGGCCTAATCTGGATACCTTGCTGCAGATCGTTGATCCCGCTGGCAAGGTGGTCAACGTGAATGACGATGCCTTTGGCGGAACGACCGATTCCTCGATCGCCAACGCCCGGCTGCTGAGCGCTGGCGCCTACACGATCATCGCCTCGCGCTACGCCAAGGATATCGGCGGCACCGAAGGAGAGTTCCAGATCACGCTCTCCGGTCCCACGAGTGATGTGGCAAGCCAACTGACGAGCCTGAATCTGCCCCAGGGCGATATTGAGGTCAGCCTCTTTTGGAGCACGAACGCCGATTTGCAGCTGCTGGTGCGCGATCCCGCTGGCGAATCGGTATTTGATGACAACCCGTTGGTCGTCAGCGGCGGCATCCTGCAGGAAGCCGGAAATGTGAATTGCGTTCCGGCGGCGACCGGCTCGCCAGTTTCCTATATCTACTGGCCCCCCGGCACGATCCGCCCCGGCACTTACGAAGTCGAAGTTTGGTATCAAAACGCCTGTACCGAGCTGCCGCCAGCGGTCGATTTTACCCTGCTGATTGAGGTCAACGGTCAAGTGGTCGCCGATGCCCGCGAATTCCCGCAGGCGGGGCAGCGCTATGTGACGAACTTCACCGTGACGCCTGCCGGCGAGGCATTCGCCGGCGAAGCGGGCTTCATTGACGCTGGCAGCCGCACACTCGCCTATCAGGAGGAAGCCTTCGACGCGCCCTTGATTGAAAGCGGTCAGAACTTAACCGGCGTCATCAGCGCGGAAAACCCCTTTGATGTATACCGATTTAATGGCATTGCCGGCGAATCGGTGACGATCAGCATGTTGGCGGCGACGCAGACCCTGGATACGAATCTTTATCTGATCAGCCCGGGCGATCGGCAGATTGCGGCGAACGACGATGCCGATCCGGTATTGCTGGGCGCCGGCGGCCGCAAGACCGATTCGCTGATCAGCGGCTTTGTGCTGACGGAGAACGGTCCCTATACGATCATAGCGACGCGCTACGCGAATCAGTATGGCGGCACGCTGGGCGTCTATTCATTGACCTTGCGTGTGAATTAGGCGAGGCGAAACCCGCTTGTCTTGCCATACTGTACAAAGCCAGCGGCTTTTGTTATGATGCGCGCCTATTGTTGCCCGAATGCTTGCGAAAGTGGTTTTAGATGAATCGCCGCCCGCTCCCTTATTTCCTGTTGTTCCTAACGGTGGCGCTGGCCGCCTGCGCCGGTCAAGTCAACCTTCTCGATGAGACGAAACTTCACGATACCAGTCTTTTGACCGGCGACCCCTGTGAGGCGCCCTGTTGGAACGGCATCACGCCGGGTGAAACCAGCTATCGCGATGCCGAGGTGACCCTGAAAAGCTCCGGGCGCTTCAAGATCACCGAGGAATCGGAAGCGGAAGGCGACAATCCAGGTCGGGTATTGGCTTTCGCCGAAGGCGATAACCAGCCCTGTTGCCAGGTGATTAGCCGCGATGGCGAAACGATCACCTCGTTCTTGCTTCAGCTTGCGCCTGAGATGACCTACGGACCGGTTTTTGACAAGTTTGGCGAGCCGCGCTACGTCGCCGGGCAGGCGGTTAGCGAGGAGCAGGCTTACGCCGTCTTCGTTTATCCCGATACGCCTATCGTGATCTACGCCTATGTCGCCAGCGGCGAGCAGGGCAATGTGTCAGTTGACAACAAGGTCATCGGCGTCATGTACATGGCGCCGAGCGAAATGAGGGAATTGCTGACCTGCGCCCGCTTGAACGAATGGAAAGGCTTTGTCTCCTTGGCCGCCTATTCCGGCGCGGAAGAATTTGATTATGTCGGCAGCGGCGTAGGCGATGAGGAAATCTGTCCGGAGAGTTAGGCAAGGCGTCGATTGGACGCCGGATTCACATTTCGAAGGAGCGGTGCAAGATGGCAGCAGAAGCGGGCGCGCTAACGGTTGGGGTGGAAGTAAAAGGTACGGTCCGGCATATTGGCATATACGGCGCCCTGGTTGATATAGGAACCGGGCAAGACGCGCTGCTCCATATATCCCAACTGGCGCGCAACGACAAGCGAAATATCGCAGACGTCGCGCCGCCCGGCAGCGAACTTACCGCCTTTGTTTACAGGACTCGTCAAGATGGATATATCGCCTTGACGATGGAAAAGCCGCCGCTGGTTCCCTGGGGCAAGATTCGCCAAGGCAGAACCTATAGGGGCCAGGTGATCCGCGTGGAGGACTTCGGCGTCTTCGTCGATTTTGGCGCCGAGCGCCCGGGCATGGTGCATGTTTCTGAAATGTCGGACAACTACGTGCGGACGCCGGGTGATGTCGCCACGGTTGGCCAGGAAGTCGAAGTGCGCGTAATTAAGAAGAATGGTCGCTCGCGGCAGATCGACCTGACGATGAAGGCGGCGCCTGAAGAAGAGCAGGAAAGCATCGACGAGGAAGAAGAGGAGGCTGTGCCCACCGCCATGGCGCAAGCTTTCCGCCGAGCGATGCAAAGCGAACCGCTGGAAGAGGCGACGGGAAACCACCGCGAAAGCGCCCCTTCGCGGCATCGCCAAAAGCAGGAAGAAATCCTGGCGCGTACCTTGCGCGGCTCCTAGTCCTTAGCGTGTCTTTATACGAATCTGAGCGGGGCGGGCTTGATGGCGCGCCTCGTTTTGTTGATTCACGACTCGCCGAACGTTTCGCGATAGACCCGATAGCAGATCAGGGCGAATAGAAGGGTGAAGTTGGTCTCGTGGCTGAGGCACCAGGGGCAGAGCGCCTGCAGCAGCGCGAATTGCACATAAACCAGCCACATCGAAAATAACCAGGCGAAGAGCCCAATTCCGAACATAATCAGCGAACCCCACACACGTAGAAACGCGACCTGATTCTCCAGCAATAGAAGCGCCCCAATCGCCAGGTAGACCGTGAAACCCAGGTAGGCGATCGGCACGTCAGCCAATTCCGAGTATTGACTGTTGAGCACCACGTTGCAATTGAATGGTCCCGTCTCGACGCAGACGGCGGGCGCGTCTTCAATCTTGAGATAGCTCAGATAGCCGGCGATCATCAGACCAATCAGGACAAATAGAAGCTGGGCGCGGCGCGCGATTCTGTCTCGATTATTCGATGTGGGCACAGCGTCAACTTTGTTTTTCATCTAGGGTACCTCGCCGTCTGAAATCAGCACTTACAGATTCACTGTACGCAGCAGCAGCACATCCAATTCGCTCCCGGCCCGGACGACCTCTTGGTCTTCGGCGATGATCGCCAGTCCGTCAGCCAGCACCATGGACATCAGGGCGCCGGAACTTTGGATGCCGGTGGCGCGGGCGATGAGGCGCTCGTCTTCGCGCGTCAGGGTGACTCGGGCGTAAGTGCGCCGTCCGTCCGAGCGCATGTCGTCGGCGGCTGTCGCTTTGACCCTGCGCTGGCTGATGGAGCGTCCGGCGATCTTGGCCAGCGCCGGGCGGACGAGCACTTCGAAGGTCACCATCGTCGAAACCGGATTGCCCGGCAGCCCGAAGAAGGGCACACCCTGAATTGTGCCGTAGGCGAGCGGCTTGCCGGGCCGCATATTGATCCGCCAGAAGTCGATCTCGCCCAGTTCGTCCATCACTACGCGCACCAGGTCAGCGGCGCCGACCGAAACGCCGGCGGTGCTGATCAGCAGGTCGGGACTGATAGAGAGGGCGCGGCGATAAAGGGCGCGGATAGAATCGAGACTGTCCTTGGCGATGGGCAGGCGAATCGGCACGCCGCCCGCCTGACGCGCCAGGGCAGCCAAGGTGTAGCCGTTGGTATCGCGGATCTTGCCGGGGCTAAGCTCGTCGTAGATATCGACCAGCTCATCGCCGCTGCTGAGGATGACGACCTTGGGCTGGCGGATGACCTCGACGCGCGGGCGGCCGATGCCCGCTATCATGCCAACTTCAGCGGGTCCGATGTCGCTACCCGCCTTCATGATTGTTTCGCCCACTTTGATGTTTTCGCCGGCGCGGCGAATATTCTCGCCCTTACGCAAGCTGCGATATAAGCTGACGCTGGCGGGCAGGGGGCTGTTTTCGCCCTTGCTCCAGTCGTCATCGGTGTCTTCGACCGGGATGACCGCGCTGGCGCCGCTGGGGATTGGCGCGCCGGTCATGATGCGGGCGGCTGCGCCCGCTTCCAGTTGACCGTCCGGAGCGCTGCCCGCCATGATGTCCATCGCAACCGCCAATCTGGTCGGATTGGATCGGCTCGCTGCCGCGCTGTCTCCGTAGCGGATGGCGTAGCCGTCCATCGCCGAGTTGTCAAATGGCGGCAGGTCGATAGGGGAGACGATGTCTTCGGCGAGCACACGGTCGTGCGCATCGGGCAGGGAGACTGTCTCCGCCTCGAGCGTAAGCATGTCGCCGAGGATCTTCGATAGGGCGTCGTCGACATTGAGCAGCGGGTTCACGGCGCTCCTTTCAATCCTGAGTATCGAGCGCGCATTATAGCATAATTTGCGTGAATCTCAGGGGCTGCGAGCCAGACTGGGTTTGACAGGCGCAAAGGCAAAGCGTTATTATCCCACAGTTGCAAGATTTGTTATTTTGCGTATTCCAAATGGGAGGAAGAAATGAGAAGGACTTTAACCGTAGTTGCGATTTTGTTCGCCTTTGCCTTGCTTTGGGCGGCGGCGCTGCCGGCGGCGGCGCAGGACGCCAGCGAAGTGACGATGACAATGTGGACGCACGACGGCTTGTACGTGCAGTTCTTTAGCGCGCGCGCCGAAGAGTGGAAAGAGCGCTACCCGGATATCAATTTCACCTTTGAATTCGAGGTGGTGCCCAGCGTGTTTGACAAGGTGCTGGGCAATTTGGCGGCGGGCGAGGAGATTCCCGATTTGCTGGGCATTGAGCAGGGCTCGTTCCCGCGCTTCATGCAGGGCGGCATCATCGAGAGCAAGTTCCTCGATTTGACCGATCTGCTGGCTGATGACTATGACTTGATCGTGGAAGGACGGCATACGCCATACAAATATCAGGGCCGCGTCTATGGCGTGGACAGCTCGCTTTGCGCCGTTGTCTATTACTATCAGCCGTCGATATTCGAGGAGCGGGGACTGTCAGTGCCAACGACCTGGGATGAGTACATCGAGACGGGCGCGGCGCTTGCCGAAGAAGGCATCGCCATGTCTTACATTACTGACCATGGTGGCATGTTCATGATGTATTTGCTGCAGCGAGGCGGCGCGATTTTCGACGACCACGGTGAATTTGTCTTGCCTGATGAGCCGAATCGGGGGATTGCGATTGAAGTGTTGAACTTGTTGCGCGAAGGCTTGGACAGCGGCGCGATACGCTACGTTCCCAGCGCCGAAGTGTGGGGACCGGCGATCATCAATGCTTATCGCGAAGGCAATTTGGTCGGCGCGATTATGCCCGATTGGTATTCCGACTACATCCTGAAACCGCAGGCGGAAGATATGGCTGAGCAATTTCGTATTGGCCGCATGCCGGTTTGGGGCGATGGCGACGGCCACAAGACCTCCGTCTGGGGCGGCACCGGTTTCGCCGTCGCAAAAGAAAACGAAAACGCCCAATATGCCTGGGAGCTGCTGCAATACACCTATGTGACGCTCGAAAATCAGATCAAGCGTTACGAGGAGATCGCTTACTATCCGACGATGTCCGCCGCTTTCCACGATGATCGAATCGTAGGTCTGTCCGATCCGTTTTATGCCGGTCAAAAGACGGGCGAGGTTTTCGCCGAGATCGTGGACGATGTGCCGATCTGGTATCAGAGCTTGTTCCGCCAGACCTTTGAGTCGCAAATGGCGGCTGAGCTTGCCTTGTTCTTCGACGGCGCCGTTTCCGCTGATGAAGCTATCGATAACATCGTGCAATACATGGAAGACGAAATCGCTTTCGCCGAGTAGGGTTGATTGCGCTCCAGTGATCCTGGAGTAGTACGTAGGGGCGAGACCTAGGGCGAGAAAAGTCTCGCCCCTACAATCACTCATAATGCTGTAGCGGGAGCGACGGATGGTTCAGGCTGCAATGACGCGTGGGCGCGAGGCGCGGGATGCTGGAGGTTTCCAGCAGCACAAGCTCGCGCCCTATGCCTTCATCTCTCCATTCTACGTCCTGTTTGCTTTCTTTTTTCTGGCGCCCAGCCTGATTGCGCTGGTGCTGAGCTTGTTCCGTTGGGATGGCATCAATGACCCGCGCTTTGTCCTCGCGCGCAATTATGGACGCCTGCTAAGCGACAAAGTGTTCGCGCAAGCGGCGACCAACACGGCGGTTTATGCGATTGCCAGCCTTCTGATCGTCCTGCCATTGGCGCTGGTGTTGGCGGTGCTGTTGAATTCCAAGTCGCTCCGTTTCAGCAATGTCTGGCGGGCGATGTATTTTACGCCGGTGGTGACTTCGACGGTGGCGATTACACTGGTCTTTCAGATTCTCTACAATCGAGACATTGGCTTATTGAATGCGCCGCTGATCTATTTGGGTCTGGAGCCGATATACTGGCTGGGCGATCGATCCTGGGTCAAGGTGGCGATAATCATTCTTATCGCCTGGCGCTCGACCGGCTTGCTGACCATCTATTTTTTGGCCGGACTGCAAAGCATTCCCGAAGAGTTATACGAAGCGGCGTCGATAGATGGCGCCAGCATGCTGCAGAAGTTCTATCGCATCACAATCCCCATGCTGCGGCCGATCATCTTGTTCGTCAGTATCATCCTCCTGCTGAGCTCAATCCAGATTTTCGACGAAATCCAGATATTGACCAATGGCACCGGTGGACCCGCCAACGCGAGCATGAGCGTGGTGCAGTATCTCTATGAGCGCGGCTATACGCGTTTGCGTCTTGGCTTCGCATCGGCAGTGGGAACGGTGCTTTTCGCCACGGTATTCATTTTGTCGCTGCTGCAGCTGCAGTGGTACGGCGTCTTCCGGAAGGAGGACTGATGGGCGAGCGATTCGGTCAGCGCCTGGGCGTGATTGCGCTGCACGTTGTGGTCATCAGCGGGGCGCTGCTAACGGTCGCGCCGATCGCCTTCATGATCTATTCGTCGTTCAAGACGACGACCGAGATTTTCACGCTGCCGCCCTGGCTGCCCCCCGCAGTCTGGTCATTTAAGAATTACGAAACACTGCTGACCAATTGGCCCTTTCCCTATTGGTATATCAACAGCATCATTTACGCCGCGGTGGTGACGATATTCGTGCTCTTCTTCTGTTCGCTGGCGGGTTTCGCCTTCGCCAAATACTATTTTCGCGGTAAGAATCTGCTCTTCATCGTTCTCATCGGCTCGACGATGATTCCCTTCCAATTGATACTCATTCCGCTTTTCATCTTGATGAGCCGCATTGACTGGGTCAATCATCCAGCTTCGATGATCATCCCCTGGATGGCGCCGGCTTTTGGCATCTTCCTGATGCGGCAGTATATACAGGCGGTGCCGTCGGAATTGATGGAATCAGCGCGGATTGACGGCGCTTCGGAGCTTCGGATTTACGCCCAGGTCATCGTGCCCTTGGTGCGGCCCGGCTTGACGACGCTGGCGATATTGACCTTCCTCGGCTCCTGGAACAGTTTCATCTGGCCCTTGATGGTGCTGCGCGGCAGCAGAGTCGTCACGTTGCCAGTCGGCATCGCGACCATGCGCAGCCAGGCGACGGCGTCGCAGATTCCGTACGGCGAGATGATGGCGGCGGCGACGCTGGTTTCAGTGCCGGTGATTGCGCTGTTTCTGATGCTGCAGCGCTACTTCATATCCGGCTTGACCATCGGCGCGGTGAAGGGATAGCGCGTCGCCCGCCGCCACAAGTCAGATTCAAATCTACGGGCTACACATTTTCGTAATGCAAGGGCGACTTTTTGGACGCGCCTTGACAACGGACTTATTGACGGGTTACAATCTCCCGCGATGGAAAAACGCTAATACATCACCTTTGGAGCGAGGCTCAGAAGCTGTGCCTTCTGGGCTCTGTTTGCTGTTTTATAGTGATAGGGCATTTGTTTCATCAAGTCATCTTTGTCCAGGCAACTGAATCATAGCGCAGAGGAGGTTCCGTCTTGGAGGCGAAAGACTTCAGTGCATTGCGTATCAGTTTGGCTTCGCCGGAGCAGGTGCGATCCTGGTCCTACGGCGAGGTGACGAAACCCGAGACGATCAATTATCGGCGCTTGCGTCCGGAGATGGACGGGCTGTTTTGCGAGCGAATTTTCGGTCCCACCCGCGATTGGCAGTGCTATTGCGGCAAGTACAAGAATATCCGTTACCGCGGCATCATCTGTGACAAATGCGGCGTCGAGGTGACGCGCTCCTCCGTTCGGCGCGAGCGCATGGGGCATATCGAGCTGGCGGCGCCGGTCGCCCATGTCTGGTATACGCGGCGCGTGCCCAGCTATCTCGGTCTGCTGCTGGATGTAAGCCGGCGGAACCTCGACCGTGTGCTTTATTTCGCCCAGTATGTGGTGACGCATGTTGACGAAGACGCGCGCAGCCGGGCGATTGGGCGAATCGAGAAAGAACTTGCGGACAAAGAACAGGAACTCGCCGACGAAATTGAACTTCAAGCGAGCGAGATTCGTGAAAATCGCGAAAACATGGCCGCGGCGATTCGCGATCATTATGAGTCGGAACTGAGCCGCCTTAGCGACGAAGTCATGAGTGAGGCGCAGGCGGCGCAATCGCAGGTCGAAAACTTGCTGGGGCAAGCTGCGGCGGCAGAGATCAGCTTGGAATCGATTTCGGATCGCGTCGTTGCCGAAGGCGAAGTGATCACCAACGATCATATTTCGAAAATCCAGACTATGGTCAATGAGCACCTGAGCGGGCTGCAAACTGAAACGGAGGCGCTTGTTCGGGAAGAGATTGGCAAGATCAACAGCGAGACGGATTCCGCCGATGGCGATGTCGACTCTTCTTTGGAGAAGCAATTCGAGGAACTCAAGGCGAAGACCGATGTCTATCGCGAGAAGGCTGAGGAGCAGATCAATGACCTGAACCGGCTTTTGAGCTTGCAGTCGGCCGCGATTACCTCGGCCAGCGATCGGCAAGCGAGAATCCGCCAGGCTGGCGCCGATTACGTCTTCATTTCGGAGAGCAAATATCGGGAATTGAAGAGCAAATTCGGCAACGTCTTTCAGGCCGGCATGGGCGCCGAAGCCTTTTACGACGTATTGAGCGACCTGAACCTGGTGAAAATGACCGAGATGCTCTGGGACGAGGTGCGCCATGCCCGCTCCAAGCAGGTCAGGCGCAAGGCGACCAAGCGCCTGAAGGTCGTTGAGAGCCTGCGCAGCAGCCGCGAAACGGTGATCGACACCGATGAAACCAAGCAGGAGAACGAGCCGAACGGCAATCGTCCGGAATGGATGATCTTGACCGTCTTGCCAGTGATACCGCCCGATCTGCGGCCGATGGTGCAGTTGGACGGCGGGCGCTTCGCCACCAGCGATCTAAATGATTTGTATCGCCGCGTCATCAATCGCAACAATCGCCTGAAGCATTTGCTCGATCTTGGCGCGCCCGATGTCATCGTGCGCAACGAAAAGCGGATGCTGCAAGAGGCGGTCGACAGCTTGATCGACAATAGCCAGCGCGGCAAAGCCCTGAGCCGGCGCGGGCGGCGCGAACTGAAATCGCTTAGCGATATGCTCAAAGGCAAGAAGGGGCGCTTCCGGCGCAATCTGCTGGGCAAGCGCGTCGATTATTCGGGCCGCTCGGTCATCGTCATCGGTCCCAAGCTGAAACTGCATCAATGCGGCTTGCCGAAGACGATGGCGCTCGAGCTCTACCGTCCCTTTGTCATCAGCCGCCTGGTTTCCTATAACTACGCCAGCAACGTCAAAGGCGCCAAGCGCATTATCGAACGGGAGCGACCCGAAGTCTGGGAGGTGCTCGAAGAAGTCATTCGCGAGCGTCCCGTGCTGCTGAACCGGGCGCCGACCTTGCACCGGCTGGGCATTCAGGCTTTCGAGCCACTGCTGGTGGAAGGCAAAGCGATTCAAATCCACCCCTTGGTCTGCTCCGCGTTTAACGCCGATTTTGATGGCGATCAAATGGCGGTGCATGTGCCGCTAAGCGAGCAGGCGGTTACGGAAGCGCGCGATTTGATGTTGAGCACGCGCAATCTGCTGAAGCCATCCGATGGCGAGCCGATTGTTGGTCCCTCAAAGGATATGGTACTGGGCAATTATTACCTCACGATGGATCCGACGGTGGAAATCGTTGCTGCGAAGGCGCGCGCCGACGAGTTCCGTTCGTCCAGCGCCGTTTTCGCCGGCGACTACAAGGTGGGCATCGCTTATCGTTCGAACGGCTACTATTACGCGCAATTCCGCAACGTGCCCAACCGCGTGCTTTTCCGGGATGAAGTGGAGCAGGATGAGAACGAGCGACCGCGCACCATCAAGTCGGCGGTAGATCGAATGGTAGAGGCGCTCTTAGCTGGCGAGGTGGACTGCATACTGGCGAATGCCTACGAGATGCGCAAGCTTATGCGGGCGCGCGGCTTGGATGATCAGCTGGAAATCACCAACCTGCACGAGCGGCGTGTTGTGGTCGATATGGATGAGGTCGAATACCTCTATCGCCTCGGCTTGGTTGATCTCCATACGCCGATTCTATTGGGCAATGTCTTTGATGAGCGGTCGCCGCAGGAAGAGCCAGAGATCTGCACCGTCGGGCGGGCGATATTCAATCGGATCCTGCCCGATAAAATGCGCTTCGTCCAGCAGACGCTGGACAAAAGAGAATTGCAGAACCTGGTCGCGCGCTGTCACCAGGAGATAGGCGGCGAGATTACGACCGAGGTAGTCGACGCGATCAAGAATTATGGCTTTCACTACGCTACGATTTCCGGAACAACCATCGCCGTTAGCGACCTGGAAATCCCCGACGATCGCGACAATGTCTTGAAAGACGCGCAGCTAGTGGTAGATGGCGCCGACCGCGATTTTCGCCGCGGCTTGATGACCGAAGACGAACGCTATCAAGTCACGATTGATGAATGGAACCGCGCCAAAGACAAACTGCAAGACCGGATTCAAGACAACATGGCGCCCTATGGACCCATCGCCATCATGGCGAAATCGGGCGCGACCAAGGGCGGCTTCGGTCCCATCACGCAGCTCGCCGGCATGCGCGGCTTGATGGCGGATCCATCGGGACGCATCATCGACTTGCCGATTCGCAGTCATTTCCGCGAAGGCTTGAACGCGCTGGAGTATTTCATTTCGACGCATGGCGCGCGCAAAGGCTTGGCGGATACCGCCCTGCGCACCGCCGACGCCGGTTATTTGACGCGCCGCCTGGTCGATGTCGCCCAAGACATGATCGTCAATCGCTGGGACTGCAATACGACCCGCGGTCTGGTCATCCGACGCGATGACGGCATCGCCGGTCAGAATGTGGCCGAACGCATCGTAGGCCGCTGCTCGGCGGAAGATATCGTCGACCCCGAAAGTGGCGAGTTCATTGTCGCGCGCAATGAGATGATTGATGAAGAGATCGCCGACAAGATTGAGAATTCAAGCCTGGAAGCAGTCGAGGTCCGCAGCCCGCTGACTTGCGATTTGATCCATGGCGTCTGCGCGCTCTGCTATGGCCGCGACCTGGGCACGGGCGAAATGGTCAATATCGGCGCCGCTGTCGGCATTATCGCCGCGCAGTCGATCGGCGAACCCGGCACGCAGCTGACCTTGCGCACCTTCCACAGCGGCGGCACCGCCGAAGTGCGCGATATCACCAGCGGTTTGCCCCGCGTGGAAGAGCTCTTTGAAGCGCGGCGCAAGCCCAAGGGCGAATCGGTGATGACGACAATCGGCGGACGATTGAACATTATCGAACGCGCGGGCGCGCGCATCGCGTCCGTGGTGTACAGCGAACCGCTTAGCGCGAGGCAGGTTGTGCCGGACGAGTGGGAGATCCTGGCTGAAGATGGCCGCGACATTCAGGAAGGAGCGGTCATCGCCAAGAACGGCGACGACGATATGCGCGCCGAAATGTCGGGGCGCGTCCATGTCGAAGATCATGTCATTTACATTCGTGATGAAATCCGCGAAGAGGAGGAACTGGAGATCCCGGCCAACGCTCGTTTGCGGAAGTCGATTTTCGATGGCATGACCGTCGCGCCGGGCGAACAGCTGACCGAGGGCTCGAAGAACCCGCATCAGATCTTGCGCGTGCAGGGCGCAAAAGCGACTCAGCTTTACCTGCTTGGCGAGATTCAAGATGTCTATCGCAGCCAGGGCGTGAACATCGCGGACAAGCATTTTGAAACCGTCATTCGCAAGATGATGTGCAAAGTGCAGATCACGCGCAGCGGCGACAGCGAGCTGCTGCCCGGCGAATTGATTGATCAGTTGAAGCTGCTGGAAATCAACGAGCGGCTGATCTCCGAAGACCTCGAGCCATGCTCGGGTCAGCCGGTGCTGCTCGGCATTACCAAAGCCGCTTTGAGCACCGAAAGCTACCTGTCGGCCGCCAGCTTCCAGCATACGATCAAGGTGCTGGCGGGCGCGGCGATTGAAGGACAGTTGGATCCGCTGCACGGACTGAAAGAGAACGTGATCATCGGGAAGCTGATACCGGCCGGCACCGGCTTCCACGCCTATCAGGATCGGGAAGCGGTGGCGCCGCCAGTTACGCTTGAGGCGCAAGGCGCGCTAGACCTGGACGAGGTCAGCGACCAGGACGACTTCGAGAATATGCTTAGCGAGCTATAACCCGGCGGACGATAAGCAAGCACAGCGCGGGATCCCAAACGGGTCCCGCGTTTTCTTTTCCGCTGGTCGATCTATGGGCGCGTCGCCAAGGCTCGGTATAACGGGCGTTCGCGCTGCCCATCGCTGCCGTCAAAACGCGGATAGAGGATGCTGTAAGCCGCCAGCTCGCTGCGCTGGCTGACAGTCATTTCCTGGGCATAGCTCAGGTTCCACAGGAACATCAGGTCGATATTGGCGCGCGATTGACCGATCTCGAAGGCGCGCAGCGTATAATCGCGCTGATTTACGGCGGAATTATATGCCATCCAGACTTCGGGCGCCTGCGTCGGGTAATCTTCCCAGGTCGCCCAGCCAAATTCGGTCACCCACATTTGCGCATTGTCGTTGTAGGCGGTGATGATATTGCTGTAATCGCGAATCGTCTGCAAGAAGAAGAACTGCGGCTGGTCGTCCCAGCCTTGCCCATCCACATTGTCGCAGCATAAGAAATCAGGCGGGTTGCCCCAACTGTAGGGGTGGATGCCGATTTTCACATCGCTGTATCGCGCCAGACCCGCCTGATACATCTGCCGCAGAAAGGCGCGGTCATCCACCGATACGCCGCTGTGGTTCCCTGTCGGCGCCAAGCCAGCGGTGACCACAGTGATATGAGGCGAATAGGCGCGGACCGCGTCATAGCCAACGCGGAAGAGCTCCATATAGCTAGCCCCGCCCAGCGGGTGAATTCCCGTCCATTCTCGCCTGAGGTTTGGCTCATTCCAGATTTCGATCGCGTCTATGTGTGGACCGAGCATTTCCATTACGCGCTGAATGAACCAGGTGAGTTGGCTTAGATCATCGGGCGGTCCGTCTTCACTGCGGTCGGCATGGCGCGCCCAATCTGGCGCTTTGGCGATGCTGAGCAGAATCTTGAAGCCGCGATCTTCCGCTGCCTGCACATGCAGCTGGAAAAGGCGGAAATTCTGGTCGAACTGGCCCGCCCGGTCCGGCTGCAGCCACTTCCAATTGGCTTGCAGCTTGATCCAGCCGACGCGCAGCGCTGCGATCTGATTCAAAGTGCGCTGCCAGTCGGGCACATCATAGTTGTAATGGACCTGAATGCCCATTTGCCCGCCGTCAAGCCGCGTTCTATCGATGGGCACGGCGGTGGTGATGGCGCGGCTCGGCTGCGTTGGCTGGCTGACGATGGTCGCCGCCGGCGGCTCGGTCGGGCGCGAGGTGGATGTCGGCGGCTGCTTGTAATCGGAACTGATAATCGCGCCGAAGCCTTCAGCCGCTTCCTTTGGCGTTGGCGTTGGCGGCGGCGCGGCCAACGTTGGCAGTTTGGCGCCATCAACCTCGGGAATCGATTCGAGCGCCTTTATCGTTGGCGTCCTGGAGGCGATTAGGTCGAGTTTGACTTCGGGCGCGACATCGACCGTCGACTCGGATGCGCAGCCGCCGAGCAGCGCGCTAAGGCATGCCATTATCCCGACGGTGATGACAAGAATGGCGAAGCGGCGCCTCATAGCTGTCGATCTGCTTTCCTGGTCCGTTCTGAATGGGCGTCCGCTCGCAAAGTCGATTGGCGTTCTTTCCCCGCTGGCGCACGAGAAGGCGTCAATCTGTTTGACACCCGCTGAAATTGCATTCTACAATGAGAGATTGAAGACCGCAGGGTGAAACCGCGCCACAGGCCCGGCGATTCTCATACGAAGTCTTCCTGGGTTGAACCCGCTCTAGCGGGATATCTGGGCGCTTTAGCTGTCACAGGAGGGAATCCTGGATTACGATGAAAATGACGGCTGAAAGAAAGACAGCGCCGCAATAGTCCAATAACTCTACGGGCGAGCCGGTGGTTCGCTTAATTTTGCTAGTTGTGTTTCCAAGCGGATTTCGCATGACTGACTTGCCCTTTTGGAGCTAACCAGCGAAACTCCGACGCCGCAGTTGCCTTTGCAGCAGTTGCCGCAGACATGAACACATAACACTGAGGACAATCGATGACCGATCGGTCGATTCAATCAATCAACATTGAAAGCGAAATGCGCGATGCCTACCTGAGCTACGCCATGAGCGTGATCGTCTCGCGCGCGCTGCCCGATGCCCGCGACGGACTGAAACCGGTGCATCGGCGGATTCTCTATGCGATGCACGATATGGGCGTGGCGGCGAACAGCGCGCACAAAAAAAGCGCGCGAATCGTCGGCGAGGTGCTGGGCAAATACCATCCGCATGGCGACGGCGCCGTCTATGACACCATGGTGCGGATGGCGCAGGACTTCTCGATGCGCTACATGCTCATTGATGGCCAAGGCAATTTCGGCAGCATCGACGGCGATGGCGCGGCCGCCATGCGCTACACCGAAGCTCGCATGGCCGATATCGGCGCCGAGCTTCTGGTTGACATCAACAAAGAGACCGTCGATTTCGTCGACAACTTCGATGCCACGCTGCGCGAGCCCGCTGTCCTGCCGGCGATGGCGCCGAATCTGCTGGTCAACGGCGCCTCGGGCATTGCCGTCGGCATGTCGACCAATATACCGCCGCATAATCTTGGCGAGATTTGCGATGCCCTGGTGCATATGTTGAACAACTGGACGCGGCTCGACGCAATAGATGTCGATGAGCTAATGCGCTTCGTCAAAGGACCCGATTTCCCGACCGGTGGCGTCATCTACAAAATGCGCGCTGGCGAGGACATGCTGCAAGCGGCTCTCGCGACCGGGCGCGGCAAGATCACGCTGCGGGCGAAGGCGCATATCGAAAACATGGGGCGTGGCAAGTCGCGAATTATCATCAGCGAGCTTCCTTTCCAGACGAATAAGACAACCTTGATCGAGCGCATCGCGAGCTTGGCCAGCAGCGGCAAACTTGAAGGTCTGGCTGATATGCGCGATGAGTCAGACCGCCAGAATACCGTGCGGCTGGTGATTGAATTGCAGCGGGGCGTCGATGTGACCGAGGTGATGAAACAGCTCTTTAAGCTGACGCCCCTGCAGACGACCTTCGGCATCATCATGCTGGCGCTAGTCGACGGGCAGCCTCGGCTGCTGACGCTGAAGCAGGCGCTGCGCGTCTATCTCGAGCACCGGCTGGAGGTAATACAGCGCCGCAGCGTCTTCGACCTGGCGCGGGCGCGCGAACGGGCGCATGTGCTGGAAGGGCTGATCATCGCCTTGGATAACCTGGACGAGGTGATCAAGACGATACGCAAATCGCGCAATAGCGATACGGCGCGCAGGAATCTGGTCAAGAATTTCAAAGTAACCGAAGTTCAGGCGCAAGCGATTCTGGAAATGCCGCTGCGGCGTTTGGCTTCTTTGGAGATTCGCAAGATCCGCGACGAGCACAAGGAAAAACTGAAGCTGATCAAATCGCTTGAAGCGCTGCTGGCGAGCCCGCAGAAGCAACGCCGGCATATCGCCGACGAGTTGATCCGGGTCAAAGACAAGTATGGCGACCCGCGCCGCACCTTCATCACCGGCGCTGAGGCGGCTGGGGCGACGCCGGCCGATATCCTGTTGCCGGAAGAAAAGACCGTCGTCATGCTTAGCGTGAAGGGGCATTTGGGGCGGACCTCATTGGATGAGCCGCCGCGCGTGACGACCACCACCAAAGTCCCGCCGCGGCTGCTGCAGCACAGCACGACGGCGCAGGTGCTTTACCTCTTCGCCGAAGATGGATTCTGCGCCAGCCTGCCCGTTCAGCAGATTCCACCGGTGGCCGCTGCCGCGCTGGGGACACGCTTTAGCGATCTAAGCGCGCTGAACAGCCGCCGCAAAATCGCGTCCTTTTTGTGCCTGCCGCTGGAACTGGCGGAGGGTTTCATCTGTATCGTCACAGCTGGCGGATTGGTCAAGCGCATCCATGGTTCCGAACTTCCGGGCGCTATGTCGCGCGAGTTCAGAGCGATGAAGCTGCCATCTGGCGATCGGATCGTCGATGTGCTGCACAGCCGGGGTGGGGACGACCTCATGCTCACTTCGGCGCGCGGTTACGCCATCCGCTTCAATGAAGAAGACCTGCGGCCCACCGGATTGAAATCGGGCGGCGTGCGCGGGATGCGTCTGGCGCTGAAAGGCGATCGGGTGGTTGCCGCTTCACTGGCGGTCGACGAAGGCTACGTATGGAACGTCAGCGCCGACGGAATCGCCAAAGCCTCGCGTCTGGATGAGTATAAGGCGCAAGGTCGCGGCGGTAGCGGCGTCATCTCGATGCGGCGTGAAGCGGGCGATCCCGATCTTGCCGCGGCCACCATCGGCAGCCTTGATGAAGATCTATTGGTCCTCACCAATAAGCGCAAAGCCAAACGTATATCCCTCGGCGTAGCGAAAGTCATCAAACGCGCCGCCACCGGTGGCAGCCCGGTGATAGCGCTGCGGGAAAAAGAGCGCGTGGTCGCCGTCGCGGTCTACAGGCGGCGAATAGAATCCGCGGGCGCCTTGCTTGAGTCGCCAATCGCTCCCGAAGTCGACGAGGATCCAGCGGTGGATCAGCCGCCGCGCCAATACGAATTGAGCCTGAAAGAAATTGAATCGCTGCTGGACGAGGCTGACGGCCTTGAGGGCTCGAGCAATGGCGCTAGCGGGAATGGCGCCGATCCCGATGCGCGCGATGATGAGTAGCCAGCGTGTCCAATGCCTCATCATATTGCGGCGCCATCAGCCGCCAATCGAAACCGGCGATCTTTTCGCGCAGCGCCGTCGAATCCAGCCCGAGATCACCCTCCAGGTGGTAACGCATTTGGGCGGTCAGGCGGTCGCGCTGGTATAGACAGTAGGGCTTTAATTCTTCCGTGATGAGATCGGGATAGTTGAGCCGATCGGGCAAGATGGGGATACAGCCGCAATAGATCGCCTCGCAGACGGACTGCCCGAAGAACTCTTGCCAAGCCGTGCTGACGACATAATCGGCGCGCCAGAGCAGCCGCGCGTATTCTTCAAACGAGTCGACATAGCCAAGCTGAATAATGCGGTCGCCCAGCTGCGACTGCGCCTTCTTGAACGACTCCGGCAGCTCGCCAAAGCGCTCGCCGGTGATCGCCAGTTGAAAATCGTAGCCCTCTTCCGACAATTCGATCATGCTTTGCGCAAAGGTCGCCGGGTTTTTGTCATGCTCCCAGCGATGATTCCACAAGATGATCGGCGGCGCGCCTGAGCCTGCCTCCAGCCGCTGCTCGTCAAAGCGGCGCAGGTCCATGCCCAGCGGTAATACGCTGGACTTCGCGCGGATCTCATCAATGGTCTGTAGCTCGTTGTAATCGGCAAAGTGCTTGAGCATCCGCGGCAACTGCGCCAGAAAATCGTCGCGGTGAAACTGGCTGTTGAAGAAATTGGCATCGGCGCAGAGGGCGCTGACATAATTGACAAAGCCATAACGCCAGCCGTGATTCTGGCGCCGGCTCTGCGGATAGGAAAGCTGATTCTCGTGGAAATACATCGCCATCGGGACCACAGCCAGGCGCTCGCGGGTTAAGGCGCGGAAGATGGAGAGATCCATCATGCTGGAAGCGAGAATCGCGTCCGGCTTCGCATCCATCAGACGGGCAAAGCTGATGGCGGCGCCTTGCATACGCCACTTCCAGAATTGGGCTGGCAGGGTGATCAGGTTGATCTCGTTGCGGGAGAAGCGCTTATAACCATCAGCCCAGGCTTTGTGGCTGCCGCCGTAATAGGATTCCAGCAGGGCGATGCGCATCTTGTGGCGTCAGCTCAACTGGTGTTGCGGCGCCGCGCCTCGACCACATTGGACACCAGGTCAATCTTGGAAAGGATGCGCGTCAGCTGCTGGTTATTGGCGATTTCCAACTGCAAGTTCAACGTGGCGATATGCTGGCGGGTATTGACCTCGACCGAGGCGATGTTGACGTTTTCTTCGGCGATGATGGTGCTGATCTCGCGCAATAGCCCCTCTCGGTCATAAGCGACCACCTCGACCGGCACCAGATAACGCTGCTCTTCTTCTTCGCCGCCCCAGGAGACATCAATGAGCCGCTCATTCTCGCGCATGGCGACCATATTGGGACAGTCGGTGCGGTGCACGGTGACGCCCCGTCCCCGTGTGATATAGCCGATGATGTCGTCGCCGGCCATCGGGCTGCAGCAGCGCCCAAGATTGACCAGCAAGCCGCCGGCGCCCATAATGCTGACGCCCTTGGCGACGCTGGCGCTTCGGCGCCTGGTGCGGGGTTTCAGCAGCTCCTCTTCGCTGACGCTTTCAGCCGCTTTGCGGCGCTCATCCTCCAGCACGCGGTTGGTGATCTGCGATCCAGTGACATCGCCGGCGCCGATAGCCGCGAGAAAATCATCGAGCTTGTCAAAGTTCAGCAAGCGAGCGACCGAGTCAAATGTGACTTTTTCCAGCACCCCCAGCCGCTTGAGTTCCCGTTCGAGCACTTCACGACCCATGGCGATATGTTTGTCACGATTTTGCTTGCGCAGCCAGTGACGGATCTTGGTGCGGGCGCGGCTGGTGACGGCGTAATCCAGATCGGGGTTGAGCCAATCCATGCTTGGTCCGCCGCGTTTGGCGGTGAGGATTTCGACCTGGTCGCCCATTCGCAGCTTGTAATTCAGCGGCGCCAGCCGACCGTTGACCTTGGCGCCCCGGCAGCGATTGCCGATATCGGTGTGAATGTGATAAGCGAAGTCGATCGGCGTGGCGCCCACCGGCAAATCGATGATGTCGCCGTTTGGCGTGACGCTGTAGACGCGGTCTTGAAAAACCTCCGACTTCACCGTATCGACGAATTGCGATGCGTCATTGACCTCGGGACCGAACTCCATCAGCCGGCGCAAGAAAGCCAGGCGCTGCTCGAAAGCCTGGTCGCGCCCATTCCCGCCTTCCTTGTAACGCCAGTGGGCGGCGATGCCGTATTCCGCGTCTTCGTGCATCTCCCAGGTGCGGATTTGAATCTCGACCGTTTTGCCCTCGTCATCATGCACGGCGGTGTGCAGGCTGCGATAGAAGTTGTCTTTGGGATTGGCGATATAGTCGTCAAATTCGCCCGGGATCGGGCGCCAGAGATTATGCACGATGCCCAGCGCCAGATAGCACTGCTCCAGGCTATCGACCAGCACGCGCATGCCACGGATATCGTAGATCTGCTCCAGCGGCAGCTCCTTCTTGGTCATCTTGTTATAGATGCTGTAGATATGCTTGGGGCGCGCGCTGATCGTTACGTTCAGGATGCGGCTGGCGCCAAGCTCCTTGATCAGCCGCTCCTTGATGCGCGCGATATAGCTTTCCCGTTCGTCGCGCCGTTCATCCAGCGCCTTTGCGATCGACCGATAGGCATCCGCGTTGAGATAACGAAAACTGAGGTCCTCCAGCTCCCATTTCATCTGCCAGATGCCAAGGCGATTGGCCAGCGGCGCGAAGATGTCCATCGTTTCCTGCGCCACCGTCCACTGTTTATCCCGCGGCATATATCCCAGCGTGCGCATATTGTGCAGGCGGTCCGCCAGCTTGACCAGCACCACGCGCACATCATCGCCCATCGTCAGCATGATCTTGCGGATATACTCCATTTCGCGCTCAACAGCGCTGGAACGGCGCGTATCAGCCGCCGGCGAAACGTTCTTTATCGGAAGATTCTTCAGTTTGGTCACGCCATCGACCAGCTTGGCGATGGTGCTGCCGAATTCGCCGCGCAGCGCGTCGATCGAAACATCGCTGTCTTCGGCGACATCATGCAGCAAGCCGGCGGCGATGGTCTCGGCGTCCATCTTCATCTCCGCCAATATGCTGGCTACAGCGACGCAGTGAGTGAAATAAGGCTCGCCTGATTTGCGCTTTTGCCCGCTATGAGCGCTTTCCGCGCGCTGATAAGCGGCGGCGATCAGATCCGTTTCGTTGGGTGTGATTTCTGGCAGGCTGTTCAGCAGTGATTCGAGGTCGCGCGAATAGACATTGGTTGAGGGCAACATCTGAGCTTCACCTGGAGAAAACGCTTTGCGACTAGAGTAGCATATTCTGCTTCAATTGTCGCCCATCCCGGCACAAGATCCGTCAATGTGCGACTGCCTCAGCCGCTGACCTTCTGTCGCAAATAAGCCTCGATGAACTGGTTCAAATTGCCATCCAGCACCGATGTTGTATTGCCGATTTCGACGCTGGTGCGATGATCTTTGACCATTTGGTAGGGGTGAATTACGTAGGAGCGAATCTGGTTGCCCCAGCCGGCGTCGACATTCTCGCCCTTGAGCTGCGCCATTTCCGCTTCTTGCCGGGCGCGCTCCATCTCGAAGAGGCGCGCCTTGAGTATCTGCATGGCGCGGTCGCGGTTTTGCGCCTGGCTGCGCTGGTTCTGGCATTGCACAACCACGCCGGTGGGCAGGTGCGTGATGCGGACGGCGGTGTCGTTCTTTTGCACATGCTGGCCGCCGGCGCCGCTGGCGCGAAAAGTATCGATGCGGATGTCCTTGTCAGCCACTTCGATTTCGATGTCGCTCTGAATATCGGGCCATAGCTCGACCTTGGCGAAGGAAGTATGGCGGCGGCGGGCGCTGTCAAAGGGGCTGAGGCGCACGAGCCGGTGCACGCCTTCTTCGCTCTGCAAATAACCGTAGGCATAATCGCCTTTGACGCTGACGGTGACGCTCTTCAAGCCGGCTTCGTCGCCGCCGCTGCGGTCGAGGATTTCGGCTTTATAGCCGTTCTGCTCCATCCAGCGCAAGTACATGCGCTCCAGGATTTCCGCCCAGTCCTGGGCGTCGACGCCGCCGGCGCCCGCGTGTATGGCAAAGATGGCGTCCTCGCTGTCGTAATCGCCGGATAGCATCGCTTGCAGCGACATCGTCTCAACCAGCTCGCTTAAAGCCTCGGCTTCCGCTTCCAACTCGATCTGCATATCATCATCGGCGATCTCTGCCAGCTCAAGCGCGTCGGCGATGCGTTCAGCCAGCGCCCGCCAAGTATCGACCTGCTGCTTGAGCTTCGCCAGTTGCTGCATGGCGCGCTGCGCCGCGGCCGGGTCGTTCCAGAAATCGCCCTGGCTGGCTTCTTCTTCCAGGCATTCGATCTGGCGCGCCTTGCCGGCGATATCGATACGCCCCATCAATTCGGCGATCTGGCTCTTGAATCCGCGAAGCTGGCTGATGATGTTGTCCATAAAGTTTGCGGGCGCGCGCCCGCTTTAGCCTTTCTGGCTTGGGAAACCTTGATCTCCGCTCGTCTGCCGATACAACTCATACATGATTAAAGCGCCACAGACCGATACATTAAGCGAGTCGCTGATCGTACCGGCCATTGGTATGCGCACCACTTGATCGGCACGGTCAATCCACGTTTGCGGCAACCCTTGATCCTCGGCGCCCAGCGCGATGGCGCTTTTGACGCCGAAGTCGATCTCGTAAAGCGAGCGGTCGCCCGCGACATCGGCTGCGGCGATTTGAAACCCTTCGCGCTTGAGGAAGGTCAGCGCCTCTCCGCCGTTCAACTGATAGATCTTGTCGCCAAAGCAGGCGCCGGTGCTGCTGCGAATGATATTGGGATTATAGAGGTCGAGCGCCACATCAACCAGTATGACCGCGTCCATGCCGGCGGCGTCGGCGCTGCGCAGCAGGGCGCCGATATTTCCCGGCACTTGTAGCGCAACCAAGACCAGCGCCCGCTTGCTGTCCGCCTCGCGCAGTTCGCCCAATCCCTTGGCTGGCTTGCTGCGCATGACGGCGATCATGCCGTCGGGATTCTCGCGGTAACTGGCGCGTTTCAACAGGGCGGGCGTCACTTGATGCGCTTCGCCTTCAGCATAATCTGGCGGAGGAGCGACTTCCGGGGAATGCAGAATGAAATCAATCTGATAACCCTGCAGCCAGGCGCGCCGCAGATCCCGCTCGTAATCGATGACGAAGCGCGCTTCCTGCTGGCGACCGCGTTTGCCGCGCAAACGATTGACGAGTTTGATCTTGCTGTTTTGCGCGCTGGTGATAAGCAAGACGCCGCTCAGTTCGCGTCTTCGTCGTCGAATAGGCTTTCGACGAAGAACTCCGGTGTGAATAGCACCAAATCATCGATGCCTTCGCCGAGACCGAGGTAGTGGACCGGCAGCTGCAGATCGTTGAAGATCGAAAAGACCATGCCGCCTTTTGCGGTGCTGTCCAGCTTGGTGACGATCACGCCGCTGACGCCCGACGCTTCGCCGAAGCTCTTGGCTTGCTCGATGGCGTTTTGGCCCGTCGTGCCATCAAGCACGAGCAAGACTTCATGCGGCGCCTCCGGCACAACTTTGCCTGAAACTTCGCTGATCTTGGTCAGCTCTCGCATCAGGTTGTAGTTGTTTTGCAACCGTCCCGCCGTATCAATGATGAGGATTTCGAAGCCGCGTGATTTGGCCGCCACCGTGGCGTCATAAACGACGGCGCCGGGGTCTGAACCGGGACGGTTGGCGATGACCGGCACGTCAATCCGCTCGCCCCAGGTTTGCAGCTGCTCGATAGCGGCGGCGCGGAAGGTGTCGCCGGCCGCGATCATCACTTTTCGGCGCGACAAATTCTTCAGGCGATGAGCCAGCTTGGCGATGGAAGTCGTCTTCCCCGATCCGTTGACGCCCACCACAAGGATGATCGACAGCTCGCGACCGGAGATATTCATCGCCGGCGGGAATTCCAATAGGTCGGACAGCGATTCCTTGAGCGCCGTCTGCAATTGCTCGGATTTGGTCAATCCATCGGCGCGGACGCGATCCTGCAATTCGTCGATGACCTTGACGGTTGTATTGAAGCCGACATCCGCTTGAATCAGGAGCGTCTCCATATCGTCCCAGGTATCCTCATCAATCTCGGTATTGCCCAACATCTGCGAGATGCGGCCGAAAAAGGATTGGCGCGTCTTCGAAAGTCCGCGGCGGAAAAGGCTCAAGATGGCTGCTCCTGTTGCGCTGAAAGCCGACCTGTCATTATACAGCCTGCGGAATGACGGGACAATGTAAGGTCGTGAGCTAGCGAAAACTGCTGTATAATGTTACATACAGTCTGGTTGCGGATATAGGTGATCTTGGTGGATAGAGAGTTCCCGCAGATGCCGCAAACATCGGACGAGTTTCCCATAATCGTCTGGCTTGATGGATCGCTTTCCAACCCGCATTGGCTGGTGGACCGCGCCGAGATGGTGCTGGGGCGGGACGAAACTTGCGACATCGTGATTCCGGTGCGGCAGATATCGCGACAGCATTTGCGCATCAAGATGGATGGCGGGAACGCGTTTGTCGAAGACATGCGCAGCAAGAACGGCAGTTGGGTCAACGGCTATCGCTTGACCGGCGCGCGCGAGTTGGAAGACGGCGACGAAATCCGCATTGCCAAAGATATTCGTCTGCGCTTCGTCGGCTCGGGAGCGACGGCGCCCGCGACAACGCGGGTGCTGCCCGATGTGATCCCGTCCGGCGCGATGACCGGTCTGCGCATGCGGCTTGATCCCGAAACGCGCGAGGTGCGCATCCAGGATGTGCTCTTGGATCCGCCGCTCAGCCTGCCGCAATACCGTCTGCTTGAGATCTTATTCCTCAGCCAGCGCGGTGTCTGCAGCCGCAACGACGTGGTCGACGCCGTATGGCCCGAGGCGAAGGGCGCCGGCGTCAGCGAACAGGCGATAGACGCGCTCGTGCGGCGCCTGCGCGACCGGCTGAGCCAGGTCGATAGCGATCATCAATACATCGTCACTGTGCGCGGTCATGGCTTTCGGCTGGATAATCCGCAGGAAGAATCACCTGATTGATTTACCAAGACTTGCTCAATGAGAGCGCCCTGGAAAGCTACGCCGCCGCTTTGAATTCGCGTGGCGGGACCGCGCGGGGACGCCTGACCGCGGACGGGCTGCGCGACCGGATCCTGGAATCGGGCGGCCGCTGCGAATGGTGCGCCGTCAACCTGGTTAACGCCGAATTCGAATTGGATCATGTGCTGAGCTTGCGTCAAGGCGGGTCGAATTCGGTGGCGAATCTCGTGGTCGCTTGTCCCGATTGCAATCGCCGCAAGGGGCGGAAACATCCGGCCCGTTTCGCCGCCGAGCTTTACCGAGAGACCGGTCGTCGTACCGAACTGTTAACCCGCCTGTTTCAGCGCTATGGCTTGGATCCGGCGCAGCAATTGCCGCTTTTCGCCGAAGGATCGCCCGAGGCAGCGCCCGCCATTGACGCCGGAGTTGAAGTCAGCAAAGTGCCGCCCTACACTTGGGTGGACTAGCGTAGCTTAGTACGAAAAAATATTCTTGCGCCATAGCGTCCGTCGTTGAGACGATTCGTATTTGCACATATATGCTAATAGAAGAAATCTTGCAAGGAATCAAAGGCGGCAAGCTGGTGAATCAATTTAGTCCATTCCTAATGGCGATCATCTAATGATCTATTGCGACCTATTTGACATGGATTTGATGAGAAAGCTTGCTAGGGGAGTCAATTCCCGCGCAAAACAAGTCGCTAATAATTTGGGCGAAGTCACTGCCGAGCAATTGCGGGACATTACCGCTGTGGCACATGGAAAGTGCGAATGGTGCGGTGTTAGTGTAATTAACGACATGATACATTTTGACCATATATATAGTCTCAGTAGCGGGGGAACAAATACGGTAGGCAATATTGCAGTATCATGCGTAGACTGCAACAAACATAAGTCAAACAAACATCCTAGAGAATTTGCTGCTGAAATTTACAGCCAGACACGTGTACGAACTGTCTTAGTGAAAATGATTTTCCGTCAGTATCAAATTTCCCCCCAGCCAACGCTTTTGGAGGAAAAAGTTGTGAGATCAAGACGAAGCATAAAGTCATCTGTTTTGATTAAACGCAAAAACAATCTAGTAATGGAATCGCGTCGCTAATCAAGTAAATCATGGGCGGTTTTCACTTGCAAAACATACACGAACTAGAAGAGGATGCCGAAGCCTGGCGAAGCGTCCTGGCGCTTTGCGGCGAGCGAATCCGACACGGCGTCGCCTCCCCGAAAGCGAACGATTCAATCGAGAGACAGGTAAACGCCCGTAGCTACACCGTCAAGCAGGCGGCCAAACTGGTCGGCGTCAATGCCGAGACCATGCGCAAAGCGACCGAAGAATTGGCGCTGGACAGCTTTCTCGATCCGCGCGGCAAGCTGCGTTTCCCCGCCCATACCTTGATGCCCACAGCAGCCGACCCCGATCTGCGCGAGATGATCGCCGGCTACGAACGGCTGCGTCCCAGCGAATTACGCGCCGCGCTCGATATCGATCAGCGTAGCCTGGAGCGGGGCATGCGGGAAGCCGGCATCAGAGGCAAGCGCATGATATGGCGCGATCTGCGCGGGCTCTGGGACTTGCCGGAGACCTACGAGGAATACCATCAGCTGCTCGGCCGAAAAGAGAAGGCAAACGAGCGCGGCAAAGGCAAGCGGCGACGCGGCGGACGCTCGCGGACGCGCCGAAGGCGACAAGCGGAATCGCGGCTGCGCGATCGGCTGATTGACGCCTTTCCCAAATGGCGCAACGACTATCGCCATCAGCAGTTGCTGACCATACACATCGGCGAACCGAACAGCGGCAAGACCCACGATGCGCTGGAAGCGCTGAAGGCGGCTGGAAGCGGCTGGTATCTGGCGCCTTTGCGGCTGCTCGCTTACGAGGTCTTTGACCGCTTGAATGCGGAAGGCGTCGCCTGCAATCTGCTGACCGGAGAAGAATATATACCGCTGGAGGGCGCGCGCATCACCGCCGCCACCATCGAAATGTTCAATGCGATGAAAAGCGGCGACTGCGTGATCATTGACGAGGCGCAGATGCTGGCTGATGCCGATCGCGGCTGGGCATGGACGCGCGCCCTGATGGAATCGGCGGCGCCGGAAATGCACATCATCGGTCCGCCAACCGCGCGCAATCTGATGCAAGTGCTGGCTTCAGCGGCGCAGATCCCCTGCGAGTTGGTGGAGCACGAGCGGCTGGCGCCGATTGCGCTCGCTGAGCGGCATTTTACCTTGGAGTCGCTGCCGCCTTCGACCATCCTGGTGGCTTTTTCCCGCCAAGGCGTGCTCGACCTTAAGATGAAACTCGAAAGGCTGGGTCGGACAGTTTCGGTGGTCTATGGCAGTTTGCCGCCGGAAGTGCGGCGCCGCCAAGCCGATCGCTTCGCCGATGGCGAGACCGAAATCTGCGTGGCGACCGATGCTGTTGGCATGGGGCTGAACTTGCCCGCTGACGTGGTCTGCTTCTACGAAGTGGAAAAATTCGATGGCAAGAACGATCGCCCTTTGCTGCCCAGCGAGGTGCATCAGATCGGCGGGCGCGCGGGCCGCTACGGCATGTCATCGACCGGGCTGATCGCCGCTGCCAACAAACATGATATGCGCGTGATTCGCGAGCTCTACGGGCAGACGCCGCCCGAGCTGACCTTCGCGCGCGTGGCGCCGACCGCCGACGACCTGAGTCTGATCCCCGGCAACCTGGCAGAGCAATTGGCCCAATGGGCGGAGTTGAAGTCGATACCGGAAGAGTTGCGCGCCGTCATCACCACCGCCGATATGGACGAACGAATCGCGCTGGCGAAGCTGCTTTCGGACGAAGACATCAAAAAGCTGGGCTTGGAAAGCGCCCTGCAGTTGGTCAATGCGCCAACGCGCAAGGCGACGCGCCCCTACTGGCTCGATTGCGCCTATATGATCCTGGAGGGTTATCAGATTCCGCTGCCGCAAGACGCGCCCGCCCCGATCAACGATGGCGGCGACCTGGAAGCCACCGAGTTTTCCATCGCCTGCGCCGACATCTACCTCTGGCTGTCGCGGCGCAAAGAGTTCAGCGAGCATTGCGAAGCACATCCCCAAGTGCGCGAAGAGCGGCGCGAGTGGTCGCTTTCGATCGATGAGGCGCTGCTGCGAAACCTGAACGTGGCCCGGCGCTGCCGCACCTGTGGCGCGCTGCTGCCCTCGCGACACCGCTTTCGCATCTGCGACAAATGTTTCCGCGGCCGGCGCTTCTGACCGCCTCGGACTTATGCCTATGACTCGTAGGGGCGAGACTTGTCTCGCCCTCTTGCGCCTACAGATCCTCTAACAGCGCCTCGGGCAGTTCCCCCGCTTCGAGCCGCTTCAGGGCGGCGCGGGCTGCTTCCTGGGCGGCGGCGCGTTTGCTCCCCCCGCTGCCGCTGCCGATGAGCCGGTCGCCGATCGCCACCTCAACGCGAAACTCCTTCTCGTGCTCCGGTCCTTCGGCGCTGGTCACCCGATAATCGGGTGTGATGTTCAGGCGCGCTTGAATCCGTTCCTGCAATTCGCTGCGGGCATCAATATGCGCCCCCGTCTGGATGATGTCCTCCAGCAGCGCCAGAAGGGGCGGCACGACAAAATCGGCCGCCGCCTCCATACCCTGATCGAGGTAGATCGCGCCGATCACCGCTTCAAAGGCGCGGCAGAGGATGGTCAGGCGACCGCGACCGCCAGTCAACTCTTCGCCGTGGCCGATGCGCAAAAACTCGCCCAGTCGGCAATTCCTGCCCAGATGCGCCAGCGACTCGGTCTTCACCAGGGCGGCGCGCAACTGCGTCAACTCGCCCTCGTCAACATGCGGATACTTGCGATAGAGCATGTCGGCGACGATGAGATCGAGCACTGCATCACCGAGGAATTCCAGCCGTTCATTGTCGCGCCCATCGCCGTCTCCCTCATTCTCATTGACGAAGGAGCGATGCGTTAGCGCCTGTGTCAACAGGGCAGGGTCGTGAAATCCGATTCCAATTGTGGCTGCGAATGCCGCTGTATTGTCGGATTTGCTCATTCGTCGACCCGGTCGCCGGAAGCCGGGCGGTATTCGCCCTCAATCCAGGTTTCGCCAGCGCCGCCGACCTCTTTCTTCCAGACCGGCACGATTTCCTTCAGGCGATCGATGCCATAACGGGCGCCTTCAAAGCAGCCATCATCGCGATGCGGCGCCGAGCAGGCGCATAAAACGGTGTTGTCGCCGACATGCAGCCGGCCGATGCGCTGAATGATGGCGATGCCTTCCACCTTGCTCCAGCGCGCGCGGATTTCGGCCGCAACTTGTTGCATCTTCGCCAGCGCCATTTGCTCGTAAGCTTCATATTCCAGATACTCGGTCTGCGGCAGATGCCCCGCCTTCGCCGTTCGCCCGCGCACCGTGCCCGTGAACAGGCAGACGGCGCCGCTGCGCTCGGTAGTGATGGCGGCGATGATCTCGTCATGATTGAAGGGGGCGCGCGGCAGGCGGAAAATCTCCGGGCGCTCGCTCGCCTCGCCCGAACCGCCACTGACCGGCGGGAAAAATGCCACTTCGTCGCCGTCGCTGATCTGGTCGTGATCAAAGGCGAATTCCTCGTTGATCGCGGCCAGCGCGACGCGCAGATTGTCGGCGGCCGCCGGATAGCGCTCGGTCAATTCCGCGCGCAATCGCTTAATGCTGCCATCGCCATCATCCAGCTCAATGCTGAGACGTCGAGCGCCAACCAGGTCGCGCAAGGTTGCGAAGAAGAGCACTGTGATTTGCATCAGATCGCCTATTCCTCGGCCAGGAAATCGCCGCGCGCGCCGCCGCGCTTTTCCAGCAGCCGGATATCGCCGATGCGCATCTCGCGGTCGACCGCCTTGGCCATATCATAAATCGTCAGCGCCGCCACCGATACCGCGGTCAGCGCTTCCATCTCCACGCCAGTTACGCCAGTGGTCTTTACCCTTGCCTCAATCTCGATGGCGCTTTCGTCGTCATTGATCGTCAATTCCAAGGCGATCTCCTCGAGCGGCAGCGGATGACAAAGCGGAATCAACTCAGACGCGCGCTTTGCCGCCATGATGCCGGCAATCCGCGCCACACCCAGCACATCCCCTTTCTTGAGATCGCCGGCGCGAATCAAGCGCAGCGTCTCCCGCTTCATCGTGATTCGACCGCCAGCGCGCGCGATTCGCCGGGTCACGAGTTTACCGCCGACATCAACCATACTGGCGCTGCCCGATTCATCAAGGTGGGTTAGTTCATCTTTGGCTGTCATCGCTGCGTCTGTCGGCATACTTGCATCATAGGTTCGTCAAGAAATCTCTTGCGCTTCTGGCGATTTCGACCTCCTTGGTCAGATTGACGACCGCAAGTTTCAGCGATTCCGTCAACTGCCGCGTTCCAGCCAGTCCGCCAAGCTCTGCGCCAATGCAACGCTGTCAACATCCTCAACATTATGCCATAAAATGCCGTTGTCGCGCCCGCGGAACCAGACATCCTGCCCGCGGATGAACTCGTGCGTGCTGAACTTCGTACGCTCGATCGCTTCGTCCAGCGTCCAGCCATCAAGCAGGTGGGCGGCGATCTCCCGATAACCAAGGCCGCTCATGGAGGGCAGCGCGCGGTCATAGCCCATGCCCAGCAGGCGCGCGACCTCATCGACCAGCCCGGCGGCGATCATGGCTTCCACCCGGGCGTCAACCCGCCTGTAAAGGACGGCGCGCGGCAGCCGCAAACCCAGCCGGAAGATGCGATATGGCGGCGCTCGCTTTTCCTGCAAGGCGCTGATCGCTTGTCCCGTAAAGATATGCACTTCCAGCGCGCGGATCACCCGGCGCGTATTATTCGGGTGGATGCGCTCGGCTGATACCGGATCAACCAGGCGCAGCCGATCGTGCAGCGCCGACCGCGAGTTTTCGCCGGCGAAGCGCTCCAGTTCAGCGCGCAGCTCCGGATTCGGCGGCGCCCGCGGGATCGACCAGCCCTCTTCAACCGCGCTGATATACTGTCCGCTGCCGCCGACCAGAAAGGGCAGGCTGCCGCGTCTGTGCGCCGCATCAATAGCGCGATAGGCGGCATCTTGGTATTGCGCCAGGCTCAGCTTGACATCGGGCGCGACCATGTCGATAAGGTGGTGGGGTATCAGCGCTTGCTGCTCCGCCGTTGGTTTGGCGGTGCCGATATCCATGTACTTGTAAATCTGCCGGCTGTCCGCGCCGATGATTTCGCCGCCGAGGCGCTGCGCCAACTCAATCGCCAGGCTCGTTTTGCCGACGCCGGTCGCGCCCAGGACGATGATGAGCGGCGGCGCCTCACCAGTCAAAGGCATCCTCCACGTGGTCAATTTGCGGACGGCAGCCAGCCTTCACGGCGACGGCGATGACATCCATGCGCCATTGCGTTTCCGAGTCGATATCACGCTCATGCAAATACTGATACACCGCTTTGAGCATGCGCTCGCGCTTCGCCGGCGTGACTGCCTCCAACGCCGCTTCGGTGCCGACCCCGCGGCGGGTTTTCACCTCGACGAAAACGAGCTCGTCACCGCGTTTCGCGACGATATCCAACTCGCCGAAAGTAGTCGACCAGTTGCTGTCGTGGATGGCGTAACCCTTTTCGCGCAGGTGCTGCCGCGCGATTTCTTCGCCGTCCGCGCCTGTTCGCTTCGTGCTTGCCATGTGGTCCCAACGCGCCTCCAGATTACTCACCATTATACGCGAAGACGCCAGCTGCGGCTTGCCCCGCGCCCAAGCGCGCATGAGGCGGGGGATGCGCTTCGGCGTGCGAGCGGACTGTTGCAATTGCCGCGTTATCCGCTAGTATCTATTGCTTGGAATTTCCAATGCAGCCGAAAGCAAGACGGCTAAAATCAGGTTTGTGCGCCAGTGTCGCAACTCCGCATGACGGCGCTGCCTTTTCCTTGGCATAAAAAACGATTAGACGCGGGTTAGTTCACAAGGGAGACTGAAGTGCTTATGGATATGAATACGGCGGTCACAATCGCGGTCGTTGCCTCGGCGATTGGCTTGCTTTTTGCCCTTTATCAGCGCAGCTTTGTGCTTTCGCAAGACGAAGGCTCCGAGCGAATGAGGCATATCGCCGCAGCCATCCAGCGGGGCGCGCAGGCTTTTCTCAGCCGCGAGTACCGCGCCGTGGCGATTTTGGTGATTATTGTCGCCGCCGCCCTAGTGGTTTTGAGCCAGGTACCCGGCTCCGGCATGTCGATTCTGACCGCGGTGGCCTTCGTCGTTGGCGCGCTGGCATCGGGATTGTCGGGATATATCGGCATGTATATTGCGGTGCGCGCCAATGTGCGGACGGCGCAGGCGGCTTCGCAGAGCCTCAACCAGGGCTTGCGCGTCGCTTTCGCCAGCGGCACCGTGATGAGCACAATGGTCGTTTCCCTGGCGCTGCTGGGCATCAGTCTCTTATTCATCACCTTTGTCAATCAACTGGGCGACGCGGCGCAAGCGGCGTCGGCGCTGGCGGGATTCGGCTTCGGCGGCACCTCCATCGCCATCTTCGCCCGCGTCGGCGGCGGCATCTACACCAAAGCGGCTGATGTCGGCGCGGATCTGGTGGGCAAAACCGAAGCCGGCATCCCCGAAGATGATCCGCGCAATCCAGCGACCATCGCCGATAACGTTGGCGACAATGTTGGCGATGTCGCCGGCATGGGTTCCGACCTCTTCGAGAGTTACGCCAGCTCGATCATCGCGGCGATATCCCTGGCGACAACGGCGGGCATCTTCGTCGAAGACGGCTTGCTCGCGGCGCAGGTCTTCCCGATTCTGGTGGCGACGGCAGGACTTGTCATCAGCATCATCGCCAGCTTCCTGGTCAAAACGGAAGAAGGCGCCGATCAAGAACAACTGCTCGGCAGCATCCGTACCGGCATCTACAGCGCTTCAGGCTTGATTGCTGTCGTCATCATCATTTTGGGTTTGAGCTTGCCCTTCGGCGACAAAAGCGTCGGCGTGATCGTCGCGACGCTGAGCGGCTTGGTCGGCGGCGTGTTAATCGGTTATTTCACCGAATATTTCACCGCCGATACCTACGGACCCACAAAGGCGCTGTCGGCATCGGCTGAGGGCGGCGCCGGCATCGTTGTCATCCGCGGCTTGGCGCTGGGCATGATGAGCACGCTGGCGCCGGTCATCATCGTCGTCGTCGTGACCCTGCTGGCGACATCGCAAGCTGGTTTGTACGGCGTTGCGGTCGCCGCGGTCGGCATGTTATCGACCCTCGGCATCACGCTGGCGACCGACGCTTATGGTCCAGTGGCTGACAACGCCGGCGGCATCGCCGAAATGTCGGATCTGCCCGAAGAAGTGCGCGACCGCACTGATGCGCTGGACAGCCTGGGCAATACGACGGCGGCCACCGGCAAGGGCTTCGCCATCGGCTCCGCCGCGATGACGGCGCTGGCATTGACCGCCGCTTTCATCACGGCGCTGACAGCTGGCGGCAGTTCCGCTCTGGGCGCGGCGGTGAATCCAGCCGAACTGCTGCTGAATCCGCAGTTTGTGACCGGGCTCTTCATCGGCGGGCTGCTGCCCTTCGTCTTCAGCGCGCTGACAATGGTTGCGGTTGGTGATGCGGCGCAGCAAATTGTCGAAGAAGTACGGCGGCAATTCCGCGAAATCAAAGGCATCATGGAAGGTGAAAGCGAGCCGGATTATGAACGCTGCGTCGCCATCAGCACTGACAGCGCGATCAAGCAGATGCTGCTGCCCGGCGTCATCGCCGTCGGCGTGCCGGTTAGCATGGCGCTGTTGGCCGTGGTCGGCAACGGCAATATCGTTGGCGAATTCATCGCGCCGATTTCGCTGGTCGGCGTCTTGCTTGGTTCGCTGGTTTCCGCCTTTATGCTCGCGGTGATGATGGCGAACGCCGGCGGCGCCTGGGACAATGCCAAGAAGCACATTGAAGCGGGCAATCTCGGCGGCAAAGGCTCGGACGCGCACAAAGCCGCAGTGGTTGGCGATACGGTCGGCGATCCCTTCAAGGATACATCGGGCCCATCGCTCAATATCCTGCTGAAGCTGCTGGCGATCGTATCGCTGGTGATTGCCCCGCTGATCGGCAGCGCCTTCCCGCCCGTCTAGCGAAACTTGTCGGGGCGACCCTTAGTTCGCCCACCACCGCATGACTGTTGTAGGGGCGACCTATCTGTTCGTCCGCCACCGAGCGAAAGTTGTCGGGGCGACTGACCCGCAGTGTCGACGGGCTGTGTCTACACGCCCTACGCGCGGCGATGAGTCGCCCGCATCTGTCTCCTTAGCTAAGGATTACCAATGAAAATGGAAATCGACGGACCGCGCGGTCTCTACTTCGAAGAATTCGAACTAGGCGCCGCCATGCGCACGCGCGGCCGCACCATCACCGAAGCCGACTTGGTGAACTTCGCCGCCTTAACCGGCGATTACAATCCCATGCATACCGACGCCGAATACGCCAAGGACTCCTTCATGGGCCAGCGTGTGGCGCACGGCATGTTGACCCTGAGCTACGCCGTCGGGCAAGCCTATCAGTTGGGCATCCTGGAGCGGACCGTTCTCGGCTTCCGCGGCTTGGAAATGAAGTTCAGCAGCCCGGTTTACATCGGCGATACCATCCATGTGGAGCTCAAAGTGAGCGAGCTGAAAGCCGCGCGGCGATTGGGTGGCGGAACGGTCGTGCTGGAAACGCGCGTCATCAAGCAGGATGGAACCGTCGCGCAGCGCGGGTCCCTCTCCCTCCTGATGATGTCAAAGCCATGAGGGCGCTTAACTGAGATCTTGCGTCAGCAGCGAGGCCGCCGCTTTTGCCGATAACAGCGCCTGCGGAAGCCCGCCACCCGGAACAACTGCGCCACCCGCGTGATAGAGCCGCTTGACATGCGGACTGGGTATCTGTGGACGCGTCAAGGCGGCGCGGCGACCATGCGGCAATCCCCCATGCAAGGCGCCACGCCAGGCGCCGGACAGCTGTCCAAGATCAGCCGGCGTAAAATGCCTTTCGTAGCGGATGCGATCGCGCAACTCCAGGCTGTATCGCTGCTGCAGAATGGTCAATATGCGATCGCGGACGACCATCGCTTCAGTTGCCCAATTCACCTTCTCCGACAGCGGCGGAGCGTTCACCCGCAAAAGCCAGTTCTCCTGTTTGCCGGGCGCGCTTGGCGGGTCAGTCTTCGAACTGATCGTCAGCGCAATTGTCGGGTCGGCCGGCATCACCCCACGCTGAAAGATCTGCTCGAACTCGGCGCGTGAATCATCGGAGAAGAAGATATTGTGATGCGCTAGCTGGGGCGAAGTCCCGCGGATGCCGAGCAGCAGGACAAATGCCGAGCTCGACATCGGCGTCTGCGCCAGGCTGCGCAGCGCCGTCGCTGAAATTGTCCCCTCCGGCAACAGGTAGCGCGCGGTCGAAATGGGGCAAACGTTTGACAGGACCGCGTCGGCGCGCAAAATCTCTCCGCTATCCAGCGCCACACCGATTGCCTTGTTTTGCTCTACCTCGATGCGCGCGACCGGGCTGCCAACACGGATGCTTGCCTTGAACTCAGCGGCGACGTTTTCCAGCGCTCCCACTATCGAGGCGATGCCTTCACGCGGATACCACAGGCCGCTGTTCAGGGCGGCATGCGCCAGTTCGCTGTAGGCGGCGGAGACAGCGAATGGACTGCCGCCGCTTTGGCTGGCATGATGCAAAAGCGCGCGCCGCAGCTTGTCCGAGCGGACGAATCGCCGAGTGGCGGCATCGGCGCTGGCGAATGGATCGGCGCGCAACCAGCTTCGGCGCAGCGACCCGCCAAAACCGTAGCCGCGCAGTTGGTGGATGCGCGCCGCGTATGCCAGGTAACGCAGATAACCTGAGACATCTTGCGGCTCTATCCGGGCGATCTCGGCCGCGGTCGCTGACCAATCAAGGCGCGTATTGTAGGTCGCGCCATCGGAAAAGAAATAACGCGTCTGTGGATCGATCGGCAGCAGACGCAGGTAGTCTTTGAGCTCGCGCCCTACATCGTGGAACAGTTCCTCCATCAAGGGTCGCGCGGCGAGTGCGGGCGGACCCATGCTCCAGCGGAATCCGGCCGCCTCGTAGTCGTGGATCTGGCCCCCGACCTGCGCGTTCTTGTCCAAAACGGTAACGTCAAGGCCAGCGTGCGCCAGCCGTATCGCAGCCGCCAAGCCGCCCAAGCCTCCGCCGATGACAACAACAGACTTAGCCATGCGATAGCCCGTCGTTAATGGCGTCGCTGGTTGCGCGAAACGCGGCTCGGCGCGCCTTGGAATAGAATGCGGAGTTCGCCTTCATGGCTGCGGTTCAGGATGGCAGTCAGCAGGTGAAAGTAAGATACAGCAAGCGCCGCAACTTGGCAAATTGATTAGCGCCGCGCTAATAGGATTACAGAGCCTGCCGCGTTCGCCAGTGACGATAAGCGAATAGCAGGCGTAATGGAATGCCATCGAAAGCCAGCCGCGTCAGCAGGCCGATGAGCCCGCGGCGATGAGCCAGCGTGACGCGGTCGGTCAATTCGACGCCGCCGGCGACTTCCCGAAAAATATGTTCATGCCGCCAATAGGCGAGCGGACCTTTCACCTGCGCATCGGCGAATGAATTGGGCGAGGGACCGGCTTCGTGTCGCGCGACCCATCGGATGGGAAGCGGACCAAACCATAGCGTGAAATCGATCTCGCCTTCGGTGATTGCCCGGCGATCGTCGCGCTTTACCCGCATGATTATTGGCGGCGGCGTCAAGGCGGCAAGGGCGCGCGGCGCCTCATGAAAGCGCGTGATCTCCGCCACAGTACACTTGATAACGCTGGTTTTCTCGAATATGCGAGCGCATGCAGGCGGTTGGGTCATTATTGGCTTTTATCGTCTCGCTGGGCTACTTACTTCATCATCGAGTGGGGGACGCAGATTGGCATGAAAGCTGCATTAGTGGCAGATCTGCGCCGCCGCCTGCGTTCAGGCAAAACGAAAAACATTGATCGTGTCGCGCAGCGAACAGGCCGCCCTCGCCGGATCTTCGGCAAAAATGATGCCGCGCGACGAATTGATGATTAAGCCGCCTTTCTCGCGGTTGAGCCCAGCTTCGATGGCGGCTTTTGCGTCGCCGCCTTGCGCGCCGATGCCGGGCACGAGCAGGGTCAGCTCGCCTGCGATGGCGCGAATCTGCGCCATTTCCGCCGGATCCCGGCCCGAAGCGACCAGCATGCAGTTGCCGTTTTTATTCCACTCGCAGGCGACTTTTTCCGCGACAATCTGCCACAGCGGTCGGTCGCCAAATCGTAGATTCTGCAGCTCAGCCGAGCCCGGATTCGACGTGCGGCAGAGGATGATGCAAGCCCGCGCTTCGTAATCGAGGAAGGGCTGCAGCGCGTCGCGCCCGAGATATGGATTGAGCGTGACCGCGTCAAAATCCAGCGTCTCAAAGATGGCGCGGGCGTAGGCGGCGCTGGTATTGCCAATATCGCCGCGCTTGGCATCGCAGATCCGCAGGATATCGGGATAGCGCTCGCGCAGGTATGCCATCGTCCGCGCAAGCTGGTGCCAGCCTTCGGCGCCCTCCGACTCGTAAAATGCCATATTGATCTTGAAGGCGGCTGCGTACTGAGCGGTCGAGTCAATGATGTGGCGGTTGAAAACCCACTGAGGCGATTCGGCGCCGCGGAAGCGCGCGGGCAGCTTCTCAATATCGCTGTCGAGCCCGACGCAGAGCAGCGAATTCGCCGCCTCGACGCGGGCATTGTATTTGTCGCCGGCGCGCATCAATTTGCAGCGCTCCAAGTGTATGGATCAGCCAGCCAACGTTCGACTACCGCGACCTGATCATGATTCAGCGTACCCCGTTCATGCGCCAGTTCTAGCAGCGTCTCGATATCGGTCAAGGTATGAAGCGCCACATCCGCGTCGGCGAAAGCTGACGCGGCTTCTGCGAAACCATAGCTGACGATCGCCAGCGCATCCGTCACTTGGGCGCCCGCATCACGCAGCGCGTCAACCGCCGACAGGCTGCTTCCGCCAGTCGTTACCAAATCTTCCACTAGCATGACGCGGCGCCCAGCTACATCGCCGCCTTCGATGCGTTGGCTCCGGCCGTGTCCCTTGCTTTCCTTGCGGATGAAAACTGATGGCCTCTCCAGCGTAAAGGCGAGCGCCGAACTATGTGGAACGCCGCCGACTGCAACGCCGGCGATAAGGTCGTACTCCAGCCGCCGAACGTCAACCAGCGACCGAAATCCCGCAATGATGCTCCGCCAAGCGGCCGGATGATAAATCAGTTGGCGATTGTCGACGTAGACCGGCGATTGAATGCCCGACTTAAAGGTGATTGGCGCATCGGGCGAAAAACCGATCGCGCCGATATCAAGCAAGGCTTTCGCGCTGGACCGCTTCGTATTTGCTGTCATTGCTAGCCAGTTCGCTTTCGATGATGGCGGCGGCAAAAGGACCGCGATAGACCAGCGCCGACCAATATTGCGCCGCCTTGACACCCAAACGTTCATATTGCCGCAGGCTCGAGCCATCAAGGATGCCGCCGCAGGCGATCACGTCAACGGTGTAATCGCGGCGCTTCTTCTCCGCCAGCAACTGCCGCACCGCCTCCAACGCCGCCGGAAACAGGTCGCCGCCGCCGACCCCGGCTTGCAGGGCGCGGCCGTCCGGGCTGGGCTGCGCCAGCGTATTGGTGGCGATGACCGCCCTTACGCCGACCTCATCAAAGACGCGCATAAGCGCACGGTATTGTTCAGTCGCAAGCCCGGGACTGATCTTCACCCAAAGCGGAATCTCCAGGTTGCGCGCTTGTAAACGCTCCACCAAAGCACCACATAGCTGCCTCGTCTCCGCTTCCAGCTGATGCCCCTGCGGGTCGTCTTCGGTATTCGGGCAGCTCAAGTTGAGCGTGAACCAGCTAGGATGCACGCCGGCATCCAGAAAAAACGATAGCGCTTCCAACACATCGCCTGTTTGCCTCTCGATATCGTCGACGCCGGGCGAAACGGCGATATTGATCCCAAATTCGCTCGGCAGCTTTTGGCGGCGCTCGCCAAGGAAGATGGCGGCTGCGCGCGCGCCGGGATTGCGCAGACCAACGCGATTCTGCGTCGATTTTGTCTCCTCGTTTCGCCAGACCACCGCGCCTGTGTTGCCCAGGCGCGGATGACGGGTGAAGGAGCCGAATTCCACCGTTCCCATCAGCGCTGGCGCGATCCGCCAGCCGGGCATGATATTGCCGCCCGATTCCGCTGCGCTGATCGCCCTCTCCTCATCGGCGAAGCCATCGCCCTTGACCAATCCAGCCGCCAGAATCAGTCGCTGAGACAAGCGCGCGCCGCCGACTGTCGTATAGCTTTTGCGAAAGGTCAGGTCGTGCAGCGCGGCGGCAATAGCCGGCGCCAGCGGCGCCCGGTCGAGAGCGCGGAGGGCTCGGATTGCCGTGTCATGCGAGCCTTGCGCCGATCGCCGAAACACGACGCCGCGGTTCAGCGCCTGACCGGCCGCATCCAGCGTTTTCAGCAGAACAGTTCTAAAACCCGCGCTCATGCGACAAACCCAAAAAGATTGCGGCCGAAACCGGCTTTGCTCAAGACCTTTTCCCCATCGTATACTTGATGGCCCCGAATCCAAACTTCGATGACTTTACCGCAGACGCGCATGCCCTCAAAGGGCGTCCAGCCGCATTTGCTTATGAGTTGCCGCCGATCAATCACGTAGCTCTGATCGGTATCGACAAGGGTATAAGTCTTCGGCAGGGGCGTGATGCCCCAGATGCGCTGCACATTCAGCGAGACCATGTCACAAGCTTGCTGCAGCGGCAGGCGTCCGTCTCTCACCGCCTGCATAAGCAGCGGCAATGTCGTTTCCACTCCGGGCACGCCGTAGGCTGGCGGCTGAGCCTCTTTTTCCGCTACTGTATGCGGCGCATGATCGGATTCGATGATATCGACGGCGCCCAGCCGAATCGCCCGCCAAAGCGCCCGCTGATCCGATTTGCGCTTGAGTTCCGGCTTCATGCGCCCATATCCGCCCAAGTCCGGCAGATCATCTTCCGTCAGAAACAGATGATGCGGGCAAACCCCCACCGTGATCGGCAAGCCGTCCTGTTTCGCCTGCGTCAGCAGATTGATCTCGTACTCGCTGCTGATGTGCAGAAAGTGGGTCGGCTGGCGGTATTTGCGCGCGAGGTCGAGAATGTTGGCCACCGTTTCGCCCTCGGCGTGAACCGCAATCAGGCGGTTGGTGGTCCAGGCGCGGTAATGGCGCTCGCGCATGGCGCTCGAGTCGATCAGCAAGTCGCCCGTGGTCGAATTATTGTAGATCTTGAGCCCGCAGACGCGCGCCGCGATCCGCTCGTACTCGGCGCTGTTGTCAGTCTGCGAGGCGCCGAAATAAAGCCCGAAATCGCAGTGCGCTTGCCTGTCGATCCGCGCCAGCTTTCCCGTCAGCCGGGCGTCGTCTATCGTTGAGGGCGCGGTATTGGGCATATCGAAAACCGCCCAATAGCCGCCGGCGATGGCCGCTTTCGTTTCCGACTCGAATGTCGCTTTGTGAGACCAATCAAGATCGCGCAGATGGGTATGCGGGTCGATCATGCCTTGGATCTTGATTTTTGGCATCAGACATAAACTCCGCGCAGCACCTTGACCAGCAGCGCCATGCGCACGAACATGCCGTTCTCCATCTGTTCAAAATAAATCGAGCGCCGATCGCTGTCCAGAATATCGTGATCTTCGCGACTGCCCATTTCGTGCTTGCGCGGCAGCGGGTGCATCAAAATAGCATCGGACGGCGCCCAGGACAGCAGATCCGGCGTCATGATGAAGCGGTCTTTGGTCCGGCTGTATACGTCGGCGTCGTCGAATCGTTCTTCTTGTATGCGCGTCCAATAGATGACGTCAGTCTCGGCGATGACATCCATTAGCTCCTCGGTTTGGCGAACCGAAATGCCATGCGCCATGACCAGGTCGGTGATCTCTCTCGGCATCGTCAGGCTCGCCGGCGCCACCAAGCAGAGCCGCACATCGGCCGCGTCGTAGTAAGCGATCAGCTTCGCCAGCGAATGCACCGTCCGCCCATGCTTGAGATCGCCGACCAGCGTGATTGTCAAGCCGTCAAGCGATTTCTTCTGGTCGAAAATCGTGAAGATATCGAGCAGCGCTTGCGTCGGATGCTCGCCGATGCCATCGCCGCCGCTGATCGCCACCGTCGGATTGTCGATGCGCCCGTTGAGCAGGTCGAGATAATAGCCGGCTTCGTAAGACGAGCCGATTTCCGGATGGCGCAGCACGATCACATCCGAGTAGCAGCCGGTGGCGCGAATCGTATCGGACAGGTTTTCGCCTTTGTACATCGAGCTAAAACGCACGCCGTTGCTGACGGCGATCACATCTCCGCCCAGCCGCCTCATCGCCGCTTGGAAGGACATATCGGTGCGCGTGCTCGCTTCAAAAAACAACGATGCCATCACCTTGCCAGCGCAAAGCTCGGTCAAGCCGCGGTCATGGCTGCGGATGCGCTTGCGGATCGATGTGGCGGCGTCAAAAAGAATATCGAGGTCGCGCCGCTGGAATTGGTCGACGGAGATAATGTGCTTGCCCAGGAAGTCGCCATCAATCGCCGGCGGTTGATAATGGAAAGCGTGGCGGCTAATCGACGATTCGCTCTTTGCTGCCTCTGCCAATGAGACCTCCTTGTAGGGGCGATTGACGCTTAGTGTCTACGCAACCCTGTGAGTCGCCCGCGCCACTGCTGAACAAGAAATCTCTGTGCCCTCTGTATCCTCGGTGGTGAAAAACACAGAGTGGTGCTGGCAATATGAAATGGTTGCGAGATCTCTCACTTCCCCTAGGCGCGCTATCGACCGAAATGCGATGTCAAACTAGAACAATCCAACAACCACCCCGTCTTCGTCAATATCGACATTCATCGCCGCCGGACGCCGACCCAAACCCGGCATCGTGCGCACATCGCCGCAAAGCGGATAAATGAACCCCGCCCCCGCCGAAGCGCGAATATCGGTGATGCTGATGCGGAAGCCATCGGGCGCGCCCTTCAGCTTGGGATCGTCGCTCAAGCTGAGATGCGTCTTCGCCATGCAAATCGGCAGCGAGCGCAATCCTTGCTCTTCATACTGCCGGATCTTGCGACTGGCGATCGGCGCGTAGTCAACGCCATCAGCGCGGTAGATTTCGGTCGCGATTGTTTTGATCTTGTCCTTGATCGACATGTCATCCGGGTAGAGCAGGCGAAACGCATTTGGCATCTCGCAAGCAGAGACGATCATCTCAGCCAGTTCCGCCGCGCCCGCGCCGCCTTCCGCCCAGTGCCTCGCCACCGCCACGCCCGTCGCGCCATTAGCCAAGGCGATTTCGCGCGCGGCATCAATTTCGGCGCCAGTATCATCGGCGAAAACATTGATGGCGACCACCGGATTGACGCCGAACTTCTGGAGATTCTCCAGGTGCCGCGCCATATTCACCGAGCCAGCTTCGACATCGGCCACGTTCTCTTCCTTCAAGGCCGGATCAATCGGACGACCCGGGATGATGGCGTATTTGCCAGTATGCGCCTTTAGCGCGCGGATGGTGGCTACCAACACGACGGCGTTTGGTTTCAGCCCGCTGATGCGCGACTTGATATTGAAGAATTTCTCCGCCCCGATATCGGCGCCAAAGCCGGATTCAGTGACCACATAGTCGCCGCACTTCATCGCGATCAAATCAGCGATGATTGACGAATTGCCGTGCGCGATGTTGGCGAAGGGACCGGCATGCACCAGCGCCGGCGTATTCTCCAGCGTCTGCATCAGATTGGGCTTGATCGCTTCTTTCATCAGCACCGTAGCGGCGCCGGCCGCCTTGATGTCCTCGGCGCTGACCGGATTCTTGTCGCGGTCGTAGGCGATGACCATCTTGCCGATGCGCTTGCGCATATCCTGCAGCGAGGTCGTCAGCGCCAAAATCGCCATGATCTCGGACGCGACCGTGATATCGTAGCCCGATTGTCGCGGCACGCCGTCAAAGCGCTTGCCTAAACCGACGATGATATTGCGCAGCGCGCGGTCATTGAGGTCGACCACGCGGCGCCAGTCGATATTATGGATATCGACATTCAGCGCGTTGCCGTGATAAATGTGCGCGTCCAGCATCGCCGCGATTAGATTATGCGCCGCGCTGATGGCGTGGATGTCGCCAGTTAGATGCAGGTTAAAATTCTCCATCGGCACGATCTGACTGTAACCGCCGCCGGCCGCGCCGCCTTTGATGCCAAAAGTCGGACCCTGCGACGGCTGCCGCACCGTGATGATGGCTTTCTTGCCGATATGCTTCATCGCCTGGCCGATGCCGACGGTGGTAGTCGATTTGCCCTCGCCCAGGGGCGTCGGCGTTATCGCGGTTACATCAACATATTTGGCGTCCGGTCGCGACTGCAAGCGGTCGAGCGCTTCCAGGTTGATCTTGGCGACATGCTTGCCGTAATGTTCCAGGTCGCTTTCCGGGTCGAGCCCCATCTGTTCAGCGATTTCATTGATGTGAACCAGCTTGGCGCTCTGGGCAATCGTGAGGTCGGATGGGATCTTCATGGTATGTCAGCCTTCGCGGAAAAAAGTATAGCGGTAGCGGTCAGCCAGCGGCTCGGCGGCGGCAAGCCATCTTGACGAGGCAGTCTATATTTTAACTCTAACATACTAAGCGTAGATTCTAACATGAGGCAGTCAGATTGGCTGTCATTTCTCCGCTAGAGTTTTATAATCTTGCGAATTGCATACCCGAGCGAGACAAGCAAAATCGTGAGACTTCTGACGCCCCGCGTGCCGGGCGCAAGCCGGCTGGTGGCTGCCAGCCCCGTCTATTATGGCTGGATCGTCTGGCTCGTCGCCTTGATCGGCGCTATCTGCAGCTCGCCGGGCCAGAGCTTCTCCGTCTCGCTCTTTATGGACTTCTTCATCGAAGACTTCGGCCTCGACCGCACCACCGTTAGCAGCCTCTATGGCGCGGGCACCTTCGTCGCCTCGCTCGGGCTGACCTGGGTCGGCCGGCGGATTGATTCTCTCGGCAATCGCCACGTTGGCGTGGTCATCGGCGTCCTCTTTTTCATCGTGCTGATGCTGAGCTCGCTCATCAACGGTCCGATTATGCTTTTCTTCGCCTTCGCCGGCTTGCGCGGTTTGGGGCAGGGCGCCTTGACGCTGGTGAGCTCAACCTCGGTCGCGAACTGGTTTCGCCAGCGGCGCGGCCGCATGATGTCGCTCCTGGCGCTGGTTTTCGCCTTGTTTCAAGGCATATATGTAAATCTGCTGCGGCTGCTGCTGGAGTCGCTTGATTGGCGGCAAGCCTTCATCGCCTTGGGCGTCGGCGTGGCTGCGCTGGTGATTCCCTCTTTCGCCTTGCTGATGCGGAATCGGCCCGAGCAATACGGACTGCTGCCCGATAATGCCGCGAGCCAGCCGGGCGATATAGACGACCAAAAAGCCGACATCGAGGACAATTGGACCCTGGCTGAGGCAATCCGCACGCCCATCCTCTGGGTCTTCATCGCCGCGCGCATTCTGCCTTCCGCCTGGGGCACCGGGCTGATCTTGCACCAGGTCTCGATATTTGCCCTGCTTGACCACAGCGCCCAAGTCACCACCGAGACCTTTGCCCTGATCTCGCTTTTCGCCGCTGCTTCGGCGCTGCTCGCCGGCTACCTGATTGACCGCGTCAAACCGTCTTACGTAGCCGCCCTGCAAATGCTGGCTTTGCTCAGCGCCTGCGCGCTGGCGATGGTCATGCGCGATACCTGGCTGCTCATCATGTATGCGCTGGCTTTCGGCTTGGGCATGGGCATCGGCTATGTCTTTGATGGCGCCGTCTGGCCTAACCTCTTCGGGCGCCGCTTCCAGGGCGAGATTCGCGGCTTCGTTTATACCTCAAGCGTTATCGGAAGCGCGCTCGGACCGGCGATTTTTGGCTTGAGCTTTGACGCGAGCGGCGACTATGAACCTGTGCTGTGGCTCGGCGCCGGATTGTGCCTGCTCGTTCTGATAGCAGCTCTGCTCACTCCATCCCCACACCGCAAGACTGCAAGCTAGCCATCGCGATTGACAGCCGGCATACCGATAAACTTCGCCTGTTTCCGTCCTACTTTTGCATAGAAAACCGTAGGGGCGAGCGGAGGGCAGTGTCTACGCGCCCCTTGTCTCGCCCGCCTCCAACTCGACCCGCGCAACCCTCAGTGTCGACGGTCAGTGTCGGCGGTCAGTATCTACGCGACCCTCTTTATTCTCGGTGTCCTCGGTGGTAAAAGGTTTTACGGCGATCCTTACCGTTCAGCGATTTTCAATATCAAAATCGCCAGCGGCGGCAGTCGCAAGTTGATGCTGTACGGCAAGCCATGCGATGCGATGTCGTCACTGTACACGCCGCCTTGATTGCCGACATTGCCGCCGCCGTAATAGCTGGCGTCGCTGTTGAGCAACTCGCAGTAATAGCCGGCCTCCGGCGCCCCGATGCGATAATCCTCGCGCGCGACCGGTGTGCAATTCAACACAACCACCAAAAAATCGTTTGGATCTGCGGCGAAGCGGATATAGCTGTAGACGCTGGTTTCGGCGTCGTTCGCTTCAATCCAGTGAAAGCCCCGCGCGTCAAAGTCAAGCTGCCATAGCGCTGGCTGCTCGCGATAGAGATGGTTGAGGTCGCGCGCCCAGGCTTGCATTTGCGCATGCTTCTCGTAATCGAGCAGATGCCAATCCAGGCTGCGCTCTTCGCTCCATTCGGCGAATTGGCCGAACTCATTGCCCATGAAATTCAGTACTTTGCCCACTTGCGTGTACTGGTAGCCAAACAGCAGGCGCAAGCCAGCGAATTTCTGCCAGTAGTCGCCCGGCAGCTTGCCGATGAGCGAGCCTTTCAGGTGCACAACTTCATCGTGAGACAGCGGCAGGACGAAATTCTCGCTGAAGGCGTAGAGCAGGGCGAATGTGATCTGATGATGATGATAGCGCCGATGTACCGGCTCGCGCGTCATATAAGCCAGTGTGTCGTGCATCCAACCCATATTCCACTTGAGCGTGAAACCGAGCCCGCCAATATAGGTCGGGCGAGATACCATCGCCCAGGATGTCGATTCTTCGGCGATCGTGATCGCGCCGGGCGCTTCCGCATGCACCGCTTCGTTGAATTCGCGCAAGAATGCGAGCGCCGCCAGATTCTCGTGGCTTCCGTATTCGTTGGCGATCCAATCGCCCTCTTCGCGCGAGAAATTGAGGTAAATCATCGACGAAACGGCATCGACGCGCAAGCCGTCGATATGATATTCCTTCAGCCAGAAAAGCGCGTTGGATAGCAGAAAGCTGCGCACTTCGCTGCGCGCATAGTTGAAAACCATCGTGCCCCAATCGGGATGTTCGCCTTGCAGCGGCGCTTCATGGCTGTAGAGATGCGTGCCATCGAAGTAGTTCAGTCCGAAATCGTCTTTGGGGAAATGCGCCGGCACCCAATCGAGGATGACGGCGATATTGTTTTGGTGGCAGCGGTCAACCAGATACATAAAGTCGGACGGCGCCCCGTAGCGGCTGGTCGGCGCGAAATAACCCGTCACTTGGTAGCCCCAGGAAGCGTCCAGCGGATGCTCGGCGGCAGGCAGCAATTCCAGGTGCGTATAACCCATATCGACTAGATAGGGAACCAGCTCGTCAGCCAACTCGCGATAAGTGAGAAACTCGTCGCCGTCCTTGCGCCGCCAGGAGCCCAAATGCAGTTCGTAGATATTCATCGGCTGCGACAGCGGGTCGGTCCGCGCGCGGGTGCTCATCCAGTCGCTGTCCTTCCATTCATATTGATTGATGTCGCAAACGATGGACGCCGTCAGCGGACGCAATTCGGCATAGAATCCGTAGGGATCGGCTTTCTGCGCGAGATAACCACGGTTGTGCGAGCGGACCTCGTATTTGTAGCGCTCGCCTTCTTCCATGCCGGGAATGAATATCTCCCAGATGCCGGATTCACTATTATTTTCCATGATGTGCGCGCGCGCGTCCCAGCGGTTGAAGTCGCCGACTACCGCGACCTTGTAGCAGTTTGGCGCCCAGACCGCGAAATTGACTCCGCAGACGCCATCAATCTCGCGTCTATGCGCGCCCAGCTTCTGGTAGACCTCACGATGCCTTCCCTGACTGAATAGATAGATATCGTATTCGGTCAGAAGCGGCGGAAAACGATAGGGATCGCCGCACGTTTCGCGGCCGCCTTCTACCGTCAAAGCCTCGAAATGATAATCCGCATCCGCCCAGTTCGCGTCCAAGTCGGCGACGAAGAGACCGTCCGCATGGCATCGCTTCATGCCTGCGCGCTCGCCGCTCGCTTCATTCACCAGTTCCACACGCTTCGCCCAGGGCCAAAAGGCGCGAATTGATACCGCATCCCCCTGCCGATGCCGGCCCAGCAACGACGACGGCGCGCCGATCTCGCCACTTACGAGCGCCTCAATCGCCTCTGGATGTATCGCTACGGACATGCATGATCCTTGCGGGCTCATTTTGAAATCCCTTGGCGAATTATAGTCGCTTTGCCTCGAATTCGTAGATGGCTCGCTGTGCCAGAGCAACAGAGCGCGTTGATAAAGGCTGAAACTTGTGTTAAACTAGAAAATATATTCTATCGGTTAAACGCAATAGCCGTTAACAATAGTCGCGTCTTTGGTCGCGACCCTCACATCATGGCGAAGACCCGCAAAATCCTCCACCTCGATTTGGACGCCTTTTTCTGCGCCGTCGAAGAACAGTTGAATCCTGAACTGCGCGGCAAGGCGATTGCCGTCGGCGGCCAACCAAACGAGCGCGGCGTCGTGTCGTCGGCTTCCTATCCGGCGCGGAATTACGGCGTGCGCTCGGCGATGCCGATGGCGCAGGCGATTCGCCTATGCCCCCATTTGATCGTCGTCGGGCAGACGCGCGGCGTCTACGGCGACCGCTCAAAAGCGGTGATGGAAATCCTGCGCGACACCGCCCCCTACGTCGAGCCGCTCTCCATCGATGAAGCCTTCCTTGATGTGACGATTCTGCCTGATGACATAGAGACCATCGCCCGAAAGCTCCAGTTGCGCATCAATGACGAGCTTGACTTGCCCTGTTCGCTGGGCGGCGCGACCAATAAATTGCTGGCGAAGACGGCGAATACGGTGGGCAAGGCGCAAAAGCCGAAAGCGGCGCCGCCAAACGCCATCACGATCGTTCCGCCGGGCGCGGAAGCGAGTTTTCTGGCGCCGCTGCCGATCCAGCGTCTCTGGGGCGTGGGACCCAAAAGCGCGCAAACCCTGAACGAGCTCGGCTTGACCACTATCGGCGATATCGCCAACTGGACCGAGGACGCGCTGGTATCGCGACTTGGCAAGCTGGGCGCCGATATCTGGCGGCGCGCCCAAGGCCTTGACTTCCGCCCCGTCTTGACCGAACACGAGGCGAAGTCAATCAGCAAAGAAGTAACCTTCACCGCCGACATCGCTGATGAAGCCGAGCTCAAGCTGACGCTGCGCCGCTTGTCCGATGGCGTCGGCCGGCAAGCGCGCAAAGCCGGGCTCGCCGGCTCCACCATCAAGCTCAAGTTGCGCTGGACCGATTTCACCACCCTCAGCCGGCAAGCGACGCTGGACAATCCGACGGACTTGGACAGCCAGATATACCGTTTGGCGGCGCGGCTCTTCGATCAAGTCTGGGTCAAGGATAAGCCCGTGCGCCTCATCGGCGTCGGCTTGGCTGGTTTCGCCGCGCCCAACCGCCAGATCGGCCTTTGGGATGACCGCGACGGCGAGAAGCAGATCGAAGGCTTGCAGAGCGCGCTCGATCGCCTGCGCGACCGCTATGGCGAACTTGCCATCACCCGCGCGAGCGACTTGCACTTCCGACCCAACGAAGACAACAAACGCTGATAGCTAGACGCTTATACCAGCGTAAACAGCTGATGATAAACGCCTTCCAAATCCAGCAGCTCCTGGTGGCTGCCCATTTCGATGATTTCGCCATGATCCATCACCACGATCATGTCGGCTGACGTGATTGTGCTGAGCCGATGGGCGATGACGAAACTCGTCCGCCCCAGCAGCAGCCGTTCCAGCGCGCCCTGAATCAGCCGCTCGGTCTGCGTGTCGATATTGCTCGTCGCTTCATCAAGGATCAGCACCCGCGGGTCCGCCAGCAGGGCGCGGGCAAAGGCGATCAATTGCCGCTGCCCGGTCGAAAGCAGGGCGCCGCCTTCCTTGATGTCGGTAAGGTAGCCTTCCGACATCTCGCTGATGAATTGATGCGCTCCCACCGCCTTCGCCGCCTCCACCACTTCTTCATCGCTCGCGTTCAGCCTTCCATAGCGAATATTGTCCATCACCGTGCCCGAGAAGAGATGCGTATCCTGCGGCACAACGCTGATCTGCCGCCGCAAGCTGTTTTGCGTGATATGCCGGAGATCGAGACCGTCCACCGTCACCCGGCCCGCGGTGGCGTCATGGAAGCGCATGATCAGCTTGACCATCGTGGTCTTGCCGGCGCCGGTATGCCCGACGAAGGCGACCCGTGAACCAGGCTTCACATCGAGATTGATATTCTTCAATACCAGCTCGCCCTCCCGCGTGTAGCGAAACGAGACATCTTCAAAGCGGATATGTCCCTCAATCGCCGGCAGCTCATCGGCATTGACCTCATCGCGGATTTCAGCCGGGAAGTCCATCAGCTTGAAGATGCGATAGCCCGAGGCGATGACATTTTGCAAAAGGTTGTACCGCTGAGCCAACAAGCGGATCGGGAAAAAGAACTGCTGAATATACAAGATAAACGCGAGCAGAACGCCGACCGATATCCGATCATCGAGCACCAGCGAGCCGCCCACGAAGATCAAGGTGCCGGTTGCCACGCCGCCGATCATCTCCACCGTCGGATAGAAGAAGCTGGCGATCAGCGCGGCGCGCTCGGCGGCGCTGCGGCTGGCCATATTAATGCTGCCCTCGAAACGCCGGTAATTCTGCTGCTGACGGGCGAAGGCTTGCGTCACGCGCACGCCATTGAAGGCTTCCGACAACTCGGCGTATACTTTCGCGTTTGCGTCCGACAGGCGCAAATAAGCGCTGCGCGCGTGAATCCGCCAAAAATTGGCGATCAGCATTAGCGCAACCAGTACCGTGAATGCCACCGCCGTCAGCGGCACATTGATGAGCAGCATCGATATGATGATGCCGAAAAGCATCAGCACTTCGCGGATCGTGCCGACAGCGGCGAATGTCACCGCCTCGCGCACAACGTTGACATCGTTGATGACGCGCGCCAGCAATCGGCCAACTTCGTATTCGGCGAAGAAACTGATCGAGAGATATTGAATATGATCGAATAGCTGGTCTCGCAGCGTCTTGATGATCGTCTGCCCGATAATGGCCATCGTGCCCAGTTGGATGCGAAAGCCAATGAAGCCGAGCGTTTGCAGGATGGCGAAGGCGCCGATACCAGCGAAAAGCACCGAAGAATCGCGCTTGCTTATGCCCTCGTCGATCGCCCAGCCGATTATCGGCGGGCTGGCGACATTGGCGATCACGCTCAGCATCATCATCACGACGGCAACCGCCAATTCCTTCCGGTGTGGCCTCAAGTATGAGAAAAGACGAGAAGTGACATCGCGGTCGAAACCAGGCTTGTGATCGTCTTCGATCTCGATGATCGAAAGTTCCTTCTCCTTGTCCTGGTCTTTTTCGGAGCGCTGCTTCTGCTTTGACCGATTGACGAGTTCCATAGTCTCCTGTCTCTGCCTCTTGGCTAAGGCGAGTATTTGCCGGCCAGTCGGTCGATCAAGTCGCGGAATTTCTGCGTCGAGCGCCGCTCTTCAAGCGGAATCTGAATAATGCCGGCGATGATCGCCTCGCGCCGTACCCGTTCTTGTTCTTCCAACTGCAATTTGTAGATTTCTTCGTAGAGCCCGCCATCATGCAGCAGCGTATCGTGCGTGCCCTGCTGGATGATCTCGCCATCGCGCAGCACGATAATCTGGTCGGCCTTTAGAATTGTGCTCATCCTTTGGGCGATCACAAATGTGGTACGGCCCTGCATAATCCGCTCGAGCGCTTGCTGGATCAAGTGCTCGGTATTGGTGTCGACGCTGCTGGTGGCGTCATCGAGGATGAGAATCCGCGGATCAATCAGCAGGGCGCGGGCGATGGCGACGCGCTGCTTCTGCCCGCCCGATAGCGTGACCCCGCGCTCGCCTACTTCGGTCAGATAGCCATCGGGAAACTCGGATATGAAGTCATGCGCGTTGGCTGACTTCGCGGCCTCAATGATTTCCTCGCGCGTGGCGTCCGGCTTGCCATAAGCGATGTTCTCGTCGATGGTGGCGTTGAAGAGCAGCGACTGCTGCATAACAATGCCGATTTGCCCGCGCAGATTGTCGAGGTCGAACTCGCGCACATCTACGCCATCGATTGTGACGCGACCGCTGGTTACGTCATAAAATCGCGGAATCAAGTTGGCGATCGTGGTTTTGCCCGAACCGGTCAACCCGATGATGGCCACAACTTCGCCCGGCTTGGCGTCAATACTGACGTTTTTCAGCACCGGGTGGCTGGAATTGTCGTAGCGTGTGCTGACGTTATCAAAGCGGACCCGTCCTCTGATGCTCGCTTTCTTGGCGCCGCGGCTGTTGACCACCGATTCCGGCGCGTCCAGCACTTCAAAGACCCGCTCGCCGCTCGCGACCGCCTGGGTCGTCAGCAGGATCATAAAGCCGCTGAAACGCAGCGGCTGCGCCAGCAGCAAGACGTAGGCATTGAACGTAACAATCAAGCCCACCGTAATATTAGCCAGCCCCTGGGATTCCAGTATGCCGCCGACGAGCAGCACCATGCCGGTCGATGTGGCGGCGAGCGCGGCGCTGGTCGGCAGAAAGGTAATCCACTGCGTGATGAAGTCCAGTTGTTCTTCGTAGAGGTTCTGGTTTTCTTTATGGAAGCGCTCGATCTCGTGCGGTTCGCGGGCGAATACGCGCACGACCTCGGCGCCAAGCGCATTCTCCTGAATATGGTTGCTGAGCGCCTGCATCCGGTCCATGACCTTCTTCCAGCGCGGATGCACTCGCATGACAAAGCGGCTGGAATACAGCGCCAATGGCGCCAGCGGCAAAAAGGCGAAAACCGCCAGCAGCGGACTGGTCGCCAGCATGATGACGACCACGCCCAGCAGCAGCAGCAGCACGTTCATGCCGTCCATCAGCCCATAATTGAAGTAGCGCTGGATTTCGTTGACATCGCTGATGGCGCGCGTGATGATCGTGCCAACCTGCGCCGAATCATGATAGGTGAAGGACTGCCGCTGCACTTTGTCGTAAATCTCGTTGCGGATATCGTAAGACACGTAGTGCGAAAGCCGCTCGCCGAAGAAGCGGCCCAGGAAAGCTGTCACCCCGCGGATCAGCCCCAAGCCGACCACCAGCAAGCCGGCGCTGAGCATGTACGCGCTCTCCTGGCGCGCGATGCCGACATCAACCACATCGCGCAGAATATAGGGTACGCTTACCGCCAGGATATTGCTGCCGATGATGCCAGCCCAGGCTACCGCCACCCAAAAGCGGTATTTGCCCAGGTAAGCCATCAAACGCCGCCAAATGCGGATTGGCGATTCCTTCTGCGTCTTGGGGAAGCCTGCGCTTTCCTGCTCGGCGGCGGCCGATGCCATAAATGCTCTCCTGGCAGTAACGTGGATTGAGTTAATCGCCGCTGTGATTTAGGCGACACACAAGCCTTCAGTGTACAGCAGGGCAGGGCAATTTACTACGAGCAGAAACAGCATATTGCCAATTTACAGTGATAGCCAGCGCGCGGCAAGATCTACCGCCGCGAGTAATAAACGGACCACATTCTTAAGAGGTTTTACGCGCGATTCGTTGCCTCGCCCACATATCTAGCTAGATTCGTACGGGCGAGCCGGTGGCTCGTCCTTTTCTGCTAAAGATTGGCAATCAGTTTTCAAACGAGCAACTGGCGTCACTTTTTTATAACAGCATCAACACTGGAATTCCGCTGAATAAAAGCCAAAATACGAGCCAAAGAGGATTAATTTGCGAAAGAGAAAAGCGATGAGCGAAATCAAGCCGATAGCTTTGCAATTGTACACCGTGCGCGAACTGCTGGGAGAAGATTTCGAAGGCGCCGTGCGGCGCGTCGCCCAAATGGGTTATATGGGCGTCGAACCATACGGCGGCATGCCCTGCGCGCTTGCTGCCGCCGCCGATCTATTCCGCGAACTGGATCTGCAAATCTGCAATTGCCATGTGCCCTTTCCCGATGATGCCAGCAAAGACGCAATTCTGGAGATCGCCGCCGCCTTTGAACTGTCGAGCGTCGCCATCGCGATGCTTCCGCCCGATGACTTCGAGACGATCGACTCGATCAAGAAGGTCTGCGAGCGCCTGAACCGCGCTAGCGATTTCGCGCGCGCCAATGGCTTGGCGCTGCACTACCACAATCACTGGTGGGAGTTCAAGCGAATCAATGGCACGGCTACCCTCGATATCATGCTCGCTGAGTTAGACGACAGCGTCGGCTTGCAGATCGACACCTATTGGGTGCAGGTCGGCGGCGAAAATGCCGTTGAGGTGGTGGCGCAAGCAGGCGATCGCGCGCCCCTGATCCATCTTAAGGACGGCTGGCTGGATGCAAAGGGCGATATGGCGGCGGTTGGGCACGGTGTGATGGATGTGCCCGCAATTGTGAACGCGACCGCCGATACGGCGCAGTGGTACATTGTTGAGCAGGATCGCAGCAACAACGACCGGCTGGAAGCCGTGCAGCAGAGTTATGATTATCTGACCGCAAACGGTCTGGCGCGCGGCAAAAAGTAGCTATGCGCCGGCGGCATCGCCAGAAAGCATCGAGATGAAAGTTTCAATCGAAGCATTGCGCGCAGCGACCAGGCGCGCGATCTTAGCGCAGGGCTTCAGCCCGGCTGATACCGAGGTCATTCTCGAGATCATCCTTTACGCCCAGCTTCGCGGCAACAATCAAAATGTGATCAAGCTGCTTGGCGCCGGCATGCCGGCTAATCCCGATGCCGGCGAGATCGCGCTCGTCAAGTCTACCAAGCTGTCGGCGCTGATCGACGGCAACTGGAACCAGGGCATGGTGGTTGTCTCGCGCGCTACCGAACTCGCCATTGAGAAAGCGAATGCGCATGGCTTCGGCATCGTCGGCGCGCGCCGCACCAACTCGCCGACCGGCGCCATCGGTTATTTCGCGCGCCAACTGGCCGACGCGGGCTTGATCGGCTTTGTCTGCTCCGGCTCGATGGAGTTGATGGCGATGCACGGCTCCTACGAGCCCTTCTTCGGCACCAATCCGCTGGCGATTGGCATCCCGACCGCCGGAAAACCGATCGTCTTCGATATGGCGACGGCGGCGATCGCCTGGTACGGCATCCACCTGGCGCACGCGGAAGGCAAGTCAATTCCCGAAGGCGTCGCCTACGACAGCGACGGTCGCATCACCACCGATCCGGCAAAGGCGCTCGCCGGCGCCATCAAGGCATTCGGCGGATACAAAGGCGCGGCGCTGGCGCTGATCGTTGAAGTGCTTACGCGTCCGCTCGTTGGAGCCAGACGCGATGATGCGGGCAAGAAGCTGGATTGGGGCAATCTCGTCTTCGCGATTGACCCCGAGCTTCTGGCGGATGATCTCTCCAGCTTCCAGGCTGCCGTCAGCGACCTCCTGGCTCGCGTCAAGCGCCTCAAACGTTTGCCGGGCGTCGACGAGATTCTGGCGCCGGGCGAACGCGGCGATCAAATCTATGAGCGCATCACAGCGGCAGGCGTGGTCGAGATGGATGAACAGATCTGGCTGGATTTGCAAGCGGTCGGCGCATCAGTCGACGATGCCGATTGAGGGCAGCATCCGTTCGTAAAAGACGCCGCGCTGCCCCCGTCTGTCCGATGGCAGCCCCGCCAAGCCGCCAGCAAAAAACAGATGACTGGAACCCTCGCCACTGAGATTGAGCGCTTCGACCGCGCCAGCATCCTGCAAGAGCTCAACGACCTCCTCCAGCGTCGCCCCGTGGCTGTCCTTTTCGGTTCGAAAACTGGGATTGCAGCCGTCCACCACTGCCAGCAACAGCTCGCCATCGGGCTTGATGCCGATTGCGCTGCGCGCCTTTCGTTCTCCCGCGCCCGCGAGGTCGATGTGAACCGGCGAAACGCCAATCGCATCGCCCCGACTGGGCCAGAATTCCTCCTCCGCCGTGGCTTGCGCAAGCGCGCTTTCGCCATCGCGCAGCAATATCGGTCCAGCCTGTATCGCCGACTGCAAGCGATCCTTCGCATCGGCGAATTCGTATTCGACCCAGGCGTCCTCAATCAAGCTCTCGGCCACCGCCGACGGCAGCGCGCCATCAGCCAGCGACAGAACAAAGCCATTCTGCGGGATCTGCAGCCCTCCGCCTCGCTTCCAGCTCAGCGCCTGACGATTCACCAGCACAAATTCAGTGCGGTCCCTCGCGATAGGGGTGCGATCGAGCGGGCGATTTCCGCTCCCCAACCTGCCGGCGCGCGTGTATAGCGCGATGTTGCCGGGCGCCGCTGGATTCAACTGGAAGCGCTCTGCGCCGCCTGCGTTCGCGTTCAGCCGGATCTCGCCCGGCAGGATCAACTGGATATCTTCCAGACTGAAGCTTTCGATTCGCCAACTCGATCCATCGTAGAGCAAGGCGCCCCGCCGATAAACTGGCGGACGCAGGATTGTATTCTCCGCCACCATCAAGCCAATCGCATCGCCATAACCCGAGTGATGGCTGATTAGGTCGTCATGTTCGTGCAGGAAATGAGACGTATTGAATACCACCTGGCGTTCGTGGTTCTGCACGAAGTGCCGGATGAAATCGCAGCGGCCGATACGAACGAAATTGTGCCGCGCATCAAATTGGCGGAATATGCGCGGCTGGTAGCTGCCTCTCTCGACATTGGGATAAAGGTCGAGCTGGATTGATTCTTCCAGCCAGCGCAGAAGCGCCTCCGCTCTCGCTCGCCATTCATGCTGCGCCGCCGGGATATCGACCTGCCACTCGTATGTGTCGCTGATATATTCGTGCAGTTGCAGCCAGCCTTCATTCAACAGTTTGCGCAGCGCGCAAGTGAGAAAAGAGTTGGCGCTGATAAGCTGCTCGCCGTCATCCGCTGCGTAGCTGAGACCGGGGAACATCTGCTCGGCGCGCCGATCGGTCTGCATCGCCGTCCAGGTGAGGATATGCGGGCTGTCTTCGCCGCGCGCCCGCGCTCTGGCGTAGTGCATGCGGGCGATATCCTGCTGGCGCACATAACTGCTCATCGGGTGCAAGTCTTCGAATCGCAGCCGTCCCGCCGGAATATCCACCAGGTGAACGCTGGAATACGCGCCATCGCCGACTTGCCGCCATTCTTTCTGATAAGAGATATCGGACATGATTTCGACCGCACCGATTATGGTTGAATACTCATATGAATATACCTGTTTCCCATTCGCAGGCAAACCCCTCCCACCATTACCACCCGTAGGGGCGACCCATTGGGTCACCCTCCCGCCACTACCACCTGCATGCGCGCCCGGCGGGCAGTGTCCACGCGCCCCTTGGCTCGCCCTCTCGCCAAACCCTACCGGCTCCCCAGCCGAATCGGAATCTCAACCACTTGTTTGCCATCACGATGCACCGTCAACGTAACATCCTGCCCCGGCCGCGTATGGCGGGCCAAATACGTGATCAAATCATCCATTCCCTTGATGCTCTGACCATCAATCGCGGTGATGATATCGGCGCGCGTTCCCACCAACTCGCCATCGCCCCGCGTCCTCATCTCGGCAATTTCATGCAGGTCGGTAGCGGCCGCCGGGCCTTCATCCAGCACTTCGCCAACCACCACCCCGCTGAAATCGTTGGGCAAGCCCAGCGTCTCTATCACGCTCAAGCCAACATCATCGCCGCTGATGCGATATAGCTGTACTTCATCTCGCCGTCTTCGATCAGCGCTTCGGCGACGCGCCGCGCCAGATTGGCGGGAATCGCGAAACCGACGCCGGAACTGCTGCGCGAGCCGCTGATGATCTGCGCGTTGACGCCGATGACCGCGCCTTCGAGATTGATTAGCGGTCCGCCGCTATTGCCCGGATTGACCGAGGCATCGGTCTGGATAACGCCGCCGATCTGGAATTGCGTCAGGCTCTGAATCGTGCGATCCAGCGCGCTGATGATGCCCGATGTCAGCGTCCTGCTCTGCCGGAATGTGCTGCCAATGGCGAGCACAGTTTGGCCGACGACCAATTCATCGGAATTGGCAAAGCGTATCGGAGTCAGCTGGCATCACGATATTGCGAATCAGTGCCTTCATTGCTCATTTCTTTCTCGTGGATTGCATTGGATTTACCTTCCACAGCAGTCTAGGAATGAGCTGTAAAGAAAGCCTCAGCAAAAGGCAAAATGGCTGTAAAGGAAGATTAGCGCTCGATTAGCCGATAAGATGAAAAGACTCCTGCCGCCCGTCAAGCCAGCGCATCGCGCCTCCCGTCAGCGCGGCGTCTTCTTCCAGCATGATTCGCGCATCCTGCCCGTCCCACTCGGGTATGCTCTTGGTGACATTTAACTCAATGGAATACACGGTATCGTCGTACAGCGGATAATCGCCCACGCCCGGCACGCCATCCTGACGATCCCACAAGCCCACCAGCGGTCCAGCGGCGTGACCATGAACGCCAAGCGGATGCGTGTAAATCTGCGGGCGGATGCCTTCATTCTTCGCCCGCTCCAGGGCGGCGCTTAATACTTCGTTCCCGCTCCGACCGACTTGCATCTCTTCCAAATGTATGTCTTGCAGCCGATTCCCATCAGCCAGCGCCGCGCGCAGACCGGGCGGCGCATCGGTCTCGCCCGCGCGCAAGACATAGGCATGCTGTTGCTGATCAGTTGCCAATCCCAGGTAATGGAAGCCCATATCGCAGTGAAGCAAGTCACCGGGCAGGATCGTCCTGCGCGGATTCTCCGTATCCTGGTAGGTTTGACCCGGCGCCTGAATGTCGATCGTCGGCTGGAACCAGGCGTTCAAGCCCGCCTCCGCCATCGTTTCCCGCATCCACCAGACCACATCATCCGTGGTGGTTACGCTCGGGTGGATGACCGCAGTGGAGAAGGCGCTGGCGATGATTTGGCGCCCAGTTTCCACCAGGCGCGGGTAGGCTGTGATTTCTTCGGCGCTGCGCCGCTCCAGCCAGCCAACGCAGAGCTTCTCCGCGCTGACCAGGCGCGCCGCGTAGCCTTCGCCCAAGGCCTCGCCAACCAACCGAAACTCGGTATGCGAAATGCCATCGCCGAAAGCGAATGTATTCGAATGGTTGATGCCGATCCGCTCGGGATCGCGCTCGCGTACAATTCGCGCCAGGCAGGCAAACTGATCCTCTTCATCAGGATTCCAGACGCTGTCATAGAACCCTTCATATCCATAACGAGACAGCGTTAATCGCTCGACCGCGTTTTCAGTCCGCGCGAAGACGAGAATCGTGCGGCGCCGCGCCGACATGGATGTGGCCGGCAGCAGCGACATAAGAACTGGATCTTCGTTGTATTCGCGGCAAATGACGATCCACATGTCGATGTTTTCACGCTCCAGCAGCTCGGGCACGATCCTGTCCAAGCGCGTCTTCAGCCAGCGATCCTGAACAGCCGCCTGTTCCCGCAGCGGGAGAATTTTCTTGAACAATCCCATAGTCTATTGCTCCGCCTGTTCTAATTACCCAGCGACGGCGCCACCACCGACTGCCAGTGCAGACGCAGCGCCGCATGCCCGCGCCGGTAGGACAGATAAAGGTAACCCAATTCAACCGACATCCCGATGGTCAAACCGATCGAGGCGGCTAATATGCCGTGCATGCCCAGCGCGATGCCGCCCCAAACTGTCGCTGCGGTCAGAACGAAACCGATGACGATCGCCTGATAGATGGCGGCGGTCTTGTGGCTGAGCATCAGCAAGGCGCGCAAATAACTTTGCAAGGTCGTCAGCAAGGGCAGCAGGATCCCCGCCTGCGCGCCCAATAGCGCCAGCTCATGCAGCTGCGGCGGAACCTGCAGAATGGCGCTAAGGTAGATTCGTATCGCCGGCGTGAAGGCGAAGAACGTCATAATCAGGCTTAGCGCCAGGCCAAGCCGAATGGTGAAGTTGCGCAGCACTCGGTGGCGTTCTTCGCTTTCGTCCAGCGAGATTACCACTTCTTGAAAAGCCATGCCTCCCGATCGCGTGATCAGCATGATCGTGAATATCACAGGCCAAGCCGCCAGACTTTGCGCTGCGTCCGGCATGCTGGCGAGGCCCCGCTCGATGACCGGGCTCACCAGAATCGTGATGACGCTGGTGGCCGCCAGCGGCAGATGAAATCGCATAGCGTCGCGTTGCGTTAGGGCGCGTTTGCCAGCCCCAAGCGGCGTCGATAGCAGGCGCTTGACATCGGGTCGCGAGACGATATAGGTGTAGAGCGTCTCCGCCGCCATCGAAAATATCAGGGCGATGGCCCCCACGACTGCGCCGGCAATCGCAGTGATCGCGCCCAGCCCCAGGGCGACGCTGCCGGAAACAAGCGCGCGAATGACGGTGCCGGCGGCGACATAACGGGTATTGCCCGCGCGAATGATGATGCCTTGGTGAAAGCGCCGATAACCGATGAAAGCACCCCACAGGGTCATGATTTTCATACCCGGTCGGGTCGCTTCGATGATGTGACCTGGCACATTGAGCAAGGCGCCCAGATAAAAATCCAGCAGCGGCGTGAATGCCATCAAAACCGCGATCGCCCTGACCACGATGTTGACAGCCATCATGAAGCGCCACAAGGTGCGAAAAGACTGCCGATCGCGCGAAAGGGCGTTGCTGGTCGCCAGCAGCATGATGACCGGCGTCTCAATGAGCACCGACAGCGAAAACATCAAGCCAAAAGCGGCGAGCTGCGTCTCCGCATCCGGCTTCCGGCCAATGACGCCCTGGATCCACAAACCCTCGAAGGTCATCAGCAGCCAGGACAGCGCCAAGGGCAGCCAAAAGAGCAATACCTTGCGATAGGTCACGCCAAACTCGCTTCTTGGTATGGATAATGGCGCGTATTCTATCGGATATCTTTCCCGAATGATACGAACTGTTGAGATAGCATGTCGCATTTCATGCTTTGAAGTTTGAGACAGCAGCATCTTTTGCAGCTGCAAGCGCGGGGCGCGATGAGCGAGCTACATTAACCCTGGCGCCGATTCCTGCGCTGTGCTGATGCGCATTTGCGAATGGCGAGGAACTTCGTGTAAGCATGGAATCCGCGGCGACTGTTGCGTAAGCAAATTCCAAATGGCTTGGATCATCCTTCAATTACGTTATAGCGTTATGCTTGCCGGTCACCTAGTTGCCCGATCTTGCACGGTAATCGCTTCAAAATCATAATGCGCCGTTCGCCACGAAAATTGCGAAAATCCAGAGGCTTTTCGTGAGGCGCTCGTTGAAAA